>CALAGD010000065.1 GCA_937891425.1 uncultured Pigmentiphaga sp.
GATTTCACATGCGCGCCCATGCACTTTGTGGCTCAAATTTACTTTGCACTTGACACTCTGGCCAAGGGCGCCCGCGCATTCAACGCATCACTTCTCGAGATAGGAGCCCGAATGCGCGGAATTACGGTTGCCGAGCTCAAGAACAGGCTTCCCATCCACTCTCTGAGAGACGACACAGCAAATGGCTAGAATCATCGCCGGGGTCGGAGCCTCGCATTCCCCGTCCATCGCATTCGCGTACGATCAGCGCCAGGAAAACACCGCAGCCTGGCGCCCCTTCTTCGATTCAGCCGCGAGTCTGCGGGTGCGCCTGGCCGAGTCACGGCCAGACGTGATGATCTTCATCTACAACGATCACTTCTGGCAGTTCGATCTCGATATTGTTCCTACATTTGCCATAGGAGTGGCGAACTCCTATGAGCTCGCACCGGAACGCCAGACCAGCCGTCCTCTGCCTTCGCCGACTGGTGATCCTGCCTTCTCCTGGCACATCGTTCGCTCGCTCATCGGAGAGGAGTTCGATTTAACCGTATGCCAGCGCATGATGCTCGACCACGGATTCTTCTCGGTAATGCCGCTGCTGTGCGATCCCCCCTGGGACGTACGCATCATTCCCGTGGCCGTCAACGTCATCCAGCCTCCCTTGCCCACCCCCGCACGCTGCTGGAAACTCGGGCAGGCCATCGCACGCGCCGTGCGCTCATATGCGAAGGACGAACGGGTCGTCGTGGTTTCGACGGGCGGCTTGTCGCACCAGCTGCACGGCGCCAATTTCGGTTACACCAACCCGCACTGGGACAGAAACTTCCTGCACCTGCTGGTTGAAGACCCGCAACAGCTCATCGCTCTGAACCACGATGACTACATGCAACGAGGTGGTGCAGAATCCGTAGAAATGATCGTATGGCTTGCGATGCGGGCGGCACTCGACCACCCACAGGTTCGCCAATGTTCATATCATTCGGGGTTGCTGACCGGCCTCGGGCTGCTGCACCTGGAGGAAGGTGCGTAGGGCAGTCACGCGCCCCCGCAGCACGTCCGCTCGACCTGCCTGCCCGGCACCGAATCCGGCCCCCCGTTACGCGCTGCAGCGCAGGCCATGGGTAGCCTGCAGCGCCTCGGAGTCCAGTTCGGGCTGACGGGTAAGCGTGTAGTGCAGCCGGCTGTCGCCGGCGGAGTTATCCCACGCCAGGGTATTGTTGGAGGTAGCAAGGAAGGAAGCGAAGGGCGCCTCGTTTTCCTGGGTGAGCATGAACTGACGGAGGTTGCCCGGCGCACGTTGCCAGCAGCCGCGCATATCGACCTCGGCCCCGATCGGCTGGTTGCGCTGGTCGAGATAGACAATGCGCACGAACCAGCTACGGTCAGCCAGCATGGTGAGCGTGGCGTGCTGCACCGTGCACCCCATTGATTGCCCGGTACATGGCAACAGACCACGGAATGTCTGCGCCGGCGCAGGTCGCGTCGTACCCGGCAGGACCTCCTGCGCCGGTGTCATGCCCTGCGCTTCCCAGCACGCGTCCAGCCAGTCCGCACATGCCTGGCGATCTTCTGCGCTGCTGGTAAGGCCGCTGGTGACGATGCGTAGCTGCGACGGCGCCGCAGCGCGGCTGGCCCCTTGCGAGTACAGGCGCCCCGCCTGCTCGAGCGCGATGGCTTCGGTACTGCCCGCCTCCGGACGTACGTTGGGTGCGTAATGTTCACACCCCACCAGCAACAGACCCACTGCAGCAATGCCCAACAGACGTTGAGCGCGGAATAAATGACACACCCTCGCGGACATGACCGAAGCTCCGTAGTATCTTCACGCCATGGAATCATACTCCGTGCATGCATTCGCCATCACCCCAACCGTCCTCCTGCTGTGCGCCTGCCTGGCAGGAATGCTCGTTGGCAGCTTTCTTAACGTGGTGATCGTACGCCTCCCCCGCATGATCGACCGTGCCTGGCAAGCGGAGTGCGCCGAATACCTCGGCATGTCGGCCACACCAGACCTCCCGGCTACCCGAACCATGGGTCCGACCACTTCATTGGCCCCCCCGCACGCCGCCACCAACCCGGCACAAGAGCTGCACGCTTCCCGGTTCAATCTTGCTGTTCCGCGCTCCCACTGCCCCACATGCCAGCACCCACTCGGTTGGGCAGAGCTGATACCCATCCTAAGCTGGATCTGGCTGCGCGGCCGTTGTCGCCACTGCGACACGCGCATTTCGGCCATGTATCCCCTGGTAGAGGGGGCCACCGCGATCCTGTTCATGGCAGCTGCGTGGCGTTTCGGACCCACGCCCACCGCCGTATCCAGCATGATCCTGCTCGCGGCGCTGGTGGCCCTGTCTGCCATCGACCTGCGCACCCTGTTGCTCCCCGATGCCATCACCCAGCCACTGCTGTGGGCCGGATTCATCGTCAACCTGACCGGGTTCGGGTTCGCCCGCCTTGATGACGCCGTCATCGGCGCCATCTCGGGTTACCTGGTGTTATGGCTGATTGGCACAGGCTACCGCTTGCTGCGTCGCCAGGTGGGCATGGGGCATGGAGATTTCAAACTCCTGGCGGCCTTGGGCGCCTGGCTGGGCTGGCAGGCGCTGCCAGCCGTCATCCTCGTCGCTGCACTGGCCGGTGCAGCCGTCGCCCTGGTGCTGGTCGCGCTGAAGCGCCTGGCCCACGACGACCCCATCCCGTTCGGCGGTTTTCTGGCGCTGGGCGGCGCGATCGCCGTGCTTTGTCCCGGATTCTTGCCCGCCATACCCTGGTAGGCGTCTGACCTGTCAGTTTGTTGGCGTATCATCCCAAACATGTGAAACTAAAAGCTGGCCCAGGTGTCCGTCTGGCACGTCGCGTTCCGCAGGCAAAAAACAAGATTCCATCCTCAACACCATGCCCAGCGAGTCTCACACCAACCCGCATGCCCGTCCGCGGCCCAACCCGCATGCTCCGTTACGCATCGGCCTCACCGGCGGAATCGGCTCCGGAAAATCCGTCGTTGCCGATCAGCTGGCCGTGCTGGGTGCAGCCATCATCGATACCGACCTCATCTCCCACGCACTCACCCAGCCCGGCGGACCTGCCATCGCTCCCATCAGGGCGCTGTTCGGCGAGGAGGTCATCAATCATGAAGGCGGCCTCGATCGCGCACGCATGCGCGAGCTGGTTTTCCGCGAACCGCAGGCACGCGCGCGCCTGGAAGCGCTGCTGCACCCCATGATCGGTGCGGAAGTGCAGTTGCTGGCCGCGCGGGCGGAAGGGCTTTACCAGGTGTTCGTAGTGCCGCTGCTGGTGGAATCGGGCCGCTGGCTTTCGCGGGTGGACCGCGTCTGCGTGGTGGACTGCGATGAGGAAACGCAGATTGCACGAGTCATGCAACGCAGTGGCCTCACCCGCGACGCCGTATTGCGCATCCTGTCCGCGCAGGCTACGCGGGCCCAACGTCTTGCCGTGGCCGATGACGTCCTCGTCAATGACGGCACCACCACCCGCGACGAACTGCGCCACCGCGTGCATGTGCTGCACGAACGATGGATGAAGATCGTGCGTGAGCGCACCGAAGGCAGCATCCCGGACACCACGCCATGACCATGGCCGCATTGTCTGAATCTGTTGCCTTTTCCATTGTCGATGGTCGCTACAATGCAAACTGAACCTCAACGTTGATGCCCTGCGTGATCGAATACGAATATCCCTTCAACGAGCGTGTCCGGAACCTGTTGCGGCTGGAAGATCAGTTCGATCGACTGTTCTATTTCACCCAGCAGGACGACCCTCGCGCGCACCACGCGGCTCTCATCACGCTGTTCGAAATTACCGAGGCGGTCAATCGCTTTACCGGCCGCTCGGATGCGCGCACAGACCTGCTGCAGGAACTGGAACGCCAGCGCCAGGCACTTACCGCGCTACGCGAGCATCCGGAAGTCGAGCGCGCCCTGCTCGACAAAACCCTGCGCCGGCTGGAAGACGTCATCAACGGTTTGGCGAACCAGGTGAAACCTGCCGATTCCATACGGCAAAACGAGTGGTTGCAAAGCCTGCGCAGCCGTATCGTTATCCCGGGCGGAGTGTGCGAATTCGACATGCCGTCGTACTACGCCTGGCAACATCGCCCTGCTGAAGAACGCAAGGCAGACCTGCAGCGCTGGTGCCAGCCCATGCTGCCCTTGTATGAAAGTCTCGTGCTGGCCCTGCAACTGCTGCGCCGGAACTGCCACACGCAGCGCCTGGTAGCGCGGCAGGGCGTTTACCAGGCGTCGCCCGACGGGAAGCCTTATCAGTTGCTGCGCGTGTACCTGCCCGCCAGCAGCCGCATTTTCCCCGAGATCAGCGCCAACAAGTACTCCATCTCGATCCGTTTCGCCCAGCAAGACGGCAGCGGCAAGCCCCAGCCCGTCATGCATGACGTCGAGTTCGAGATGTCACTGTGCACCAGCATCTGACGGTACTGCCCGCCAGCTGCCCCTAGAGCAGTCTGCAGGCGGCCGCCACCTGGCGAATCCCGGCGATGCCGTGCGCACCATGACGCCAGGCGGTCTCGAGGGTGTTCTCCGACTGCCCTCCCAGGGCAAACACCGGAATGCCTGCCGTCTGCGCCAGCTGCGCGAAACGCTCCCAGCCCAGGGGCTGGGCGTCGGGGTGCGTGGCCGTCGGCAACACCGGCCCCAGCACGGCAAACAGAGCGCCGGCATTGCGCGCCCGCTCCAGTTCCTGTTCGGAGTGGGCTGATGCCGCTACCCAGGCGTGCTCTGCCAGCTTTGGCAGCTTGCGCTCGAGGTCGGTACTGCGCAGATGAACCCCATCAGCCTGGGCCCACCACGACTCGGGGTGCGCGCTGTTCACCAGGAGCCGCCCCCCTGCTTCATGCACCAGCCGCAGGACCTGGCAAAACAGGTCGTACAGCGACGACGCGGCAGGCCCGGCATGCCAATCCGGCGCACGGAACTGGAACAGACGTCCGCCGTTGTCGATGGCCTGGGCCACATGACGCAGAATGGCTGCAGCCTCGACCGGGCTGTCGGGCGCCACGATGACATAGACGGGAGGCACCTTCAGCCACGCGATCGGTGGCAGCGTGGCCGGCAGCAGGTGTCCGCTGCCAAGCCCCGCCTCGATTTCGGCAACCGATGCCTGGGGGTCCGCCCAGCTCAGGCGTTGCCCTTCGATGCCGGTTGGATCCCCTTCCCAGGCCACGACCCGGTAGAACCACAACCGTACGACTGACTGCGGGTACACATGCACGTAGCTCACCCAGGGGTAAGCCCGGGTAACGGTGATCCCCAGCTCTTCCTTGAGCTCACGGCACAGGGCCTGGACGGGCTCTTCGCCTGGCTCGAGCTTGCCGCCTGGCAGCTCCCACCATCCCGCGTAACTCTTGCCCTCCGGACGCTGTCCCAACAGCAGGCTGCCATCGGGCCGCAACAGCAGCCCCGCTGCCACGCGCAGGTGCTTGAGCGGAACCGGGGATGCGGCAAGCTCGCTGGTGTTTGGAAGGTCATGCGGCATGGCGCGCTGCCCAGTCTTTCGCGAACTGCCATGCCACTCTTCCCGAACGCGATCCGCGCTCGAGCGTCCATTGCAGGGCTTCAGTGCGGGCACGGTCGATCTCGTCGTCCGGGCATCCCAGCTGTGTGAGCCAGTAGGCCACGATGTCGAGGTAGTCGTCTTGCCGGAACGGGTAGAACGACAACCAGAGACCAAACCGCTCGGACAGCGAGACCTTCTCCTCGATGGATTCGGCAGGGTGGATTTCACCGTCGCTCTGGTGCTTCACCTGCAGATTCTCATGCATGTATTCGGGCATGAGGTGCCGGCGGTTGGACGTGGCGTAGATCAGTACGTTGGCGCTGGTAGCTGCCACCGACCCGTCGAGTACGGACTTCAACGCCTTGTAGCCGGCCTCGCCTTCCTCGAATGACAGGTCGTCACAGAAGATGATGAAGCGTTCCGGGCGATCGGACACCTGCGCGACGATGTCGGGGAGATCGGCCAGGTCCTCCTTGTCGACCTCGATCAGGCGCAGCCCTTCTGGCGCGTACCGGGTCAGCAACGCCTTGACCAGCGAGCTCTTGCCAGTACCTCGCGCACCGGTCATGAGCACGTTGTTGGCAGGCTTGCCCTGTAGAAACTGCACCGTATTACGCTCGATGATGTGCTTCTGGCGGTCGATGTGCTGCAGGTCGTCGAGCTGGATGCGCGCGATGTTCGACACTGACTCGAGCCAGCCGCGCGCGCCACGACGGCGCCAGCGGAAAGCGTGCGCGTCCCAGTCGACTGGCGGCGGCGCCGGTGGCAGCCACGCCTCGAGCTGTGCCATCACACGCCTGGCCTGCTGGATGAGGTCTTGCAGATCGGATGATGAATGACTGCTGTTCACGATGGGGTGTTTCCGCTACGACCGATAATCGGCATTGATGCTGACGTACTCGTGTGAGAGATCGGAGGTGTAAACCGTTTCACGCGCGCTGCCACGGCCCAGCGAGATGCGCACCGTAATCTCGTCCCTGGACATGACACGCTGGCCGTCTTCTTCACGATAGGTAGGATTGCGCGCTCCATTCACCGCCACATGGACATCGTCGAGCCAGAGATTGACGCGGCTGACATCGAGATCGCTGATGCCGGCATAGCCGATGGCAGCGAGGATGCGGCCCAGATTGGGGTCGCTGGCGTAGAACGCGGTTTTCACCAGCGGCGAATGCGCTACGGCGTACGCCACCATCAGCGCTTCCTCGGTGCTGCCGGCGTCTTCCACATGGATGGTGACGAACTTGGTAGCGCCTTCGGCATCGCGGACGATCTTCTGGGCAAGCTCAACAGCCACTTCTACCAGCGCCCGGCGCAGCGGCACGAAGCCCGGATGCGTGGGGCCACTCACCTGCAATCCCCCCTTGCCGGTGGCGATGGTTACGAAGGAATCGTTGGTGGACGTATCACCGTCAACCGTAATGCGGTTGAACGATCGGTCGGCAATGTCGCGAACCAGCTGTTGCAGCAGCGCCTGGTCGATCCCGGCGTCGGTTGCGACAAATCCCAGCATGGTGGCCATGTTGGGCCGGATCATGCCTGCGCCCTTGCTTATGCCGGTGATGGTGACTTCGACATTGTCGATCTGCACCCGGCGCGAGACGATCTTCGGCTGGGTGTCCGTGGTCATGATGCCGTAGGCAGCATTCTTCCAGTTGTCGGCCTTCAGGTCGGCAATGGCGGCGGGCAGGCCTGCGACGATGCGGTCAATGGGCAACGGCTCCATGATGACGCCGGTGGAGAACGGCAGCACCTGCTGCGCTTCCAGCCCCATCAGCTGCGCCAGCTCGTTGCAGGTAGCGCGCGCCGCGGCCATGCCTTCATCACCAGTGCCCGCGTTGGCATTGCCCGTGTTGATGACGAGCGCCCGCACTCCGTTGCCCGCACGCTGCAGATGCTCTTCGCACACGACGACCGGCGCCGCCCGAAAACGGTTGCGCGTGAACACGCCGGCCACCGAGCTGCCTTCCGCCAGGCGGAACACGGTCAGGTCGCGGCGGCCGGGCTGGCGAATGCCGGCGCTGGCCACCCCGATTTCCACACCTACCACGGGGTAGATTTCATGATCGGCAGGAATGTGCAAATTGACAGCCATATTGGTCCTTATGCTTGTTTCACCTGCTCCAGCGCCTGGGCCGCGACCGTCAGGGTCTGATCGATGACGGCATCGTCGTGGGCCGCGGACACGAAGCCCGCTTCAAACGCCGACGGCGCGAAATACACGCCGCGTTCCAGGCACGCGTGGAAGAAAGCCTTGAACCGCTCGATGTCGCTGCGCGACACGTCAGCAAGACTTCGGGGAGGTTCCTCGAGAAAATAGATGCCGAACATGCCACCGACCGAGTCGGCCGTGAACGGCACGCCAGCCTTGTTGGCACATTCGCGCAAACCCTGTATCAGCCTGCCGGCCTGGCGCGCCAGACGTTCGTAGAAGTCCGGCTCGGCGAGAAGCTTCAGCGTGGCCAGGCCGGCCGCCACTGCCACCGGATTGCCCGACAGGGTTCCCGCCTGGTACACAGGCCCCAGCGGCGCCACATATTCCATGACGTCGAGACGGCCACCGAAGGCGCCAATGGGCATGCCACCACCGATGACCTTGGCCAGCGTGGTGAGGTCGGGAGTGATGCCGAACAGGCCTTGTGCCCCCTGCGGTCCCACCCGGAAACCGGTCATGACCTCGTCGAATATCAGCAGCGCACCGTGCCGGGTGCACAGGTCGCGCAGACCCTGCAGGAAGCCTTCGGCAGGCCTGACAAGATTCATGTTCCCCGCTACCGGCTCTACGATGACACATGCGATGTCCTCGCCCATGCGCGCAAACGCAGCCTCGACCCCGGCCAGATCGTTGAAATCGAGCACGATGGTGTGTTCGACGAACTCTGGCGGTACACCGGCCGACGTGGGGTTGCCAAACGTCAGCAGGCCCGACCCTGCCTTGACCAGCAGGCTGTCGGCGTGCCCGTGATAGCAACCCTCGAACTTGATGATCTTCTTGCGCCCGGTAAACCCTCGCGCCAGCCGGATGGCACTCATCGTGGCCTCGGTGCCCGAGCTTACGAGCCTGACCTGCTGCATTGACGGAATGCGCTCGACCAGCAATTCGGCCAGCAGCACTTCAGCTTCGGTGGGCGCACCGAACGACAGGCCACCCGCTGCTGCTTCCTGGACCGCACGTACCACCTCGGGGTGGGCATGGCCCAGGATGGCCGGACCCCATGAACCCACATAATCGATGTATCGGGTTCCCTCGGCATCCCAGACGTAAGGCCCCTGGGCGCGCTGGATGAAGCGTGGAACGCCACCCACCGAACGAAACGCCCGCACGGGGGAATTTACCCCGCCGGGAATGGTGCGGCTGGCTCGCTGGAAAAGCTCGGCATTGAGACTCATGGAACACCTGCACAATAAACTTGGCGGGCGCGGCACACGGACCGTACCCGAAACCCGACGCATCGGGCACAACGTCGCTGCGGGCGATACTTGCGACTGCGACTGGCACGCCGGCAACCCGGCGCAGCCTGCTGCCGTTGATGCGTGCGCATTCAGCGCGGCGCCATCGCTTCGCACAGCGTGCGCGCTGCACGCTCGATATCAGGCTGCTCGAACAATCCGTTAATGACCGCCACCGCATCGGCACCCGCTGCAGCAACTGGCGCCGCGTTGTTCGGCTCGATGCCACCGATGGCAATGACCGACGCGCGCGCGCCATCCTGCGCCATGGACTCGCACAGGCGGCGTGCCTGACGGATGGTCTCCAGCCCGACCCGGACAGCAGCGGGCTTGGTGGGCGACGGGTAGACCGACCCGAGTGCGACGTTCTGTGCCCCGGCCGCCAGCGCCCAACGCACGCGCTCGAGGTCGTTGTAACACGACACGCCAACGTTCAGCCCCGCGGCAACCAGACGGGACACCGTGGCCTCGTTGGCATCGTCACGGCCCACATGCACGCCATCCGCACCGATATCGAGGGCAAGCTGCCAGTCGTCATTGATGATGAAGATGACGCCTTCGCGCCGGCAGACGTCGCGCAGCCGCTCAGCCTCGACCCTGAGTCGCGCGCCGCTGGCAAGCTTGCGCCGCAGCTGCAGGGCTTGCAGCCCGCCCCGCACCGCCTGTACTACGGCGTTCTCCAGACGGTCGATGTCGTCCCACTCTGGAGTCAGCCCGTATAGACCCACGATCCCCCGCACGCGCGGCGGGCGATTTCCTGGCGTGAAGGACACGCCCTCTCTGGTTGTATGGTCAGTCTGGATCACTAGCCTGGTATTCGTCACAAATGTTCAATCTAACATGCCGGGACAGCCCGCGCAGCACCCTGGCCGACGCCGTTCGCGCGCGATCAGGGTCGTGACGACACGAACGGGTCACCCTGCACGGGCGCGCTGCCGCCACCCTGGAATGCCGCCCCATGAAAGTCAGCCGGATTTGCCGTCCTTCGTGGTCGGGCTGGCGTCCGGCCCTTCCCCCGTCTCGTCATCGCTGCTGCGCACCCAGAAGAACCGGTCGAGGACCTCGCGTCCCATGCCGGGCTGGTAGGCGCTTTCCATGGCACGCCGCGTGAACCGCTGGGCGTCTATCACTGCCTCGCGCAATGGCCGCTCGCGCGCCAGCATGGCCGCAATGGCAGCCGAGAGCGTACTGCCCACGCCCCGGTAAGAGCCAGGCGGCGTCTGCCATACCCATGCCTCGGCCTGGGGCGCCTGTTCGGCAAGCACGTTAACCGGCGCTCCGCCCGCATGCGGGACGTTGGTGAGAAAGACGTGCCTTGGCCCAAGGTTGAGCAATGCCTGCAGCGCGTTCTCGGTGTCGCCGCGGGCAAGCAGCCCTTCACTGTACCAGCTCTCCAGCCGGTGATGATCGACCATCACCACATGCCCCTGCGGGCCAAGCAGCTCGAGCTGGGCGAGCAGCGCATCTTCGGCGGTATCTTCGTCACCGCTTTCAGTGGTCTTCGGGCTATCGGTGCCAAGGTGCAGGACCAGTGGAACCTCCGGGTAATCGGCCACCACCTGCGCGACCGCGCTGACCGCTTCAGGGGTGTAAAGCCCGCTCACCTTGAAGGCTTTCACCGGCATGTCTTCGAGCAGGCAGCGCGCCTGGTCGTCGACACACTCTGCGGCAACCGGTTGCACCGACTCGGTGTTTGCGGTGTCGCGCACGAGCAGTGCAGTGGTGACGGTGACCACGTGACAGCCCAGACTGGCCCCCGTCAGCAGGTCAGCCTGTATGCCGCCTGCCCCGCTGGGATCCGACGGGCCAAAGGTCAAGACAACGGGAAGGGATTTTGCGGGTGTCAACGTAGGATTTAGTAAGATGTTGAACAAGCGGTGGCGCAGGTTCTGCGGTGATGTGAAAATGTACGCGGTACTGCGACCACTCCGTACCAGTTAGTGTAATTGTAGAAGCGAGAAACCATGCGCACCTGGATGTGTCTGATTTGCGGTTGGACTTACGACGAGGCCGCCGGGTTGCCCGAAGAAGGCATCCCCCCCGGAACGCGTTGGGAAGACGTTCCGCCCAACTGGGTCTGCCCCGAATGCGGCGCGCGTAAGGAAGACTTCGAAATGGTGGAAATCTGAAGAAACAGTGTGTTTCACCACGGAGAGCAGTCATGACCAAAGCGGGCGACGACGACCGGCTCGACCTGTCGAATCAGTTCCTGATTGCGATGCCGAAACTCGCGAACACCGGCTTTGAGGGTACGGTGATTTACATCTGTGAGCACACTCCCCGTGGCGCACTTGGGCTGGTGATCAACCGACCCACCGACCTCACCCTCGGTTCGCTGTTCGAGCGCATCGACCTCAAGCTGGAAATCGCTCCCATCAAGGATGCTCCGGTCTACTTCGGCGGACCCGTGCAGACCGACCGCGGTTTCGTCCTGCACGATGCCGACAGTACGTACAGTTCCAGCATACAAGTGGGCGGCCTCACCCTCACCACGTCGCGCGACGTCCTGCAGGCTGTCGCGGAAGGCTTCGGGCCCAGTAACATGCTGGTCACGCTGGGATATGCCGGTTGGGGCGCTGGCCAGCTTGAGGCCGAACTGGCCGATAATGCCTGGCTGACCGTAGCCGCCGACAAGTCTGTCATTTTCGACATTCCCGCCTCCGAGCGGTACCCGGCAGCCCTCAAACTCCTGGGCATCGATCCCATCATGCTGGCCAACGACGTCGGCCATGCCTGAGAATCCTGCACCATCGCCTTCCCCTGCCCCCGAAACCCTGCTGGGTTTCGATTTCGGCGTGCGCCGCATCGGCGTCGCACTGGGCAACACGCTCACGCGTACCGCACGGCCGCTCGAGATCATTCCCGCCGAACCCGTCAAGGCACGTTTCGCGCGCATCCAGCAACTGCTCGAAGAATGGGGCCCCGACCGCCTCGTGGTTGGCCTTGCGCTCACCCTCGATGGCGGCGAGCAGCCCCATACCGGACGCTGCCGACGCTTCGCCGACCAGCTGCGTGGCCGCTTCGGTCTGCCCGTGGAACTGCAGGACGAACGCGGCAGCAGCCTCGAGGCGCAGGCCATGCAGCGACGCAACGAACCCGATGACGCGCTTGCTGCGGCCATCATTTTGCAGCGCTACCTGGATGCGTTATAAGTCGGGGTAGCCTGCCTCCTACCTTTTGTTCCATTCGTATGACACCACTCCCAGACGCTGAATCGCTCTATGCCGAGCTGCGCAAACTCGTGGCTGAGGCGATCGCTCGGCTTCCCCAGGGAAGCGTCCATCTCATAGGCATCCGTTCGGGCGGCGCCTGGCTCGCCGAACGGATGCACCGCGACCTGAACCTCGAAGGCCGGCCCGGCGCCCTCAACATCAGCTTCTATCGCGACGATTTCGATCGCATCGGCCTGCATCATCAGGTACAACCCACCGAGATTCCCTTCGAGGTAGAGGGCCGCCATCTCATTCTGGTCGACGACGTGCTGTACACCGGACGCACCATCCGCGGCGCCATGAACGAGATTTTCGACTACGGCCGCCCTGCCTCGATCCAGCTCGCGGTGCTCATCGACCGCGGCGGACGCCAGCTGCCTGTGGCTGCCTCCATCTGCGCGGCACGCGTGGACGTGCCCGAACACGTCACCATCAACCTGAATCAGGAAGGTGATCGTTTCACCATCACACTGGAGGAAGCCCATGGCGCGTAACCCCCAGCTCAACCGGCACGGCGAACTGGTCCACCTGCTGACGCTCGACGGCCTTCCGCGCGACATCATCACGCACATTCTCGACACGGCCGAGGCCTTCGTGCCGCTGACCGAGAGGGAAATCAAGAAAGTACCGCTGTTGCGCGGCAAGAGCGTGTTCAACCTCTTCTTCGAGAACTCCACCCGCACGCGCACCACGTTCGAGATTGCCGCCAAACGGCTGAGCGCCGACGTCTACAACCTGAACATCAACGTGTCGTCGACGGCCAAGGGGGAAACGCTGCTCGATACCATTCGCAACCTGTCCGCCATGCAGGCCGACCTGTTCGTGGTACGCCACTCGGCCAGCGGCGCACCCCATCTCATCGCCCGGCACGTGGCGCCCCATGTGCACGTCATCAATGCCGGTGACGGCTGGCACGCCCACCCCACGCAGGGTCTGCTCGACATGTACACGATCCGCCATTACAAACGCGACTTCAGTTCGCTGCGTGTAGCAATCGTGGGCGACGTCATGCACTCGCGGGTTGCGCGCTCCGACATCCTGGCGCTGACTACGCTCGGAGTACCCGAGGTGCGCGTCATCGGTCCCAAGACACTGCTTCCGGGCGGGCTTGAGCACCTCGGCGTGCGCGTATTCCACGACATGCGTGAAGGCTTGCGCGACGTCGACGTCATCATCATGCTCCGGCTGCAGAACGAACGCATGCGTGGGGCTCTCCTGCCGTCGGCGCAAGAGTACTTCAAGTATTACGGCCTCACGCCCGAGAAACTTGCCCTGGCCAAGCCCGATGCCATCGTGATGCACCCGGGTCCCATGAACCGTGGCGTGGAGATCGACTCACCCGTGGCCGACGGAAAACAGGCAGTCATCCTGAACCAGGTCACTTTCGGGATCGCGGTGCGCATGGCTGTCATGAGCATCGTGGCAGGCACCAGCAATACCTAGGGATCGACATGAAGCTGCACATCAAGAACGGTCGAGTCATCAATCCAGCCAGCTCGACCGACACCGTCCAGGACATCTACATCGCCGGTGGACGCATCGTGGCCATGGGTGCCGCGCCGGCCGACTTCACGCCCGATCGGGTGGTCGATGCCTCCGGCCTGGTCATCCTTCCCGGACTCGTCGATCTCGCTGTCAGGCTGCGCGAACCCGGGTACGAGTACCGAGCAACGCTCGACTCGGAAGTCCATGCGGCCATTGCGGGCGGGGTCACCAGTCTCGTGCTGCCGCCCGACACCGATCCGGTTCTCGATGAACCGGGTCTGATCGAAATGCTGAAACATCGGGCACGGCTGCTCAACCTGGCACGCGTCTATCCTTTGGGCGCGCTCACTGTCGGGCTGAAAGGCGAAAAGCTCACCGAGATGGGGCTGCTGACCGATGCCGGTTGCGTTGCCTTCTCGCAAGCCGACCAGCCCATTACCGATACGTCGGTGCTGTTGCGGGCCATGCAGTACGCCAGTACCTTCGGCCACGCCATCTGGCTGCGTCCCCAGGACCCGTGGCTCGCGCGCGATGGCGTCGCAGCCAGCGGCCCCTACGCTTCGCGGCTGGGGCTGTCGGGCATACCCGTTGAGGCCGAAACCATTGCCCTGCACACCATCTTCGCGCTGCAGCGCGCCACAGGAGCCCGGGTACACCTGTGCCGCCTCTCGAGCGCGGCTGGTCTTGAACTGGTGCGCCAGGCGCGCGCCGAGGGGCTGGCGGTCACCTGCGACGTCTCGGTCCACCACCTGCACCTGACCGACCTCGACATCGGGCATTTCGATTCGAATTGTCGGCTCAATCCACCACTGCGCAGCCAGCGCGACCGCGATGCCATCCGTGCGGCCCTGCATGATGGCACCATTGATGCCATCTGTTCCGACCACACGCCCGTGGACGACGACAGCAAGCTGCTGCCATTCGCCGAGGCAGAGCCCGGGGCCACCGGCCTGGAACTGCTGCTCTCGCTCACGCTGAAATGGGCGCAGGAGACCCGGACACCGCTGCCCCAGGCTTTCGCCCGCATCACCAGCGAACCGGCCCGTGTGCTGGGAGACCGGGTACTCGCCACGAGCGGACGCCTCGAAGTTGGCGGCCTTGCCGACCTCTGTCTGGTCGATCTCGACGCCATGTGGACCGTCAGTGCGGAGTCGCTGTTGAGCCAAGGGAAGCACACGCCCTTCCTCGGGGTCGAACTGCCGGGTCAGGTCCGGCTCACACTGGTGGGTGGGCAGATCGCTTACGAGCGCGGGACCACGCACGCAGACTGACAAACACCCGGTGTTGCCCGGCCCGCTCGCGCGTGGCCGGGCCTTGGGCCCACGCCAGGCAGCCCCCTTGCCGATGCCCTGAACAAGAAACGGCGCAACCCTTGCGCCGTTTGCTCAAGCCTGCATCTATGCCTACACTGCCTGCAAGGCCAGCAGGATCCAGAAACAGATCATGGCGACCAGGCCAATGAGGCATCCGCCATACAGGCCTGCAATGGGCCAGCGAACCTGAAAGTCGAGCTTGCGCGGGTTCACATGCTTGAGCATCTCGTTGGCATGCCCGACCATGCCCTTGCGCACTGACGGAAAAGCCAGCCGGAAAAAGTAGTCGAGATAGATGGCCGCCTGCAGTGAGAATGGAAACTGCTTGAAGTCGCGCACCTGGAGCAGCGGGTGCTTGTATGCCTCGTTGATGCGACGCCATTGCAGAAAGAACGCGACGGTGCCTGAAACCAGCACCATGACAAAGGCAGCCATCATGATGGCAAACGAAGCTGATGTGAGGTAAGCCAGCACGGGAGCGTCCTCAGTTGCGTTGGCCGGCCGATACGCGGGCGAGATCGGCTTCCACCATCATCACGACCAACTCCTCAAGCGAGGTTCTGGCCCGCCAACCCAGGCGCTCCTGGGCCTTGGCGGGTTTGCCGAGCAGGATGTCGACCTCGGCCGGCCGGTACAGAGCAGGATCAACAACGACGTAGTCTTCGTAATTGAGCCCGACATGGCTGAACGCGAGCTGACAGAATTCGCGCACACTGGTGGTACGGCCCGTGGCCACCACATAGTCGTCGGGCTGGTCCTGCTGCAGCATCAGCCACATGGCCTCGACATAGTCGCCGGCAAATCCCCAGTCGCGTTTTGCATCAAGGTTGCCCAGGCGCAGTTCTTTCTGAAGCCCAAGCTTGATGCGCGCAACCGCGTCGGTAATCTTGCGCGTCACGAACTCGATGCCGCGCAATGGCGATTCATGGTTGAAGAGGATGCCACTGGAAGCGTGCATGCCAAAACTTTCACGGTAGTTGACCGTCATCCAATGCGCATACAGCTTGGCGACGCCGTAAGGGCTGCGCGGGTAGAACGGCGTGTTCTCGTCCTGTTGCTCGGCCTGGATCAGACCGAACATTTCGCTGGTCGAGGCCTGGTAGAAGCGCGCCTGGGGATGCACGAGACGAATCGCCTCGAGCACATGCGTGGCGCCCAGTCCGGTGACGGTGCCGGTGAGCACGGGCTGATCCCAGGAACTTCCGACAAAACTTTGCGCACCGAGGTTGTAGACCTCGTCGGGCTTGCACGCCGCCACCGCGCGCACCACCGACGAGAGGTCTGCCAGATCTCCGTTCAGCATCCGCACATGATCGAGCACGTGAAGCTCGCGAAGGCGCCACAGGCTGTCGGTCGAACGACGGGGCTGAAAGCCGTAAACCTCGTAACCCTTCTCCAGCAGGAGACGGGCGAGATATGCCCCATCCTGACCACTGATACCAGTAATTAATGCTCGTTTCGTCATGTTTCGGATTCCTTGGCTCGCCACCAGTCGATCATGGCCGCGAGCGTTTCTTCGAGACGGCATCGCGGCTGCCAGCCGGTATGCCGGTTCAGTTTTGAATATGTACCCACCATGCGTATCTGCTCGTTGGGACGCAGCAGTGCGGGATCAACGCGTACCTGGGCGTTCACACCGGCCATGTCGAGCATGGTGTGCAGCAGGTCGCCAATGCGCCGCTCGGCACCGGAACACACGTTGTAGATCTCGCCAGGCTGTCCGTGCAGCATCAGCTCGCAGTAGGCATCGAGCACGTCGCGCACATCGGAAAAATCGCGCGTGACGTCGATGTTGCCGGTAACCAGTTCGGCATCGGCGCGTCCGAGTGCAATGCGTGCAATGAGCCGCGCAAAGCGCGAGAGTACAAAGCGCTCGTCCTGGCCCGGGCCGACGTGGTTGAACGGCCGCGCAATGCATACGTCCAGCCCGTGCGCGAAATGCCACTGCCGGCAGAGCATCTCCGCCGCCACCTTGCTGACAGCGTAAGGGTTGCGCGGCGCGGGGACACGGTCTTCATGTACGGGCAGCTCACCGGCGGGTACTGCGCCGTAGATGTCAGCGCTGCTGACGTACACGAGACGTCCGTCGAACCCGCTGGCCTGCAAGGCCTGCAGCAGGTTCAACGTACCCATGACATTGACTCCCAGGGTGCCGGCCGGATCGCGGAACGACTCGGGCACGAAGCTTTGCGCGGCCAGATGCAGGACACAGTCGGGCCGCGCCTGTGCCACCCACGCCTGCACTTCCGCAGGCACACGGATATCCGGGCGTCCGGCGGGCAATATCAGCTCGAAGCAGCCCGCCCACCGAGAAGTGGGCAACCAGGCCAGCAGGGATTGACCGACAAACCCACTGTGCCCGGTTACCAGCAAACGCAACGGTTTATTCACTGGCGACCATTTGCCTCAGCGTGCTCGCGAGATACGCACTTCTGCCCCTCGGCGCTTCACCTCAAGGCCTTCGGACGGCAGGATGCGCAGCCCCTCCAGCCCCTTGATGTAGCTCGAACCCTGCATCTGCATGACACGGATCTTGTTGCGCATGACGGTGGGGCTTACCGTGGGCATGCCGAACAGCCAGACCTCTTCGAGCAGTCGGGCGGAATTGAACTCACCGGTGTGCAGGCCGCCGGTGCCAAGACACAGGATATGCCCCTCGCGTCCGAACACCGGTACCGAACCATTGGGACAGGGGAACGTCCAGGCCGTGCCGCCCTCGTAGCGCCAGCCGGTGGACAGATCCCACCAGGCTTCCCCCTTGGGGAAGTAGACGGTCACCTCGTCGCCGGACTGCAGCAGCGGGGCGACCAGCAACGCCGGGCCAAGCAGGTACTGCGATTCGAACGCATGCGCGTCGGGATCATCGGGAAACGCCAGGGCCATCGACCGCTGCACGGGCAGGCCGTTGCGTGCGGCATCTTCGATGGCACCCAGCACATAGGGGATGAGCCGATACCGCCACTGCACCCAGGTGCGGATGCGCTGCTGCGTGGCTTCGTCGAAGGCCGACGGCAACAACGCCGGCACGCCCTGGAAGCGGAAATGCGCGCTGAACACGCCTACGGCAAGCCAGCGCAGATAAAGCTCGGGCGTCATTTCATCGGTGGGGTACTCTTGCGAACCCAGCTCGATGGACTGCACGGGCACACCGCTGGCCCCCGTGCTGAGCGCTGCCCGCAATGCGGCTTCCAGCCCTTCCCAGGAGTTCGGGACGGCAGGCCCCGCGCGGAAGGGAATGCGTTGTGCGGAAGGGAACGCGTCGCGGTGCCAGACCACGCCTTCGGCAGGGACCTTGTCCCAGGATGCCGCCTCGAACAGGTTGCGCGCGGTCAGCAATGGGTATAGCTGGCGCAGCCGCGCCCCCGCCGCCCCGTTCCGGGCGGTCACGGAATCGGGAATGTCGAGCTGTGCGTCGCAGGCAATGGCATCGACGCCGTCGTCGAACAGCTGGCGGTTCCGTTCGCACCAGAAGTTGTAGACATCGCGGTGTGTGAGGTCGAGCAGCCCGAAGGGCTTGCCCCCCGTGGCAGGCAGCCCGGGAAACTGGTGCGCGTTGCCATCGTCGTCGGCAAACAGCCAGCCACGATCTTCCAGTTCGTCGAAGGCGGGGCTGTCGTTGGGCACCCCGGGGAAACCGCAAGCGACGAAGCGTACGTCGGCCTGCTTGTACTGTGCCAGCAAATTGCGGCTGTCAGGGAAGCGCTCGCCATCCCACTCGAAGGCGTGGCGCCCCTTCACCTCCCATGCAGCGGGCGGGTCGAAACTGACCGCCTCGACACCGATGCCTGCACCCCTCAGGGTAGTGGCCAGCTCGAGCATCTGTTGGGGCGTGGCACCCGGCGCTTGCCGCAGCCAGACGCCCACCGCCCACAATGGGGGCTGACCTGCCCGGCCGGTGGCCTGGCTGTACTGGTAGAGAACGTCAGCGGGCTCGCCCAGGCACAGGAAAAGGTCGAGTTTGCGCGATGTAACCTCGATCACATATCCGGGCAGGTCCGGATGGGCATCGACAAAATGACGCTGCCGACCGATGGTGTTGACGTGGATGCCCCATCCCCGGCGACTCCAGGCGAGCGGCAAGGCGTTTGCGGCCGGGTCATCGGACTGGATGCACTCGCCCCGGCGGTCGAGCGACCACGGGTTCTCGCCAAGACCGTACACGCCTTCGTCGCTGGTCAGGGAGAATTGCAACACCCACTCGGCTGCATCCGGACCCGACTCGTCGTCGCTGGCAGGGGCATGAGCAATGGCCGGTACGGCTTCGGAACCGGCTGCCAGCACCAGGCGCTCTTGCCGGTACAGGGCGAACCGTAGCGGCGAGGGGCGGATTTCCAGGGCGTCCTCCCCCTGGACGATGCGCCAGCCGCCTTCGATGGCACTGATCGTGCCTTCATTGACCGGTTCGTGCCGGGCAAGGAGACCTGCCAGCTCGGCCACCCGATCGGGGCGCTGCCCGCCCTGCGGGGTGACCGTTACGCGAAAGACACCAGGCGCGTAGGTTTCGACCACCAGCGTCGAACCCTCGTCGGTGCTGAACTGGAAAGAGGTCGACGTAACTTCGCCCTGGGCAAGGGCGCCCAAATCCTCATAGCGGGGTTGCTGGAGTGTGGTCAGATCGCGCATTGCCGCCATTTTCCTACAAAACCCTTATTTTGACGGATTTGCCGCGTTTAATAAACCGGACCCCCGGTGATCGGGCGCGGCGCTGGTGTGCACGCGCCGATTGGCCAGTTGTCACCCCACCAGAGCCGGTACCGCGAGCAAACGCCCCGGCGCGACTGCCGCCAGCAGGTCGATTTCGAGCTGCGCGGGCTCGCCGGACAGTTCGCCAGCTATGATCTCGCCGGCGAGCATGCTCCAGTTGAAACCGCGCGAGGCATAGGCGGTTGCCAGCCATAGGCCCGGGCACCCCGGAACGCCCCCAATGAAGGGCAGCCGGCCCGGCACTACCGCGCGCCACCCCGTCCATCCCGAGCAGCGCGCCGGCGGCACCGCGGCCGTGCCCAGTTGCGGCAACAAAGCCCGGGCACGCTGCAGGTTGTAGCCATGCATGGCATCCGATACGGGAATGGGCTGGCCGGGCGGGCTGTCGTGGTCGTAGGTGCTGCCGATGGTGCACCAGCCGTCCACCTCGGGCAGCACATAACCATCCCCCGAAACAATCCGGACAGGGATACTGCCGGCGATTTCCCCTGCGGGAACCAGCGTGATCTGCCCGCCTACGACCTGCAGCACGTCGAGCCAGCCGTACTGCTGCGGCAGCTGGCTGCCTGCCAGCAGGGAAGCAGACCGGGCGCCCGCCGCCACCACGGCCACGTCGAAACCCCTCAGAACATTGCCATCCCGGCACTCAAGATCCCAGTATGAGCCTGTCTGGCGCAGGCCCGCACCAGCGCTGCGAACGAGACGGACCCCGGGATGTTCCAGCAGGGTGGCGCACCAGAGCGGAGGACGAACCAGCGTACCCTGCGGCAGGAACAGCCCGCCGCGACTTACGCGTTGCCCGGCCAGCGCCGACGCATCCGCCACATCAAGCGGCACCATCCATTCCGGCGGCATCCGCAGCGCTGCGAATGCCTCCAACCAGGCCCGCATGGAGGCTTCATCCCTGCCATGGGCTCGGCGCATGACCTGCACGGTGCCCGTAACGCGTATCGCCTTGTGCCGCTCTGCTGGCGATTCACCCTCGCTCGCCAGCAGCCGCCACAGGGAGTGCGTACGCAATACGCCCGCCCTACTCAGGCGCGCGCGATGCGAGTCTTGCCGGTCGACCACCGGAGTGAGCGCCGCGGCCAGATGGCCCGCGCAGGTGCCACGCCCTGTGTCCTGCCCCAGGCTGGCACCGCCGGGACCGGCGTCGTCCGCTACCACTGTCGTTTCCCAGCCGCGCCGCGCGAGTGACCACGCCACCGCCGCGCCGGCCGGCCCCCCGCCCACGACGAGCGCCCGTCCCGGGCGGCTTGTCGTACCGGACACAGTGGCGGACGATCTGCCGGCAAACCGCGCCACTGTCATTTCACGCTTGCCAGCAAAGCCCGGCCGTTTCTCAACGGAGAATCCCGCGGCCATCAGGTTGCGCCGCACCATTCCACTGGCCGCCCAGGTTGCAGCCGTGGCATCGGGCGCCGCACACCGGGCGATCTCGGCCAGCACGGCGGGCGACCACATGTCGGGGTTGGCGCGTGGCGCGAACCCGTCAAGAAAGATGGCGTCGGCCTGGCAGGCAAGTCGCGGCAGGATCTGTTCCGCTCGTCCGAACGCCAGCGTAAGAGTCACAGCGTTGCGTTCAAACTCGAGCCGGTGGATGCCCGGCAGCAACAGCGGCCATTGCCCAGTGAGCTGGCAGATCTCGTATTCGAAGCTCGCGGGCAGCAGCCTGCGCAGCCACCGAGCCAGGTCGGGGCGCGTAAACGGGTGCGCCTCCACCGAAACCATGTGCAGGCGGGCACAGCGCCGGGGGTCGTCACGCCAGGCACGCCACAGGGCCAGGAAGTTGATGCCGAGGCCAAAACCCGTTTCCAGCACCGTGAACTGGTGGCGCCCCTGCCAGCGCCCGGGCAAACCGTTGCCCTGCAGGAATACATGGCTGCTTTGCTCCAGCCCCCCTGCCGAAGAATGGTAGACATCACCGTACCGGGGACTGAAGGGGACGTGGGCCTGGCCGGCTTCCACCTGCGCGGGAATCAACGGTTCATACATGTTGTCAGCACATCAACGAAATGCTGCGCGAAGCGCGAGTCAGGATGGCCGCTCGCCCATGATCGGCTGTCGCGATCCTCATGGCAGGGAGGCGTCGCCCGTGCTTCGCACTGCGCAAAAAACCACACTCGAGCGCGCACCGCGCCCGACTCGTTTACACTGATTCGACCGGAACAACGTTTCGGATCCGGCAACTGGGGTTACCGTAGCATGCCAGATACTCAGCCCGCTCGCGTCTCGCTGGCCGACGCACTCGATGCTGCGGTTACTGCCGCGCACGCCGGCGCCAGCGTCATCCAGACCTACGCTCGCGATCGCTCGGAACTCGTGATCGATTCAAAGTGGCGCAACGAACTGGTCTCACAGGCCGATCGCGAGGCCGAAGAAGCCATTATGCAGGTTTTGCGCGAACGCACGCCCGCCTGCGGCATTGTGGCCGAAGAAACAGGCGGCGAAGCCAGTGCCCAGCTCAACTGGTATATCGACCCGCTTGATGGCACCACCAATTTCGTGCACGCAATTCCCCATTACGCGGTCTCGATCGCCCTGGTGGCGCGTGCAGGCACGCAGCTGCCGCTGGAACCGCCCCTGGCGGAGGATGCTCCGCTCGTTGGAGTCATCTACGATCCGAACAGGGAAGAGCTCTTCACTGCCGTGGCAGGAGGCGGAGCCTGGCTGAATGGGCACCGCGTCCACGTATCGCGTACCGCTGCATTCGATGCCGCACTGCTCGCAACCGGCTTTCCTTTCCGCGACTTCTCGTTTGCCGAAGAGTACCTGCCTACCCTGCGCACCGCCATGTACGCGACGCGGGGCGTACGCCGTTTCGGGTCGGCTGCGCTTGATCTGGCATGGGTTGCCTGCGGACGGTATGACGGCTACTGGGAGATGGGTCTTGCCCCATGGGACGTGGCCGCTGGCACCATCATCGTGCGCGAAGCGGGCGGCGTCGCACAAGATCTGCGCGGCCAGCATGCATGGCCAGTGGCAGGCGACATCATCGCGGGCAATCCGGCCATCGCCAGCGCCCTGAAAACCCGCATCACGGCTCACCTGAAGTCCCCGGCAGCCACGCCCGACAGGCCATGACCCGGGCGCGCTGCCGCCTGTCGCGGCCCGTGACACCGCTTTGTCCGTGTTCAGGCATCACGGCGTACTCCAGACGCTCAGGATGTTGACCGTGCGTCGCCCGCTTCCGCGTCTTGCGCGCCCAGCCAGCGTTCGGCCAGCTTCACCCAGTAAGTGGCACCCAGGGGAATGATGTCGTCGTTGAAGTCGTAACTATCGTTGTGCAGCATGCACGGACCTGCGCCGTGCCCTTCTGCACGGTGCCCCCCATCGCCTGCGCCCAGCCATGCATAGCACCCGGGCACTTCCTCCAGCATGTACGCGAAATCTTCGGCGCCCATTGAAGGCACGATCTGCGTGAGGACGCGGTCCGCACCCACCAGATCCCGCATCACCTCCACGGCAAATGCAGTTTCGGCGGGGTG
>CALAGD010000066.1 GCA_937891425.1 uncultured Pigmentiphaga sp.
GGCCGCAGTGGGAGTGACCGAGATTGGCTGCTGGGCGCACGCCCGGCGCAAGTTCTACGATCTGCACGCAGCCAGCGGCAGCCCGGTGGCCGAGCAGGCGCTGGCATGCATCGGCGAGCTGTACGCTATTGAGCGTGACGGGAAGGCGGGATGTCGAGGACGATGTCGAGTACGGCAGCAGCGCGCCAAACCGCTACTTGAGAAACTGCTCGTCTGGATGCAGGTGCAGCGGGCCCGCTGCGCAAAGGCAGCCGTGCCTACAAATGACGCATGCACGAAGGGCGGTGCGGGCGAGTGTGGAAAAGGGCGACGTCCGGCGGGGTTCGGGAATGAACGTGGCGCTTCGAGAGCCCGGGCGGAGCAGGGCGGAATCGCGCGGCGCCAGGCTGTCGTGGGTGGTACGGCGCTGAAGAACCGTAACAGTTCAATGCGGTTCAGAAGGCGTCAATCGGCCAGAAATGAAAAAGGGCTTACGCGGTTTTCCACGTAAGCCCTTGAGAATTCTGGCGCGCCCGGCAGGATTCGAACCCACGACCCCTTGGTTCGTAGCCAAGTACTCTATCCAACTGAGCTACGGGCGCTGAAAGAACGTAACTATAACACGCAGTTTTCAGTTTTGCAAGCACATGTTCGGGATGTGCTGTTTTGCAACACACCTCAGGCAACAGCTTGCGGCTGCTGGCATAGATGCTGCTTGAACCAGGGCACGAGCAGCGCATTGACGCTGTCGGCCGCTTCGAACTGCACCCAATGGCCTGCGCCCGTAATGATAGCCGATCTTCGGTGCGGTGCGTTGGCGGTAAGGCGTTCGGCAGCGACCGCAGGGTCGACGGTAAGGTCGTGCTCGCCCCAGACCAAGAGTGTAGGGCGCGGGAACTGCTCGAGTACCGGTTCGAGCCAGGGCGAGGTCGAGATCTCCTTGCTACGGAAGCGGGTGCGCACGCACGAGTATTCGTGGATTTCGGTGGAAAGGTCGTCGACTTGCTGTGGGTCGTGCAGCATGAAAGCGCGCAGATTGTGCTGCAACGCGGCCCGGCGTGCTGCGGGGTCGGGCAGGCGCCAGTTGATCAGGTCAGGACGCGGACGGTGGCGCATGCCGTGGCCGCCCGGGCCAAACAGGGCAAGGGCGGGAACGCCCGGGTGACGTACCGCGAGCCGGCAGGCTGGGGCAGCGCCGAACGAGAACGCTGCAAGGCCAAACTCAGCGTTCTTGCCCAGCAGGGCATCGACGCTGCCGAGCAGCGCCCCTACGGTCAGATCCAGCCGTTCGGGATCGTGTGGGTCGACGGAAAGCGAATCAGACTCACCGAAGCCGGGCAGATCGGGCACCCACACCGTGTGTTGCGTGGCCAGTGCTTCGATGTTTCGCGCCCAGTGCAACCAGCTGCCATGCCCCCCATGGATCAGGACGACGGGCGAGCCACTGCCGAACTGGCGCCAGTACATCGATGTGTCGTCGTGCCGCACGACCCAGTGTTGCGCTGCCCGGTCGAGGCGCTGGAGCAACGGGTGCTGGAGAAGCGGGGCGCGGCCGGAATGCCCTTCATCGACCTGGCTGGCCTGCCACCGCTGGTCATGGCGAGTGTGCTGCTGCAAGATTCGACCCTCGGTTGTGAACTTGAACTTACATGGGTGCCTGCCGCGCATTCGCGTGCCGGCGCGGGAGCTGGTAGGCGAACCACGCCGCCAGTAGGGGAAGCACAATCATACTGGCGATGAATACGGACGCAATACCGAAGGTATCGACCACCACCGACACCGATCCGACACCCAGTGACTGTCCCAGGAACAGCGAGCAGGCAAACAGCGCGACCCCGGTGCCGCGCGCCTGGGGTGCCATCTGCGTGGCATTCGCCTGCAGGGTGTTGTGCAGCATGTAGAAGCCCAGCCCCATGACGAAGCAGGCGGGCAAGGCCCACCCCCAGTGCCCGGAAAATACCAGCATGGCGAAACCCAGGGCGAGGAGGGCACCACCGGCCCAGGGCAGGCCGGTTTCTCCGATGCGTCGCAGCAGTCGTGGCGCGGCGTACGCGTATAAGAGGCCGCCAACGCCAAAGCTTGCCACCACTCCGCCGCCAACGGTCAGCGGCACCGCATACACCCAGTGCAGATACGTGGGAATGAAGGTGAGGGAACTGAAGACGAACGCGCCCTCGACGAGTGCTGCCGCCAGGATTACGCGCGCCCAGGGCGTACGCAGCACCTCTCCCATCTGCCTGAGCGGGGGCGGTTGTGGCCCGGTGGGAGTGGCATGCTTGCCGGGGTTGCGTCGCAGCTCTGCCAGAAACACGGCGCCCGGAATGGCGAAGAGGATCGTCATGAGCACGAAGGCGGCCCGCCATTGAGCGAGATCGGCGAAGACGCCGCCCAGCCACTGACCGGAAATCATGCCGAGGATCACCGCGGCGATGAAGCGTGCCAGAACGCTTTGGCGCTGGGCGTAGGGCACCGAGTCGCCGATGTGCGCCATGGAGAGCGGAATGACCCCGCCCGCTGCGGCTCCGGCCACGACGCGCAGTGCAATCAGCGCGCCGAGCGTCGGTGCAAACACGATCGCCAGATTCAGCAACATCGACGCTAGCACCGCCAGCCCGATGACACGCTCCTTGCCGTAACGATCGCCGAGCGGCCCGAACACCAGCTGCAAGACCCCGTAAGCAATGGCAAACCCCGAGATCACGGTTGCCGCTGCCCCGGTTGATACGCCGAAACTGTCGGCAAGACTGGGCAGAAGTGCGTCGCAGATACGCATGCTCGTCATGGCTGCGAACCCCGCCAGCCCGACGAACAGGAACTGCCGCATGGTAACGCCCTCGCTCGTGCTCACTCATGCACCTGTGTTGAAGTGACAACAAAGCCACGAATTATGGATGATTTCAGGATACTCTGCGGCGGACGATCCTGGTGTCTGGCGCTGTTGCGGTGAGTGTTGCGCGCCCGGTCTGCCCGGCGGAAACACACCTGTCTGCGGACACAATTCGCGTTGACGTCGGCCCAACACATAATTAATATATTAAATAACCGTTAACTAATAGCTCGCAGGAGAGCGTGCAAATGCGTCAGCCAGCCGGTGTGGGCCGGTGTACGTGGCGCATATCAGCGGGCGGCGCAAGCCGGCCAACATAGCACGCCGCCTGGAAAGCGGTTGCGCTGTCGGGGTGCCGGATATGGTGCCGCAGCATACGGCCTCGCAGCGTGAACCGGGAGAATCTCATCGCATGACCACAGTAGCGAATGTTCCGGAGGCGGCCACCGTCGAGTTCCGGGCGCAGAATCCAGATACGCCGAACCAGGCCGCCCATGCAGCATCCTTCGATGCCAAAGCCCTACGTCGCTGCCTTGGGCAGTTCGCCACGGGAGTCACCGTAGTCACGGTCCAGAACGGCGACCGTCACGAGGGCATGGCGGCCAATTCGTTCTCCTCCGTATCGCTTGACCCGCCCCTGGTGCTCTGGTCGGTACGCAAGGCTTCACGACGCGCAGAAGTCTTCTCCACCGCCCCCCATTTCGTGATCAACATTCTGGCGGAAGGACAGATTGAACTGGCGAACCGTTTTGCCACGTTCGATGGCGACCCATTCGCGACGGTACCCTGGCAGGCGGATGATGCGGGCGTTCCGGTGCTGGCCGATGTGCTGGCGCACCTGTCCTGCGACCTGGAAACCACGCACGACGGTGGAGACCACATCATCATCGTAGGCCGGGTGCGCAGTTTTTCAGTGCGCGATGGCAAGCCGCTGCTGTTTGCCCAGGGCCGTTACGGTGCGTTGCAGGAGTACGTGCAGCTGCAGGCCCCGTCGGCGGTACCGGCTACGTCCCCCGACGAGGGCGATTGCGACGTGGGCGCCTACCAGGTCATGCGGTTGCTGCGCGCCGCCCAGGAAAGCCTGTCGCGCAGCTTCGACGTACACCGCAAGAATGTCGGGCTCACGGCACTGGAAGCTCGCATGCTCGCCGTGCTGCAGGCCGAACCGGGCACGATGCAGCAGCTGGCAGCGCGGATCTTTACGGATGAGGTGAACACGCAGGACGTCATCCAGCGCATGCTGAAGGCGGGTCTGGTACAGTGCGACGCCCACGGCATGTGTTCGATTACCGAAGCCGGTAACGCGAAACGCGAGCAGCTGCGCGCGCGGGCGCGCGAGTTCTCGGCACAGACCCTGAAGGATCTGGGGCCGGAAAAGATCAACATCGCACAACAGTTCTTGACGGATATCGTCGAGCGTTTCTCTAAGTAACGAGTGAACAAACATGATTGAGCTTGGCTTGGCATGCTCGCATGCCGCGGGCATGTTCCGCCCTCCGGAAGTATGGCGCCAGATGGCGCAGAATCTTTCGCCCGGTGTGCTGGAGCGCTATCCCGCGGTAAAGGAAGAGTTCGAGAACCTGGATCTCTGCAAAAGTCTGTATGCGCGCATCCACAAGGGTTTCGATGCGCTCAGGGCTGAAGTTGCTGCCTACAAGCCCGATGTCATCGTGATCGTGGGCGACGACCAGAACGACGTGTTCAATTCATCGAACATGCCCACTTTTGCGATTTATACGGGCGAAGAACCCATGTGGGGCAGAACCGGATACGAGTGGGACAAGCCGACTGCCGAGCGCACGAAGGTCTACGTAAAGAATCACGTGGAAATGTCCCGCTATTTGCTGAAGAGCCTGATCCAGCAGGGTTTCGACGTCTCGAACGCAGCGCGTTTCGAACCGGTTGGCCGGCCGGGATACGGGTTGTCGCACATGGCTGCGCGCATCGCGCCTGAACTCGATCCGAGCGGGGAAATTCCCGTGGTGTGCGTGTTCATGAACGAGTACTTCGAACCGCTGCCCGATGGCAAGCGCTGTGCGGATTTTGGCCGGGCGATTTTCAGGGCGCTGGCAGACCGACCGGAAAGAATTGCCATCTGCGCTTCAGGTGGGCTCAGTCATTATCCGCCTGTTTCCAGCATGAAACGGGGCGACATCGATATTACGCTCGACCGCTGGGTACTCGAGCAGATCGAGACCAACAATGTCGAGGCACTGGAACACCTGTTCACGTTCCCGTGCGACAGCCTGAAGTCCGGCACGGGTGAGATCCGTGCCTGGATCTCCGTGGCGGCCGCCATGAACCGCAAGGCCCGCGTGATCGATTACATGCCGATCCACTCGCTGGTCACGGGTATTGCCTTTGCCGTTTGGAAATAAGGACGCAATATGTCGCAAGAAAACGCTGAAATCACCTCGGGCATTGTCGAGGAGTACTTTGGTTTCAAGTCGCATTGGGCAAGCACCCGGCCGGGCGAGCGCATCCA
Organism: uncultured Pigmentiphaga sp.; assembly: GCA_937891425.1. Classification (GTDB taxonomy): domain Bacteria; phylum Pseudomonadota; class Gammaproteobacteria; order Burkholderiales; family Burkholderiaceae_B; genus Verticiella. The sequence goes on from CALAGD010000066.1 coordinate 5,292, forward strand.
TTATCTGGATGAGGGCCCGAAGACCGGAGATGCAGTCATCCTCGTGCATGGTTCGGCAATCGGCATCACCGCGGCGGCGAACTTCTATCTGACGATTCCGGTGCTGGTTGAAGCAGGTTACCGCGTCATAGCTCCGGATCTGTACGGTTACGGCTGGACGGAAACACCCGAAGGCGTAGAGCCGTGGCGGCCCAACCATGTGGACCTGCTGCTGCGCCTCATGCAGCATCTGGGCCTTGAAAAAGCCTGGTTCATTGGCAACTCGCTGGGTGGCATGGTCACGGCCGATCTCGCCATCAACCACCCGGAACGCGTGTTGGGCAACATCATCATCGGTACCGGTGGCGCGCGCTGGCAGCACGGTTCGCGTTTCGAGCCCAACCAGACTTCGCGCGGCGAGTATGTGCCGTATTCACGCGATCTGGTGCGTCGTGCCATGGAACACCTGGTCAACGACCCGCGCATCCTCACGGAGCGGCTGATCGAGTTCCGGGTGAAGATGGCCGAGCGTCCGGGGGCGTACGAACGCCATCTGGAGGCCACCAGAAAGCGCGAGGAAATCAAGAAGCTGTCGCCCTTCAACTACGAAAAAGCAAAGCAGTGTCTGGTTCCGACGCTGTTCATCTATGGCCGCGAAGACCGAATCAACCCGCCCGAGGATGCTCTGGCAGGTGCCGAGGCCTTCCCAAATGCCGACATGGTGCTGTTCGGCCACTGCGGCCATTGGACCATGATCGAACGTGCGGACGATTTCCACGCGCACATGCTGCGCTTTCTACGCGGCCAGGCACAACAGCTTGCCGCCTTGAATCCTCAAATCAAAAACAGCTGAGCAAAGCTGAGACTCTTGTAGCAATAAGGAGATGAGCATGAAGAAATGGGTGCGCGGGGTAGCCATGGCTCTCGCGGTTTCTCTGGGCGCGGTGGCGGGTGCCGCCCAGGCCGATGACCGGCCGATTCGCATCATCGTCGGATACGGCGCCGGCGGGGCGACCGATCTGCTGGCGCGTTTCATCGCAACCCACCTCTCGCCCGAGCTGGGCCGCACCGTCCTGGTGGAAAACCGCCCGGGCGGCAACGCACTGATCGCCAACCGCGCCCTGGCCAAGGCCGCGCCTGATGGCAACACGCTGCTCCTGGCCCCGTTCTCGAGCACGATTTTCCGGGAGATCATGTACAACGAGAACGAGCGTGGGTACAGCATGACGCGGGACTATGCACCGGTCGCCACGCTGACGGCCTACCCCTTGGGCCTGGCTGTATCCCCCCACCTGAAAGTCGATAACGTTCAGGATCTCGTTCAGTGGCTGAAGGACAACCCGAAGAGCGCATCGTTCGGGTCCGCCGCCATGGGCAGCCACACGCACCTCGTTGGCGAAGCCTTCGCCGACGCATTGGGCATTGAGATGCAGGTTGTGCCATTCCCCAGCAACGGGGCAAGCGTGACCGCGCTCATTGGCGACCATATTCCGGCTGCAGTGATTTCTGCCGTGGAGATGGCTTCGCACGGCGACAAGGTCAAGATTCTTGGCGTGTTCACCGAGGAACGTTCACCGCTGCTGCCCGATGTAAAGACCATGAAGGAGCAGGGTGTGGACGTGACGGGCGGGAATGCCTGGATGGCGATCTGGGCACCAGCCAATACCCCGAAACAGGAACTCGAGACCATCAGCGCCGCGATTGGCCGCGTGCTGGACAAGCCGGAAGTGATCGACGGCCTGCGCAAGTCGTTCGCCATGGCGCCGATGTACAAGAACCCGGATGACATGGCCAAGTACCAGAATGAAGAACTGGAGTACTGGTCAGAAGTGATCAAGAAGTCCGGCTTCACGCCGCAGTCGTAATTCTCACGCATTGCAACCGCAACTTCGCAAGAAAGTACATGCCCATGGAACGCCTACAGGAAACTTCAAGCCGGTTCGTGTCCATTGACGGGTGCCGCCTGCATTACCACGATGTGGGCAGTGGACCGTTGCTGCTCTGCATTCATGGGGGCGCTCCAGGGGCGACGGGGTGGATCAACTTTGGACGAAATGTACCCGAACTCAGCAAACATTTTCGTACCGTCGTAATCGATCTGCCCGGTTACGGAAAGTCGGACAAGCCTGACATCCAGTCGGGCCGGCACGAGTTCTACGCGCGCATGATGGTCGGACTCATCCATTCGCTGGGTGAGTCGCGCGCGCATGTGCTCGGCATGGCGACGGGAGGCTCGGTCGCCATGCTCATGGCGATCAATCATCCCGAGGTGGTGGACCGCCTGGTGCTGGTGAGCTCGGCGGGCAGCCGTTCGATGTTTGGCATGAAGCCGCTCCGACCTGCCAGCTATGAGTACCTGAGCGGTGACGGGCCCAGTCCGGAAAAAATGCGCGTGTACCTCGAGCAGCTCATCTATGACAAGGAGCTGATCACCGAAGAGGTGATCCAGGAGCGCTATCTGGCCAGCATTGATCCGGAGTTCCTCAAGAACGCACCGGAAGGGCGTACGACCAGGAAGCAGACACCCACCGATCTCTGGAAGAAGGTTGATCAGATCAAATGCGAAACCCTCATCATCTGGGGGCGCGAGAATCGCACGCATTCCTTCGAAAGCGCGTTGTTCCTGCACAGCCTGATAGAAAACTCGCAAGTCCATATTTTCGGGAAGTGCGGTTTGTGGGTACCTTACGAGAAACTCAATGAGTTCAACAGACTCGTCGTGAGTTTCCTGGAGGGTTGAGGGCGGATCGAGACGAATCGCTGAAGAAGACACCAGGGCGGATCTTTTTCCGGAAGAGGAAACCGACCGCCCAAAAGTACGGACAAATAATTAACCTATGTTTAATGTTTTAAATAAAGGTGATGTATGAACGCGGTAGATACCAACGCACAAGTGCAAGCTGCTATCACGGATAATCAGGCTTACAAGGAACGGGCGTTCGCTGCCGGGCAACGGTATCTCGAAGCGGTTGACGGCATCCTGGATGAACTGCGCAGCCGGCGGCATCTGTCGGATGAACAGGGCATGGTGCCGCACGAGTCGGTAGCCTTGATGGAGAAGGTGGGGGTATTCCGTGCGCTGACGCCCCTGAGCTTCGGTGGCCTGGAGCTGCCTCCGGCCATGTTCTTTGAAGGCATCATGAAGATCGCATCGGCCGACCCGTCTGCTGCCTGGATCGGTGGCCAGCTCACGGTGCACTCGTTCGAAGTCGCGCTGATGGATCCGAAACTGCAGGAAGAGTTCTGGGCGACCGGTCCCGATACCCGCGCTTCGAGCGCGTATGCTCCGCTGGGCAAGTGGGAGAAGGTCGACGGCGGCTTCCTCCTCAACGGCACCTGGGCGTTCTCCAGCGGGGTAGACCATGCTACATGGGTGGTCCTGGGTGGCGGGTTGTACAACTTCCTCGTGCCGCGCAGCGATTTCACCATTCTCCACGACACCTGGGATGTTTACGGTCTGAAGGGTACTGGCAGCAAGTCGGTGAAGCTCGAGAACGTCTTCGTACCGGAGTATCGGGCCCACTCCCTGATGGACACGTATCACGATCGGAACCCTGGCTGGTCGATCAACAAGACTCCGCTGTATCGCCTGTCGTGGCTCGGCATGTTCACCTCTACCATGGCCAACAGCGCCATCGGCCTGACCGTAGGCATGCTTGACGAGTTCATCCGCCAGACCCGTGCGCGTCACTCGAAGCTGGGTACGGGAATTCCCGTGCAGACCAACCCCTTCATGCAAATGCGCCTTGCCAGCGTGATGACCAAGGTTCGCGGTGTGAAAAAGCGCCACCTCGACAACTGGCGCGAACTGTTCGACATCGCGTGCGCCGGTGGCGTTCCCGATGATGAAACCCGACTGCGCGTGAAGTACGAGGCTACTGACGCTGCTGGCCAGTGCTTCGAGGCCATCAACGAGATCTGGCCGCACGTGGGTGCTGCAGTCGTGATGAAGTCCAATCCGCTGTTCCGGGACTATATCGACCTGGCTTCCATGCGCAACCACGGTTCAGCTGCGCGTGACAATGCCGCCTTGCTGTACATGAAGAAGATCTTCGGCCAGCCTGGTCCTGAAATTACGAACATGATGACGCTCGGCTTCTACAAGTAATTCGATCTGCCTGCTACAAGAGCAAGGAGAGGAGGAGCGCCAAAGGAGGGAGTGGAGGCGGCGACCAGGCAGAAGCGCAGTTCGTGACCGCGTCGAACATGGCCCGGATGGTCGGGCAATTTGAGCGGTCAATGCGTTCATGCCCGGGCGCTGTCCGGCCGGGGTATTCAGCGCGTCGGAAATGTAAGAATATTATTGCGTGCCCGCCGGACAACGACCGCAGCACCGCAACATTGCGCTCAAGCGCGGCCAGCAAGCGAAGAGCATGGAAAGCGCCCGGGACGGACCACGCCCTCCTTCATGTTCATGGCCGCACTGTCGCGGCATTCAGCCAGAGGTTATTCGTCGGCGAACTCGGCCGCGGAACCCGCGCGACTGGCCCCTTCCGGGTTTCCCCTGCCCGGAATGACATCGGGCTGAGCGTCGGGGCCCATTTCAATGATCATGTCGAGCAAACGATAGAGCTGGGCCAGGTTCTCCGTGCCAAAGCGCTGCTCGAGCCAACGATAGTACGCTTCAAGGGGCTCGCGCATCGACTCGACGATTTCCAGGCATTTCTCGGTAGGCTTGACGATGCTGAGCCGGGCATCGTTGGGCGCTTTCTCGCGCGTTACCAGCCCGCTCTGCTCCATGCGGGCCAGAATGCCCGAAAGGCTGGGTGACAGGATGCGGGCATCCTTGGCGACCCTTCCTGTCTCCACCCCATGCTTGATGCGCAGCTCATCACGCGTCAGCGCGCGAACGACACGCCACTGTGGTTCAGTAATGCTTAACCCGTGGGCGCGGAGGTACGGCCATAACTGCTGGTTCAGCACCATCCGGGCCTCGCGCAGAAGCCCAAGCAGGTTGCGATGTTTTGGACTCGTATTTGAGGGCATGCGTTGACTGGTTTCGGCTTGATGCAAGCGAGCGCTTATGAATAAGGTATGGATTACGCTACAAGCTTTCCGAAGAGTGGGGGCGGCCGTGCCGCCCGCCCTGGGAGCGCCTGGGAATGCACAATCTTGCAATTATATAGGCAGGGCGGGCATGCGCACTGGTAATTGCACGCAGGTGGCACCGGCAGCGCGTGTCTCCGGCATTGCTGCCCGGGCGATACCGGCCGCAAGGGGTTTGCACCGCCTATCGCTCACGCACCCGAGGTGCCGGGTGAGGTGCCCGGTGGTCGACCGGAGCGCGTTGCATGTCACGGAAATCACCATGCCGCTTGCTCACCCACCGGGGCGTTGATTGTGCCCGCAGTGGCATTCGTACCAACAAATACACCATTTCACGGCGCTGATCCCCCGGCATTTCAGGACGGGAAGCGCTTTGCCAATGAGGAAGCGCCGGAACCATGTGCCAGTTGATGGCGTCGTGCCGGCGGCGGCGATTTCGAAAGTAATGAAACATCATTCCTTATAATGGAACGTTGCTAGGGTTACTCCGTATTACAATCAACGCGTAGCGTACGCCTTTCAAGGGGCCGTATCGGCGGGTCAGTCCCATAGCAGGAGCCGCTGTCGCCTTCACCAGGCCCCGAAGCTCCCGATCTCGGAGGCGTGCGTGGCCGTTGCGACTCCTACACCCATTACTGCGTAAAGGCGGGTTGCTGTGTTTTCGTTGCGTCACGGTTTGCAAGACATTCGCGTTTCAAGCAAGTTGTATGTGGGGTTCGGCGTTGTCCTTCTGCTGGCAGCACTCATCGCCATCACCGGCGGGACCGGCATGAGAAGCGCACACCAGAGTATCGATAAGACGAAAGCCGCTGCAACGTTCCGGAACATCGTTTCAGATCTGAGCGTTGCGCGCCTCGAGTACATGCGCGAGTTTGATGACACGCACATGGCTCGCAACGACGAATCGCTCAAGGCACTGGCGAATGCGATCGAGTCGGCGCGCTCGCTGAACTGGAGCAAGGCCGACCGCGCCGCCCTTGAGGCAATGAGCGACCTCATACAGACGTATCGCGCGCGGCGCACCACGTTGGTGACGCAGCACCAGGCGCGCGTAGACGCGAATCGAAGCTGGCGCGCCGTCGCAAACCTGCTCACCAACGACCTCGCCAGCCTGCGCGACCAGTTCGCCCGCAAGCTGGGCTCAGACGACGCGTTCTACGGAGACAACCTGAGCGCGATCCTGCTGGAGCTGGGCCGGCTGGAAACCCAGTACGCCTACGTGCGTTTCAACATTCGGGGCATGCTGCTGAATCCTGCCCAGGCAGCTGAGGCCGAACTCATGCGCTCGATCGACATGCTTTCCGCTGATGTGAAGGCACTGGTCGACAAGTTGTCGCCAGATGACCAGGCCGTTGCGCTCGGATTCAACGACATGCTGGGTGAACTGCGCAGCCTGTTGAAGCAGTATCTTCCTGCCGTCCGGCAAGAGCAGCAGGCCAACGCCGACATGGACAAGATCGGCGAAAGCCTTACCGATGCGGCGCAGAGGCTGTATGCGGCTGCTTACGAGGAGGCCGACCACACCATGCGGCGAGCGACCGCCATCATGGCCAGTATCGCCATACTTGCCCTCGTACTGGGCCTGGCGACGGCATGGTGGATTTCGCGCCAGATCACGCGTCCGCTCGAGCGCACGGTTGCGCTGGCAAATGCGATCGCGGAAGGTGACCTCACCCAGGAGATCTCGGCTACGCGCGGCGATGAACTTGGCCACCTGATGCGTGCCATGCAGACCATGCAGCAGTTCCTGATACGCGCCGTGACCGTGGTACGTGAAGGTGTGAGCCAGATCAATGGTGGGGCCCGCGAAATCGCCAACGGCAATGCCGAGCTGGCTGCCCGATCGGAAGAGCAGGCTGCATCGCTGGAGGAAACTGCCGCCAGCATGGAACAGCTTGCCGTGACCGTGAAGAACAACGCCCAGAATGCCAATGAAGCTACGTCGCTGGCCCGCAATGCCTCGATGGTGGCCGACCAGGGCGGTGAGGCCATGCAGCGGGTAGTCGCCACCATGGACGGCATTACGGAAAGCTCCGCGAAGATCGCGGAAATTACCAACGTCATCCAGGGCATCGCATTCCAGACGAACATTCTCGCGCTCAATGCGGCGGTGGAGGCCGCTCGCGCAGGCGAGCACGGGAAAGGGTTTGCGGTGGTAGCGGGCGAGGTGCGGTCGCTGGCGCAGCGCAGTGCTGAAGCAGCGCGCGAAATCAAGGAGCTGATCGCCGAGTCCTCCTCGCGCGTCGATGAGGGGTCGCACCAGGTGCAGCTGGCTGCCGGTACCATGCGCGAGATCGTGGTCGCGGTTGCCCGCGTCACCAATCTCATGCAGGAGATTGCAGTCGCGTCGGAAGAGCAGGCCAGCGGCATCGAACAGGTCAACCAGGCCATATCGCAAATGGACGGCGCCACTCAGCAGAACGCAGCCCTCGTGGAAGAGGCGGCCGCCGCAGCCGCCTCGCTGGAAGACCAGGCACGGCGGCTGGCCGATGCGGTGGCCATCTTCAGGGTGGCCACCGGCGCGGCCCATTCGGATGCAGGGTCGAGTGTGCATCCGGCGGCCGGCGTGGATGAGGATGACGAGTGGGAGGAGCTGCGATTGGAGTCAGGTGAATTGGCACGGCTGCCGGCCGTGTAGACCCGTGGTTGCGCGAGGCTGTACCTTGCGCAACGGTAGCGGCGAATTTGCGCTTCTGGGCACGTTCCGCACCGTTGGAATTTCTCAAAATATGCCAACATGAATGATTGAAAGGCATGAGGTACAGCAGCACGTTCACCTGAGAATGCGTTCGCGAATACTCCGCGAATCAGATTCCGCCATGACGCGAAATGATTCGATGAATCTTTTCGTGCAATCGATCATGAGAATCAGAAAAAGATATCGTCCAGCACCGGCCAGTGATCAGGAATAGGCGAATCGATGGCGCAGCGTCATGGCGGTATGGAATCATGCGGACCCGACGTGGTGCCTGCCGCTGTCCCGATGACAAGAACCGGCGGCTGGCGGCAGGGATGATATTCCGGCATGCATGTGGCGTTGGGCAGGCGTACCGTCAATGCGTGGAATGGTTCTTCGGGTAATGGTTTTCCCGATGTGATGCTGCAGTCCGGCGCGAGTGATGATGTTTCATTAGGGAAAACCCACCCCGTAGTTGTTACACATGCGTCGATAAACTCGTTCACAAGGCAATTCGCCTGATGTAATCTAATTCCAAAAAGTGGAGCGAGGCACCTTATGAGAAACGTATTTGCCGTAGGGCTGCTGGCGGTGTTCGTCGTGTTTCTATACACGGGTCTGACGTCGGCCGGTATCGAGCAGCCGCGGGCTCCGCTCGAGGTAGTGGTAGCCGACAAGGTCGACCAGAACCAGATTTGTACCGACTATCAACAGGCGTATCGTGCCAGCCAGCAGTTGCTGCAGAAGGCGCTGGCACCCAATGCCAGGGCAAGCTTTCCCGACACCGTGGGGCACGACATCATGATCACTACAAGCCGGCCATGCGAGTTCAGTCTGTCCGGCTACGTTGATACCACGAATACATTCAAGGCGAAGGTAAGAACCTATTATCAGATGAGCGTGGAGTACCTGCCGCAGGGCAGCCGGTGGGTACTGAAAGAGCTCCGGATGTAGCGTTTCAGCCCCCTCGTGGTACGTTTGAAACAGCAAGGCCTGCAATGGCGATGCCATTGCAGGCCTTGTGCGTTACTTTGAGGGGTTTGTCGTGTGCGTCGTGGCGGCCTAACGCAACATCTGGCGTGCGCGTTGCGCCAGCGCCGGGTCGTTTTCTACCGCATCTCCAATACGATTGAACTCCTGCACGGTAAGGCCGTTCGCCTGCACCGCTTCAGTCATGCGCTGGTTGGCTTCGTCAACGATGCGCCTTTTCGCTGCGTCGTCGGCTGCGCTCTGATACTGCGCTGAATACTTGTCGGTGAGCGCCGCGATCTGCTGTGCCGAAGCTACAAAGCGCTGGAGTTGATCGTCAGAAACAGTGGTACTGTCCGGAGTCTGTGCACTTCCGGCAGGCGGCGTGGTTGCACGTTCCGTCGCGGCGGGGGACGGCGTGCCCGATTGGTTCAGTGTGGAGGTCGGCGCTCCGGTCTGGGCTGCCATCACCGTGGTTGCTCCAACCGAGAGGGCAGCGGCAGCATAGGCGGCAGCAAGTAGTTTGTGCATGGAGTACTCCCGTAAGGGTGTTGCTGAAGCTCTCAGTATGGGCGCGAAAAGCGCGCGTGCCTGTGTGCGGATGTGCGCGCTGGTATCCATATGTGTCGGCTGCAGATGCCGCAGTCAGTCGTGGCCTGGCGGCTGCGGTGGCTGACTCAGAAGCAGTATGGAACCGGGCAATGTGTAGCGCACGTACAATCGGTGGTTTGCTTGAGGGCGATGATGCTTGGTGTAACCGACTATGGGGCCTTCGTGGCCGCATTCTTCATGCTGCTGATCCTGCCCGGTCCGGGAACCCTGGCACTGATCGCCTCCACGAGCTACGGCGGCGTGAAGGGTGGGTTGCTAGCCACGTTGGGCATCATCGCGGGTGATCAGGTCCTGCTGTGGATGGCCGCCGGCGGGGTGGCAGCGGTCCTGCATGCGTGGCCGGTGCTCTTCAGGGCCCTGCAATGGGCAGGCGCAGCTTACCTGGTCTGGCTGGGAGCGCAAATGCTGTTCAAGAAACCGGAGGCGCAGGGTACCTTGAAGTTCCGGCCGGGCAGATACTTCCGGCAGACCGCCCTGATTACGGTATTGAACCCGAAAGCCATCTTCTTTTACATGGCCTTCTTTCCGCAATTCATCAGTCCCGAAACTCATCGGGGCCTGGTGACTTTCTCGTTCATGGCGGCCACCGTCATCGTCATCACATTCATCTACTGCAGCGGGCTGGTTTTGGTCGTGCAACACCTCGCAGACCGCATCCGCGCCAACCACAAGCTGGTGAAATGGGTGGAGCGTCTGGCTGGCAGTTGCCTGGTCGGCTTCGGCCTGAAGCTGTTCCTGGCGCGCTAGCCTGTCGGCCGCGGCATGCTTGCATTTCCGTTGATGGCGCCCATATGTGCCGCCAGACAGCAGTGGGCTACGGGGCTCGCATCAGGCCACCGTAGCGAGGCAAGAGGCGATCGGTAAGGGGGGCAGCTCACTCACCTGTGCGGGGCTTTCTGGAAATGTCCCGGATTATGGACGAGATCCCGGATTTGGGACGAACTTGAAAATCGACCGTGATGGGACTATCTATAAAAACGACTCCTGCAGCTGAACGGAGTTCTTTCCATCGCGTCTTAAGGAGCCTCGCATGGTTTACCGATCTTTATTTCCGCGCGACTTTTTCGCCGAATTCGATCGGCTGCAACGCCTCATGGACCAGGCATTCCGCAATGGACCCAGTATTCGGGGGCGTGGATTCCCGGCAATCAATATCGGCGACACTGCCGAGGCCGTGGAGATTTACGTCTTTGCTCCTGGGCTGGACGCGTCCTCGCTCGATGTGCAGATCGACAAGGGCACCATCACCATTGCCGGCGAGCGCAAAGCCGCAGCGGTACCCGACGGCGCAACCTGCCATATCGACGAGCGTTTTGCTGGCAAGTTCCGGCGCGTCCTGTCATTGCCGGATGGAATAAATCCTGACCAGGCTAGGGCGACCTATCGCGACGGGGTCCTGCACGTGCATCTGCCCCGGGCGGCCGAGACTGCGCCGCGCCGCATCGCCGTCCAGTAATGAGAAATTCGAAGGAGGTTAGTCATGGCTGACTTGCAAACTGCTCCGCAACGGCAGGAGGTCGACCAACCGTCGGTGCCGCCACTGGTAGACGTTTACGAAGATGCCGAGGGCATCACGCTCTATGCGGATCTGCCGGGCGTACCGAAAGACGCGTTGAGCGTGCATGTTGAGCGCGATACGCTCACCATCGAGGGCGAAGTGAAACTGGCAGCCCCCGAGAACATGAGCGCGCGCCATGTTGAATTCAGCCGACCCCGTTATCGGCGTGTCTTTACGCTGTCCAGAGACCTTGACACCGAAAAGGTCAGCGCCGAATACGGGAACGGAGTGTTGAAGCTGAGAATTCCCAAGGCACAGCACGCCCAGCCGCGCCGTATCGACATCCAGGTGGTCTGAGCGGGGACATGCGATCCCGTTGGCGCAGTCGGGCGGTCTGAGAAGTTGTTCAGAAGTTCTGCTGGCGGACCGACGGATTGTCCCGATCCGCGCAGGGTGTTCAAGTGCAATGTCATGGAGGTCAAAGCCATGAAAGGAGATATCGTCAAAGACACCGTAGGCTCGTTCTGGGAAAGCCTTGCCGAGGGATGGCGAAATCTGGCCGACGCAGCGTCCAATGCTCTGACGCGTTTTCGGGCGGGCGACAAAACGCAGTTGCCCGATGACGCGGAAATCGACGACATGGCATTCTGGCCCGCGCGCAACTGGGCGCTGATCGGTGGCGACGTTTTTGAAGACGAACAGCGTGTGGTGGTGAAACTCGAGGTTCCGGGCGTCGACAAGGACGACCTGTCCATCGAGGTACGAGGTGATACCCTGATCGTCTCGGGTGAGAAACGTTTCGAGAAGGAGTCGACGGAGGGGCGCTGGCGCGTCATGCAGTGCGCGTATGGGTCATTCCATCGGGCGGTGCCTTTGCCGGCTGCGGTTCGCGCGGACGACGCCAGGGCTACGTATCGCAATGGTGTATTGCGTGTCGAATTGCCAAAGATGACCCCGGGCAAGCCGAAATCCATCAAGGTGGCCGTGCGCTGAGCGCAGCAAACATCTATCGTGCCGGGCTACTATAGTTTAGTAACCGGTCAGGGGCTGTTTGCCGGTTCGGAGCAGCGAATGGTTCGGAGCCACAAGGAGGTCGCGGTATGGACATCCTTTCGTATATCCAGAATCAGGCCGAGGCGATGCGATTGCCACTTTACGCCGTCACCCTCAGCGCGGTTGCGAAACCCGGTACTCCGCTGCTCCTGACGCTCTATTGGCACGGGTTCTTTCGCGAAACCACCGTCAGGATTCACGACTCTTTCAGGGTGCCACTGCGTTCCGTCCCGGGCTCGGCACTTCAGCTGGATCTTGCCTGGTCCAGGGCGGAACATCTCGACGAGGCCATGCTGGAGGCTGCCTGGAGGTTGGGTGCGTGGGATCTCGAACGCGTTACCCACCGGCCCTGGTGGCGCCTGAACGCGCCGTTGAGCGAAACGCTGGCGTGCCACCGCGCCTTCGCCCATTACCCCGACATGCAGGACAGCCCGGTGCTGGTCGAGGCCCCCGACCAGGAACGCATGCTGGAAGCCGCGGCGTTGCGCGGGTATATCCGATGGCTGTTTCGCCCGCGTGCCCAGGGTGTGTGGGCTCAGATTCCCGGCGACGACGTCACGCTCGAGAGCGATCTCCGGCGCACTGGGCCTTGTCCTGTACCGCCGGCGGCATTCGACCGCCACCGGCCCGGGCGGCATGTCTACCGTCTGGGCACGGGTGATGGCTTGCTCATCTACCGCGCGTGAACCGTACCTCCGAAACGCCGGCCTGCACCCCACAGAGAAGGTTACATTGTGTAACAATTTACCGGTCTTGAAAACGATACTCGCAGTCCCATTTTGATGTCGCAAAACGAGGGCAGGCGCCGGCATTCCCGGTACTTGTCCTGTTGCGTTTCCCTGGTGATCTGAGAATACGCTAAGGAGACTGATCAGATGTCGATTCGTCCCCTTCATGACCGGATTGTCGTCAAACGCATCGAACCCACCCACACTTCGGCTGGTGGCATCGTGATTCCCGACTCAGCCGCCGAGCGCCCTGATCAGGGCGAAGTCATCGCCGTCGGCCCCGGCAAACGTTCTTCCGATGGCGCGCTTCAACCAATGTCCGTGAAAGTCGGCGAGCGCGTGCTGTTCGGCAAGTACGCGGGCCAGACCGTCAAGATCAATGATGAAGAGCTGCTGGTACTGCGCGAAGACGAGGTTCTGGCCGTTGTCGAGCTGAACCAGACGGCCGAGAGAAAGGCAGCATGACGGCGTGATGTCTCATCATTGATTCCGGAGGAAGAAGTCATATGGCAGCAAAGCAGATCCTCTTTCACGACAACGCGCGTAACCGCATTCTCGAGGGCATGAATGTCCTTGCCAATGCGGTGAAGGTTACCCTGGGCCCCAAGGGCCGCAATGTCTTCATCGAACGCAGTTTTGGCGCACCGCTGATCACGAAGGATGGCGTCACCGTCGCCAAGGAAATTGAACTGAAGGACAAGTTCGCCAACCTGGGGGCCCAGGTGGTGAAGGAAGTGGCGTCGAAGACCAATGACGTCGCCGGTGACGGAACCACGACGGCCACGGTGCTGGCACAGGCAATCGTCCAGGAAGGCCATCGTCACGTGGCCGCCGGCATGAACCCCATGGACCTGAAGCGAGGTATCGACAAGGCGGTCAACGCCATCGTCGATGAGCTCAAGCGGCTGTCCAAGCCCATCGCTACCAGCAAGGAAATCGCGCAGGTTGCCACCCTGTCGGCCAACAGCGACGAATCGATTGGCAAGATCATTGCCGACGCCATGGACAAGGTCGGCAAGGAGGGCGTCATCACCGTCGAAGACGGCAAGTCGCTCCAGAATGAGCTCGAAGTGGTCGAGGGCATGCAATTCGACCGTGGTTACCTGAGCCCGTACTTCATCAACAAGCCCGAGAAGCAGGTTGCCGAGCTTGAAGACGCGCTGGTGCTGATCCACGACAAGAAGATCAGCAACATCCGCGACCTGCTCCCGGTACTTGAACAGGTTGCGAAGGCCGGCAAGCCCTTGCTCATCATCGCGGAAGACGTCGAAGGTGAAGCGCTGGCCACCCTGGTGGTGAACTCCATGCGGGGTGTGCTCAAGGTTGCGGCGGTGAAGGCGCCCGGGTTTGGCGACCGGCGCAAGGCCATGCTGGAAGACATCGCGATCCTCACCGGTGGTACGGTCATTTCGGAGGAAACCGGCAAGACGCTCGAGAAGGCCGAACTGGCCGACCTGGGCAAGGCCAAGCGTATCGCAGTCCACAAGGAGAACACCGTCATTGTGGGTGGCGCTGGCGATCAGGCGCGTATCAGCGCCCGCGTCAAGGCCATCCAGGCCCAGATTGAAGAGGCCACTTCCGATTACGACCGCGAGAAGCTGCAGGAGCGGGTCGCGAAGCTCGCTGGCGGTGTGGCCGTAATCAAGGTCGGTGCCGCCACCGAGGTCGAGATGAAAGAGAAGAAAGACCGCGTCGATGACGCGTTGCACGCGACGCGTGCCGCGGTCGAGGAGGGCATCGTGCCGGGTGGTGGCGTGGCGCTGCTGCGGGCACGCAAGGCGCTTGATACGCTCAAGGGCGACAACACTGATCAGGATGCCGGTATCCAGATCGTGCGCAAGGCAGTCGAAGCTCCGTTGCGCACGATCGCAGCCAACGCTGGTGAGGAACCGTCCGTCGTCGTCAACAAGGTGCTGGAAGGTACAGGAAACTACGGTTACAACGCTGCCACGGGTACTTACGGTGACCTGGTCGAAGCGGGGGTCGTCGATCCTACCAAGGTCACACGTACTGCCCTGCAGAACGCGGCTTCGATTGCCAGCCTCATGCTGACCATGGAGGCGGGCGTGACGGAAATCCCGAAGGAAGAGCGTCCGACCACGTCTAGCCCGGCCGACGTCGATTTCTGATGTGTTCGCGTCCTGATCCGGAAACGGCAGACGACCCCTGACCGGCCAGGCCCCCGACATCGTCGGTGGCCTACACCGGAGTTGCCGGTTCGGGTCCTTGTCCGCCCTGCTCACCAATTCGGTGTGGCAGGGTTTTTTTGTGGCTCTTGAACGCCGTTCGGGGGGACATTCGTCTGCCTCCGGACACCGCCGCGTGCTGCGGCTCAAACCTGGAGAGGGTGAATGTGCAAGTCGGCCGTTCATCCATGGGACAGGCGAACTGTTCCCGGCCTGCCCCATGCCATAGGGACTGTTACGGGTTGCAGTCTCCGCGCGCGCGATTTACGCTAGACAAATACTTCAGTTATGAAGTATTCGGACTGCCCCCGCAAAGCAACAAAGGAAAAGGGGGCGATTGCATCATGGAGACATGGATGAATACGGTGTTCAAGCGTGTTTTGCGTACTGCGTGCGTGCTCGCTGCCCTCATTGGTGCGCCGGGCGTTCTTCAGGCTGCCTACCCGGATCGGCCCATTACCATTGTGGTGCCGTTCCCGCCGGGTGGGGGGGCCGATATCCTGTCCCGCGTGGTCGGGCAGGGGCTGTCCGAGCACTTTGGGGTGCCGGTGCTGGTCGAGAACCGGCCGGGCGGCAACACGGTGATCGCAGCACAGCATGTCGCCAAAGCCAAGCCCGACGGCTACACCGTATTTACGGCGATCGACGCTACGATGGTCATGAACCCGGCGCTGTATTCCAGACTGCCGTACGATCCGGTCAAGGATTTCAGGCCGGTCACGTTGGCTACGTCCATGCCCATGGTGCTGGCTGTCCACCCCGATTTTCCTGCCAGAACGCTCGACGAGTTCATCAAATACGTGCGTGAGCACCAGGGTCAGCTCAGCTATGCGCACGGTGCCATACCGGCCCAGGTGGTGGGCGAGCTCTTCAAGATGCGTGCGGGTCTGGACATCACCGGAGTGCCCTACAACGGCAGTGCGCCGGCGCAGCAGGACGTCATCGGCGGTCACGTCCCGGTGCTGATGGATGCCCTCGCTCCCGCGTTGCCTCAGATCCGGGCCGGACGCATTCGGCCGCTGGCGGTAACCACCGCGAAGCGGGTTGATGCCCTGCCCGACGTCCCGGCGGTGGCGGAAGCCGGGGTGGATGGCGTCAACGCCGCGACCTGGACGGGTTTCTTCGTGCCCGCGGGCACGCCCGATGACATCGTGGCCACGTTGCACGAAGCTTTCGTGCAGGTGCTGAACTCTCAGGCGGTGCAGGAGCGCTTCGCCGCTCTCGGCACGGATATCATCGCGGCACCCGGCGACGAGTTCGCCCGCCTCATCAACGATGAACTGCGCATTTACGACAACGTCATCAAGAGCGCGGGCATCCGCATCGAGTGATCCGAAAGTCTGATGCAGCGGCGCTGGCCGCGCATTTTGAGGAGATGTTTTCCATGACCCAGTCCACGTCACTGGCTGCTTTTGCGGCCGATCTGGCGAGCGGAAAGATACGCGTCGTCGACCTTACCCATACTCTTTCACCCGAATTTCCGGCACTCAAACTGCCGCCTGAATTCGGCCAGGTGTGGGCGTTTACTCAAGAGACGATCTCCCGGTACGACGAGAAGGGTCCTGCCTGGTACTGGAACAACTTCTCGTGCGGCGAGCACACGGGCACGCACTTCGATGCCCCGGTTCACTGGGTGACCGGCAAGGATCATCCCAACAACTCGGTCGATACCATTCCGGTCGGCAAGTTTGTCGCGCCGGCCGTGGTGGTCGACTGCTCCGCCGAGGTAGCGAAGAACCCCGACTTCATCCTTGAAGTGGAGCACCTGGTGCGTTGGGAAGAGCAGCATGGCCGCATTCCGGCAGGGGCCTGGGTGCTGTTCCGTACCGACTGGTCGAAGCGCAGTCTCGAGACCTATGCCAACATGCAGGAAGACGGGCCGCATACGCCGGGTCCGTCGCAGGCTGCGGTCGAGTGGCTCATCCAGCGCGACATCCTGGGTTTCGGGGTTGAAACCATCAACACCGACGCGGGCCAGTCCATGAAATGGCCGCTGCCGTATCCATGCCATACGCTGATGCATGGTGCCAACAAGTTCGGTCTGCAGTGCCTGAAGAATCTCGATCAGCTTCCACCTACGGGGGCCGTGATCCTGGCAGCGCCACTCAAGATCCAGGGTGGGTCCGGCAGCCCGTTGCGGGTGCTCGCGCTGGTGCCGCAGGCGTAACCGGCGCGGGTTGGGCCGCGCGGCCAGATCTGCGCACCGCCGTGCGCGAGCCATGAAAAAAAGCCGGAGCCCTGTTGAAGAGCTCCGGCTGCACTGTCTTTCTTGGGCAACCTGCCCACGGAGGGTGGGCCGGTTGCCTCTGACGCGTCTTAGGCCTTGGCGAAGTTTTCTTCAGCAAACTTCCAGTTGACGAGGTTGTTCAGGAACACCTCGACAAACTTCGGACGCGCGTTGCGGTGATCGATGTAGTAGGCGTGTTCCCAGACGTCGATGGTGAGCAGGGGAACGTCGTCGGTAGTCAGCGGGGTTGCGGCATTGCTGGTGTTGACGATGTCGACCGAGCCATCGGGCTTGCGTACCAGCCACGTCCAGCCGGACCCGAAGTTTCCGGTAGCGGATGCCGTGAAGGCTTCCTTGAACTTGGCGTAGTCGCCCCACTTCTTGGCGATGGCCTCGGCCAGCGCGCCACTGGGCTCACCACCGCCTTGCGGCGAGAGGCAGTTCCAGAAGAACGTGTGGTTCCACACTTGTGCGGCATTGTTGAAGATGCCGCCGCTGGATTCACGAACGATGCTGACCAGGTCCTTGTTCTCGAACGGAGTGCCCTGGATGAGCTTGTTCAGGTTCGTAACATAGGCCTGGTGGTGCTTGCCGTAGTGATACTCCAGCGTTTCCGCACTCATATGCGGCTCGAGTGCGTTCTTGGCGAAAGGAAGAGGGGGTAAAGTGTGTTCCATGGATCTACTTACAAGGTAAGTGGCAGACAATAGGCGGGGTGGCGGACCGGCTTCCCGCGCCTGGCGTACTGCCGGGGTTTCCGAGCCTACTCTTTGTAAATATTCGCCTTTCATATGTCAAGCCGACCCACGATCGCGCCGCAGGAACCGGTGACATTGTTTGACGAGGTCCGCCTGGTCGCGGCTGGTCCGTGGCAGACCGTCCAGCAAGATGCGCGCCGCTACATGCAGCGCATACCCGAAGCGCGGCTGCGTCTGTTCATGGATGCCACAGGCTCCTGCCTCGCGCACGACGAACTGTGGCTCGTGGGCGGGCTGGATGGCGAGCCAGTAGTTGGAGTGCCCGGTTCCGCAGCGCAGTCCGGCTCGGAAGAAGCCCTCTCATTCGTGGGTCCGGACCCTCTCGCGGGGCCCCTGGCGTCCGCCGACGCAACGGTTGGGGGCGGCTTGGCCGATGAGCCTGCATCGGTCGCCCCGCCCGCTGCATCCGATGCGCTCGTGTGCAATGTCGGTGCGCAGGCTCAGGCTCCACGCGGGCCGGGGCGACCCAGGCTGGGGGTGGTTGCCCGCGAAATCACGCTCTTGCCGGAACATTGGGACTGGCTGGCGAAACAGCCTGGTGGTGCCTCACGCACCATTCGCAAGCTGGTCGAGGATGCCAGGGCAGCCGCCCTGCTACGCGAGCGCCAGCAACACGCCTACGAGGTTGCGTTCCGCGTGGCCACCACAATGGCACATTTCCTGCCACCCTTCGAAGATGCTCTGCTTGCAATCTACGCCGGAGACTGCACGCTGTTCGAGGCGAAAACGGCCGACTGGCCCCAGGATCTGCGCGAGTATCTCAGGCGTATCGGGTTCGAAATTGCGTGCCGGAAGATGAATTGACCGGGACAGGACAGGAAGTCCGTTCCGGTACTGTCGGGAAAATGCGACGCCGTGCCGCTACGGATGCAACATGTTTCATTTTCCGGGTGGGGTCGGCGGATATGATCGAAAAGCATCATGCATTCCGGCAACCGTCAAGAGGAAGGGAATATGATGGACATTATCGTAATGATCGTGGTGGGCTTCATCGTGGGGCTCATCGCCCGGGCCGTCATGCCGGGTGAACAGAAGATGGGGATCGTATTGACCACGATCCTGGGCATCGTGGGCTCCGTGGTGGCCGGGTTTCTTGGCCGGGGTCTTGGCTGGTACCAGGAAGGTGAACCCGCGGGCTGGATCGCTTCCGTCATTGGAGCCATCATTGTTCTGGTCGTGGTGGGGTTGTTCCGGCGGTCCAGCTAGCTATTGCCCCGGAGCTCCGGAACAGGCTCACGTACAACGCGCTGAAGTTTCAGTCGAGAGCTGAAGCGATGGTCGAGATGTCCAGCTGGTATTGCACGAAATGAAAGCAAGGTTTCAAACTTGAAGGGGCGCCATCTGGCGCCCCTTTCTTTTGCTGCCTGCACTCGGTGCAGGTCATGGCGGATTGCGTGATGATTCAGGCACGCAGCGGCGCCAGCGCGCGGGCCCAGCGAATCATTTCGTTGAGCATGGTCGTGGCAGCTTCTTCATGCACCGTGGTGGCAACGAATTGCTTGTCGGCGGAGATGTGCTGCGCAAAGTTGGGGATGGTTACCGCTTCGAGCATGGGCACGACTTTCATGGTGGTGAGCAGCAGTTTCGCGCCTTGTACTGCGCGCACGCCGCCCGACATGCCGCCGTAGCTGACGAAGCCGGCGGGCTTGTAATGCCATTCGCGCGAGAGGTAGTCGATGGCGTTGACAAACGACGGGGGAGGCCCGAAGTTGTATTCGGGCAGCACGAATACGAAGGCGTCGGCGTTGGCGACGATGGACGACCATTTCTTGGTGTGTTCGTGCTGGTACTTCTGCAGGCGCGGATGCTCGGGCTCGTCGAAGACGGGCAGGTTGAGCTCGGCAAGATCAATCAGTTCAGACTCGAAGCCACCGTGCTTCTGGGCAAACGAGTGGAACCACTGGGCAATGGGCAGGCCGTTGCGAGAGGGACGGGTACTGCAAGCAATGACATTCAGCTTAGGCATGGTAATAGTACGAAACGGACCGTCAGAAAGGATCTAGTAGTTTAGTGCATGTGTTAACGAGTGGTAGGGCCATGCCGCTGGCGGCATGGCCGTTGCTTGTTTTGTTGCGATCGGTTGCCAATGCAGGCAGAGAGGCGGGACATGGACATTGCAGGCAGGGATTCCAGTAATACCACGGGGTCTACGCGCAAAGCGTTGCCGCTCACCGTGAAGCTGCGGCGCCTGGTCGGCACGGTCATCCTGGTGGCAGGCGGGGCTGTGCTCCTGCACGACGCCTGGACAAGCCTTTGGCGGTCGGACAGTGCTGTGCTGGATGCATTGCTTGGCGGCCTGTTTGCGGCGTTCGCCACTGCCGCAGGTGGCGTCGTTCCGTTGTTCTTTGCACGCACCATGTCCGACCGCACCCAGCATTTCTTCTTCGGATTCGGTGCCGGCGTCATGGCCGCGGCCAGTGCGTTTTCGCTTATCCTGCCTGGTATCGACGCTGCTCAGGCACTGGGCGACACGCCGCTGCGCGCCTGCATGGCGGTGGGGGCGGCGGTGCTGCTGGGCGCGGCGGTGCTCCTTGCGATGGAACGCTTTCTGCCACACGAGCACTTCATCAAGGGCAAGGAAGGCGGCAGTCAGGCCACGCACTTGCGGCGCATCTGGCTGTTCGTGTTTGCCATAGCCCTGCATAATCTGCCGGAGGGACTGGCGATCGGGGTGGCCTATGCCGGAACCGACAGCGCGCGGGGTACCGCCCTGGCCTCGGGCATTGCGCTACAGGACATTCCGGAAGGGATGGTGGTCGCCATCGCCCTGGTATCGGTGGGCTACCATCGCGTGTGGGCAGCTGCGGTTGCCGCCGCCACGGGGCTGCTCGAGCCCGCCGGAGCAGCGATGGGCGCCACGCTGGTGGAGTATTCCGAAGTGCTGTTGCCGTGGGGGCTGGGGTTTGCGGCGGGGGCGATGCTGTTCGTGGTAAGCCACGAAATCATTCCCGAATCGCATCGCGAAGGCAAGGAGGTTAGCGCGACCTCCGGCCTGATGCTAGGTTTCGTGTTGATGATGGTGCTTGACCGTGCCTTCACTTGAGACTTGCAGGACAGGCGTGCAGTCTTCGATGGCAGGCCGCAGCACGACGTAGTCCTGGCCCTCGCGTTGCCCCCGGCGCAACGGGTTGCGCGTGCAGTAACGGGCGTATCCGGCATCGACAAAGCGCAGGTGCAAATGATCGTCGCGCCCCGGCGGGATCCCGAGGCGGGTCGTCTGCACGATGGCTTCGGGAGCGACGCCTACGTCTTCCACGTAGAACTCGTCCGTGAAGTAGCGGGCATCCCAGTCGGGTACCCTCAGGTGGAGCGACCGGCACAACAGGGTCTGGCCCGCGCACAGCGCTGCGGGGGCACGGACGCCACCGTCTGGGCGGGGATTGAGCCGTTGCATGCAGGCCAGAGATTCCGGCCCCGAGAGATCGTCCAGCCACGGGAACCCGGACTTGATCAGCACCGCATTGCCCGCGCCGTGAGCACTAAAGTTCAGCGAGTCGCCGCCGCGGGCGTAGTACATGTAGATCATTCCGCCAGCCGGAGAAAAGAGGGCGGCGCGCTTGGGGGTGAATCCCAGCGACGCATGGCTTCCCTTCTCGTGGATGTAATACGCCTCGGTTTCTATGATGCGTGCCGACAGCCACAGGTTACCGTAGCGGCGACGCAGCACCTTGCCCAGCAGCGCACGCGCAAGCACTTGCGCATCGCGGTCGAAGAAAGCGCGCGGCAGGGCGGGATGCCCCGGCCAGCGTGCTGGTGGCGGGAAGTGGAAATCGGGTGGAATGGTAGCCAGAACGGGGTGCATCAGGGAATTTGCGTTATACACACCGCGTTTGCCGCAGTGGGCGCCAGGACGGCACGGCGGCATGCGCGGACGCATGCGCGAAGCGCGGCATCCGTTCATTCAAGTTTAATCGACCGTGCAGGGCCGGCTGTTGTGCTGTTGCACCAGGGGGGCGTGCTGCACCCTGCCGCCGTTTGGACGGTGTATCCTGCAGTCACATCAGTTTCGGGTTGCACAGCTTGCAGATCAGACATGTATTCATGCTGGCCCTCGCCAGCATGGTTTTCGCCCTTGCGTTCCCGCGCGCGGCCGGCGCTGCCGTTACCTATCGTTTTGAACAGGCCCAGGCAAGTCCGGGCGAAACGGTTGACATCGTGGCCGTGTTCTATAACGACACCGATGTGGTGGCAGACTGGACTCCGCCTCAGCAACTGGTGCTGCAGTGGCGTTCGGCCGACGGCAAGGCCGTGCGCACTCTCGCTTACCTGGCTGGCGATCCGGTACCGGCCCGGGTGCCGGTGAACAACTTCGTGAAAGCGTACTGGCGCGCAGTCGTGCCCGCGCGGGTATCCGGGTTGCAGGCGGTTTCCATCGAGGGCACGCCCTCGCTGCTGGCGCTCGACATCAGCGGGCTTGAATATGGCCCGATCGCCGGTACGCCGGCGAGCGGGCCCATTGTTGACGCAGGCATGCCCGGAGGCGCACCGGGTACCGGTGAAGCGGTGCCGCCCCGAGCGATCGCCCAGGTCGGGCTGGTCGGCGACGCCGGCCCTGCGCCCAATCGGGCTGGCCGCGACGGCGTCGAGCAGTACACCACCACGGTCTGGAACCACTTCCGTAACGCGCTCTCGCCGTATGAACCGGTGTACTTCGTGGTGGGTACGCGCGGAGGGCTGAATGCGCGCTTCCAGATCAGTCTCAAGTACCGGCTGTTCCAGCCCCCGGCCGATGCGATACCGGCATTCCACGAGCGGTTCTACTTCGGATATACGCAGACTTCGCTCTGGGACCTCGACAGTCCCTCGAAGCCGTTCTACGACACCGTCTACAATCCCAGCTTCTTCTGGCAATCGGATGCGCTCTGGCAGGCGGGCCAGGGCCGGTGGAGCCTGGGCCTGATCGCGGGCGCCGATCATATGTCAAATGGGCGTGATGGTGACGCGTCGCGTTCCCTGAACTCCGTGTTCGTGCAGCCGGCGTTGCGCTACCGGTTTGATGGCGGCAGCACCTTGAGCTTCGCGCCCAAGGTCCGCGCGTATTTTGGGGTGGCGGCAGATAACCGCGACATCGTCGATTACCGCGGCCATGTCGACTGGCACCTGCGCTGGGCTCGCGACGATGGCGTCATGCTGTCCGGGATGGTGCGCGTGGGTCGCCACGGGCGCAGCGCGGTGCAGGCCGATCTTGCCTGGCCGCTGCGGCACACCTGGCTGTCCAACCTCAATGGCTATCTGCATCTGCAGTACTTCCAGGGCTATGGCGAGAGCCTGCTCAACTACAACGTCCGCTCTTCCGGCCAGCTTCGGGCCGGGCTGATGCTGGTGTACTGATATGACCATGGTTGCTTCGGTTACGAGACTGGTGGCAACGGTGGCGGTGGTCGGCGCCTGTCTGTCGGTCGGCCAGGACTGGGTGGTCGGTGCGACGTGGGCAGCGGCCGAAGTGCCCGATACCAGAGGTGCTGCGGGTGAAATGCAGGCCACGGTGGTGCGCGTGGTGGACGGTGACACGGTCACGCTTCAGATGCCGGGGCGCAGACGACTCACCGTGCGCCTGGCCAGTATCGACGCGCCCGAACAGGGACGTGACGGGCTGCCCGCCCAGCCGCATGCAGGGCAGGCCAGGAGTGCCCTGGAGCGCCTGGTACAGGGAAAGGACGTCACCGTGCGCTGTTACGAGTACGACCATCATGGACGTGCCATCTGTGACCTCAAGCTCGATGCCGGCGAGACGGTGAACCGCTGGCTGGTACGCGAAGGGCATGCCTGGGTCAATCGCGAGAAGCGCGGTCGGTTCGTGCGCGACCCCAGGCTGTACGAGCTCGAGGCGGCCGCGCGCCGGGAAAGACGGGGCATCTGGGCCGACGACGCGCCCAAGGCGCCATGGCAATGGCGCTACGATTGCTGGCATGAGCGCCGCTGCAACTGAGGTGCCGCAACCGGGCCGCAAGGCGATGTGCGCAGAGCGGGCCGGCGTACGCCGGCGCATGGCGCAGGCGGGGGCCCCATGCTGCAGCAAGGGCTGCGCCTTTCCGGCCGGTTGAGAGTAGAATTTGCGGTTTAGGCGTTTGTGATTGTTTTTTGCGCAACGGGTTTAGCGCTCGAATTTACCCGGGCTGCAATGGGAGTTTCATAATGAGTTCTGTCGCCGCGCCGTCCATCAGGGGCAGTATCGTGGCTATCGTGACGCCCATGTTGCCGGATGGCAGCCTGGACTTTGAACGGTATCGCCAGCTTATCGACTGGCATGTGGCGGAAGGAACCTCGGCCATCGTCGTGGTAGGTACCACGGGCGAATCGCCGACGGTTTCCATGGAAGAGCATGCGGAGCTCATCCGGGTCGCGGTCGAGCACGCTGCGGGCCGTATTCCCATCATTGCGGGCGTCGGCGGCAACTCCACCTCCGAGGCCATCGAGCTCGCGCGCTTCGCCAAGGAAGTGGGTGCGGACGCGGGCCTGCAGGTCGTACCGTACTACAACAAACCCTCTCAAGAGGGCTTGTACCGGCATTTCCGTGCCATCGTGGAAGCTGTCGACCTGCCCACCATCCTGTATAACGTGCCGGGGCGCACGGTGGCCGATCTTTCCAACGAAACCGTGCTGCGGCTGGCCGAAATTCCGGGCATCATCGGCATCAAGGATGCTACCGGCAATATCCCGCGCGGCTGCGACCTGATCCGTCGAGCTCCGCCGGGCTTCACCTGGTACAGCGGCGACGATCCGACGGCGGCAGCCATGATGCTCATGGGCGGGCAGGGCAACATCTCCGTCACTGCCAACGTTGCGCCAAGGCTCATGGCCGAGCTGTGTACTGCCGCCCTTGCGGGCGATGTCCAGCGTACGCGCGAACTCGACGCCCGCCTGGCTCCTCTCAACCACGCCCTCTTCCTGGAGTCGAATCCTGTTCCCGTGAAGTGGGCCATGGCCGAGATGGGCAAGATCGAACTCGGATATCGCCTGCCGTTGTGTGAATTCGATGCGCGCTACCACGAGCAGATGAGGGCGGCGTTGCGCGCGGCCGGTGCGCTTTGAGTCGCTCGTTGCTCGCATGGGTTCCCTGGCAACCGGGTTTCCCCCTCTACGTTGGCCGCAAACTGCGTGGTCTGACGCGCCCCGACCACGCTGCAGGTGTCCAATCTGTCCTGTCCGAGCCGCGTCTGCGTGCAGGTTGCGAGCCGCGGTTTGCCGCATGTACTTGAGATCCTCATTATGAAGAAAGAATTGCGCATTGGCGGTGCCTTGCTCACTCTGGTTGCCGTGGCCGGGTGCAGCTCAGTCGGAGACATGATCGGGTGGAACGAGCCGATCGACTACCGCAGTTCGTCGCCGCAGCGTGACGGCGGTCTGTCGGTTCCTCCCGACCTCACCAAGGTGGCGCAGAACCAGCGGTACACCATTCCCGGTACGGGTGGGACGTCGTATTCCGAGTACATGTCAGAGCAGGCGACGCGCCAGGCCATGTCGCGCGAGCAGGCAGCCGACGATGTGTTGCCCCAGCGCGATAACATGCGCATCGAACGCGACGGCGACAGCCGCTGGCTGGTGGTGTATGGCAAGTCGGCCAAGGACGTCTACGAAGAAGCCATCGAGTTCTGGCGCAGCCTGGGGTTCACCATCCGCTCGCAGGATCCGCAAGCCGGTCTCATCGAAACCGACTGGGCTGAAAACCGGGCGAAGATCCCGCAGGACTTCCTGCGCCGTACCGTAGGCCGCTTGCTTGACTTCGCCTGGGATTCCGGCGAGCGTGAAATGTACCGCACGCGTCTTGAGCGTGCGCCCGATGGCGCCATCGAGGTCTATTTCTCGCACCAGCGCATGACGGAAGAGATCATCTCCGAGGCGCAAAGCCGGTGGATACCTGCCAGGCCCGACCCGGGTCAGGATGCCGCCATGCTTGCCCGGTTCATGATGTTCCTGGGGGCCAGCGAAGACCGCGCCAAGGCGGAGTTCGAGCGTACCCAACGGGCTCAGGCGTCCGGACAGGCGGTCGACACGTCGCTCGTGCGCGGATCGGGTAAAGACGGCTGGCTGGAGATTCCGGAGTCGTTCGACCGGGCATGGCGGCTGGTCGGCCTGGCGCTCGACCGCGGCAACTTCACCGTGGAAGACCGCGACCGCACGGCTGGCGAATACTATGTGCGGTACTTCGACATCGACGCCGAACAGGGCGAGCGGCCCGGCTGGTTGCGTCGCATCTTCGGGGCGGGCCAGCCGAAGGTGCAGCCCCAATACCGTGTGCTGTTGCGCGAAATGGGGGGCTATACGCGCGTGACCGTACTCAATGCGGAAGGCCAGCCCGACAGCAGCGCCACGGCTGGTCGCATTCTCGACGTGCTGCGTGAACAGCTGCGTTAAGGCTGCGTCAAGGGCTCGCACGCTGTATCAGTCAGGACGCATCACGCCAGGACATGCCTCGAGCAGCGCTCGGGGGCTGGCGTGATTGTTCGGGTACGCCCTGGATGTAGCTTGTGGCGACATCCGCCATGTTGCTGCGATTCATGCCGGACCGCACGAGGGTCTGCCTGCCGGCAGACCCTTGAAACGGAAAGCGGCGCACCATTTGTCACGGCACGCCACTTCTCCGGATGATTGGAATTTTTTCCCGCCGTTACCCGTTACTCTTCTTTTTTCTTCTCTTCTTTTACGCGGAACACCAGCACCGCGATGGTCGACAGCGAAAGCACCTTGGCGGTGACGCTGCCCAGCAGCAGACGTGACAGGCCGCTGCGTCCGTGGCTGCCGATGAAGATGAGGTCGCAACCCTTGTCGGCTGCCGCCTGAACGATGCCGTCGGCAACATTGAAGTTGGAAACCGACAGCTGTTCGACCGGGACTCCGGCGGCGTTCGCCATGTCGACGATCTCCTTCAGATACTCCGCGGCCTGTTCCGCAGCGGCCTTCTCGTAGGACTCGTCGGTGATGGCATAGGCTGCTGCCATGCCGTCGAAGCCGATGGTCGCAGCGAACGGCTGCGTGACGTACAGGGCAACGACCTCTGCTCCAACAGATTTCGCAAACTCAACGCCCGCTCGCGCCGATTGCACCGACAACGGCGACCCGTCGGTTGGAATGAGGATTTTCTTGAACATGTTTGACTCCATACAAGCCGTGGTGAGCAAGCGCTACGTTACCATTATTCAATAACGTGCTTTAAGGGTTTCACCCCTCGGAGTATCCCTTAGCTTGCGCCGCATTTTTGCGACTTAGGTCAATACTTTGCGCAAAAACGCGCTGATGTCGCGTATTTCATCGAGGCAGACCGAGTGCTGCATCGGGTAGGTGTGCCACTCGACGTTGTAGCCTGCCTGCTGCAGATGTTGCCGCGATGCATCGGCCCTTTGCAGTGGAATGACCGGGTCGGCGGTGCCATGGGCCATGAACACCGGCGTCATGAAGTTTGCCGGATGGCGTTCTGCGTCGAACTTGTCGGCCACCGGCAGGTAGCCCGACAGTCCGACGAGCCCCGCGAGCGGACGAGGGTAGCGCAGGCCGGTATGCAAGGTCATCGCGCAGCCTTGTGAAAATCCGGCAAGCACGATATGACGGGTGTCAATGCCGCGCTCCTGTTCGCGTTGCAGCAGTGCCTCGATGAGCGTGGCGGAGCGGCGGATGCCGGCTTCGTCTTCGCGACGGCCGATGTCGGTGACCAGGATGTCGTACCAGGCGCGCATGGGCATCCCGTTGTTGATGGTGACCGGCTGCACGTTGGCGTGCGGAAACACGAAGCGGGTTGCGGGTACGCCGGCAAGATCGAGTTCGGGCACGATGGGCAAGAAGTCGTAGCCATCGGCGCCCAGGCCGTGCAGCCAGATGACGGCGCGCGTTGGGTTGGGCCCGGTCTCGCGTTCCAGGCAGTCAAGCACTTGAGTCGTCATGAGATGATTCCGACAAGGGAACTGTGGAAGGAAGGGGGCGGGGTATCAAAGGACGCCAGGCGCAGGCACCTCGCCGGAAGAAGCTCCGTCCGTTTCCATCACTTCCCGCAGCGCCTGGAACAGGGCCCGGAACTGACGCCGTTGAGGCGGACGGTCGGGCGGCAGGGCTGCATTGCTGGCAGACTCCTTGCGCGCGGCACGGATGAGCGAGCGCAGGTGCTGGGCATCGGCGCCGGGGTGGCGGCTGAGGAATTCGGTGAGGTGGGTGTCGCTGTCCAGGAGGCGCTCGCGCCAGCGTTCGATTTCATGGAACCGCGCGTTTTCGCTGTGCGCACCTTCGTCCCACATGCGTAGCTGGTGGGCGATGGTTTCGCTGTCTGCCTGGCGCATCAGGCGCCCGATGTATTGCATCTGCCGGCGGCGCCCCTCGCGTGCCGTGATGCGACGCGCTTCGGCGATGGCATCGCGCAGCTTGTCGTCCAGCGGCAGCTGTGCGAGGCGTTCGGTCGAAAGATCGACAAGCCGTTCGCCAAGTTGCTGCAGCGCCGTCATTTCACGCTTGCGCTGCGATTTGCTGACCCAGCCGGAGTCGTGCTCGCCGGTATCGGCCTCGGCAGAGCCCGCCTCGATGCGGGTCAGTGGGTGGGGGTTGCTCATAGGTAGAAAACGACTGGCAAACAATTGGCTATGATAACCCTGTAACTTTGAGGTGATCGAGGAATCATGCCAGACACGTCCTTCATTACTGCCAACCAGCCCGAATTCCGAAAACTGGTGGAGCAATCGCTCGAGATCTCCCGGCGCATCGGGGCCACCGACGCGGTTGCCGAGGTTTCCGAAAGCCAGGGGCTGGCCGTGTCGGTAAGGCATGGTGCCGTAGAAACGGTCGAGCAGAATCGCGATCGCGGCCTCACCATTACCGTGTTTGTCGGCCAGCGGCGGGGTTCCGCTTCCACGTCCGACTTCTCTGCTCAGGCCATTGAAGATACGGTGCGCGCGGCGTGGCATATCGCCCGGCACACTGCGGAAGACCCGGCCGCGGGGCTGCCCGATCCGGAAGACCTCCTGTTTGAAACGCCCCCCGACCTCGACCTGTATCATCCGTGGAGCATCGATAGCGACGCCGCCGTTGAGATCGCACTGCGTACCGAGCGGGCAGCGTTTGACGCCAACCCGGCCATCACGAATTCCGAAGGTGCCAGCGTCAGTAGCCACGCAGGGCATTTCGTGCTGGGCAATACGCGCGGGTTCCTGGCCGGATATCCCTATAGCCGCCACACCATCTCCGTGGTGCCCATTGCCGGGCAGGGTGATGGCATGCAGCGCGATGCCTGGTACACCACGCATCGCAACCCGGCGCGCCTCGATGCGCCCGAGGCGGTTGGCCGTTACGCAGCCGAGCGGGCGGTCGCGCGCCTGTCGGCACGACGCATTCGTACCGGCCGCTATCCGGTGCTGTTCGAAGCGCCGGTCGCGTGCGGTCTGCTGGGTTCCTTCACCCAGGCAATCAGCGGCGGCGCGCTGTATCGGCGTACCAGTTTCCTGCTCGACAGTCTGGGCACTCAGGTGTTTCCGGATCATATCGACATCCACGAAGATCCGCACTTGCCGCAGGAGCTGGGCAGCGCCCCCTTCGACGACGAGGGCGTGCGCACGCGACCGCGCATGCTGGTTGAAAATGGCGTCGTACGAGGTTATTTACTGTCAACCTATACCGCGCGAAAGCTCGGCATGCGCACCACCGGGAATGCAGGTGGCTCGCACAATCTCACGCTCACTTCGCGCCTGTCCGGGCCGGGTGACGATTTCGCCGGCATGCTGAAGAAATTGGATCGGGGGCTGGTGGTCACCGAGCTGATCGGACAGGGCGTGAATTACGTCACCGGCGACTACAGCCGGGGGGCCTTCGGTTATTGGGTCGAGAACGGCGTCATACAACACGCGGTGCAGGAGATAACCATAGCGGGCAACCTGCGTGACATGTTCCGCGGCATAGTCGGGGTCGGTCGCGATGTCATCGTACGCGGTACCAAGCGCACCGGCTCCATCCTCATCAATGAGATGGCCGTTGCCGGCGAGTGAGAACGGGTCGTCATGTGTCTCATTGCGTTTTCGTGGAATCCCTCGTCGCCTGACATGCCGCTGCTTCTGCTGGCGAATCGCGACGAGTTCTATTCCCGCCCTACGGCGGCAGCCGAGTGGTGGACGTCACCCTCCGGAATCTGGGCGGGCCGCGATCTCCAGGCGGGTGGTACCTGGCTGGGCATCACGTGCAAGGGGCGTTTCGCTGCGCTCACCAATTTCCGCAATGGCGTGCCACAGCGCAACCTGGCTGCCTCGCGCGGGCAGCTGGTGGCCGATTTCCTCGCACAAGACATCACGCCAGCCGATTACGTCGCGTACGTCGAAACCGTGGCACACCAGTACAACGGGTTCAACCTCATCGTGGGCGACATTTACGGCGCGGTCGATGGTACCCCTTCGGTGTGGTACTGCGGCAACCAGACGGGGGCCGAGGCGCGCGAGTTGCCGCCCGGCCTGTACGGACTGTCGAATGCACTCCTCGACTCGCCCTGGCCCAAGCTGTTGCGCCTGAAAGATCGCCTTGCCGGGCTCGACAACGGGCGGGATGACCTGGTGGATGCCTGCATGGCCTTCCTGAGCGATCCCACTCCGGCAGACGACGAGCAGCTGCCGAGCACAGGCGTGCCCAAAGAGTGGGAGCGGATCCTGTCATCGGTGTTCATCGTGGGGCGCGAGTATGGCACGCGTGCGCAGACGATGGTGCGCGCCGATGCCAATGGCATGATCGAAGCGCATGAGCGCAGCTTCGATACGCCCGAACAGGCTTCTACCCTGCAACCGGCCGCGGTGCGCCGCATGCGCGTTCAGGTGCAGCTGCACGGGGCGCGGATTCCGCAGCTGTAGTCAGCAGCCTCATCCGTTTGGAACCCGGCCAGGCAATCGGGAACCGGGTCCCGTCGCTGACCCTCGACCGGGCGGTCCCGGGTTGTACCGCGCTGCAGCGTGGCCGGCCAATGGCCTGCGCGGCCGCAGAAATTGAACGGGGGCGCTGCGGGCGCCCCCTGTTGCTGCTTGCATCCGGGCGTGCGGGTGCTACGCCCTCACCGCGTGTTTCAGCCTTTCGCCCAAGTATCGCGCAGGGTCACCGCGCGGTTGATGACGGGCTTCTCGGGGGTCGACAGCTTCGAATCGACCGTGAAGTAACCCAGTCGCTCGAATTGCCAGGTCACGCCCGGCTCGACACGTGCACCGGGTTCGAGCCAGCCGTGCACGACGTGCATCGAGTCGGGATTCAGGCAATCCATGAAATCTCGGTCGCCCTGATCCGGGGTGGGATCGTTGAACAGGCGATCGTACAGGCGGATTTCAGCCGGGATGGCGTGGGCAGCGCTGACCCACGTGATGTTCCCTTTCACCTTGACGCTATCGGCGCCAGGCGTGCCGCTGCGGGTGTCAGGCAAGTATTCGGCGTGAACCTCCACGATGTTGCCATCCGCATCTTTCACGCAACCCGTGCAGCGTACCACGTAGGCGTACTTCAGGCGCACCAGGTTGCCTGGGAACAGGCGGAAGTACTTGCGCGGCGGTTCTTCGCGGAAATCGTCGCGCTCGATGTAGAGCTCGCGCGTGAAGGGGAAGCTGCGCGTGCCTGCATCGGGTTCGTGTGGGTTGATTGGCGCGGTGCAGGTTTCCGTCTGGCCTTCCGGATAGTTCGTGATGACCAGCTTGATGGGGTCGAGCACTGCCACCAGCCGCGGGGCGATGGGATCGAGGTCATCGCGCAGCGCCTGTTCAAGCAAGCCGAAATCGAGCCGGGAGTTGGCTTTCGAGACACCTACCCGTTCGCACAGCAGGCGAATCGATGCCGGCGTGTACCCGCGCCGACGCAGCCCAGCCAGCGTGGGCAGGCGCGGATCGTCCCAGCCGTCGACCACGCCTTCCTGGATGAGCCGTGCCAGCTTGCGCTTGCTGGTTACGATGTACGAAAGATTGAGGCGCGCGAACTCGTACTGCCGGGGCAGCGGGTGGGTAAGCTTGCCGAGCTCGACCAGACGTTCGAGAAGCCAGTCGTAGAACGGGCGCTGGTCTTCGAACTCGAGCGTGCAGAAGCTGTGCGTAATGCCCTCCAGCGCGTCCTCGATCGGGTGTGCGTAGGTGTACATCGGGTAAATCGGCCAGCGGTTACCCGTGCGGTGGTGCGGAACGTGGCGGATGCGGTACAGCACCGGGTCGCGCAGGTTGATGTTGGGCGACTTCATGTCGATGCGCGCGCGCAGCGCCATGCTGCCTTCGGGATGCTTGCCCGCCCGCATCTCGCGGAACAGCGCCAGGGACTCGGCTGTGGGGCGGTTGCGATAGGGCGAATCGATGCCAGGTTCGGTGAGCGTACCTCGGGTGGCGCGCATTTCTTCCTGCGTCTGCTGATCGACGTAGGCATACCCCGCCTCGATCAGCGCCTCGGCGGCTTCGTACATGAAGTCGAAATAGTCGCTGGCGTAATACAGGTGTTCGTTGCCCTGTTTGTCAGTCCAGCTGAAGCCCAGCCATTTCACCAGATCGATGATGGCATTGACGTATTCCGTTTCTTCCTTTTCAGGGTTGGTGTCGTCGAACCGAAGGTGACAGACGCCACCGAATTCTTCGGCCAGCGTGAAATTGATGTAGATGGCCTTGGCATGCCCGATATGCAGATAGCCATTGGGCTCGGGCGGGAAACGGGTGCGGATACGAGCCGGATCGGGTCGCCCTTCGCGTGTGAGTACGTCGGCGCCCGCAGGCCGGCCTGCCCATTTCTTGTCAGCATATCGGTCGGCGGCCAGATCTGCTTCGATCTGATTGCGCAGGAAGTTGGACGGAGTCGGCGCGCTGGGGGTGGTCATGTCTTCGGCAAGTATTCGACTGCAAGGAAAACAGGGTAAACGGCAATTGTGCCATGTTCGCGCAAACTATGTAGGCAGAGCCGCCTGTCCCCTCCGGGAGGGATGAAATGCACGCGGAGTCCGGCATAGAGTGTGGCGTCGACCACGCGAATCCGGAGCTTCGGCGCATCACCCTGTTCACCATCCTGGAGGTAATCCGATGTGGCTTAGAAACTGCTGGTATGTCATTGCCTGGGAGCACGAGATTCCCGAACGCGGGCTGTTTGCACGCAAGGTTCTGAACGAACCGATCGTCATGTTCCGCACCAGCAACGGCCTGGTTGCCATGGAAGACCGTTGCAGTCACCGCCTGGCACCGCTGTCGAAAGGGTATCACGAGGGCGACAGCGTGCGCTGCGGCTATCACGGACTCCGGTTCGACGGCTCAGGCAGGTGCGTGGAGGCTCCCGGCTGCGATGTGATTCCCGCCCGGGCACGGGTGCGCACCTATCCGGTCATCAGTCACAACCGATGGATATTCATCTGGATGGGTGACCCCGAACTTGCCGATCCATCCTTGCTGCCCGACAACTTCTCGTGTGACCACCCTGACTGGACCTACATACCCGGATACCTGCATTACGACACACCTTATCTGCTGATCTGCGATAACCTGCTCGACTTCTCGCATTTGAGTTACGTCCATGCGAGCACGCTGGGAGGAGCGACCGAAATCGCACATGCGAAGCCGGAGATTGAAGAGGTGCCCAACGGCATCCGGATTTCGCGTTTCGTGCCCAATATTCCGCCGCCGCCCTTTTACCGGAGCATGCAGCGTTTCGACGGCAACATCGATCGCTGGTTCGTCTACGACTTCCTGCTGCCGGGCACGCTGCTGATGTCTTCGGGAGGGCGCCCTGTGGGCAACGCCCCGGATGACATGAGAGGGGGCATCGAGCTGCATAGCTGCCAGACCCTGACGCCCGAAACCGAAACGAGCACTCACTACTTCTTTCAGCAGTCCCATCGCAGCTCGATCAAGGATCCTGCCGTGACCCAGGCCCTGTACAACGGGCTGGTCAGGGCGTTCGAAGAAGACCGTGACATGATCACGGCGCAATACGAAATCCTGCGCGACAGCCCCGATTCGCCGATGGTAGCAATGAGCATCGACGCCGCGCTCATCCGATTCCGGCGGCTGCTGGAGTCGCGTGTCGCGGTGGAGCAGCAGCGCAGTGTGAAGCTGGAACAGGCCGCGACTTGAGGATGCACGGCCTGCGAGAGGCAGAAGAGAAGTAACACTTTCCACTATTGGAGGAGACATCATGAAGCTTCGCGTATTTCTTGCCGGCCTGGTGGCTGCTGCAGTGTCGTTGCCTGCGCTGGTGCAGGGTCAGGGTGCGGCCGCCCAGGGTCCGGCAGCCGATTTCCCGTCGCGGCCGATTCGCATCGTGGTTCCGTACCCTGCGGGCGGCGCCACGGATTTCGTTGCTCGGCTGATGGCAGACCGCCTGAGCAAGCGGTGGGGACAGCCGTTCATCGTCGAGAATCGCACCGGTGCATCCGGGGCGGTCGGGGCAGGTGAGGCTGCGCGTGCTGCACCCGACGGCTACACATGGCTGGTGACGATCGGCGACGCGCTCATCAACAACCAGATCCTGCTCAAGGATCTGCCCTACAAGCCGGAGAAGGACTTCGCCTTTGTCGCGCAGATCGTGCACAGTCCGGCTATCCTGACGGCCAGCAGCAAGCTCGGCGTGAAGAACATGAACGAGTTCCGTGAGCGGGCCCAGCGCGATGTGGGCAAGCTGAGCTATGGTTCGTGGGGAGTGGGTAGCCTGGGGCATCTGGCCGGCGAGGCACTGAACACCGCGTTGAAGGCAGACATGGTCCACATTCCGCAGCGTGGAGAGGCGGCGGTCATGGGGGATATTCTCAGCAATACCCTCAGCGTTGGCCTGACTTCCGCCGGTACTGCCAAGCAGCACATCCTGGCAGGAAACGTGGCCCCGTTGGCCATCATGGGGCCCGAGCGGGTACCCGGCATGGATGATATCCCCACTATCCGCGAGCTCGGTTTCAACGATCCGATCTTTGATGCGGCGGTGTGGATAGGTGTGCTGACGCCAGCCGGCGTGCCCCAACTCATACTCGACAAGATCGAAGCTGCCGTGCGCGACGTGTTCCAGCAACCCGATGTGAAGACGGCATTGCTGGATCGCGGCCTCATGGCGACCGGGACATCTTCGGCGGAGTTCCGCGATATTTACGATCGCGAGTCGAAGGTTATCCTTGGAAGAATGCGTGATCTGAATATCCAGGAGCAATAGATCCGTTCCATCCCGCGCGAGGGCGGAGCAGTGTGTGATGCTCCGTTCCCTTCGCGGTCGGACCACTGACTTCCCGTGCGGAAGAGCAGGGCCCTTGTTTGTTCAGTGCAGCACATGCCCGGATTCCGGCAGCCCTCGTGCTGACGGCGTCACGCCTCGGTCTTCACACAGACGGCAGGCAACACGTGGCGGGCGTGGGGGCACGGCCCGGAGTGGGCCCGTGATGTCGGAGGGTGTTTCAGTAAACCAGCCGCGCCAGCCCGAGGCGATCGACGATGCCGAGTTTGGCGTAGGATCGCTTGCGCAGGGTAATGACGGTAGAGGGGGCGATGCCCAAGTCGGCCGCGATGCCATCGGCGGTGATGCCGCACGCGATGCGCGCGCAGACCTGCCGTTCGCGCGGCGTGAGGTCGGGACAAAGTTGCCTGAGGCGTTGCTCGGCTGTTTTCACGCGGACGTCGGTATCGGGGATGCGTTGCCCAACGCCCAGCAGGTGAAAATGCATCTGTCGCACCAGCGGCGCAACGTCGAGAATGCGTTCGATCTCGCGGGTTTCGAAGTTGCCCCAGCGCTGATGGCGGTACAGGTTTACGCCGAATACCTGGCCGTCAGTAAGCGTGTAAAGCAGGGTCAGCCGGCCGGCTAGCTCGTGTGCCTCGAATATCTGGGTGCGCCAGCCTTCGTGCGGAATCTCATGCTGGCGAAATGCGTGCACGGTAATCGGAGCGTGGTGGGGATCGCACTCGCGCAACCGGCTGGCTTCCCTGGGGATGGGGTCGGCCCAAGAGAAGTGCGACTGATAGATGGAAAAGCACCGGTGCACGATGGACGCCTGGCCGTCGTTGAGCGAGTGCCCTTCGATTTGCCGGGGCAACGTCTTGGGATAGTGCACCAGCGACAGGTAGTCGACGTGGGCCCGATGGTTGATGAACTCGAGGATGTGACGGGCCGGTTCCGGCGAGCGCAATGCGTCGAGCAGTTGGCCGAAGGCCAGCGGGCTTAACGTGGGGGCGGCCGAAAGCTTGCCGTCGAGCTGCCAGAGTCGTGCCATCGTGGAGTTCGCGGCCAGAACAGGTTCAGGGCTTTTTGAACAAAGTAGGATAACGCAGATCGATATTGCGTGAGCATGTGCACTGGTGGGGGATTTCCCTAGGGCTGCTTCGAGGTGACTCGGCGGCCATCGCCTTTCAGAACCAGGCTGTGCGCACCGGTCGGGCATTGCGTATCGGGGTTGGATGATTGCGACGGCACGGCGCGCCACCTATGAATGAAGGTGATCTGACGGGAGGTGTCAGGCCAGAGCCGGATGATGATAATTGTAGGAACAATTAGGAAATCGGGTGCACGCAGACGCGCATGCGCCACGCGATGCATCACGTCGGGGTTTGCAGGTTCGCAACGGCCGGAAATGCCCGACCTGCGCGGGCTACGCAAGTTTCATGCAGCGAGGGGATAAAATCCCCGCATGACTCTTCACGCCACCGCTTTCTCACCGGCCTTGTCCATCTTGCAACGGGTGTTCGGCTACGAACGTTTTCGTGGCCAGCAACAGGCCATCGTCGAGCACGTCATCGGCGGTGGCGATGCCCTGGTTCTCATGCCCACCGGGGGCGGCAAGTCGCTCTGCTACCAGATACCCGCCATGGTGCGCCGTGGCACGGGGGTGGTGGTGTCGCCCCTGATCGCGCTCATGCAGGATCAGGTAAGCGCGCTGCAGGAGCTGGGCGTGCGAGCAGCCTACCTGAACTCCAGCCAGACCTGGGAGCAGGCGCGTGACGTCGAACGTCGATTCCTTGCCGGCCAGCTCGATCTGCTGTATGTGGCGCCCGAGAGGTTGCTGACCGAGCGCTGCCTGGCTCTGCTCGAGCGCGCGGAAATTGCGTTGTTCGCCATCGACGAGGCACATTGCGTGTCGCAGTGGGGGCACGACTTTCGGCCCGAGTATCTCGGCCTGTCGGTCCTGCACCAGCGGTGGCCCCAGGTGCCGCGCATCGCACTCACCGCCACGGCCACCGAAGCCACGCGCCGGGAGATCATCGAGCGGCTTGACCTGTACGATGCTGCACAGTTCGTGTCCAGCTTCGATCGCCCCAATATCCGGTATCGCATCGTTGAAAAGCACGACGTGCGCAAGCAGCTGCTGGAGTTCATTCTGGGCGAGCACGCTGGTGACTGTGGCATCGTTTATTGCCTTGCGCGGGCCCGGGTCGAGGAGATCGCACGCTTTCTCAACGAGCGCGGCATACGCGCGCTGCCTTACCACGCGGGGCTGCCGGCCGAGGTGCGTGCTGCCAACCAGGCGCGCTTCCTGCGCGAGGATGGCCTGGTCATGGTGGCTACCATCGCCTTTGGCATGGGCATCGACAAGCCTGACGTACGCTTCGTGGCCCACATCGATCTGCCGAAGTCCATCGAGGGGTATTACCAGGAAACCGGCCGGGCGGGGCGGGACGGCCTTCCCGCGCAGGCCTGGCTGGCCTATGGTCTGCAGGACGTGGTGCAGCAGCGGCGCCTCATTGATGAATCCGACGGCAGCGACGCCTACAGGCGGCGCATGAGCCAGCAGCTGGAGGCCATGCTGGGGCTGTGTGAATCGGTCGAGTGCCGGCGGGTGCGCATGTTGGCGTACTTTGGCGAGTCGACCCAGCCCTGCGGCAATTGCGACGTCTGCCTGAACCCCCCCGAGGCGTGGGATGGCACGGTCGCCGCGCAGAAGGTGCTCTCGGCCGTGTACCGCTTGTGGAAAGAGCGCGGGCAACGCTTTGGTGCCGGACACATCATTGATATTCTTAGGGGCAAGAAAAACCCCCGAGTTGAAGAATACCGGCATGACGAGCTCAGTGTGTTCGGCGTAGGTGCAGATCTGTCCGAGCGCGACTGGCGCAGCGTGCTGAGGCAGCTCATCGCGCAGAGCCTGCTTGCGGTCGACACAGAGGGCTACAACACGCTCATGCTCACCGACGGCAGCCGGGCAGTTCTGCGTGGCGATCGCACCCTCATGCTGCGTCGGGATCCCGTGCAGCCACAGCGTGGAAGAAGAGGTAGCACACGCAGTGCCGCCCGGATGGTTGCGCTCTCTGGCGAGGATCTCCGGCTGTTCGAGGCACTGCGGGCCTGGCGGGCCGAAGTGGCGCGCGCCCACGAAGTGCCGGCGTACAACATCTTCCACGACTCCACCCTGTACGAAATCGTGCAGCGCCGGCCCAGAACCCTGGAAGAGCTGTCTGCCGTCAACGGCGTCGGTATTCGTAAACTCGAGGCCTACGGTGAAGCCATTCTTCAACAGGTAGCACAGACGTGAAACCGACGCTGCAGCTTCGTGCGACGCAGCAGCTGGCGATGACGCCCCAGCTGCAGCAGTCCATTCGCTTGCTGCAGCTGTCCACCCTCGAGCTGCAGGCCGAAATCGAGCAGGCACTGCTTGAGAATCCGCTGCTGGAACGGGCGGAACCGGAAGACGGCGCGCAGGAGGACGAAGTCGAGCCCGTGCGGGTCATGCGCGTCGACGATACCCGGCGCGGCGACGGCGATAGCGACTTCGACGACTGGCTGTCCCAGCAGGCCGCGCCCGCCCCGGCCCTGGCCGATCATCTGCTCGCTCAGCTGGCGGCCACCCGCCTGTCCGATCGCGAAAAGGCCCTGGTCGAAGCGCTGATTGGCGAGCTTGACGACAACGGGTACCTGCGCACCCCGTTGGGCGAACTGGCCGAACTGTTCGCGCCCGAGGTTTTGGTAAGCGTGGACGAACTGCAGGTGGCTCTACGGCTGCTGCAGTCGTTTGATCCTCCCGGGGTGGCTGCTCGAGACCTGTCCGAATGTCTGCTGCTGCAGTTGCGTGAACCCGACCTGAAACAGATCCCTGACCTGGCGGATGTACGCGTACTGGAGCTGGCCCGTGTGGTGTGCAGGGAGCACCTGCAGCTGCTGGCGGCGCGCGACTATGCTCGGCTGCGCCGCCTGCTGCGCTGCGATGAGGCTATCCTGCGCAAGGTGCAAGCCGTGATACAACGGCTCGACCCACGGCCTGGCGCACGCTTTGGTGGCGCGGTGGCCAGTTATGTCGTGCCGGATATCATCGTGCGCAAGGTGAATGGCCGCTGGCGCGCGGAACTGAACGAAGCCGCTGTGCCGCGCCTGAAAGTGAACCAGGTCTACGCCGACCTGCTGCGCGGCAGCGAGAAAAGCGAATTGTATGATCAATTGCGCGAGGCCCGCTGGCTGATCCGCAACATCCAGCAGAGATGCTCCACGCTGCTGCGCGTGGCCCAGGAGATCGTGCGGCGGCAGGAGGGGTTCTTCGAGCACGGAGCGATCGCCATGCGGCCGCTCGTGCTGCGTGACATTGCCGAAGCACTGGACTTGCACGAATCCACCATTTCCCGGGTTACGACGCAGAAGTACATGCAGACGCCGCATGGCACGCTCGAGCTCAAGCGGTTCTTTGGCAGCCAGGTGTCGACCCAGGCCGGCGGTACGGCTTCGGCCACGGCCGTGCAGACACTCATCAAACAGATGCTGGCCGAGGAAAACCCGCGCAAGCCATTGTCAGACAACCAGATTGCGCAGCTGCTGCTTGAGCAGGGCGTGGTCGTGGCGCGCCGCACGGTCGCCAAGTACCGCGAAGCCATGAACATACCGCCCGCCTCGCAGCGCAAGCGGCTGTGAGGTCGGTCTGGCGGCGTAGCGACCCTCGCGTACCATCCACCTGAGGCACATCCACCTGAGGCAACGGAAACGAAAAAAGCAGGAAGACCGTGCAGTCTTCCTGCTTGCGTTGAGACCTCCCGCAGCCGGCACGGCACGGGGTTACTGCCGTGCCAGACCGGCGGGCGTCGTCAGAGCGGCATGGCGGGCAGCACCGTGCCGGCAGACACGCCGAAGCCGATGCGCGGGTAGCCTTCCTTCTCTGCCCAGGCACGCATGATGACTTCGTCGCCGTCCTGCAGGAAGGTGCGCTCTTCACCCCAGGGCAGTTGCAGCGGCTTCTGGCCGCCTTGGGTAAGCTCGAGCAGCGACCCTGCTTCCGCCTCGGTCGGACCCGACTGCGTACCCGTTCCCAGCAGATCGCCAGGTTCGAGGTTGCAGCCGTTGATGGTGTGGTGTGCCACCATCTGCGCGATGCTCCAGTACGAGTGGCGGAAGCTGGTTTTCGAGATGACGGCCGGCTCGGCGCCTTGTGCGCGGGACTTCTCGGTAGTGAGTTCGACCTGCAGCTGAATGTCGAACGCACCTTGGGCCCGGTTCTTCTCTGACTCGAGGTAGGGCAGCGGCTGGGGATCTTCGGCGGAACGCTCCCAACGTACGCGGAATGGCTCGAGTGCTTCCAGTGTGACGATCCAGGGCGAGATGGTGGAGGCGAAGTTCTTCGCCAGGAAGGGCCCCAGAGGCTGGTATTCCCAGGCCTGGATGTCGCGTGCCGACCAGTCGTTCAGGATGCACAGGCCAAACACGCGCTCTTCAGCGAGATCGATAGGAATGCGCGTGCCCAGGGCATTGCCCGGGCCCATGAAGATGCCCACTTCGAGCTCGTAGTCGAGCCGCTGGCAGGGCGCGACAATGGGCGCGGTGGCACCCTTCGGCATGAGCTGACCCACGGGACGGTGGAACTTTTGCCCCGAAATCGCGATGCTGGAAGCACGTCCGTGATAGCCGATGGGCACCCACTTGTAGTTGGGCATCAGCGGATTGTCGGGGCGGAACAGTCGGCCGACGCTGGTGGCATGGTACACCGATGCATAAAAATCGGTGTAGTCGCCGATGCGTGCGGGCAGCGAGTATTGGGCCTGGGCTTGCGGCACGAGCAGCGGGCGCAGCTTCTCCTCGAGGGGCGAGCCCGCGCGCAGAGCCCGCGACAGCGCCAGCCGCAACGCCGACCAGGTTTCGGAACCGGTGGCCATCAGGTCGTTCAGGGTGGTGCCGGTACAGGCGCCCAGCGCCCGCTTGGCCGCACCGTCGAACAGGTCGAGTTCGTTGAGCCGTCGCAGATCGAGGATCTGGTCTCCAATGGCCACACCCGGGCGGAAGCTTTCCGCCGCTCCACGCCGCCGGAAGATTCCGAACGGCAGGTTCTGGATCGGAAACTCGCAACCGGGCTGATTGGCCGATTCCACCCAGCTTCTGAGCTTGGGATCGTGCGTTTCGTTGAGATTCGACATTGTCCTGACTCTGCTGTTACGGTTGATTCGGATTGAAGTGTTTCTTCAATCCTTGCCAGCACTGATAGTACTCGTTTTGAAGGAGCTCTGACTCAAGCGCCTGCCGCGTGGGCCGGATGACTGCGCGCGTTTCGAACATGAAGGCCATGGTGTCGCGCAGGACTTGCGGCTTCGTGGTGTCAGCGTTGCTTGCGGCTTCAAAGGTTTCGGCGTCGGGGCCATGACCGCTCATGCAGTTGTGCAGGCTGCTGCCGCCGGGGGCGAAACCTTCCGCCTTGGCATCGTAGACACCCTGGATCAGGCCCATGAACTCGCTGGCCACGTTGCGGTGGTACCAGGGCGGCCGGAAGGTATTTTCCATTACCAGGATGCGCGGGGCAAACACGGCGAAGTCCATGTTGGCGACGCCGGGGGTATCGCTGGGCGAGGTCAGTACGGTGAAGATCGACGGATCCGGGTGATCGAAGCTGATCGAACCGATTACGTTGAAGTTGCGCAGATCGTACTTGTACGGATAGTGGGTACCGTGCCAGGCGATGACGTCGAGCGGGGAATGGTCGATGGCGCACTCCCAGAGGCCGCCGGAGAACCTGGCGATGAGACGGAAGTCGCCCTCGACGTCTTCATACCAGGCTGTGGGCGCGAGGAAGTCGCGCGGGTTGGCCAGGCCGTTGGAGCCGATGGGGCCCAGCTCGGGGAGGCGCAGTGGCTGGCCGAAGTTCTCGAGCAGGTAGCCGCGGGCCTGGCCGTCGGGCAGCATGACGCGGAAGCGGACCCCGCGCGGGATGACCGCGATCTCCAGGGGCTGAACCTCGACAATGCCGAGCTCGGTTTCAAAGCGCAGGCGACCCAACTGCGGTACGACCAGCATCTCGGCATCGGCATTGTAGAAAAAGCGGCCTTGCATGGACTGGTTGGCAGCGTACAGGTGGATGCCGACACCGGTGAGCGCGTGGGGCGAGCCATTGCCCGCCCAAGTGACGATGCCGTCGACGAAGTCGGTGGGCGTCGTGGGCAGGGGCAGAGGATCCCAGCGCAGCTGGTTAGGCGTAACGGGTTCGGAACCGAACTGGCTCAACCAGCGCGAGGGGCGCTCGTACGGGCGGAAGGGCTGATGGATTACGCCGGGACGGATGCGGTACATCCACGTGCGCCGATTGGTGTGACGGGGCGCGGTGAACGCCGTGCCCGACAGCTGTTCGGCGTACAGCCCGTAGGCGCAGCGCTGGGGGGAATTGCGGCCTTCGGGCAGAGCGCCGGGCAGTGCCTCGGTGGCGTGGGAGTTGGCAAACCCGGACAAGTACTTGAGCGTCATGCTGCAGCCTCCTCGTTATGGACGGAAACGCCTGCCAGAACCGGGCAGGGCAACGTGGGTTGAATGGAATCTGACATTTTCGCCAATTCCAGTCCGTGCTGCTAGGTGAATGGCAAAATGTCACACATAAATCATGTGAATGGTGGTGACGTAACATGGCGAATCTGCGTCGGCTCGACCTGAACCTGCTGGTGATCCTGCAGTATCTTCTGGAAGAGCGCAGCATTTCGGCGGTGGCACGCCGACTCGACCTCACCCAGCCGGCAGTCAGCAATGCCTTGCGTCGCTTGCGCATCGCGCTTGATGATGAACTGTTCGTGCGCACTGCCCAGGGCATGCAGCCCACTCCTACGGCGGAACGCCTGGCGGGCCCGCTGGGCGAGGCGCTCTCGCTGGTGGCCGATGTGCTGGAGTATCGCGATGTATTCCGGCCCGAGTCCAGCCGCCGGCGCTTCACGGTGGCCCTGTCGGACGTCGGTGAAGTGCACTTCATGCCGCGGCTGATCCGTCACTGTGCGGCACTGGCGGCGGGCGTGCGCTTCGATTCGGTGCGTCTCAGCGGCGCCGACCTGGTACGGGAAATGGAAGCCGGGCGTGTAGATGTGGCCATTGGTGCGTTCGAAGGCATGGGTGCGGGCATCTTCCAGCGCATGCTGTTCCGGCAGGGGTATCGGGCCTTGTGCCGGCACGACCACCCCATCCTGCAGAAACCGCTGGACCGCAAGGCGTTCGTGGCGGCGCAGCATGCAATCGTGTTGCAGGCGCCGCAGTATGCGCGCATCAATCAGGCGCTGGAGCGCGCCGGTGTCGATTTGAGCCAACAATATACTGTGCCGCAGTTTGGCCCGTTGCCCTACATCGTGGCGGAAACCGACCTGATCGCCATCGTGCCCGAGCTGCTGGCTCAGGAGGTAGCGTCGCGTTTCAGTCTGGTAACGTTCGCCCCTCCGGTACGCATGCCGCAGCTGCAGACCAACCTGTTCTGGCCCCGGCGGTTCCACCGTGATGCCGCGAACCAGTGGCTGCGTGCCCAGGTCGTGAGCCTGTTTGCCGATGCGCAGTGAGCGGTCGGGGTGGGCTCCGTGCGCGGCCCGTGCGATGGCGCGGAGGCGCATGACAGGAACCCCGGACGGCATGGCCGACCGGGGCTGTTCGGGACTTGCGGGTGGTTCTCAGGCAGTCGGGGTGGTTTCGGCACCGCCCAGCGCCAGCTCGCGGGCGTGACCGAGTGCTTCCTTCAGCACCAGGAGGTCGCCCACGTGGTTCGACAGGAGCAGCACCAGGGCCGCATTCAGCTCCTGGCTCTGCTCGAGCGTGAGGCCTCGGTGCGCGTCGATGAGCGCTTCGTAAAAGTCATCGGGCGCGGCCAGGTTGAGATCAGTCGTGAGTCGAGACATGCATCCTCCTATGCGTTTCCGCCCAGGCCCAGAGCGCGCCGGAGGGCGTCGTGGACTTTGCCGGCATCAAGCGCACGCCACCGCGCCGTGACATGCTGGTCGGGGCGAATCAGGTACACCGTGCCCGGCCGCGCGTCGTAGCGGCGGGCGAGGTGACCTGCGACGTCGACCAGGTGCGTCACCTGCGGATTGCCGGCCGCGGACAGACGGGACTTCGCTTCGGCAGCATGCTCGGGCGAGTGCACCACGATGACCTTCAGCTGCACCCCTTCAGGGAGTTTCAGCGACCCGAGGGGCAGCGGCCTGCCGTCGTCGAACACCACCAGGCTGAAGATGTCGCCCAGGTGGCCGAGGAACCATGCATCGGCCTGACGCGGATCAGGTTCTTTCGCGGCCTCGGTGATGCCGTCGAACGGTTCCAGGCGCGCTACCGGGGCATCGAGCGCGACGGCTCCCGGCACCATCGCGCCTTCGAAAGCGTCGGAGTCGGGCGTGTTGAGCGGCGAGTCGTACAAGGTGGCCGGAACCGAGAGCCGCCCGCTGTTGACCAGTGCTCGCGCGAAGGGAAACCTCTTCGCCAGGTTGAGCACCGTGTTGCGGAAGATCTTGCTGATCTCGCTCTTGGGCGTGATGAAGTCGGTGGAGCGCGTCGAGTTCAGGATGTTCTCGTCGGCGGCGTACTCACGTTCCTCACCGTAGGTGTCGAGGAGCGAATCGGGAGCCTGCCCGCGCATGACGAATGCCAGCTTCCATGCCAGGTTCTCGGTGTCCTGCACCCCGCTGTTGGCGCCGCGCGCGCCGAACGGTGACACGCGGTGGGCAGCGTCGCCGGCGAAGAACACCCGCCCATGG
Organism: uncultured Pigmentiphaga sp.; assembly: GCA_937891425.1. GTDB lineage: Bacteria > Pseudomonadota > Gammaproteobacteria > Burkholderiales > Burkholderiaceae_B > Verticiella. The sequence goes on from CALAGD010000066.1 coordinate 49,832, forward strand.
CGGAACTTCTCCATGCGCTGGCACGAGAACGTATAGATGCTGACCCACTCGAGCGAAAAATCGCGGTCGCCGAACACTGCCTTGAGGCGCGGCATGACCCGCTCGGGCTTGACTTCTTCTTCGGGGTCGGCGGCCCAGCCGAGCTGGAAGTCGACCCGCCAGACATCATCGGGCTGACGGTGCAGCAGGACCGACTGTCCGGGGTGGAAGGGAGGGTCGAACCAGAACCAGCGCTCCGACGGGAACTCGGCCTTCATCTTGATATCGGCGATCAGGAATCGGTCGCGGAAGGTCACGCCCTGGTACTCGAGCCCCAGCATGTGCCGGATGGGGGAGCGCACGCCGTCGCAGGCAATGAGGTAGTCGGTGGTGAGCTGGTAGGTGCCTTCCGGCGTTTCCACCGTGAGTCTGACCCTGGACTCGTCCTGCTCAACGCCCACCACCTTGTTGCGCCAGCGGATCTCGATGTCGGGGTTCTGCGCGGCGTGCTCCTGCAGGTACCCTTCGGCGTAGTACTGCTGCAGATTGATGAACGCCGGACGGCGATGCCCCGGTTCGGGCAGCAGGTTGAAGTTCCAGATCTCTTCGTTGCCGAAGAACACCCGACCAACATTCCAGGACACGCCCTTGTCCATCATGCGCTGGCCCACGCCCAGGCGGTCCCAGATCTCGAGTGCACGCTTGGAGAAGCAGATGGCGCGCGACCCTGTGGAAAGGCGGAAGTCGTCGTCCAGCAGCAGCACCGGGATGCCCTGGCGCGGGAGCTCGAGTGCCATGCTGAGGCCTACCGGGCCCGCGCCCACCACCACGACGGGCCGGTGCGCGACCGTCCCGCTGTCGAGTTCAGGTGGGCGGCGATACTCGAACTCGACCTTCTGGTAGTCGATTTCTTGCATGGGGGCCTCCTGTTATCAGCCTTCCAGCGCCTTCCACATTTCGATGTCGCGCTCGGCCGTCCAGATGCGCGGATGGGTGATGCCAGTGGCTTCGTCGTACGCGCGGCTGACATCGAACGGCATGCAGTGGTCGAAGATGACCCACGAGCCGTAACGCGGATGCAGCGCGGCGTAGGTTTCCTTGTAGATGGTCTTGAGATCCTTGCCGGCGGCCACGCCCTGGTTGACCAGGTCGTACAGGTCGTTCAGGAAGGCGCGCGTGCCGGCGATGGCGGCGTGGACTTCACGAGCATTCTGCAGGGCGGGACCACGGCCGGGCACGAGCTTCTCGGCGCCCATGGCGGCAAGGCGATCGAGCGTCTGCGGCCATTCACGGAAGTAGGCATCACCCGCATAGGGAGTGGTCTTGTACTCGACCAGGTCGCCGGAGAACAGTATCTTCTGTTCAGGCAGCCAGGCAATGGTGTCGCCTTTGGTATGCCCGCGGCCCATGTAGATGATGTGCACCTCGAGGTTGCCCAGGTCGATGGTCATCGACTTCTCGAAGGTGATGGTGGGCCAGGTCAATCCCGGCGGCACGGTTTCGACATTGCGGAACAGGCGGGGGAAACGGCCAATTTCGCTGGCCTTGTCCTGCTCGCCGCGTTCGACGATGAGGTCGTAGGTTTCGCGGCTGGCGATGATCTGCTGGGGCTGGTAGGCCGATGCGCCCAGCACGCGAACTGCGTGGTAGTGCGACAGGAGGACGTACTTGACAGGCTTGTCGGTAACCTGGCGGATGCGCGCGATGACGTCTTGCGCCATGGCGGGGGTGGCCTGAGTATCGACCACCATCACGGCGTCATCACCCACGATGACGCCGGTGTTCGGATCGCCTTCAGCCGTGAAGGCATAGGCGTTGTCAGAAAGCTTCTCGAAGGAAATCTGCTTGTCTTGGAGGTCTCCCTGCGACGCAAATTGCTTGGACATGTCTGTCTCCCCAGCGAGTGCGCACACAATGGCGCAAGGTTGAACGATGCCAGAAATATAACTTGGCGTTCGTTTTTGTTCAATACGTTTGTTAATAACAAATGGATGCGGGGCCCACAAGCTGCAAGAGATCACCGCCGGCAGCGGATCGAGTGCGGGGATCGGGTGCGGCAGGCCGACGGGTACTGCATGCTCTGGAAAACGGTGTGCCCGGAGTTGAAGAAACCCCAGTATGCAAGAACGCGGCGCCGAAATAAACAGCGACGCAGTGGTCTGCGGCTGGCAGGCAGGGGACGGGCGGCTAAGCCCCGCCGGCACGCTTGCGGGATTTGCGGGGAGCGCGCGACGGTGTGGACAACTCTGTGGGCAAGGGTGTGGATTGCTCGCCCGCGCCCGGGGCGGCAACGCCCGGCACCCAGCCGAGCCGTCGCGAAATGCGGGCAGCACAGTCGCGCAGGGCGCGCGCGATGGTGCCATCGACCGCGGCATCGAACAGCCCGGAAGGCCCAAGTGCAGTAATGGCTTGCACCACGTTGCCGGTGTGGTCGAACACGGGCACCGACAAGGCATCGATACCGGGCAGGGGATTGCCCAGCGCGCGCGCAATGCCCTCGGCGCGAACTTGCGCCAGCAGTGCGTCCCGCGTGGATTCATCCGGTTGCGGTGCGATGTAGTGGGTGACCACCGCCGCGTCGCCCGCCTCACGGTCGATATAGTGCTGCGCCACTTTGGGGGGCAGGAACGACGCGAATACCTGCCCCGTGGCCGTATGCAGCATGGACATTACCGTGCCGGGCCGCAGGTTCACGTGTACCGGATAGCTGGCCTCGATGATGTGGATGATGGTGGGCCCGTGCGAGCCGAGCACTGCAAGCGCCGTGGTGTGGCCAAGTTCGCTGGCCAGCCGCGAGACCTCCGGCAGGGCAACACGCACCGGTGCCATGCGGCGCAGGGTGACCAGGCCCATCTGCAGGGCAAAAGGACCCAGCTCGTATCGTGATGTGGTCTCGTCCTGAACGACGAGGCCTACCCGGATGAAACTGACCAGGTAGGGGTGCGCCTTGGCGGAAGTCATGCCGGCCGCACGCGCCACATCGCGCAGGGTCATGGGTTCGCCGGCCTCGACCAGCGCGGCAAGCAGGGCGGCGCCGGTTTCTATCGACTGGATACTACGCTGGGTGTGTTCCGTGCTCATGCTTCGTGTGCGGATGCGGCGACCACTGCGCCCGGGTTGTCAGTGGTGGCTGATGAAATATCCGGCTTGCGGCGCCGACGCCGCCGCTTGCCCGACCCGCTGCGCTGTTCCGGCGTGCGGCTCAGCTCATCGATCATGTGCGCGCGCTCATGGTCGGATGCGTTGGCCAGATCCATCCACCATTGGGCCAGCACGCTGTCGACTGATCCCGCCGCGGCGCGCAGCTGCAGGAAATCCACCGCAGCACGGAAGCGCGGCTGCTCGATCATGCGCCAGATCAGCTTGGGCTGTCGGCGTTCAAAGCGCGGCTGCATGAGCCAGATCTCGCGAATGTCGGCAAGGTAGCGGCGCTGGATTGCCAGCTTGTCGGTCTGTTCTTCGAGCACGGAATCGATCGCGTCGATGAGCGCCGGCACGCGCGGTTCGCCCTGCTTCTGCAACTCGTCCCAGCGATCGGCAACCAGTTGCCACAGCAGGGCTGCGAACAGGAAACCCGGGCTGACGCTCTTGCCTGCCCGCACGCGGGCATCCGTGCGTTCGAGTGCCAGTTCGACGAACTGTTCGCCGTGGGGCTGTTCGAGGATCACGTCGAGCAGGGGCAGTAACCCGTGGTGCAGCCCGTTGGCGCGCAGCTGTCGGAGGCAGTCCATGGCGCGTCCGCAGGTCAGCAGCTTGAGCATCTCATCGAACAGGCGCGATGCGGGTACGTTCTCGATGAGGTGCGCCATTGACCGGATGGGCGCGCGGGTGGAGGGGTCGATCGTGGCGTTCAGCTTGGCGGCAAAACGCACGGCACGCAGCATGCGCACCGGATCTTCGCGGTAGCGCTGTTCCGGATCACCGATGATGCGCACCACGCGTTTCTGCAGGTCTGCCACACCGCGGTGATAGTCGATGACCTCTTCGGTAGTCGGGTCGTAGTAAAGCGCATTGAAGGTGAAGTCGCGACGGGCGGCATCTTCTTCCATCGTTCCGAACACGTTGTCGCGCAGCACGCGCCCGTGTTCGTCGGTGACCTGGTCGTCACCCGCCAGAGCCCGGAACGTAGACGTCTCGATGATGGTCGGGCCAAACACGACATGCACCAGCCGGAAGCGGCGGCCAATGATGCGCGCTCGCCGGAACAGCGGGCGGATCTGCTCGGGCGTCGCGTCGGTAGCTACGTCGAAATCCTTGGGCTCGATGCCGGCGATCAGGTCGCGCACGGCTCCGCCTACGATATAGGCCTGGAACCCTTCGCGTTGCAGCACCTCGCACACCTTGATGGCATGGCGCGATACGAGGCGCCGATCGATACCGTGCCTTGACGCAGGAATGCGCCGGGGTTTGCGGGGTTTGAAAATGCGGTCGATGAATTTCTTCAGCATTCTTGTTGTTGATCGGGTGGTGCTGTTGTCGCGACGGCGGCATCGACCTGCTCTTGCGTGAACAGGTCGAGAATGCGCCAGCCACGGGAAAGTGCGATGGATCGCAGCCCGGCACCCGGATTGGTTGCCACCGGATGGGTGACGGATTCCAGCAGGGGAACGTCGTTGACCGAGTCGCTGTAGAAGTAGCTCTGCTCGAATGCATCGAGCGCCAGGCCGAGTGCATCGAGCCACTGCCGGACGCGGGTTACCTTGCCTTCCTGGAAGCAGGCGATGCCGGCGATCTTGCCGGTGTAGCGCCCCGCTTCGAAGGCGGGTTCGGTGGCCAGCAGGTGCTGCACGCCGAATGCCCGGGCAATGGGTGCCGTGACGAAGCTGTTGGTGGCCGTGACGATGGCGCAGAGGTCGCCCGCGCGCAGGTGCTCGCGCACCAGAGTGAGCGCTTCGGGCCGGATGGCCGGACGGATCACCACGCGCATGAACTCTTCGTGCCAGGCGGCCAGGTCGGCCGGATCGTGCCGCGCCAGCAGGCCCAGCATGAACTCAGCGCCCTCCTGTGCCGTGAGCCGACCGGCCGTGTACTTCTCCATCAGCTCTTCATTGCGCCGCACTGCCTCTTGCGGGTCGCCCGCGCGGCCCGTGCGGGCGAGGAAATCAGCCCAGGAGTAGTCGCTATCGATGGGAAGCAGCGTGTGGTCGAGATCGAACAGGGCGAGTCGGCGGAATTCGGGCATGTCACTAACGGATTCGGGTCGAGGCGGAGGCCTCGGCCAGCATGGTTTTCAACAGGGGTAGCGTGATGGGCCGCTTGGTTGCAAGCGAGTAGCGATCGAGCGCGTCGATCAGCGTGGTGAGCTGGCGCATGTCGCGTACGTAATGGGTAAGCAGCCAATCCAGTATCTCGGGTGCGATCTTCAACGACTTGCTGCTGGCATGGGCCTGCAGTGCCGCCAGTTTGTCGTGGTCGGACAGCAGTTCGAGCCGGAAGACCAGATCCCAGCCCAGTCGGGTGCGGAGGTCTTCACGCAAAGGCATGTGCAGCGGGGCGCGATCGCCCGTGACAACCAGGATGGTGGCCTGTCGGGTTGCGGCCGATTCCCTCCATTGATTGTATAGCCCGAACACAATGGCCTGCTGGCGTGCGTCAAGCAACTGGACGTCGTCGATGCCGATCATTGGGGGCAGCGGTTCGTGCTGCAGCCGTTCGAAGTCGGCGTGCGCCGTAGCGGGCCCGCACAGCACGGCTCCTGGCCTGGCATACACGGCCGCCTGCAGCAGGTGGCTCTTGCCGCAGCCTTCCGGCCCCCACAAATAGACCGCGCGGCCGGGCTCGAGTTTCTGCAGCGCAGCAACGGCCGCTTCGTTATTGCCTACCACGAAGTTGCTGAAGGTCGGATCGGCGCTGGGGAGAATGTCCAGCACCAGCTGGGGGTAGGGTGTTTCAGGCATGGGCAACCACGGCAGGATGGTCGGGCATCCCGGCTGCTGAGCCGCGCCGGGTGCGTGCGCTTTGGCAACGCAGCAGCAGATGCACCCGCGCGCGCCAGCAGACGGCGCAGCGAACTCCCCGAGCGGGGACGCAAGCTCGGTGCCGGCGTGGGGTATTCGTGGCGATCATCGTAGAATTGCGGTAGCGCGGCCCATCAGAAGGCGCAAGTATGCCGCAACTTCAGCACATCTCAAAAATTGGTCAGATTTCATGTCCGCCCACAAGCCCGGTAACCCATCCTCTTCGTCCTCATTAACCTATCGCGACGCTGGTGTCGACATCGACGCCGGTGAAGCACTGGTCGACCGCATCAAGCCGCTCGCCAAACGCACCTTGCGTGCCGGCGTGCTGGGCGGCATTGGCGGGTTCGGCGCGCTGTTCGAACTGCCGAAGCACTATCGCGAGCCAGTCCTAGTGTCGGGCACCGATGGTGTCGGCACCAAGCTGCGGCTGGCGTTCGAATGGAACCGCCACGACACGGTCGGCATCGACCTCGTTGCGATGAGCGTCAATGACATTCTCGTCCAGGGCGCAGAACCGCTGTACTTCCTCGACTACTTTGCCTGTGGCAAGCTTGACGTCGACACCGCCGCGCGGGTCGTCGCGGGCATTGCCGTCGGCTGCGAGCAGGCCGGGTGTGCCCTCATCGGGGGCGAGACTGCCGAAATGCCGGGCATGTATCCCGAAGGCGAGTACGACCTGGCCGGGTTTGCCGTGGGCGTCGTGGAAAAGTCGCGCATCATCGACGGGCAGCGCATCCAGGTTGGCGACGCCGTTGTCGGTCTGGCCTCCAGCGGGGCCCACTCGAACGGCTATTCGCTCCTGCGCAAGATCATCGAACGCACCGGTGCCAGGCCGGATGACGATTTCCATGGCCAGCCGCTGGCCGACGTCGTCATGGCGCCCACTCGCATTTACGTGAAGCCCATGCTTGAGGCGATGGCGCGCTACGACGTGCGCGGCCTCGCGCATATTACTGGCGGTGGTCTGCTGGAGAACGTGCCGCGCATTCTTCCCGCAGGGGTGACGGCCCGCATCGAACGCAGTGCATGGACGATGCCGGAACTGTTCCGCTGGCTGCAGCGCGAAGGCCAGGTCGCCGACAATGAGATGTATCGTGTGTTCAACTGCGGCATCGGCATGGTCGTGGTGGTGCCGCGTGCTGAAGCCGACGCCCTCGTCGCGCTCATGCAGCAGCACGACATCGCCGCGATGCGTGTGGGCGAGATCGTGCCGCGCGCCGAAGGCATGGCGGCCACTATCGTGGTGTAGTCCGGTCAGGCGCACGCTTGCGCCTGGGTGCCGATGAGCGCAGCGCGTGCGGCACACACAGTTGCATGCCGGGGCGCAGGCCAAAGGCGCGAATGCTGCCAGCGGCCAGTTCGCCGGTGGCCCAGGCCGTGGGACACCAGGCCACCCGATTGGGAACCAGCGCTTCGCGCAGACGCACGATGGTGCCGTCCCGGTCGATGAAGACGACGTCGATGGCAAAGCGCATGCCAAACGTATGAACCGCCCGGCAGCCGGGCAACAGCAGCCCGGTCGCGGGTGGCAGTCCATCGGATCCCAGCAACCCGCGCAGGCGTTGCCAGAAGCCGCGGGCATGCATCCAACGAATGTTCACCATGGCCCGCATGCTGCCATCAGACGGCCCCGTGCATAGGGGCGGAGAAGCGCGGCATTGATTGATGCTTTGCCCATGCCGATGGGGGTACTCCGTACAACCCTTTCTTTCGAGCCGTGCCGCCAGCGATCTCCGCGCACTCCCACGATGCAGGCGGCAATTGCACGCAGCATTAATTGACCTGACATTTTACGAACCAACGATGTCGAGCAGCTTCATCGCGATTGGAAACGCGATGACAACGAAGGTGCATGGAAAGATGAACAGCATCATCGGTACCAGCATCTTCACGGGGGCTTCCAGGGCGAGTTTCTCCGCGTGCAGGAACCGCTCGGAGCGGCGCTGGTCTGACTGGGCACGCAGGATCGGACCCAGACTCATGCCGAGAACGTCGGCCTGGATGATGGCGCTGACCCAGTGGCTGACGGCCGGCTCTCCCACGCGTTGAGCAAGGTTGCGCAAGGCCTGGGCGCGCGTCGCGCCGGTGCGGATCTCGCCCAGTGTCTGGCGCAGTTCGTCGCGCAGGGCCGGGTAGGGGCATTTGTCGGCTGCCTGTTCGAGTGCACCCTGCAGGTTCAGCCCTCCTTCGACGCAAAGTGTCGTCATGTCCAGTACGAACGGCAGGCCGCGTAGTATCTCGCGCCGGCGGCCCAACAGACGTTCGCGCAGCCAGAGTATTGGAAAAAGGTAGCCCATGCCCGCGCCCAGCATGGCGGAGAGCAGGGCGCCGCGTGAGCCCCCCATATGGCCTGACAATTTCCACCATGCCAGGCCGAGCATGGCCAGTGTCAGGGCGCTGGCCTGGCAGGCTCCGGTAACGTGGTGGGGCTGCATCAGCTGGGCCAGCCCGGCGCCCTGCAGGCGTGCCAGAAGGCGGCGCCTTTTCTGGAACGACTGCCATTGCCTTGCTTGCCAGGCGAGGACGGCCGTGAGCGGCCACAGCAGCCGCCACCACAGCGGCAGCGGTGCGGGCTGGCCGGTCTGCTCCCGCGGCACGCGGCGCCAGGCGTCGAGCGCCAGCCAGGCGAGAAGGGCTGTTGCGCAACCCGTGGCAAGTGCAGTCAGCCACGGCAGGGCAGCAAGAGAAGCATCAGTCATGTCGTCGCCGTGCGTTGCATGCGGGAGCTGCGGCGCATTCGCGCAACGACTGCCGCCAGATGGTCAGACATCGATATGGACGATGCGTCGTATGAACCATAGCCCCAGTGTTTCCAACAGCACGAGCGCGGTCAGCGTGGCCCACCCCACGGGCGTGCTCCACAGCAGCGCCATGGCTTCCGGTTCAAGGCGGTGGAGCACGAGGATCATCAGCGCGGGCAGCGCGCCCAGCACCCACGCCTGCAGGCGGCCCTGTGCGGTGAGCGCGCGGATCCGGGTCTCCATGTGCAGGCGCGCCCGCACCGTGGCGGCGATTCGTTCGAGCGCCTCGGCCAGTCCTCCGCCGGTGCTCGCGGCCAGGCGCATGGCGGATGTAGTGAGCGCGCAGGCTTCGGTGGGAATGCGATCGGCCAGGTTACGCAGGGCCTGGTCCAGCGATACGCCGATGCGGATCTCGCGCATCAGCAGTTCGAATTCCTGGGCAAGGGGCGGTTCGGCCTCCCGGGTGACGTGGCGCAAGGCGGTCGCCATGCTTGCCCCTGCTCGCAAGGCAGATCCCAGCGCCAACAGGGCGTCGGGAAGCTGGCGGTCGAAGTCCTGCCGGCGGCGCTGTCTGAAATGTTTGAGCAGGCGGCCCGGAAGCGCGGCGCACAGGCCACCGGCCGCCACTCCGGCCACCAGGCTGCCGGTGAACAAGTGAACGGCCACGGTTGCGAACGCGCAGACGACCAGATTGCACAGCCAGAGCTGAGCCGGCTCGATGAACAGGAACAGTTCGCTTAACTGGACCCGTGTGGTCGTAGTGAAGGTTTCGCGGTAGCGGCGAAGGGCGGTGCGCAACATGCTCGCCCCAAACCATGAGAGCAGCATGGCAGCAGCGGTCACGCAGGCAAGTGCGATCCAGAGCGACATGTCTGCCTCCATGTACGACCAGCCAGAGGTGTGGATTCAAAAAAGAAGTCGCCGGGCTGTGCCAGGCCGCGTGCGCACCAGTTCTCGAAGAAGCCGGGTACGATCCCTGCGCCCACGAACGCCGCCGTTTCGCCCTGTTCCTCGTACCGGAACAGTTCCTGCAGCTGGATGCGACCGCTTTCCATCCCGGTAATCTCGGCGATCGAGGTGATGATGCGGTGTCCGGTGGCACGCCGGGTCTGCTGCACGATGATGTCGATGCTGGCCGCGATCTGCTCACGGATGGCAACCAGGGGCAGTTCCATGCCCGCCATCAGGACCATGGTTTCCAGGCGCGCCAGCGCGTCGCGAGGCGAGTTCGCGTGCAGCGTCGTCAACGACCCCTCATGGCCGGTGTTCATGGCCTGCAGCATGTCGAGTGCTTCCGGCCCCCGGCATTCCCCTACCACGATGCGGTCGGGACGCATGCGCAGTGCATTGCGCACCAGATCGCGGATGGTTACGGCGCCCCGGCCTTCGAGGTTTGCCGGCCGTGCCTCCAGTGCAACCAGGTGACTGTGATGCAGCCGCAGCTCCGCAGCATCCTCGATGGTGATGATGCGTTCGTGGTCCGGAACGAAGTTGGACAGGATGTTCAGCAGGGTCGTTTTGCCGGAGCCGGTGCCGCCGGAGATCACGATGTTCTTGCGGTCAATTACGCACAATTCAAGAAAACGCGCCATCGCCGGGCTCAACGAAGACCCCGCCAGCAGGTCGTGGATGGTGAGGTGGCGCGCGGGGAACTTGCGGATGGTCAGCGTGGCGCCCTTGAGGGCGATCGGTGCGATGACTGCATTGACGCGTGAGCCGTCTTTCAGGCGGGCATCGACCATGGGCGAGCTCTCGTCGATGCGCCGTCCCAGCGGGGTGACGATCCGCTCGATGACACCGAGCAGGGCGCGTTCGCTGCTGAAGGCGGTGGGATGGCGATGCAGCCGCCCCCGTATCTCGACGTAGAGTTCGTCGTACCGGTTGACCATGATCTCGGTGATCTCAGGGTCCGCGAGCAGATTCTCGAGTGGCCCGAGACCGACAGCCTCGTCCAGCACCTGCTGGCGCAAGAGGTTGCGGTCCAGGTGCGCGGGAATCTCGCGGTCTTCGCGTTCGATGATGCCTTTCAGCAGTTTGTCAGCCTCGAGCCTCAGGGCAATGTCGCTCATGCTGGCGACGTCGCGCCGGCGCAGATCGAGCGATTCCATGAGCATGCGATGCAGCCTCCTGCCCCATTCGGCCCAGGCCACGTCGCCCGTGCTGCGGGTGCTGCCGGGCTCGTATTCCGGGCAACGCACCGGGCGGGGCCGTGAGCATGCTCCAGATGGGCGAGCCTCAACGTGCATCGCTGTGTCAGGTGCGCGTCCGCCAGCGTCTTCGCTGGTGACGTTCCTGGTCAGGGTTACGGGCAGGAGGGCATCATGGTGGTTGACTTGCGGCGACGCGTCCGTGTCGGCACGCGCGGCAGTCGAGGATGGTCGCAGTCCATCGACAAGGCTGGCCGGAGACTGCTCCTCGTCATCGGGTGTCACGGCAGCGGATCCGGGCTTGCGTGAAGTATCTTTAAATGAACCATCATTATTCTTGAACGCGATACGACTTTCGGTGGGTACGCGACCCGGGGGCATGCTGCGTACCTGCAGCATGTATCCGCCGATGAGGATTTCATCTTCGGGCTGCAGCGGGCAGCTCTGACCGATGCGGCGGCCATTGACCAGCGTGCCGAACAGGGAGCCTAGATCGTCCATCATGATGGCAGCATCGGTTCTGTAGATGCGCGCATGATGTCGGGCCACGCGCCAGCCGCGCAAGCGGACGTCAGCTCCTGGGTCGCGGCCGACAACGATGGGCGATTGTTTCTGCAATTGCCGGCGGCTGCCGTCTTCCAGAGTGAGGTCGATTTCGATCACCGGGCTACTCCATGAGGAAGGGGTCGGCCTGTACGGGCGTCATGAACTGTGGTGGGCGGGTAAATGTGGCGTTCAGCAGCTGCTGGCTACGTTCCGCACGTTGCATGAGCGAGGCGTTGTCGCTTGTCACGATGGTCGGCGTCACGAAGATCGCCAGTTCGGTATCTTTCTCCTGCAGGCGGGTAGAGCGGAACAGGGTTCCCAGCAATGGAATGCTGCCCAGGCCCGGGACACTGTCGGTATCATGCACGGTTTCGCGTGACAGGAACCCGCTGATGACGATCGTCTGGCCAGAGCGCACGTTGAACTCCGTGGCCGTGCGACGTGTGCGCAGTGCGGGGCCGCTCGGAGTATTGACAACGGGGTCCACCGCACTCACTTCCACTTCGATGCGTGCGCGTACGGTGCCCGTGCGATCGATGCGCGGAGTGACGTCGAGCGTGACACCGTACGGCTTGAATACCGTAGAGGAATTGCCGTTGGCATCAATGGTCGTGTAGGGAAGTTCTCCTCCGGCGAGGAAGCTGGCGGTCGATCCGCTGCGCGCCATCAGTTGCGGCTGGGCCAGGAGCACGGCTTCGCCCTGCTGGGACAGCGCGTGCAGGCGTGCCGAAAGCAGCGCATTGATGCCGAGGTAGGCATTCAGGCCCGCTGCCGGGAATACGCCGGTGATGGGGCTTTCGCCGGGGCGTGCGGTCAGCGCCTGGCCGCGATAAGCATCCCATAGAGCACCCGTGTTGATGCCACCGGTGGTGGATGGATCCCAGCGTATTCCGAGCTCGCGCATGCGGGAGGTCGGCAGCTCCACTACCTGCACGTCGATGAGCACCATGCGGTCCCATCCGACGCGGCCGGTGAAGTCGATGATGTTGGGGTACCGTTGCGCCAGGTCGGCGATCCGTTCCTGATCGGCATCCGACAGGTCGTCGCCTTCGATGATGATCTTGTCGCCCACGACGGCACTGCGGGCATTGGGTATGCGCTCGAGAAAGCGCGATAGCTCGTGTTGCAGGCGCCGTATTTCGTTGTGCACGACGCGAATGCGCAGGCTGCGGCTCTCGCCGTCGCGCGTCCAGATCACAAGTGACACCGTGCCCGGAGTGCGCGCGAACACCACCACTTCCTTGTCGTCGGCTACTGCGGCATGCACGATCGAGCCATCGCCTACCGCGATGCGTGCCACATCGGGCGCCGGAAAGATGCGTGTCTCGCCCACGAACATCTCGATGTCGGCATAAGGTGCGTCCGCAGGTGGCGTGGTGGCCCATTGCCCCGGACCCGGGCCGATGGGCAAGGGTTCATCCAGCAGGGAAAACCCCAATGGCAGGTCAGTGGGCGGGAGCTGACGTGTCGTAGGATCCATCAGCGTGTCGTCAGCCACACGTTGCGCGCCCGAAGCTGGAGGCGTTGCGGGCTCGGCCAGCCACTGGGAGGGCTGCCGTGCCTCCTGCCAGAAAGGGTAAACACCGGTGCCGCCAGCAGGCGTGCCAGCGGCCGCGGGGAAGGCTGCCCACGCCACGCATGCGGCGAAGCATGCGAGCGAGCCGGTCAGCCGGATGTCCAGCGGCCGAGGAGCCCTTGGCAGCTGCATGAGCGTGCGCTTCCCGTAAGCGGAATGGTGGAGCGTGCTTGCGGTCATCTCGGCCTCGCTGTCAGCGGGTTGGCTCGGCAGGGGCAGCTGACCCGATGCTGATGGCGCGGGAAACATTTGCCTGCCCGCCCACCTGATGCTCGACGGGGAATCGGTGGGGATTTGACAAGACATTTGAAGACTGCATGAGCTGCGACAGGTCTGGTTCTACGAAAGGAGCCGGCCAGTCGTCCGGAGGAGTGACCATTTCGCCCAGCCTGGGAATCACCAGCGGGTATCGGTCACCGAATATGACGGGTACGCCGGCGGGCGCAGCCGCTTCCTGTACACCGAGTAGAGTCGCCAGGTCGCCGTGCAGGGCGGACACTCGAGTGCTTTCGTCGTCAGCTCCGTGGCGCAGCATCGCAGCGATGGAGCCCTGCTGGCGGGCGGCGATGAGCTTGACGGCGTCTTCGGGGGATGCATCGAGCGTTACCGTGCCATAGCGTCCTTCCGAGAAGGTGTCGCCCGCAGCCTGTCGACCGGTAGCCAGCACCCGTACCCCGTGCAACAGGGGAGCAGTCACGCGCCGGCCGCGGTGGTCGAAAGTCACGAACAGGTCAACCACGTCCCCTGGTTCGAGCATGCCCGACAAGGAATTGATTTCATCGACAGGTATGGTGACTGCGCGTCGACCCGCACCCAGCTGAGCCGAGAATGGCTGTCTTTCCCGGAGATTCGCAAGATAGCCCCACAGAATGGGATCACCCCGGGCAATGGCGTGGGTGAGCACCAGGCCGGCAGCACGCTCGAAATCCTGAGGCATGAGCGCATCTTCGGAAATCCACTCGACGGGAATCCGGCGCACGGCCACGTTGTCGATGGAGATTTCGGTGCTTTCGGGGAGGTCGTGCGCCGCAACGACCACTTCGAGCATCGGCACGCGGCTTTCTTCAGCCAGCCGGTTGACGAAGGCATCGATATGGCGCTTTGCTGCCCAGGCGGCAATGAGACCCAACAGAAGCGACGCGCCCAGCAATAGCCAGCGTGAGGTGAGGTGTGCGAGTCGGAGGCGCAACATGGTTACATCGGCAACGAGATGGCAGCGGAATATCGGGTGTGCCAGCTGCGCAGACTTTCCACCAGGGCAGCCACCAGGCCAGAATCTCCGTCGGTCCAGCGCACGCCCCAGAGCAGGATGCCAACCGCCAGCAGAATCACCAGTGTTTCAAGCATTGCCTGTCCGTGCATGGAAGTGCTGGCCCGCACTCTTGTCCGGAGCGGTGCCCAGGTTGCGTGGTGCCGGCCAACCGGGCGAACGGGAACGCCATGTGGATGATCTCGACGGCAATGGTGCGAGGATTCCAGGCCCATCATTTGCATCAACCATCTGCATTGACAATCAGGCAAATCATCGACTGCCACGACGCGATTTCGATCGTGGCGTGCGTGCAGGCTCAGAACCGTGCTCCTGGTAGGCAATCAGCACGGCGCTGCCGGGTTCGCGGGCGACTACGGAGGTCATCAGATGGCCATCGCCTTGCCGCCAGAATGTCAGTGCTGGCTGAGCTCCCGCGTCAGAAGCCCAGCCCGACCGGCTCAGGGCCGCTGCCACGCGCCGGTACAGCACCTGCTCAGGCCATGAGGGGTGGCTGTAGATCATGAATCGTCCAGGGCCGCCCGTGTCGTCCACTGATACATCCATATGCAGGATCAAATCGGTACCGAACCACGACGGCAGGGGTGCGGTTGAGGCCCGTGGCGCCTGGCGCTGGCCCGGACCATGCAACGACGCCGAGAACACTGCTACCGTGCCGGTATCCGACTCACGCGTGTACCCTGCGGAAGACGGGCTGTCCGGCGAAGCCGTCAAAAGCCAGAGGCGATCCTTGCCGTTTGACGCGAGCAGCGCATGCTCACGGCGTGTGACCGTGAGGCCGGGTGCAAGCCGCTGATGTACCCATTCAATGAATCGTGGCGGAGCTACGGGGCTTCGTACCAGCTGCACGGTAACGGGCACGCCGTTGCTGCGCATGGCGGGCAAACGCATCACTCGGCTGCCCGTGGGCAGCTCGATGGGAGCAAGTGGATCCATCGCGAGCATGGCAGACCGGCTCTGCAGCGTGACCGCCGAAGGCTCGCGCGCAGATGCGTGTGCGGACGCCGTGGTGCAAAGAACCGACAAACATGCGAGGCCTGCACAAATACGTGCAGACCATGACGTTACGGGGACGAAAGCCAACGTACGAATTACAGGCAGCATGCTCATCTCCGTTTCAGACGGTCCGCAGGAACCAGTCCGGCCCAGGGGGAAAGCCAGTCGAGTTCGGGGGAGGGGCGGTGCCAGCCTGCGTCCACTGCCTGCATGGCGTCGGCAATGGTTCTGCCTGCACGTATGGAAGTTTCTGCAGCGCGCGACCATCCGGCGGTTCCGCGCGCGATGCGGTGTTGCCCTTCCTGGTCGGACATCGCATGGCCAGCGCCCGCAAGAATGGCCGTATGCCGCTCGATGCGAAGATGGGGCTCGTGCCATTGGGGTGCGTTCAGTACGTTGCGCGGATGTACGGCAACGGTTGCGAAGACGATTCCGCGGTCCTCGATCTGCCAGTCGTGGCGCAGCGCCCGGGCAGCTGCATCCTGCTGGCCAGGCTGTGCTCCGGTGGCGAGAGGGGAACGGTCGAATCGCAGCATGATGCCGTCGTCTGGCAACAATGGGGTACCACCGGCATCGCGCCAACGCAGGGCGGATTCCGCGAAGTGATGTCTGATGACGGAAGAGTCGATTTCATCGGTTTGTGTCATGGCAAATGCGGCTGTCCTGCTGGCATGCAGGGTGTCCAGGGCGATGTCCTGATAGCGGCCCAGCAGGGGTATTGCCCAGAACAGCGCAGCCAGGGCCAGCATGGCCACCAGCGCTTCTGCCATCGCCTGCCCTTGACAGGCTCGGGCGGGGTGGGAGCCTCTGTCGTGCGGGAAGAATGCAAGACCGGTCATGGCGTCGTGGTGCGCGCGGCGGCTTCTACAGTGGGCTGAACAATTGCTTCTGCCTTGCCGCCGACCGCTCGTTTTCGGTAACAGCTACCAGGCGCGCCTGCCAGTATGGATTGAACAGACTGGCGAGCTCGTCGAACCCGTCGCTGCGTGCTGTGGGGCGCTCGAACCAGGTTTGCGCGGCACTGATGGCGGCGATTTGCTGTCCGTGCAGTCGGGTGGGCATGCGCAGGAGGCCGGCGCCGATGTTGACCCTGCCGGCTGCGTCGGTGGTCGCAAGCGCAGTCTGTGGTCGTGTCACCCGGATAGCAAACCTGATGGACGTGGGTGCGTCGCCCGAAGCGGTCGGTGCGAGATCGACGGTGCCGGGCATGCCCCGACCCCGCCAGGATGTCGAGCGACTGACTGCGTGCGAATTCGCAAGAGGATTTGACCGGCCCTGGTGGATGTCCCACGGCGTATGTTCGCGCGCCCAGCGCCAGAAGTCCTGTTCGCTGAAGTCATTGGGTGGGTTGTCGACGTGTTCGAGTGGACTGTGCTGTGGTTTTCCGCCTGCCGCGATCTCGGCCCAGCCCATGGGATATTCGCGGTAGTAACAGCCGATCCAGCGATTCGAGCGCAAGGCGTGGTACGACTGCGTATCGTCCGAACGCCAGACATCGAAGCCTTCCAGTGACGTGCCACCGCGTCGTCGCAGCTGGTGACGCAGGTGGGGGCAGCGTGAGCTGACCGTCCAGCCGCTATGTGCGGTGTAGTGGCGAGGAAAGAGGAACTCGTAATGGTTAGCCGCCTGTAACACCAGTTCCCGCAAGTGCTCGCGTGCCGCACCGTGGCGCGGAACCAGTGCGCCGGGCAGCTCGTCGGAGAGCAGTTCGGAGTCGAGCCTTGCCGGCGGGGCACTGGTTGGGCTGTTGCCCGCGATGGTTGTATCGGTTGCAATGATCCGCGATGCAGGTGCACCATGCATTTGTTCCATCATGGGCGACGCCGCCGCGTAGTTGGCGTCGAGTACCGCCTGCATGGCGGCGGCGCGTGCTGCGGGCAACGAACTCGTGACCGCCATCTGGGCACGCCAGAGTACGTCATGCACGATGGCGTCATGTTGCAGAAAGGCATCGTGCAGAGCCTCGCGCGCCTGCCGTACGGCAGGCATGCGTGCTCTGGCAGCGGCGTGGTAGGCAGTCCCATGGGCGGGTCCGAACAGCATGCCAATGAGGTAGCCGGGCGGGTTGCCGCGAGCAAGCTGCTGCGCCTCAGTCGTGCCGAAATCGGCCCACGAGGCCAGCGTCACGAGATGGGCCATGGCCACCTGGTGCGCGATCTGAGCCCGGTTGGCATATGCCTGGAAGTTGAGAGCCCGCGCCTGCACCAGCGCGCCGCTGTAGGCCGCGGCATCGGTAGCATGCACCAGGCGCGACTTCTCGGCAATGATCTGTCCACCGTCATACAGCTGCACCAGGCCTGCAGCCCCGAAAACCAGTAGCGCGAGTGCCAGCATGAGGGCCTGCCCCCGTTGCCGCATGCTAGCGTTTTGCCTGAGCTGCTCGTACCTGAGGCGGGGGCATGCGTACCTGCCAGCCTCGCGCCGGGCCAGGCGCTGCAAGAGAACGGATGTATTCACGGTGTTCATTGCCCGCCCGCGCCGGCATTGCCGGTGAACGACTTCAGGGTACGTACGGAAGTCTGGGAGGATGCGCGGTTCGCAGCTTCCTGCGCAGCACGGGACTCGGCGCTGCCGTCTTCACCGGCGAGTTCGCGTGTCATGGCAGCCGTCTGTGAACGAACTACTTGTCCGAACAATTGGTAAACCGCGATTGCGGCAATGGCAATCAGGGCAACGATGACAATGTATTCGGTCATTCCCTGGCCCTTCTGCCGGATGGCGTGGCAGCCGCCGCCTGAGCGCTGGAGACATCTCCGGCGCATCACGGGGAAGATGCTGCGGCGCTGTCCGCAGCGGGAACCCCATGGGCGGAACTCAATGCGACGAAATGCCAGGGTGACTCTGGGTTTGGTGTGAACGTGACTCATAGCGGGCCTCCACGGGACACAGGCAGTGTGCCCCGAGAGGCTGCCGTGGCCAATTCGTGCATCCCGCTATGACATTGGAACGCACTGACGATTGACAGCGGGTGGAATCCGGCTATTCGAGTGCGGCGTAGGCCGCGCCCATCAGGCCCATCAATTCGTTCGTGACGATGCGTACCGGAATGGTTTCGGTCACGCGTCGCATGCGGCCCTTGGCGTTGAAGGCTTCCAGAAAGTCGCCCCGGGCGAGGCGCGGTGCCAGCTTGGCAGCGATGCCGCCCGCCACGTACAGACCGCCCCGGGCCATGAAGGTGAGGGCGATATCACCGGCAAAAGCGCCATAACACCCAACAAACAGATCGAGCGCCCTGGCTGGGAGACTGTCGGGGTCGGCCAGTGCGCGGCGGGAAACTTCCGCGGGTTCGGATATTGGCTCGGCCTGAGGGCACTGCTGGCGCAGGAAGTCGTACACGGCAACCAGGCCCGCGCCGCAGATGACGCGCTCCGCGCTGACCCGGCCGTGCCGTGTCTGCAGGTAATGGAAAAGCTCCAGTTCCTTCTGAGTACGCGGCGCGAAACTGATGTGGCCGCCCTCCGACGGGAACGTACGGTAGCGCTGCCCGTCCCAGAAGAGCGCGGAAACGCCGAGGCCCGTGCCGGCGCCCACGGCAGCCATGACACCGCCCTGGGCGGGGTTGCCGGGCTGGAGCACGACGTAGTCGTCGGGCCCGGCACGCGTGAGGCCGTAGGCCAGAGCCTGGAAATCGTTCAGTATCGTGGCATGGATGCCCTGCCTTGCGAACCAGCTGCGGTCGACCGTCCAGTGTGCCCGATTGGTAAGGCGTGCGGAGGTATCGTCGACAGGACCCGCGATGGCGATCGCAGCCAGGGCGGGTGTGCAGCCAGCCTCGCGCAGGAAGGTCTGAATAGCAGGTTCGAAGTCGGGGAAACTGGCGGTAGGGTAGATGCGCTGGAATACGACGCGCGCCTCGCCCAGGGGGTTCTCCACCAAGGCGAACCGCGCGTTCGTTGCGCCGATGTCGGAGGCAAGAACGATGGGGTTCGACGCCGTGCTCATGGATTCATGATAGGGCAGCGTTGAACAGCCGTCCATGCAGGCGCGGCCCGGCGCCTGCGTGACGGGGTGGATCAGTTGCCGGCCGGGACCGCGGTAGCCTGCAGGATGCGCTGCGCCTCTTCGCGCACGCGCGCAGGAGCAGTGCCACCCACATGTGCTCGCGCCTGGATCGATCTTTCCAGTGTAAGCACCGGCATCACGTCCGCTTCGATGGCGGGGTGGAAGGCCTTCAGTTCGTCCAGAGAGAGCTCGGCCAGGTCGCAGCCGCGTTCAACGCAAACCCGTACGGCATGAGCCACTACTTCGTGGGCGTCGCGGAACGGTACGCCACGCTTCACCAGGTAGTCGGCGAGGTCGGTGGCCGTTGCGTACCCCTTGAGCGCGGCTGCGCGCATGGCCTCGGCCTTGACCGTAATGCCGCCGATCATGTCGACGAAGATGCGCAGCGTGTCGCGTACCGTATCGGCGGTATCGAAAAGACCTTCCTTGTCTTCCTGGTTGTCCTTGTTGTAGGCCAGGGGCTGACCCTTCATGAGGGTGAGCAGGGCGATCAGGTGCCCGTTGACCCGGCCGGTCTTGCCGCGCGCCAGCTCTGGCACGTCCGGGTTCTTTTTCTGCGGCATGATCGAGCTGCCGGTGCAGTACCGGTCGGCGATGTCGATGAAGCCGAAGCTGGGGCTCATCCACAGCACCAGCTCTTCCGACAGCCGCGACACATGTGTCATGATGAGGGCGGCCGCCGCACAGAATTCGATGGCGAAGTCGCGATCGGAGACTGCGTCCAGCGAGTTGCGGCAGACACTCTCGAAGCCGAGAGTGCGTGCCACGCGCTCACGGTCGATGGGATAGCTGGTGCCGGCCAATGCCGCGGCGCCGAGCGGCAGGCGGTTCACCCGCTTGCGGCAGTCGGCGAGGCGCTCGGCATCGCGTCCGAACATCTCTGCGTAGGCCAGCAGGTGGTGGCCGAAGGTGACGGGCTGGGCCACCTGCAGATGGGTGAAGCCGGGCATGATGGTGTCGGCGTGCTGCAATGCCAGCGAGGCCAGGGCGTGCTGGAGCTGGCGCAGCAGGTCGAGCGCGGTGTCGATCTCGGCACGCAGCCACAGGCGGATGTCGGTGGCTACCTGGTCGTTGCGCGAGCGCCCGGTGTGCAGCCGCTTGCCCGCGTCGCCCACCAGCTCCACGAGCCGTTTTTCGATGTTCAGGTGCACGTCTTCGAGGTCGATTGACCAGGTAAAGCGGCCCGAGTCGATTTCTTCCAGGATGATGGCCATGCCGCGCTGGATGTCGGCGAGGTCGCTGGCCGACAGCACGCCGACGGCGTGCAGCATGTCGGCATGGGCAAGTGAACCCTGGATGTCGAAACGGGCGAGGCGGCGGTCAAAATCGACCGACGCCGTGTAGCGCTTGACCAGGTCGGACATGGGTTCCGAGAACCGGGCCGACCAGGCCTGGGATTTCTTGTCGAATTGGTTCGGGGAGCTGGGGTTTTGCGACATGAACAGTTACCGTCGGAGGAACGCGCCACGAAAACGCAGGAAACGATAAGCGGGCGAGCACCCGGGCTGCGGGCGCCTGCCATGACGAGTGAATGCCTGAACGTCGTAGTATCGCACGGATCGCGCTTCATGTTATTATGTAAGGCTCACCCGATTTCTGGGTGCGTTTTCCAACATGGCTATGGTGCGCCGGGATACTCCCGTTGGGGCACGCGGCTTTCGGCAGAAGTACAAAGGGGGTGAGATTTTACGCCGCCAACGCATGTGCAGCACTGCATGCGCGTCATGGGGCATACCAGGCTCTACCGAATTCTTCATCGATGTCGTTTCCTGCGGTAACCGCTTCATGCAGCTCCTCGTGCGGTTCCGTAACGCGACGTCGGTGCCCGGGCGGGCAACTTGCATTTGCGGCCGGGCACGCTTCTGAACAACACTGTTTTCAATAGTATTTGGAAAGGCGCTACTGCATGCCAACTGTACGAGTCAAAGAAAACGAACCGTTTGAAGTCGCCCTGCGGCGCTTCAAGCGTACCGTCGAGAAAACCGGCCTTCTCACCGAGCTTCGTGCGCGCGAGTTCTACGAAAAGCCCACGGCTGCGCGCAAGCGCAAGCAGGCCGCTGCCATCAAGCGGCACTTCAAGCGTCTGCGTAGCCAGCAGCTGCCGCCGCGGCTCTACTGATCGGGTGTCGGTTCTGCCCGGGCCTGGAAGCCAGGCCGGCCGGGCAGGCAGCAAGGTCTGAAGTTGCAGGCTACACATGCTGCCCGCCGCCCGCCAACGGCTGCCCGGTCAGAGCGGTTATCGATACCGGTCAGTTGTCTTGTTCTGCGCCAACCATCGTGAAGTCGATGGCTTTGGCGCTTTTCATTTTTACAGGCCTCATCCTGCAGGCCTCACCTTGTGCGGGTAAGCTCATGAGCGACAGCACCCTCAAAGTTCGCCTCACCGATGAAATGAAAACCGCGATGCGCGCGAAAGACAGCGTGCGTCTGGGTACCTTGCGCTTTCTGCTGGCGGCCATCAAACAGAAGGAGGTCGACGAACGGCGCGAGCTGACTGACCAGGACATCACGGCCATCATCGAGCGCCAGGTCA
This sequence comes from uncultured Pigmentiphaga sp., assembly GCA_937891425.1. Classification (GTDB taxonomy): domain Bacteria; phylum Pseudomonadota; class Gammaproteobacteria; order Burkholderiales; family Burkholderiaceae_B; genus Verticiella. Next base: position 71,582 of record CALAGD010000066.1, read on the forward strand.
AGCAGCGGCGTGAGTCCATCGCCGCGTTCGAACAGGCAGGCCGGGCCGACGCGCTGGAGCAGGAGCGTGCAGAACTGTCCGTACTTCAGGAGTTCCTGCCCGCAGCCGCGGACGAAGCGGAGATCGAAGCTGTCGTGGACGAAGCGCTGGCCGCCCTGGCCGCTGAAGGTGCGACCGGGCCGTCAGCGATGGGTAAAGCCATGGCGTTGATCAAGCCAAGACTGGCAGGGCGTGCTGACATGTCCCAGGTCTCGCGCCTCGTGTCTGCCAGGCTGAAAGGTTCCTGACGCGGTACCTGGGTCATGCATCGGAACCCGCGCCCGGGTGCATTCCGGGCGCGTCGGCGGTGAGGGCAGGGTTCGGGCGAGGTGCTTGCACGCCCCAATGGCATGGCTGACCAAACGGCGCAACCACCCGCGCATGATTCGTCTTAACGGGCACGATTGTCAGGCATGATTCCGGATTCCTTCATACAGGATCTTCTCGAGCGGGTCGATGTCGCCGACGTGGTCGGACGGTATGTGCAGCTGCGTCGTTCCGGCAGCAACCTGCTTGGACTTTGTCCGTTCCACGACGAGAAAACTCCCTCATTCACGGTCAGCCCGGCGAAACAGTTCTACCATTGCTTCGGCTGTGGTGCGCATGGAAACGCCATCCGCTTCCTCATGCAGCACCTGGGGGCGAGTTTTCCCGAGGCGGTGCGCAGTCTGGCCGACTCGGTGGGCCTGGTGGTGCCGCGCGAGGCTTCCGAGCCCCCTGCCCAGCGCGAGGCCCGCGAGCGCCGCCGCGAGCAGATCACCCGTCATGGCGAAGTGCTTGAGCTGGCCAATCAGGCTTACCGCCGCAATCTGCGGTCGGCGCCCGAGGCCATCGCATACCTGAAGCAGCGAGGGCTGAGCGGGCAGATTGCGGCCCGCTACCAGCTGGGGTGGGCGGGGGCAGACCGCCATGGCCTCGCGAAAGTCTTCCCGGCCTACCACGAACCTGAATTCGCGGCCCTGCTGGTTGAAGCCGGCCTGGTCATCGAAGGCGAGGACGGGCGGCGTTACGATCGGTTCCGCCAGCGCATCACCTTTCCCATCCGCAATGCCCGTGGCCACCTCGTGGGTTTCGGCGGGCGCCTGATCGGGTCGGGCACGCCCAAGTACCTCAACTCACCCGAAACGCCGATCTTCTCCAAGGGACAGGAGCTCTATGGCCTCTGGGAGGCGCGCGAAGCCATCCGCAAGGCAGGGGAAGTCATCGTGGTTGAGGGCTACATGGATGTCGTGGCCCTGGCGCAGATGGGAATCGAGCACGTCGTGGCCACTCTGGGTACAGCCACGACCACGCAGCATGTGCAGAAGCTGCTGCGCGTGTCGCACAACATTGTCTTCAGTTTCGACGGTGACGAGGCAGGGCGGCGGGCCGCCTGGCGCGCCTTGCAGGCCAGTCTGCCCGTACTGCGCGATGATGTGGTCATCCGCTTCCTGTTCCTGCCGCCCGAGCACGATCCGGATTCCTTCGTGCGCGAGCACGGTGCGGAGGCATTCCGGCGCGCGGTACGCAATGCGCGCCCCTTGTCAGGGTTCATGTTCGACCACTGGCAGGCGGAATTCGACCTCGCCCACCCTGAGGGTCGCGCGCAATGCATCCGGGCCGCAGAGCCCGTGCTGCAGGCCATGCCCGCCGGCGCGCTGCGCGTACAGATCATGCGCGATCTGGCCGAGCGGGTACGCCTTACCTCCGACGAGCTGGCGCAGTTGGTTCACCTTGAAGACAGCCCCAGCGGGCCCCTGGTGCAGACCGAGCGGCGTGACGCCGGTCGCCCGGCGCAGAGCGCCGCCAGGGGTGGGGCCCTGCGAGGAGAGGGGAACGCTGCTGGCCCGCGAGGTGGCGGCATGGGGCCGTCTCGCGACGGTCTCGGCGGCATGTACGAGCGCCCGCGGCGCGCGCCTGTGGTCGGCCTGCCCACCCGCCTGCTGCGCCTATTGCTGGCTCACCCGGAACTGGTGCGGGAGGTGGATGCCACGCAGGTGCAGCGCATGCAGCACATGTCGGGCTTCGAATCGGTGCTGGCGCTGATCGACCTCGTCCGGGCAACCGGGGCGCATCACACCGGGTCAGTGCTGCAGGCGGCCGCCGGAACGCCGCTCGAGCCGGTACTGGCACAGGAGGCAGCACAGACCTTGCTGGTGGAAGAGTTGCCCGAGCCGGCCGCGGAACTGCGCGATGCCCTGCGCATCATCAATCTGCGTGCCTTGCAGGCAGAGCAGAAGCGTCTCGCCGAAGCGGCGGCGTTCAGCCCCGACGCGCTGGCGCGTTATGCACAGGTGTCTCAGGAAATCGCTGCCCTGATGCGGGGGCGATGAACGGAAACCCGGTGAAATCAGGCGAGGGGCGGGAATGTGGCCGCAGCACCTTGTTACGAAAAGGCTGACGGCAAGTGCAAGAGCGCAGATGGAAAACGTTGCTAAAAATTGGGCAACGTGATAGTATATCAGGTTTCAGAGCGCATATTGAAGGGGTGCAATCATGGGTTGCCCTTTGATAAAACCTGGCAATATGCTCGCTTTCACTGCCCAGATGGCGGTTCTTTCCGAACCCTGATGGCGCAAGAACATTGACAACTTCTTGCGTTAGGTTATTTTCTGTATCCATTGGTACTGCCAGGCGAATCCGCACATTGAGCGCTCTTGAACACATCCGGTTGCGGCGCCATATACGCTGCAGACGATTCACCTTCAAGAACGAAACCATCACGCCCCAGGCTTGTCTCAGGCTGAGGGCGCCATCGCGCTTGGGCGTGTTTCGGGCGTTTTTCATCATCCCCGTTCGGCGGGGCACACTGGTTGAGTAAGCATGGCCAAAACCACCGCTAAGACTGCTACGAGTTTATCCCCCGACGCCGTGAACGAACAGCTCACTCAGGCCGTGGCCGACGAGGCCGACGCCAAGCCGGCGCGCAAGGCTGCCCGGAAGGCGGCCCGCAAGACCGCCGCACAGGCCGAGGAGAAGGCGCCGCGCAAGTCGGCCACCAAGCGTGCATCCAAATCGGCCCGCAAGAGCGCTGCCGATGACGACGATACGATGGTCGCCAAGGCCGGTCGTCGTCCGGGTCGTCCGGCCAAAGCTGCCACTGCCGAGCCCGATTTCGACGATCCGCTCGATCACGATGGTGATGGCGAGATCATTCCTGACATCAAGATTCCCAAGGGGCGCGGACGCCGGGGCAAGGACGCCAAGGACCTCATCGGCCGTGGCCCCCTTTCGCCGGAAGAGTACGAGGCGCGTCGCAACAGCCTGAAGCAGCTCATCAAGCTGGGCAAGGAGCGCGGCTACCTCACGTACGCCGAGATCAACGACCACCTGCCCGACGACCTGGTCGATGCCGAGGCCATTGACGGCATCATCAGCACGTTCAACGACATGGGCATCGCCGTGTACGACCAGGCGCCCGATGCCGAAACGCTGCTCATGAGCGATACGGCACCTGTCGTGTCGGTTGACGACGATGCCGAGGATGAGGCCGACGTCGCGCTGTCCACGGTCGATTCCGATTTCGGTCGCACCACCGACCCGGTTCGCATGTACATGCGAGAAATGGGTTCGGTCGAGCTGCTTACCCGTGAGGGCGAAATCGAGATCGCCAAGCGCATCGAGGAAGGTCTCAAGCACATGGTCATGGCCATTTCGGCCTGCCCCACGACCATCAGCGACATCCTCGAGCATGTCGAGCGGGTGCGTTCGGGCGATCTGCCCATCGACGAAGTGGTCGATGGTCTGGTCGATCCGGAAGATGGCGAAGAGTACGCAGGTGTCGGCACAGGCGCCGAAGAGGACGACGACGAGGCACCGGCCGGCGGCATGACGCGCCAGCAGCTTGAAGACCTGCGCGAGCAGGCCCTGCAGAAGTTCGACATTGTGGCGGCAAACTTCGATATCCTCCGCAAGGAATACGAAGCCGGCAACTATCGGTCGGAAACCTACATGAAGGCGCGTGAAGCCATCCAGAACGAGTTCATGGGCATTCGCTTCACCGCCAAGATGGTCGAGAAACTGGCCGACAAGCTGCGCGAACAGGTGGAAGAAGTGCGCCAGCTCGAGCGCGGCATTCTGCGCATCTGCGTAAACCGTGCGGGCATGCCGCGCACGCATTTCATCCATAATTTCCCCGGTAACGAAACCAATTTCGACTGGGTCATCAAGGAAGTCGAAGCCGGCCATCCTTACTCCGAAACCCTCAGCCGCCAGATCCCGGCCGTGCACGAGCTGCAGCAGAAACTGATGGACCTGCAAAAGCGCGTGTCGCTACCGCTGAAAGACCTGAAGGACGTCCACAAGCGGATGGCCACTGGCGAGGCACGTGCGCGCAAGGCCAAGCGCGAAATGACGGAAGCCAACCTGCGTCTGGTTATCTCCATCGCCAAGAAGTACACCAACCGCGGGCTGCAGTTCCTGGATCTCATCCAGGAAGGCAACATCGGTCTGATGAAGGCGGTCGACAAGTTCGAATACCGTCGCGGCTACAAGTTCTCCACGTACGCCACGTGGTGGATCCGCCAGGCCATCACGCGGTCGATCGCAGATCAGGCGCGCACCATCCGCATACCGGTGCACATGATCGAGACCATCAACAAGATGAACCGCATCAGCCGGCAGATCCTGCAGGAAACCGGTGTCGAGCCCGATCCGGCCACTCTGGCACAGAAGATGGACATGCCGGAAGACAAGATCCGGAAGATCCTCAAGATCGCGAAAGAGCCCATCTCCATGGAAACCCCCATCGGAGACGACGACGACAGCCACCTGGGCGATTTCATCGAGGACACCACCACGCTGGCGCCGGCCGATGCCGCACTGCATGGCTCGATGCGCGAGGTGGTGAAGGAAGTGCTCGATTCGCTCACGCCGCGTGAAGCCAAGGTGTTGCGGATGCGCTTTGGTATCGAAATGAGCACCGACCAGACGCTGGAAGAGGTTGGCAAGCAGTTCGATGTCACGCGCGAGCGGATCCGCCAGATCGAGGCCAAGGCGCTGCGCAAGCTGCGTCACCCCAGCCGCGCCGACAAGCTCAAGAGCTTCCTCGAAGGCTGATGCAGCAGCATTTCCCGGGGCGGTGTGCACCCAACATCGGAGCACACCGCTTTTTCTTTTGGTGGGAGGGGTTCGCGGGCTGCCTGGCGGTCGAGACAACCTCCCCCGACTTTGCTAGAATGCGAACCTCTTTGCTGCGTTTCCGGCCTCGCGCCGGTGAAAGCGTGGCAATTCTCACGCCTCTCTTGCGCCGGTGGACTTGCCGGCCATGTCTCCAGGGCCTATAGCTCAGTCGGTTAGAGCAGCGGACTCATAATCCGTTGGTCGCAGGTTCGAGCCCTGCTGGGCCCACCAGGTTTCCTTGTGCGACGCGTCGATACAGTTTCGGTACAGCGGCAGCAATACACGAGCCCTGTTCCGAAGCGGTCATGCCGATCAGCGGTGTTCGCCTCAGCGCTACGTCATCAACTGCGTGCCCACGCCGGGGGCGTGCCATGGGGGGACTACTGACCGCAACGGCGGACAGTGGGGGCGGCGCACTGCCGACCCTGGAGGAGGCGTGGGCCGCGCTTGCCCGCCCGAACCCAGGAGTGCCGCTGCAGAGCCTGCCGGATGCAACCCCGAAGCCCAGAAACCCCGAAACCGCGATCAGTCCTGGCGCCTGACGTTCATGAATGTACAATGACCGATCATATGGTGATCACATGGTGATGATGGATCCGCAGCCGGGAAACGCATCCCCGGGGCGAATGATCGTCCCGTCAAATGGCCAGGCCCTGATGATTGGGCGGAGGGTGGTGGACCAAATCCGGAACTGACGGTCACCGTCAACGTTTATGTACACACATATTGAAGTGACGGACCGTCATCCTGCACATGGAGTGGACAAGAGACGAGTTTCGGCAAGAGACGATTTGCCAGGATGGCTGGTTCATTATTCCTGGTCGTTGCGCAACCATATTCTCATGAAAGAAGCGTCTGCCTGGAACGTGAAACGTCATTGCGTCCTCTTTTGGGGATGTTCCCGGCACGCCTCGAACCAGCGCGGTGCCGACCTCTCGCATGTGGCTATCCATTGCCCAAGATCATTCAGCATGCGCTGGGTCTGGTGGTCGTCAATTTGGCCGGCGTCGAGATGGTGCCAAATGTACTCAAGGTATTTGCCAACCCGGGTCGGGTAGTTCACCTGGTCGTGTTCCAGATTGGCTGCGAGGAAAGGCGAGCCGTCTGGGGTGCAATGCCCCGACAGGTCGATCTTGTGCAAGTACCAGCCCGTCGCAGTCTTGGTCAGGCGAAGGTGCTCGGGACGGTTCCATTGGTTCGAGAAATACGAGAAGCTGAATGTGACATACCATCCTCGTATCCGGAGTGAATGGAGTCCTTGACATTATCATGAGGGGACCGGACACCACTGTATATTTGTACCGATAAAGGTACATATCCGAATGCGGAACAGTATTTCACACCATATTACGTTTTGCAATATGCCAGGGTGCACAAGGGTTGTGCGGGTGCCCTGATGAAGTCTCAGGCAACCCACCGGCGCAGATGATCAGGCGTGCATCACAGCGGGTCGCTGCCTGCCCACGCGGCAAGCTGTCGTTCGATGGTGACGACCGCGTGTTTGAGTGCGGGCAGGTACCGTTCGGCGGCCTGCTGGTGCGTGAGTCCGCGCCGGATGTAGATGAGGTTGAGGCAGGCAAGCACCTTGTTCCTGTGCATGATGGGCAGGGCGAGGATGCCCTTGGGTGAACTGCGGTTCCAGTCACCCTCGTTCACGGCATACCCGCGTGCCAGCACCTGCTCGATCATCTGTGCGACCAGGCGGGGCGAAGCCGCAATCGAACTCTGGATACTGTCTTCGGCGCGCACCATCCGAAGTATTTCCTTTCGTTCCTGTACGCTGCATGCCGCCAGGTACGCACGCCCGGACGCCGTCAGCAGTATCGGCATGCGTTTGCCAACCATGTTGCGATCGAAGGAGAGCGGGCTGAAGCGGTGCGTGCTTTCCCGGATGAGCATGTGGGTGCCATCCAGCGTGGTGAGGTCGGACGGCCACTTCACGGTCTGCAGCAGCTCGCCCATGGCGGGTGTGGCGATGGAGGTAATCCATTCGCGATCGGTGAAACCCTCGCTGAGTTCGCGTACGCGGATGGTGAGGCAGTAGTGCCCTGAAGAGGGGCTGACCCGCACATAGCCTCCCCTGGCCAGGGTCTCGAGAAGACGGCGCACTGTCGTGCGGTGGATGCCCGTGCGCTCGGCCAGCTCGGTGATGGAGCAACTGCCCTGGGGGCTGCGGTTGAGTTCGGTGAGAACTTCAAGGCCGCGCTGCAGTGCCCGTACGTCCCGGTAGGGCGCGGCAGGGGTTTCGGCATGCTCCGTATTCATTGCTGGTTTTCCCCATCCTCATGATGGGGCACAGGATACACATGTCGGGGCGGGTTCTTGCAAGTCGGGAAAACCGTTGACGTGCACCTGGTGCACGTCGCGCACGGTGAAGTGGGACGCTCATGCGACTTGCGTCAAGATGAACCATGCTGAAGTCACGCCAAGAGAAGAGGAGACAGCGGTGATATCCAATGCAGAACTTGACCGGCGGTGGGCTCTGGTGCGCAAGGCGATGCATGAGAACGGACTCGACTGGCTCATCGCCACCACCGGACATCCCTATGGGTACCAGCGGTGGCTCACGAATCGTACGGGGCTTGCCGGTACGCTGGTCGCATTCCCAGCGAAGGGCGAGGCCATACTCGCGTCGCATGGCGACGATGTGCACTCCGTGCCCCGCGATTCCTATGGTGTACGTCATGTCGCCAGCTGCGCCCAGCCGAACATCATCGCCAACACCCACGCGCCGTTGCTGATCGAACCGATCAGTGCCAGCAATCCGCGGCGCATTGGCTTTCTCGGGCTCGGATACCTGCCGGCCGCCACGTACCTGGCGCTGACGAAGGCCTTGCCGCAGGTGGAGTTCGTTGATGCCACCGACATCATCGCTCCCATCAAGGCGGTGAAAAGCGAAGAGGAGCTCGAATGCATGCGGCGCGCGGCACGCATGCACGAGGAAGCGATCGCGTTGCTGCCCGGGCTCGTGCGCCCGGGCGTGACCGGCCGATATGTCATGGATGAGCTTCGCCACCATCTGGTACGGTCGGGAAGCAATCACCAGACCATGATGGTGGGATCAGCGCCTGCAGGGCAGATCTGCCGTTACTTCGGCCCATCGGACCGTGTGCTGGAAAAGGGCGACCAGCTGGCCATCCTGATCGAAGGGTCGGAGCCTGATGGCTACTACAGCGAAGCCATGCCCACGGTCTGCCTGGGCGAGGTGCCCGATGCGTTGCGCAAGGCGTTCAATGATGTGGTGGAGATCCAGGAGCGGCTGGCCGAAGTCGCGTGCCCGGGGGCATTGCCCGACGACCTGTTGCGCCTGAATGACGAGCTCATGCGCCGGAAGGGTTACCCACCCGAGGGGCGTTTGCTGGGCCATTCGCAGGGCGTGGATCTGGTCGAGCGGCCTGCGTTTACGCCCAAGGGTGAAACCATGCCGCTGCAGAAGAACATGGTGATCTCGATTCACCCGACGACGCATGCCCCGAATGCCTGGGGGTATCCGGTGAACATGAGTTTTCTGATCACCGATGGTGCACCGCAGCGCATGTTGCGCACTCCCCAGGAAATCATCGTCGTATGAACGGCAACACTGAAAACCATGAACGGGGCGTGTTTGCGGAGCTTCGGCCGTCGGTGGTGATTGCAACGCACCCGAATGTCGAGTATGTGGTGCAGGGCGTCACCACATTGCTCAGGCAACGTGGTATCGAAGTTCACATCATCCAGCCTGACATCGCGGTCGACCGGATTCCCGACTGTCACGTGGTGATGCCCTGCTCAGCATTCCGATGTGGCGAGAGCGTCATGGATGCGCTGCCGCATCTGCGTGGCATCGCGGCCCTCGCCGCAGGTACCGAGTCGATCGATATTCCCGCTGCCACCCGCAGGCGCTTGCCGGTTGCGCATGCGCCCACACCGGAAAACGTCACCAGCATGGCGGAAGCGACGGTGATGCTGATACTCGCAGCGCTGTATCGACTGCCAGAGTCACAGGAACGTTTCCGCTCGGGCTGGGATCGCCCGAGGGCACCGTATGCGCGGATGCTGTCCGGCAAGACGCTCGGTCTGGTGGGCTTTGGCAAGATCGCGCGCGCCGTGGCAGAGCGCCTGTCGTCCTGGAATGTGCGATTGATTACCTATTCGCCCAGGGCACCGCAGGCATCGTTGCCTGCCTGCGTGCAAAAGGTTGATCTGGAAAGTCTGCTTGCGCAAAGCGATGTCATCAGTCTGCACGCCGCGGTAACCGATGACAACCGGTACATCATCAATGCGCGTACCCTGAAACTGGCGAAACCCGGTATTGTGCTAGTGAATACGGCCCGCGGTGCGCTGGTCGACCAGATGGAATTGCTGGAACATTTGCAGCATGACGGGTCGGCCTACGTGGCTCTGGACTGTTTCGATCCGGAACCGTTGCCCATGGACAGTCCGGTGCGGCGGCTGGGGAAGGGAATCCTCACGCCCCATATCGTCGGACATACCCGCGAAACGCAGGAGTCACTGATCGAGCAGGGAGTGGACAACGTCATGCGCATCCTGAATTACGAGGCGCCGGAGTTCGTGCGGAACCCGGAAGTACTGGAAGGGTGGGTGCGCGCATCGGGCCGGACTCGCCTGGCAGGCTGAAGAACTCACGCGTAGCACGTGGCCGACACCAGATCTCCACTGCACGTGGCTACAGACCAGTGGGTGCAGATATTCATCATCACAAGAACGTCGTAATCGAATGGAGGAGACCATGCGACGAGTTTCAAGGAAATCGGCAAAGCAGATGGGTTGGGCGGCGACCGCGCTGACGGCTTTTCTGGCTTTCAGTGGCATGTCGCAACCGGCAAATGCGCAGAATGTGGCGAACTGGCCTGACCGGACGATACGCATGATCGTGCCTTTTCCGCCGGGTGCCACACCCGACATGATGGCGCGGCTGGTCGGAGAGAAGCTTGCCGAACGGCTCAAGCAGCCAGTCGTGGTCGAGAACAAGTCCGGCGGCAGTGGCATCATTGCCATCACCTCTGCGCTGAATGCACCGGCCGACGGGTATACGCTCTTTTTGGCCGACACGGGTCACACCGCCATCAACCCGGCATTGCGCAAGGATCTGCCTTACGATCCCTTGCGGGATCTGCAGCCCATTTCCCGACTGACGGAACAGAACTTTTCCGTCATCGTCCGGGACGATTCTCCGGCGCGCACACTGGCTGATCTGGTGGAGCTGTCCAGAAAGCGCGAGAAAGGCATCACCTATGGCACTTCGGGCATAGGATCGGCGCACCACATGGGGGGCGAGCAGCTGCGTCTGCTGACCAGAGGCAACTTCATGCACGTGCCCTACAAGGGCATGATCCAGACCGTGCCCGCCCTGCTGTCGGGTGAGGTCGATTTCATGATAGGAAGCGCCACCCCGGTGATGAGCCACTGGAAGGATGGCAAGGTGCGGATTCTCGCCCGCGGTTCGGAACAACGCAGTCAGCTCATGCCCGACGTTCCTACGCTGAGGGAGTCAGGGGTTCCGATGAACATCGCGGTCACGCTGGGTCTGTTCGTAAGGGCAGGGACGCCGGACGAAATCGTTGAACGCCTGAGCAAGGAGGTGAACCTCGTGCTGCAGGATCCTGCAGTACAGAAACGTGTTGCCGGGCAGGACTTCACCATCGCGGGCACGACACCTCAGGAATACGCCGACATCGTGCGCAGCCAGATCGCCGAATACAAGGAGGTCGTCGAGAAAGCCGGGATCGAGGTTCAGTAAGCTTTTGGGGGGACTCCGCGCGGGGTGAAGGCCTGGCGAAGCGAAGCTCTGGCCATGCCTCACGCCTGGACTGCGTGCATGCGGCCTGGAGCCCGGGGGCTGGGCCAGGCCTTTCTTGTTGCGTGGCAGAGCGGTGTCAGAAGCGATAGCCGATGCCAGCCGTGAACACCCACGGGTCGATACGGGTCTTGCCGATGCGCTCGCCGTTGAGTTTCACGCGTGAAGAAATGTCGATATAGCGTACGTCGACGTTGACGAACCAGCGGTCATTCAGCTTGACGTCGACGCCCATCTGGCCGGCCAGCCCCCAGGAGTCGCCGAGCTTCAGGTCGGCGCCCTCCAGCGCACCGCGGGTCCTGGTGCTGAAGAAGTGGGTGTAGTTCAGGCCCAGGCCCACATAGGGTTGGATGGCACTGTCAGGCAGGAAGTGCCATTGAATGCTCAGTGTGGGTGGCAGCTGCTTGGTGGTGGCGATCTTGCCCAGACCACCACTGCCGCTGATGTCGTGCTTGAACGGCCAGGCAGCCAGCAGCTCGACACCGATGTTGCGGGTGGCCATGTACGTGACCGTGAAGCTGGGCCGTACGCTGTTGCCGACATCCAGTTCCACCGTGTCATTCAATACCTTGCCGTTGCCCGACTTGGGATGCACCTGGGTCACGCCAAACTTGATGAGCCAGTCGCCCGCCTCATGCGCCTGTACCGGGGCAGTCAGCAGGCCGGCGGCACACAACAGTGCCGCCAGGGGGGTACGAACAGACAACAAAGACATGAAAACTCTCCGAAATTGCCGATCCTTTTCGGCGAGAGAAAGCTTCGCAAACCCGGCGAAGTTTCAGTTTGATCCATGTCAGTAAGCTGATTGTCCGGCCAGTCGAGTGTGTCGTGCATGCAACCGGGCGCTGCATCGGGATCGAGAGGGCAGGCAGTGAGAGGTATCGTCGGTGACTTGCCCTCGGGGCCCACTACCTCGTCTAATAGCGGCTGTCAGCGTAGGAATTCGAGTGACTGGAAGCGTGAATCGATGAGGAAGCCTGGAGGAGCATCAAGCGGCAACTTCATCCGGAATGTAATGGTGGGCGTGCTTTGTGTGGCGGCGTCCGTCGCGGGCGCAGAGCCCACGGCGTCCCGCGGTCTGGTACCAGCGGCAGCCTTCGGTGTGTGGCGCACGATGCTGATCACCCGGCCGGATGCGATGCCGCGCGCCCGGGCGCTGGCCTACTCCGTGCGCCGGGACGCCTACATGGCAGTCGACTTCGTGGCACCACTGTGCACGCACGAAGTGAGTTTCGTCACACCGCTGAACAGACCGGCCGAGCGCAGTCTCGCGATCCCGCTTCAGTACGCATTTCGCGTCGACCAGAATCGTGTCTACCGGTTCAATGGCAAGACGGAGCTGACGATGGGTGATCTGGCGGCGCAGCTCTCGGTCATCTCTACGCCGGCGCTTGCCGACGTTATCAATGAAATGAAGTACGGGCAGGTGTTGCGCATCGAGTTTGCGGCCGTGCAAAGCCGTACTGGCCCCGGGTACATGACCTACCCCCTGGCTGGCTTCGCTCAGGCGGTCAGCCGCGCGATCGACATGTGTCGCAAGGCGAGCGCGAACGTGTTGTAGCAATGGCGTCCGTGTGTTCTGGCACCTGCCATGCGTGTGGCGAGTACAAACCCGTGGTTGAAAAACGGCGGCGCCCGGGGGCGCCGCCGTTGTCTGGTGTGGGCCAGAGGGTGCCTTCTCGCAAGAAGCTTATTGCGGCTTGAAATTGGTGGCCCGCACCATTTCTTCCCAGCGATTGAAGTCGCGTTCGAATGCAGCCTTGAACGATTCGGCCGAGCTGCCGACGGGCTGGAAGCCCATGGCGACCATGCGCTCGTTCATGGCGGGTGAGGCGACGATCTCCTGCAGCGCTTTTGACCAGGCCTGCACGGCTTCCTCGGGCGAGCCGGCGGGCAGGAACATGCCGATCCAGCCGCTCAGATCGAGCTCGGAGAACCCTTGTTCGGAAAATGTCGGAACATTAGGCAGTTTCTTGGTGCGTTCGTTGCCGGTGATGGCGAGCACACGCACCTTGCCTGCGTCCGACTGGGCAATGGCGGTGCCCTCCGACATGAAGGATGCATCGATGCGGCCGCCGAGGAGGTCGGTGAGGGCTGCCATTTCGCCGCCTGCGTACGGCACGTGAATGAGGTTAGCACCGCTGGCACGGGCCAGCTCTTCGCCCATGAGGTGCATGGCCGAGCCGATCGCAAATGAGCTGTAGGTGAGGCCCTTGCCCGTCTTGGCTGCATCCAGGAACTCGGCGAGGTTCCTGTAGGGCGACGAACTGGCAACGACGAAAGTGGTTTGTCCGTCGGCCAGCTTCGAGACGGGAACGAAGTCACGCTTCGGATCGAAGCTGAGGTCGGGCTTGAGCAGGGCGTTGAGGATCTGCGCGGAGTTGGTGGTGATCAGGATGGTGTAGCCGTCGGCAGGGGCACGGGCCACGTACTGGGTGCCTAGGATGCCACCGGCGCCGACCTTGTTTTCGACGGTGACGACCACGTTCCATCGTTTCGACAACTCGTCGGCCAGCATGCGGGCAAGAGTGTCGAACGCACTGCCGGGGCCGGCCCAGGCGATGATGCGTACCGGCTTGCTGGGGAACTGCTGATTGGAGTCTGCGGCGGCAACGTGCGCGGTGCCCAACATCAGGGCCAGGCCGGCGCCAAGTGCCAGCTGAATCGCTTTACGGAATATGCGCATGGGGTGTCCTTGATTGTCGCGAATGCTGCTCGAATGATGGTGGCGCGAAGATGGCAGATTCATGGATCTGCGCGCCAGCCGTTGAATGCAAAGAACGAAAAAGCTTAAATAAGTTTTATTGATATATCAACAAGTTGACTGCCGAATCAATCCGGGAAACTCATTACCTGCCTGCCAGCGGGCGGGTTGCCCGGCCAGGGGTGTGTCATCAGCGGTGCGTGCACAGGCCAGCTGCCCGCCGCCTCAGCGGAGGATCCTGCAGTATCCTGCGCGGATCAGCGGGGTAACCCGGGTTGACGACAGAAACAGATCCAAGCACAATTTGTTGATGTATCAACAAAGAGGGTGTCATGTCGAAGTTTGAATTGCACCGGGTTAGCGATCCGGCCGAATGGAAGGGTGCCGACTGGCCATCCATCGAGAGTGTCAGCACGTACGCCACGCCCGAGCAGATCCAGGAGCTGGAATCGGTGTGTGCGGCCCTGGAGGCGCGCGGGTTGCACCATGAAGAAACCGACAGGAGTGATTTTCCGTTCGTCGCCTTTGCGCCGCTGCTCGAACAGATGCGCCACGAGCTGGCCGATGGCAAGGGCTTCTTCCTGCTGCGCGGGTTGCCGCTGGGCACCTGGACCAAAGACCGCGCACGTCTGGCCGCCTGGGGCCTGGGTACCTGGCTGGGCACGCACGTGTCGCAAACCGTGTCGGGTCAGCGCCTGACTGACGTTACCGATACCTCGGCCGTGGAAAAAACTCCGCGTCAGTACAAGACCAGCCAGGAACTCAGGCTGCACACCGACCCCGCGTCGGACCTGATCGGGCTCGCATGTATCCAGCCTGCCAAGTCGGGGGGGTACAGCGTGCTTGCCAGTGCCATCGCCGTGCACAACGCGATGTTCGAACAACGACCCGACCTGCTCGAGAAACTCTACGAGGGTTTCATCTGGCACCGCTATGGTGAAGGCCGTCCGGAGGACGGTCCCTATACGCGCGAGCCGGTGCCCATCTTCGCCATGCAGGACGGGCGCCTGAGCTGCCGCTACGTGCGAGCTCCCATCGCTGCAGGCCATCGCGATGCCGGCATCCCGCTTACGGATGCCCAGATCGAGGCACTCGACATGCTCGACGCGCTGGCCAGCTCGCCAGAACTGCGCATCAGTTTCAAGATGGAGGCGGGCGACCTGCTCATGGTCAACAACCTTGCCGTGCTGCATGCCCGCACGCGCTTCGAGGATTTCGATGAACCCGAGCGCAAGCGGCACATCCTGCGTCTGTGGCTCGAGGGCTGGCCCGGTTTCCGTCCCGTGCCGCGGCAGCTGAACTATTTCAACGGCGGGGAGTGCGGCATCCGGCCGGCACCGAACCAGCGCGCTGAATACGACGTCGAGAAGCTGTATAGTGACCGTGCGAGTGGTGGTGTCGCACGGTTGGGAATTCATGACTAGACAAGCGATCAGGTCGACTGACGATAACGAGGCTAACCGCGAGCCCCGACTGCACCGGGAGTCCCCTGGTGCGGTCGACGAGCTCGCGGCACGGCGCGCCAGCATGGTGGCGGAAGCTGGTGAGGAGGAAGCATGCCCCTGGCGCGACCTCCAACCCGGTGGCACAAACCTGCGCCTCGAAGATTTCCTTACATTCATTCTGGGCCGGCTGGGCAATGCGGGGCAACGAGTCATCACGGCGCGCTACCTCGAACCCTTCGACGTCACGGTAACCGAGTGGCGCATGCTGGCAGCGCTCGCGGCCTTCGCGCCCATGTCGTTTGGCAAGCTGGTCGAGGTTTCCTCGTCCGACAAGGCGCTGGTTAGCCGTACACTGCGGCGTCTGGCAGAGCGTGGCCTGGCGGTGGCCGAGCAGGACCCGGCCAATGCGCGCAAGGTGGTGTGTGCCATTACCGAGGAGGGGCGCGCCCTGTACCGGAAGATCCTGCCGGTAGCGCAGCAGCGCCAGGCCGAGTTGCTTGGCGTGCTAAGTGAAGACGAGCGTGTCGCTCTCTACCGGATCCTGCACAAGCTCGATCGGGTCCTCGAACCCGACCGTCCCCGTCACGCACGTACTTCTTCCACCTGACCCGGCGCATCGAACAGGGTCTGCCAGGAGCACGGCTGGCTCTTGCCCCGGCTGTGTCGGCACGGGCATGCAGTTCGGGCCAGCGCGACACATCGTGCATGCCATGGGCGACGCGCGCTGGAAGACGGAGATGCATTGAAGATGCGCGACGGGTCAAAATGTTACTACAAATGAGGATCGTCACGTGAGCGTGGCGGAGTGTGACGCGAGAGGTGTCTGGTGTGTGCATGAGCGTACCGTGGGCGCGCCATGCTAACATAGCCGCCGGAGGAGAACACCGCAGTCATGTACCATCCATCAGGAAGTTGTCGACCCTTGGACGAAGGTACACCTCACCCTACAGGAACACAACAGCAAACACGACGCGGGAGCATCACATGAGCCGCAAACCACGTTCACTGGAAGTACCCGGGGTAACGCACGGGGCCGCCCCCATTCCCATGGGAGCACGGGTGGGCAACCTCATCTGCTCGTCGGCCATCATGGGCAAGGACCCTGCCACCGACACCCTTCCGGACGACCCGGTTCAGCAGATCGACTTCGCCTTCAAGAACATGGTGCGCCTTCTGGAAGCGGGTGGCGCCACTCTGGCTGACGTCGTGCGTGTCACCGTCTACCTGAAAGACGACGCCCTGCGCGAGCAGCTCAATGCGAAGTGGAACGAATACTTTCCCGATCCGCACGACCGTCCGGCGCGGCATGTAGTTCCTACCGATTTGCGGCGGGGGATGGTCATCCAGTTGGAAATCATGGCTGTCGCCGGCGCCAACAGCTGACATTTGGCCGGCACCTGCCCAACGGGTGCCGGACGAGCGCGGGTGGCAGATCCGCCCGGACTGACCCACTCCTGCTGCATCTTCACGAGGTTGTTGCCCGCCACGCGCTGCCGACGGTCCCGAGCCTACCCCGGGCCCGGCTGTCCCATTCAGGCGTCTGCACCGTTCTTGCCGGGCAGCATGCCTTGTGCCTGCCCGTCGCTGGTGTCGTTGTGGGCCGTGCGCAAGCGGTCGGCGAAAACCCGGGCCGATGCATGGTAGAACGGTACCGGGCAGATCAGCCGTGATACCTGTGAAGCGCACACTGATACGATCAGCAGCCAGAGCAGCATTGATCCGCTGCTGGTCATTTCCATCGTGATGACGGCGGCCGTCAGGGGCGCCTGGGTTGCCGCTGCCAGGAATGCGGCCATGCACAGCAGCACCAGCACTCGCTGGTCCACCAGGTTCCCGGTAAGGCTTGCCAGATTCGCACCGAAGCCGGCTCCGGCAGTCAGGGCCGGGGTAAAGATTCCCCCCGGAATGCCGGCCCAGTAGCTGGCTACGGTGGCAGCCAGTTTGGCGGCACCCAGGGTGTCTCCTTCAACGGGATTCCCGGCCATGGCCGATTTAGTGACGCCGTAACCGGTACCGAAAGTGGCGTAGGCGCTGAAGTGCCCGATTGCCGCAACCACCAGGCCCAGCAGAAAGGCAACCAGCACCGGATGCCTGCGCATCCATCCGTTGATGGCGGCGGGGGCGACGCCAGTCGGACCCTTGGTAAGCAGCCACGCGAACAGCCCTCCGGTCAGCCCGCACAGCACGGCGCACGCCAGAGTCCAGACCAGCATGTGGCGTTCGAGCGCGGCGCCAGTGAAAATGCCGAAGTACGCGATATTGCCCATCGCCGTGTCGAGCACGTACGCGGTTGTCAGGACGGTGGCCACCAGGATGCCGTACCAGCGCAGCGAGATGTCGCGGCCCAGTTCCTCGATGGCGAAGATCACGCCTGCCAAGGGAGCATTGAACGCGGCGGCCAGTCCGGCGGCTGCCCCGGTTGCCATGAGCTCGTTGGTCTGGAAGCGGTGAAACGGCAACCCGCGCTTTTCCCAGAACTGGCTCCAGGCCACCATGATGGCAGCGCCGATCTGCACCGATGGCCCTTCACGGCCAATTGACGCCCCGAACAAGAGGGCGAGCAGGGCGAGCGGAATCTTCCACAGGCTTTGCATGAGCGATACCAGCTGGAAGCGATAGGGGCGTCCTTCGAGCGACATGGCCGCCATGACTTGCGGGATGCCGCTGCCTTCGGCGAGCGGGGCATAACGCAGGGTCAACCAGCGCGCCACGGCAAGCGCCGATGGCACGAGCAGCCACGCAAGCCATGGCGCCGTGTCTACCCAGCGCACCTGCCAGCTGTGGACGAGGGTGACCATGGATGCAAATGCCGCGGTAATCAGGGCGATGGCGGCACCCCCTGCAAGAACAAGGCACGCCTGGGCAGCAACCTTGAAGTATTCGCCGAAGACCGACGGGCAGCCGGCCTGTTCCCGGTGTTGCGTCTTCTGATGACGCCAGCGCGAGTGAGGATGCTTCATGCGATCAGGGCTGTTTGGTCTGGTTGGTGGGTGGTCCGGGCGTGCCGGTGCTCACCGCCTCGAAAGCATCGTAACAAGAATGTACTGGTTTCGGAGTGCCAGATGTGATTGTCAGGGTTCTACGCATGGACGCTGATCGATGCGAACAGGTGTGCTCTTATGCGGCAAATGTCCCGCTACCACAAATCAAAATAACCGGAAGGAATAAGGATAGATGCGATTCGTCTTTGGAGGAAAGCACGAAGCTGGTAAGGTTTTCAGGTCAGTTGCCGACCTGTTGTCGGCTCGCAACCCGGCGGGTGCACGTCCGCCCAGTCTGGCTTCACACGATTGGCGCCACGCATGCGGTGGCCGCTGCTCATCCATTTTTCATGATGCTTTCATTTCGTAACGTCAGCAAGCGCTTCGGTGACTTGCGCGTCATCGACGATTTCTCGCGCGAGATCGACCGTGGCGAACTCATTGCTCTGGTGGGGCCCTCGGGGTGCGGCAAGTCGACCCTGCTGCACATCGCCGCCGGCCTGGAGCGCCAGTCGGGGGGCGAGGTCTTGCTGGAAGGCAAGCCTGTCGCCGGACCCGGGCCCGAACGCACCCTGATGTTTCAGGAGAACGCGCTGTACCCGTGGCTGACGCTGTCGGCCAATGTCGCCATGGCGCTCGAACTGCAGGGCCGTGACCGCCGAGCCGCGCGTGATCAGGCGTACGGCTGGCTCGAAAAGGTGCAGCTGAAGGGTTTCGAGGAGTACTACCCGCACCAGGTATCAGGTGGGATGCGCCAGCGCGCCGCGCTGGCGCGGGCCTTCATCGCACAGCCCAAGGTCTTGCTGCTCGACGAGCCCTTCGGAGCCCTTGATGCGCTTACCCGCATGACCTTGCAGGACGCCCTGCTGGACCTGATCCAGGAGACGCGCCCGACCGTGCTGCTGGTTACCCACGACGTGGATGAAGCCCTGTTTCTTGCTGATCGTGTGCTCGTATTCAGCAAGCGTCCTGCCGTGGTGCTGAAGGAATTCCAGCTGGACCGCTACGTCAAGACGCACGATCTGACCGAAATGGCACCGATACGGCGCGAAATTCTCGAGCTGCTCGGGATCGACACCGGTTACCACAAGCTGTCGGGCGCAGCGGCTCACACCGATCAAACTGAAGGAGTCAACCCATGAGATTTGCACGATTCTGGATTTCGGCCGTGGTGGCGCTGGTTCTGGCTGCGCCGGCCTATGCCGCTGAAAAGCTGCGGGTGGGATACCTGCGCGTGATGGATGACGCACAGGCCATCCTCGCTTACGAAGGGGGTTTCTACAAGCAGCACGGACTCGATGTCGAGCTGATCGAGTTCGCGTCGGGCACCGACCTGATCAAGGCGATCATCGGTGGCCAGATCGACACGGGCGTGCTCGGCTTCACCAACGCCGCGGCCTGGTCGTCGCGCGGCGCCGACCTCAAGGTGGTGGGCGGTGCGCAGCACGGTTTTCACTCGATCGTGGTGCGCGACGATACCGGCATCAAGAGTGTGGCAGACCTGAAGGGGCGCACGCTGGCTTCGCAGAAGGAAGGCAGCACGGCGGACGTGGTGCTCAAGGGCGTCGTGCTGAAAGAGGCAGGGCTCAAGCCGGAAGACCTCAACATCATGGGTGTGAGCCCGCAGGTGGCGGTACAGTCGCTGGTGGGCAAGCGTGTGGACGCGGCGTTCCTGTTCGAGCCGCAGTCGACCATCGCGCAACTGATCGCGCCCGTGACGCAGATCTATGAAATCGGCGAAGTCTGGCCATTCCCCTGCATGGTAGTCATCACCAGCGGCGAGGTGCTCAAGAAGCGCAAGGATGCGGTGTGGAAGTCGCTTGATGCGCAGCACGACGCCATTCGCATGCTGCAGGAGCAGCCCGAGGAAGCGGCGAAGTACATTGCGCCTTACTTCATCGCGGAGCCCGCCCTCAAGACCCTCAAACAGGGTGAAGTTCCGCGCGAGAAGATCATCCAGTCCGCCATCGAAAGCCAGACGTTCAGTTCGGTACTGACCGAGAAAGAGCTGAAGCGCATGCAGGAAATTGCCGACATCATGCAGGCGCAGGGCTCGCTCAAGACCCGCGACGGCAGCAGCTTCGTGGTCGATGACATCGTCGATCTGGAATGGCAGCGCGCACGTAACCTGCAAGGCTGATCGGCGCGTAGATGAGTACACAAGTTCGGTTGACCGGAATTCCGAAGGTCCTGGCGGTCGCGGTGGCGATCGCCAGCATCCTGTTGTTGTGGCAGCTCGCGGCATGGAGTCTGCCCGACTTCCTCATGCCCGGCGTGCCTACCGTGGTCAGCCGCCTGATCGAGGAACTGCAGTCGGCCTCATTTCTTGCAGCCCTTTCGGCCAGCATGACGCGGCTTGGGCTGGGATACGGCGCGGCGCTGCTCTTTGGTGTTGGCTTTGGCCTGCTCGGAGCCGTGCTGTTCTTTTTCCGCGAAGTACTGAAGTCGGCGATCATCATCCTGCAATCCATTCCATCGATTGCGTGGGTGCCGCTTTTTCTCATTCTGATGGGTTTTGGCAACCTGCCCATCATTGTGGTCATTGCCCTGGCGGCATTCTTTCCTGCGGCGTTGTCCGTCATGAATGCCACCGAAAGCGTGCAGAAAGTGCATGTTTCGGCGGCGCGCGTCATGGGAGCCAGCCACTGGCAGCTGCTCCGGCGCGTCTATTTGCCCGCAGTCATGCCTGAACTGATCACGGGAGCACAGCTGGCGTTCGGCAATGCCTGGCGGGCCCTGATCTCGGCCGAAATGCTGATCGGGTTCGGGCAGGGGCTGGGGCGCTCGCTGGCGTATGCAGGGGAGACGGCCGACATGGTGGGCGTCATGACCAATATTCTTGTCATCGCCATCCTTGCCACCCTGATCGATCAGGTGCTGCTCGAGAACTTGCGGCGCAAGGTCCTCCATTACCAATACGTGTGAGACGTCACTGGCGGCTATCGTGGCAACCGGCATCAACATGTCCCCATCCAGCATGGCGACCGACACCACCCGCGCAGCGGGGGTGCACCGTCGCAGTCGCGCGCGCAACACGGCCCGGGCAATTGCACTTGCACTTGCCTTCGCCCTGGGCCTGGCCGCAAGCCAGCCGTCTGCGGCCGCTTCGGCAGCGGAAGGAGCAGGCCCGCATGCTGCGGCGGCCATTGGCGTGCATTACATTCCTCCGGCACTGAAGCCGGGGGCATCGCCGCGCACCCCTGAAGGAGTCGAATGGGCGATCCTGGAACGCATGCACGACCAGGAGCGGGGTGCAGTGCGTCCGGTGGGTCTGTCACCGGACCAGGCGGGCAATGTCGTGCGTACCGGTGGCGTGGCGCTGGCTCTGGCAGCTTTGCCTGCCAATGCCGGGCTGGCCTGGGGTGGCGCACGCGTCGTGCCATTGGGGTACAACTTTGGTGCCATGGCCATCATGCGTTCGGATACCGACATTACCCGCTGGGAACAGCTCCGCGGGCGCAAGGTGTGTGTCGCGCAAGGTGGCTGGTTTGCAGGCAGCATCACGTCACGCTTCGGCGCCGTTGAGCTGGCCCATCCGTCCCCCGCTGACGCCCTGATCGGCCTGCGGGTGGGCGACTGCGACGCCGCCGTTCACGACAGCCAGCTGCTGGAAGAGCTCGTCAAGTTTCCCGAGTGGAAAAAGTTCTCTGCACGGCTGCCGGTCATCGACGAGCGCCAGCTTGCGTTCCTGGTGGCCGAGACGCCTTCGCCCGCGTACGAGCTGGCGCGCCGCACGGCCCGCCAGTGGCGCGGGTCGGCCTTCCCCCGCCTCGTGCGGCAGATGGCCCAGAACATCGCGTTCGAGGTTTACCTCGACCAGGATGTGCCCGACTGCCATTGAAGCTGGCACCCTTTCCTCGCCCATCGAATCCCCTACAATCACGCTCATGCTCGGCCGGCACGTACGGTGCCGGCAGTCGTCCGCGCATTCGTGGCCGACCGCCGTAACGAGTGCGCGCAGAACCCGGCTCAGAAGAACCCGGCACGGCGCGCTGGGGTGTTGATCGTCTTGTCTTGCTGGAATCCGCCGATTTTGAGCAGAACCTATCTCAATGTTTCATTTGCCCAGAAGGACGAGGCCAAGGCGCTTGGGGCGCGCTGGGACCCACAACGGCGCAAATGGTATGTCCCGGCCGGGCTGAACCTGGCGCCTTTCGAGCGATGGCTTGATCCGGCCGTGGCGGCGGGCGATCAGAATCCTGGCCGGAGCCTGTTACCGGCTGAGGGTGCCTCCGCAGAGCTGGCCGTGCCAGACGCCGGGGCGCGAGCTGCGCTGTCGCTGTCACACTTGCTGCAACAGGTCTCTGCCGTAGTCGACAACGCCTTTGCCCAGCCCGTGTGGGTGATGGTCGAGGTGGTGAATGCACGCACCCACAGCAACGGACATGTGTATCTGGAGCTGTCGGAACGCGATCCGGAGGGAAGGGTGCTGGCTAAGGCGTCGGCCATGATCTGGGCCAGCAACGCCATGCGCGTCCTGCCACGCTTCGAGCAACGCACAGGCGCCCAGATCGCTCCCGGCATCAAGCTGCTGGTGCAGGCGCGTCCCGTGTTCAAGGCACAGTACGGATTCAGCCTTGAGATCTACGATATCGATCCCGACTACACGCTGGGCGACCTTGAGGCGCAGAAGCGCGAGATCCGGGCGCGCCTGCAGCGCGAGAATCTGTTCGAGCGCAACCGGCAGCTGCCACCCCCCTGGGACTACCAGACCGTCCTGGTACTGGCGCCCCGGGGTGCGGCCGGCCTGGGCGACTTCCAGCGTGAGGCGCAGCGGCTCGAACGTTTCGGGGTCTGCCGCTTCGTGTACGTGTACAGCCGGTTCCAGGGCGAGGGGGCCGCGGCCGAGATCGGGGCCGCGCTCAGGCATGCATTGGAGACGTGGCCGGCGAGCGAACCACTCGATGCCATCGCCATCATCCGGGGCGGCGGCGCGGTCAACGATCTGGCCTGGCTGAACGATTACGCGCTGGCCCGTCTGATATGCGAGGCGCCGGTGCCGGTACTTACGGGTATTGGGCACGAGCGCGACAACACCATCCTCGATGAGGTTGCCAATCAGCGCTTCGATACCCCGTCCAAGGTCATCGGCGGCATCGAGCGCACGATCAAGGCGCGTGTCGACGAGGTACGCCGTGCGTACGATCTGATCCGGCAGGCTGCCTCGCGTGCAGTTGCCGCGGCGCGGCGCGAGACCGGGGCGCTGGAGACGACGGTGCGCGAACAGTCACAACGCCAGCTGGCGCGTGGTCGGCATGTCATGAGCGAAGCGCTGGGTGGGGTGCGTCTGGCTGCGGTGAAGGCGGTGCATGAGGCACGGCGCAAGACCCAGCACCTGGTCGTCGAGGTCCGTCACCAGGCGCACCGGCACGTCGGGGCAGCGCGTGCTGCGGTACCCGCCATGTTCATGGACATCCGGTCGGAAAGCAGGCAGGCGTTGCAGACTGCCCGTTTCATGACGCACGCCCAGCTGGGTGGCGTGGTCGACCGGGTGAGGGTACAGACACGACGCGCGCGTGAGAATGTGCAGCAACGGCAGGCAGATCTCGCCGAGCGATCCCGCCGTATCGTTGTTGAGGCGCGTACCCGTTCGGAGAGCTACTGGCGGGAAATTATCGGGCAGGGGCCGCAGAAGACTCTTGCGCGCGGCTTTGCGCTGGTGCGTGACGAGCAGCAGGCGCCAGTCACGAGTGCGGCCCGGGCGCGTGCGACGTTGCAGATGCACGTACAGTTCCATGATGGCACCGTGGCCGTAGCGCGTGCCGAGGCAGCATCGCCGTCCTCGGGTCCGCAAGAGCGTGCGTCAGCGGGTGCTCGGGCGTCGTCGCGCAGCCAGAACGTGCGGCGATCCGCACGCAAGCGTGCCGTCCAGGAGCCGTCGACGCAGGCCCTGCCGTTGCCGCTTGAAAACAATCCGGAGCAGTCATGAGTTACACGACATTTCGCGAAGCATATGGTGCGCTGAAGGCGCATGCTGAAACATTGCGCTCCCAGCAGGAGCCCAACATCGACGATTTGCTGCGCATCGTGGAAGATTCGGTGGCAGCCTTCAAGGTGTGCCAGCAGCGCATCGACGCGGTGGAAAAGGCGCTTGAGGCAGCACTGAACGAGATGGAATCGGGTGAGTGGGTCGAGCGCGGCGAAGAGCGTGCCGGGGACAGTGACGTGACGAACGGCAATGACGTTACCGATGAAATCGATGATGACGACGCCCCCTGGTAAGCCGCAAGCCAGCATGGGCCCGTGCCACGCCGGAATGGGACGGGCGCTGGCCCGGCTGGCTGCTTACGGCCTCTGCGGGATGTTCAGCCCCTTGACGACGGCAGGGCGCTCAAGGAAGCGTGCCAGCGCACGGTTGACGCTGGGGAAGTCGTCCAGCCCGAGCAGCTCACGGGCGTTGTAGGTGGCATCCAGGGTGCGCACCCACGGAAAGGTGGCGATGTCGGCGATCGTGTATTCATCGCACACGATCCATTCGTGCTGCGACAGCTGTTTCTCCAGCACCCCAAGCAGGCGCCGGGTTTCGTTTACGTAGCGGTCGCGCGGTCGCTTGTCTTCTATGTCCTTGCCGGCAAACTTGTGGAAGAAACCGACCTGCCCGAACATGGGCCCTACCCCGCCCATCTGGAACATCAGCCACTGGATGGCGTGCCAACGCAGGATGGGGTCGGCAGGAACGAGCTTGCCGGATTTCTCGGCCAGGTAGAGCAGGATGGCACCTGATTCGAACAGGGGCAGTGGACGGCCGCCAGGTCCGTTCGGATCGATGATGGCGGGAATCTTGTTGTTGGGGTTGAGCGAAAGAAACTCTTCCGACATCTGATCGTTGGTGTCGAAACGCACGAGATGCGCCTCGTACGGCAGCCCAGTCTCTTCCAGCATCACGGACACTTTTACACCGTTGGGCGTGGGCAGCGAGTACAGCTGAATGCGGTCGGGGTGGGTGGGAGGCCACTTCCGTGTAATGGGAAATGCGGAAAGATCAGACATGCAACAATGCTCCTGGAATGAATCAGGGAAACCGGCCTGCCAGAATACCCGGGAATTCGTGTTGGGCACAATGCACACCCCCCGACGCTGATGGACCACCACTACTACTACCTCGACAACTTCCACAAGGTGCTCGGATGGGTGGACGCGCATCACCGCGATCTGCTGGTCGAACACGAACTCGCTTTCCTGGATGTCTTCCGCGCGTTGCCACTGGCCGCACAAGCGCTTTTCGTGCGCATGGCCATGCGCAAGGGCGAGCTGTTTCGCAGCGCGCGCCTGAGGTATGAAGAAGTCGGGGACCCGCTGCAGGCTGCCGCGCCGCTGGTCAGCCAGGGGTGGCTGGATGACGCACCTCTCCTGCATGCGGGGGACATCGGCAATCTGCTGACGCGGTCTGAATTGGCGGTACATTTCAACAGTATCATTACCAGCGCGTCCTGGCCCAAGCAACGCATGATGCAGGTACTCCTCGAACAGTATCCGCAGCCGCGTCGATGGGCAGAGTGGTGTCCGATGGCCAGTGACAGTGTTCTGCATTTCCGGCTTGGGGCACTGTGCGACCGCCTGCGCGTGATGTTCTTTGGGAATGCACGCCAGGACTGGTCGGAGTTCGTGCTGGCGGATCTGGGCATCTTTCGTTACGAGACGGTTCCGCTTGCTCCGGGTTCACGTGCCTTCGCCACCCGGGCGGAAGTTGACGCCTACCTGCAGATGCATGCATGTGTGCAGCGACTGGAGGAGGGCGAGCCACCCGAAAGCGTGCTGGCAAACGTGCCGGACCAGCCCTATGCCAATGACTGGCTCGAAAGCCGGCGCGCACGGGTGCTGTTCCGCATTGCCATGCAGTTCGAGCGGGCAGGTCGGTTCCTGGATGCACTCCATCTGCATCTGAAGAACGGGCACCCCGAGGCGCGAGTTCGCGCGATTCGCATGCTCGAACGTCTTGACCGCTACCCGGAAGCCTGTGCGCTGGCAACGGAAGCCTTGCGCGAGCCACGGTGCGAAGCCGAGCTGCAGCACGTGACGCGCATGGCACCACGCCTGGCGCGCGCGTTGCGCTCCCGGCACCATAATGTTACTCATCAGGCGGATGCGGTGTTGTCGATGGTGCCGCGCCCGGCAGCATCGTCCGTGGTGTCGCGAACGGTGTCGTTGCCGGAGGCGTTGCGCCAGTCCTCCGTTGAACTTGCGCTTGCCTCGTGGCTGAGCCGGCCCGACGCACCCGTCTACTACGTCGAGAACATGCTGTTCAATGCACTGTTCGGGCTGTTTTTCTGGGACATCCTGTTTGCTCCCGTTCCCGGCGCATTCTTCCATCCTTTCCACTCGGGACCGGCCGATCTGCTACGTCCGGAATTCCACGCCCGGCGGGCGCATCTGTTCGATGCACGCCTGCAGGAGCTGGATCGTGGCGACCATGCCGAGCGCATGGTCCGCACCTGGCGCGAAAAGTCCGGGCTGCAATGCTGGTTCGTCAACTGGAACCTGTTCCAGGCCGACCCAGGAAGGCCGGAAGAAACCCCACGTCTGCTGCAGCTGGCGCTTGACTGCATTCCGCCGCAGCACCTGAAGGCGGTATTTGCCCGACTGTGCCGGGATGTTCGCAACAACGGCGCCGGCTTTCCCGATCTGATCCAGTTCTTTCCAGATGAAGGCACATATTCGTTGATCGAGGTAAAGGGCCCCGGTGACCGCCTGCGCGACAATCAGCAGCGCTGGCTGCACTATCTGGCAGAGCATGGATTGCCCGTCGCCGTATGCCATGTGCGCTGGGCCGAGAAGTAACCGGCGGACTGGCATCGGCGCGGGTTTGTATCGCGGACCGGTTTGAGCGTATCTTGAGTCACTTGCCCTGATTCGGTTCACACTACTGATGGAACACCAGCCCGAAGGAATCAAGCGCGCCGCACCTGAAGACCTGAAGCGCTGCTTCATTGCATTGAAGCCCGATTCGTCCTCAATTCAATACCTGTCCAGTTTGCCCGTGCCGGCTGGCTGGCGACGAACATTCCCGGAAGATCTCCATCTCACGGTGGCGTTTCTGGGTGGAATTCGACCCGAGCAGGCACAGGCTCTGCACGCGACCCTGGCCACTGCCCCGGTACACCTGCCACCCATGCAGGCGCAAGCCATGGAGCTATGGCCATCACCGCAGCGCGCCCGTGTTTTCGTGTTGAAACTGAAGCCCACGCGCGAGCTGGGCGAACTGGTCGAACATGTCACCAGTGGCCTGCTGCGCCTGGCGCTGCCGCTGGAATACCGGCCGTACCGGCCACACGTCACGCTCGCCCGGGCACCGCATCACGACAACACGCGGGCAACCTGGAAACCGGCGCCCGATGCGGGGGCCGCCGCGTCCGTGATGCCTTCCACTGCCGGTGCTGGCGCAGATGGCCAGCTATTGCGCTTTGTCACGCTGGGGTTGTTTGGCAGCGTGACCGGCCCTGTGCACGGACCACGCTACCGTACCATCCATGCCTTTGATCTGAATTAAGGTTTGTCCGTGGTGTTGTTGCGGGCACTGAGCGCCCTCGGCATAATGCTCTCGAGCCGGCCGTCGAACGCCGTTTCAGTCGTGCATGTGTCGGGCCACGCACGACGCTCCAGCAACACCTCGGGGCTGCCCAACAGGTTCCGCTGCGGTGCCCGAGGCCAGAACCATATTGCCAGCATCCACAGACTGGCCAAAGGAGAGAGCCATGGCGCACCTGATCGTGGGAGTATTCGCAACCGGCGCAGAAGCGCGCGAGGCCGTCAAGGAGCTGCACAACCTTGGGATGTCTCCCGACCACGTCGAACTGCACAGCATCGAGCATACGATTGCAGAAGACATTGCGTCCGAGCATGCCATGCCGAGCATGCCGGCTACGGAGTTCACCGGTTCGCGCGAGGCACTCAAGGTGCTCAACCGCGTCGAGAAGTTCTTTGATGGCATATTCCCCGAAGAAAAGAAGCCCGAAGAAGTCGGGCATTTCGCCGAAGCCGTCCGGCGCGGCAATACGGTAGTAACGGTCGACGTCGAAGACGAATCGAAGGTCGATGCCATCTGCCGGGCGCTCTGGTCGGCCGGTGCGCTCGATCTCGAAGAGCAGGTTTCGTACTGGCGCGCCGTGTTCGGGTACTCCGGGTATGAAAGTGGCGCCCCGGTCTTCACCCGTGCCGAGATCGAAGCTCAGCGCAAGGCTTATGTATCGCGGCGCGAGAACAAGGATCGCGGCGAGTACCAGCCCAACAAGGTTCGCGTGTTTCCGCGATATCCGCGCGCGCTGGAATGACCAGGCGTTTGCGCGCCAGGGTGTCATGAGAAGCCGGGCCCTTCTGCGGGCCGGCCAGTGGCCGCCTGTCCCCGGTTTTCTCAACGGCTCGATGCTCTTGTGATCGGCATCGAGCCGTTTTTGTCTCTGTTTCAGGGTTTGTCCTAGTGATTTGGGGTTTGACGATCGTCAGAACATGCATTTAAATCTCACAGGATGAGATTTATTTGCGTATCCGGTTGCAGAAGCGGCCGGCCATTCGATCGGAAACTCTGTCATGAAACTTTTGAGCTTCGAACGCGCGGGCAAGCCCGGTTTCGGTGCCGTGGTCGGCAATGGCATCGTCGACCTGGGCGTGGCATTGGGCAACGAATACCCTGATCTCAAATCGCTGCTGGCCGCCAATGCCCTTGATGAAGCGGCACGGGCCAGCGCTGGCCGGTCGGCCGATCTCAGCCTGGACGAGGTCACATTGCTTCCCGTCATTCCCGAGCCGGGCAAGATTTGGTGCTGCGGGTTGAACTATGGCGAGCATGTACGCGAAACCAATCGCGAGGTTACCGAGAAGCCAGTCTTCTTCCTGCGGTTTGCCGATTCACAGGTGGGGCACGGGCAGGCCATCCTGCTTCCGCCTGAGTCCGAGCAGCTCGACTACGAAGGGGAAATTGCCGTCATCATTGGCAAGCCCGGACGGCGCATCCGGGAGGAAGATGCGTTTGAGCACATTGCCGGCTATGCCTGCTACAACGATGCCACCATTCGCGACTGGCAGCGGCACACCAATCAATGGATTCCAGGCAAGAACTTCTACCGCACGGGCGGATTCGGCCCGTGGATGGTCACGGCCGATGAAATTCCGCCGCACACGGTCATGACCCTGGTGACGCGTCTCAACGGACAGGAAATGCAGCGCGCTACCACCGACATGATGATCCACAGCATAGCCCGGCAGATTGCCTATGCGTCGACGGTAGCTCCGCTGAATCCGGGCGACGTCATCGTTACCGGAACCCCAGGGGGCGTGGGTGCACGCCGGCAGCCCCCCGTGTGGATGAAGCCGGGCGATGTCGTGGAAATCGAAGTAGACCGCATCGGCGTATTGCGTAATCCGGTTGCTGCCGAAGCCTAGTCATCGGGCGCCAACCGGTCATCAGGAGGAGCCCGGAAGACGGCACGGTACGAGCGCGGCCTGCAGGAACAAGAGCAGACTGGCCGCGGGCTGTCTTCCGGTACGGGTTGTTCGTAAGGAGAGACGCATGAATTCGTTCCAGGGTTTGTACCGTCGTGTTCTGGCCGCCGCAGTGCTGGCCGCCTCCGCAGCGTTGCCTGCGCAAGCTGCTGAACCGGTGAAGCTGCGGTTCTCCAGCTTCGAGCCTCCCATGGCCAAGATCACTTCCGAAGTGCTGACGCCATTTGCCAGGGAAGTGGAGAAGGCCTCGAATGGCGAGGTGGCCATTACCATGTTCCCCGGCGGCACGCTGGGGCGCAACCCCACGCAGCAGCTGCAGCTGGTGCTTGATGGCGTTGCCGACATCGCCTGGATCGTGCTGCCCTATACGCCGGGCCGGTTCGACGATGCAGACGTGGTCGGCTTGCCGTTCGCTACCGAAAACGCTGTCGAGGGCAGCGTGGCGTTGCAACGCATGATGGAGCGGGGCGAGCTGCGCGGTTTCGATGATCTGAAGATGCTGGCGCTGGCGGCCACCTCGCCCGTCGTGATCCATGCCACCACCCCCATTCGCATGCCGGAAGACATGCGGGGCAAGCGCGTTCGTGTGTCTGGCGATATTCCCACGCGCATGGTGGAACTGCTGGGCGCCGCACCGGTTACGGTGGGCGGAGGCCAGATTGCCGAGGCCCTGTCGCGCGGCGTCGTGGACGTCACCTTGAACAACTGGGGGTTTGTGGGAGACTTCAAGGTCGACCAGGTCACCAACTTCCACAACAACGTGCCGCTGGGCGCCGTCGCCGTTGGTGTGGTGATGCGCAAGGACAAGTTCGAGGCCCTGCCGCCGGCGGTGCGGGCCGCCTTCGAAAAACTCGGTGGCGAGAATCTGTCGCGTAAAGTGGGCAAGGCACTCGACGAACAGCATGAAGAGATCCTGAACCGGGTGTCCAAGTCGCGTCGTAACACGGTGGTGAATCCGGACGCCGAAACGCTGAAGGCCTGGCGTACGGCCGTAGAGCCCGTCATCGACAACTGGCGCAAGGCGCGTCCGGAGAATGACCGGCTGTATTCCTCGTTCACCCAGGAAGTGGAAAAAGTCCGCGCCGGGAAGTGAGGGGATCTGAACAGGAAGCACCGTCATGTGGCTGAAACTGCACCGCCTTGCCACCCATTTTGCCGAAGTCCTGGCAGGTCTGGCGGTGTCCGGTCTTCTGTTGCTCGCCATTCTGACCGGCGTCGATGTGCTGATGCGCTATCTGTTCAATGCGCCGATCCGCGGCATGACCGATTTTTCCATGGTGGCCGCGGCGGTGCTGCTGTCAGCCTGCATGCCGCATGTGGTGGCGAGCCGTGCCAACATCATGGTCTCGTTCGTAGGCCGGGTACTCGGCCCCACTGCATTCAGGGCGCTCAACTTTTTTGGGGCGCTCGTCACCTGTGTGTTCTTTGCATTCATGGCCTGGCAGTGCACGCGGTATGCCATCTCCATGTACCAGGGGGGCGAAACCCTGCCCACCTTGCGCTGGCCCGTGTGGCCGTGGTGGAGTGGGGTGGCGGTGTTCATTTCCCTGACCGCACTTGTGGCACTCGCAACACTGACTGAACCACCGTCCGAGTCGAAGCCCGCACGAAACGATTGATGGTCCTTATCGCCGTCGTCACGTGCGAAGGCTTGAGTAACCCCTGAGACAAGAACAGAAACTAGGATGTTCGACCCCGTTACCCTGACGATCCTGGGGCTCATTGTCACCTTCGGATTGCTGCTGCTGCATGTTCCGATTGGCATCGCCATGGGGGTGGCGGGCGTCATCGGATTCGGCATGCTGGCGGGCTGGGACCCAGCCCTGGCGATGATGGCGTCAGAGGTTGCCAACAACCTGTCGTCACTGGATCTTCTCACCATTCCGCTATTCGTGCTGATGGGTGCCTTTGCCAATGTGGCAGGGCTGTCCGAAGATTTGTACCGTCTTGCCTATGCCCTCATTGGTCACCGTCGCGGCGGGCTCGCGGCCGCCACCATTGCCGGATGCGCCGGGTTTGGCGCCGTGTGCGGAAGTTCGGTGGCAACGGCGGCTACCTTCGGGCGTGCTTCGTTGCCGTCCATGCTGAAGCGGGGTTACGACCCCGGATTCTCAGCCGGCACGGTTGCGGCCGGTGGCACCATGGGGTCGCTGATCCCGCCGTCCTCCGTCATGGTGGTGTATGCCGTGCTTGCGCAAGAGCTGATCGTGACCATGTACGTGGCCGCCCTGGTGCCGGCGTTGCTGGCCATCGTGCTGCATGGGATCACGATACACATCTATGCCAGGGTGCGGCCCAACGACGCGCCGGTCGGCGAGAAAGCATCGGCGACGGAGCGCTGGCAGGCCATCTGGCGCAGCTGGCCCGTGATCCTGCTTGCATTCACGGTGGTTGGCGGCATGGCTTTCGGGGTGTTCACGGCCACCGAGTCGGCTGCAGTGGGTGCTGCGCTGGCATTCCTCTTCGCCCTGTTCCGACGCACGCTCACGCCTGGCGGCTTGCGCCAGGTGATGACCAGTACGGCATCCACTTCCGGCATGATCTACGTGCTGCTCATCGGGGCGTCGCTGTTCGGGTATTTCGTGGCGATTACCCAGGCGCCTCAAGTGCTCACCCAGGCGATTGCCGAATCGGGTATCCCGGTGTGGGCCGCCATGATTGCGCTGGTGGTCATGTTCATCGTGGCCGGCGCCTTTTTCGACGAGCTCGCGGCCATGGTCATCGCCATGCCGTTCGTACTGCCGCTGATACTCGACTGGGGGTTCGACCCGGTCTGGTGGGGCATCATCAACGTGGTCATCATCGAAATCGGGCAACTGGCTCCTCCTCTGGGCATGAACGTTTTCGTCGTGCATGGGGTGGCCCCCGATATTCCGCTTGCCCGCATTTACCGGGGCGTCATGCCCTACCTGGCATCCAACGTAGTCCGGCTCGGCATCCTGATGGCTGCGCCGCCGCTGGTGCTGTGGTTACCCTCGATCTTGAACTGAGTAGTGTCGTGCCATGTCAGTCTCCTCCTCCTTATCCTCCTCCTCCGGTTCCAACGCAGCCGGTACGCTCTATGACGTTGCGGTCGTCGGCTACGGGCCAACCGGTGCCACGCTGGCCAATCTGCTGGCATTGCGCGGGCTGCGCGTGCTCGTCCTGGAGCGTGATGCCGACATTTACCGGCTGCCTCGAGCCATTGCGTTCGATGGCGAAGTCATGCGCGTTTTCCAGACGGTCGGCATTGCCGAGCAGCTCGAGCCGAAGACCGTCGTGGCACCGGGCATGCGCTTTCTCAACGCCAAAGGCGACATCCTGATCGATTGGCGGCGCCCCCTGGAAGTGGGGCCGCACGCGTGGCACGCCAGTTACCGGTTCCACCAGCCTGAGCTGGAGGAGCTGCTGCGTTCGCGGCTGGCCCGGTACACGAACGTCGACGTGCGCTTGCGGCATGACCTGTTCGCGCTGGATCCCGACTCCGATGGTGTGACGCTCCGGTTCGAAGATACCTCCAGCGGCCGTCTGCTGCGCGCCCGGGCGCGGTATGTCGTGGGGTGTGACGGAGCACGTTCGCTCGTGCGGCGGCTGCTGGGCACCGAGCTGGAAGACATGAAGTCACACGAGCGGTGGCTGGTGGTGGACGTCATCCTCAAACGTGACCGGCCCGACCTCGGCGACCATGCCATACAGTATTGTGATCCGGCGCGCCCGGCCACGTACGTGCGCGGTGCAGGCGCAAGGCGCCGCTGGGAGCTGATGCTGCTGCCACACGAGAACAGCCTGGAGATGTCCCGCACCGAGAAAATCTGGGAGCTGCTGTCACGCTGGGTGACGCCCGATGATGCCGTACTGGAGCGTCCCGCCGTATACACCTTCCATTCGGTCGTGGCACGTGGCTGGCGTAATGGCCGGCTGCTGATTGCGGGCGATGCCGCGCACCAGACGCCACCGTTCATGGGGCAGGGCATGTGCGCGGGCATCCGCGACGCATCCAACCTGGCATGGAAGCTGGCCGAGGTGATCGGCGGGCACGCCCCGGAAAGCCTGCTCGATACCTACGAGAGCGAGCGGTCCCCGCACGTACGCGAATTCATCGAAACCGCCGTGCGCCTGGGGTCCGTCATCCAGACGCTCGACCCCGAAGTGGCGCGCAAGCGCGACATTGAAATGGCGGCGAACCCCACGATGATGACGACGCCGCAGCCCGCTCTGGGGCCGGGTGCCCATGCGGGCACGCCACCTGCCGGCACCATTTCGATGCAGCCAGTGGACGCGGACGGCCGCCGCTTCGACGAAATCGCGGGATACGAGTTTTCGTTGCTGGCCATGCCCGAGCTGGCGGACGCCGTGCGGCAACTTGCGAATGGACGCTACGCCGTGCATGTGGCCGCCGACGCACGTACTTGCGACTGGATGAAGGCGCAGGGAATCAGGGCAGCCCTGATACGGCCAGACCGCTACATTGCAGCGTGCGCCAACTCGACCGAGGAAGTGGCGAAGTTTCGTGATCCCGCCTACGTCGCGTTCGCGCACTGATCCGACGCAAAGCAGCGGCCGCAGGATGCCGCGATAATTCAGGTATCCCTGCGCGTGTTGTCCCCACCCGAACCGACGTGGGGCGGCGCAACCGGCGCGCCGATTGCATGCCAGGGCTACGCTTACTGTCTGACGCAGCCTTGCCTCAGCCATCTCAAATAGAGGACATCATGACCCGACGACCCGGACTGACCTTTGCGCACATCGGCATTTTCGTGCACGACATCGAGCGCATGGAAGACTTCTATACCCGTCTGCTGGAGTTCACTGTCACCGACCGCGGCGAGCTGCAGACGCCGAATGGCCCCGTGTATCTCGTGTTCATGAGCCGCGATCCGGACGAGCACCACCAGGTCGTACTGGCCACCGGGCGGCCCGAACACATCGACTTCAACGTGATCAACCAGATTTCTTTCAAGGCCGACAGCCTGGCAACATTGCGTGAGATGTATCGCCGTCTGGTCGAGTACGGTGCCAACGACATCCAGCCTGCCACGCACGGCAACGCAGTGTCGGTCTACGTGCGCGATCCCGAGGGGAACAGGCTCGAGCTGTACATGGACCTGCCCTGGTATGTCAACCAGCCGTATCGCGTGCCGGTCGACATGACGCTCGATGACGAGGAGCTGATGAAGACGCTTGAGGCACACGCGCGCAGCCTGCCAGGGTTCAAGATGCGCAGCGAATGGCGTGCCGAGGTCGCCCGCAAGATGGGCATCGAGTAAGTCGTCTTTCATGAGCAGTGCAGCGCGTCTTCTCGCGATCCTGGATCTGTTCACGCCCGAGCGTCCCATCTGGACTCCCGACGCCATCAACCAGGCGCTGGGCTACACGCGTCCGACCGGCTATCGCTATGTGAAGCAGCTGGTCGAAGCCGGATTTCTGCACAAGATGGCCGGAGGCCGTTACAGCCTCGGTGGCCGCATCATGATGCTCGATTTCGTCCAGCGGCAGACCGATCCCATGTTTGTCGCCGCCGCTGCCGTCATGCACGAGCTGAACCGGGACACCGGGCTCGACGTCGTGCTCACCGGCATGTTTAACGGACGGATCGTCGATACGCACCGCGTGGCCGCCGAACCGCACCTGCAGTTGCGGTACACGCGGGGTCGCGTGCGCCCGCTGTTCCAGGGGGCAGCGGCCAAGGTACTGGTCTCCCAGCTGCCGCGCGGCCAGCTGCGGCGGCTATACGACAATCATGCGGAGGAGGCCAGGGTGCAGGGTGCAGGATCCTCTTGGTCCGAATTTCGCGACTTGTTCGCGCGCGTGCGGCGCCAACGCTTTTATCTCTCTTATGGCGAGCTTGAACCCGACGTAGGCGGCGCGGCGGTGCCAGTGGTCAGCCCGCAAGCCGACTTCATCGCGGCGCTCGCGCTGGTCGGAACCATCGAGGGGCTGCAGCGCGCTGGTGAACAGCGCCTGCGCGCCTGGCTGGAAGCAGCGGCAGAGCAGGTGCGTAACCGCTTTCTGGCTATGGAGGATGTGCTGGGGGCGACGCCTGAAGACAGCTGAGCGCGAGAGGTGGCCTGCTTACCGCGTGGTGCCGCGCACATGCAAACGCTTCGTCCCGCCGTGCGATTTCAGCCTGCGCCAGGTGCGCCCGTCGCGGCCGATCAGCGCCTGCGCCGAGGCAGGTCCATCCAGGCCCGCCGCATAAGCCTCTACTGTTCCGGCACCTGAAGCCCAGACGTCGAGGAAAGGCTGCACGGCCCGCCACCCGTGCTCGATGCCGTCAGCTCGCTGGAACAGGGTCTGGTCTCCGGTCAGGCAGTCGTAGACCAGCGTTTCGTACCCGGTGCAGGCAGGCATCTCGAAGTAATCCGCATAGGTGAAACCCAGTTCGGCCGTGTCGATGCGCACGGCCTGCCCGGGTCGCTTCACATAGAACTCCAGCTGCATGCCCTCGTCCGGCTGGATGCGAATGAGCAGGCAATTGGGCTTGAGGTCGCGAATGGAGGTATTGCGGAACAGGGCGTACGGTGCCGGCTTGAAGTAAATGGCGACTTCCGTACTGCGGCAGCTCATGCGTTTACCGGTGCGCAGGTAGAACGGAACCCCGGCCCATCGCCAGTTATCGACGTAGAGTTTCAGTGCAACATAGGTTTCGGTGGTGCTGTCGGGCGCGACATTCTCTTCGTCCCGGTAACCCGGTACGGGCTGGCCGTCGATCTCTCCAGCCTCGTATTGGCCGCGCACGCTGTTGCGCAGTGCTTCATCGGGTGTCCATGGACGAATGGCACCCAACACCTTGATTTTTTCATCGCGGATGGCATCGGCGCCGAAAGCAGCAGGCGGTTCCATCGCCGTCAGTGCCAGCAGCTGGAACAGGTGGTTTGGGACCATGTCGCGCAGGGCGCCCGTACCGTCATAGAAACGCCCCCGTGAACCGACACCCACCGATTCGGCCGCCGTAATCTGTACGTGGTCGATGTAGTTCTTGTTCCAGAATGCCTCGAACACGCTGTTGGCGAAGCGGCTGATGAGGATGTTCTGGACCGTCTCCTTGCCGAGGAAGTGGTCGATACGGTAGATCTGGCTTTCGCTGGCATGGCACAGAATGAACTCATTGAGCTGGCGCGCTGATGCCAGGTCGGTGCCGAAGGGCTTCTCGATGACGATCCGGCGGAAATGCGAGTCTGACTGGTTGAGCAGGCCTGCGTCGGCAAGGCGCCGGATGATCTCGACGAAGAACCGCGGTGGCGTGGCCAGGTAGAAGACGGCGTTCTGCGTGGGGGCAGCTGCCAGATGTTCGCGAATGGACCGATAGGTATCCTCGCGAAGGAAGTCGCCCTGCAGATAGTACAGTTGCCGGGCGAACCGGTTCCATACCGTCTCCGACAGGGGCGCCCCGCAGGTCTGACCGTGCGAGCGGCCCACCTGGTCGCGCAGCGCGGCGCCCAGGCGGGCACGGAAGGTATTGTCGTCGCTGGCGTTGTGATCGATGCCGACGATCTGGATGCCCTGGTCCACCATGCCGTTGTGGAACAGGCTGTACAGGGCAGGAACCAACAACCGTCTGGTCAGGTCGCCATGCGCGCCAAAGATGTAGAACACTGAAGGCGGGGCAGGGGTTACCCCGTTGCCGTGGGTGGATGTCATGACCGTTTATCCTCCGTATGTCCGCCAAACCCGAGACGCATGGCCGATAGCAGGCGGTCGGGATAAGCACTTTCTTCAATACGGGAACGAAACCGGTTGAACAGCGCTGCTGCCAGCACAGGGGTGGGCACGGCGCGTTCCACGGCAGTCTGGATGGTCCAGCGGCCTTCGCCGCTGTCGCTGACACGCCCCGAGAACCGCTCCAGTTCGGGATCGCCGGCAAGGGCAGCTGCGGTGAGGTCGAGCAGCCACGACGTAATCACGCTGCCGTGCCGCCACACTTCCGCGATGGCGGGCAAGTCGAGCTCGTACCGCTCGTCTGCGGGCAGCGAAGCGTCGCGGGCAGAGTGCAGCAGGTGGAAACCCTCAGCGAGCGCCTGCATCATGCCGTACTCGATGCCGTTGTGCACCATCTTCACGAAATGGCCCGCTCCGACCGGGCCAGCATGGATGTAGCCCCGGGGCGCCGTGTCGGTGAAGGCATGTGGTTGCGCGTGGGGTGCCTGATCAGGGGTGGCTGACCGTTCTGGCGCAGGTTGTTTCGCGGGAGCGACAGCCGCGGCATCGCCACCGGGGGCCAGGGCTTCAAGGATGGGCTGGAGGCGGGAGACGACGGCAGCTTCGCCGCCGACCATGAGGCAGTAACCGCGCTGCAGTCCCCACACGCCGCCTGATGTACCCACATCAACATAATGAATGCCGAGCGGCTGCAGTGTGCGGGCGCGGCGGATGTCGTCGCGAAAATAGGTGTTGCCGCCATCGATGATGACATCGCCTGCAGCGAGCAATTGCCCGAGTTGCCGGACGGCCTGCTCGGTGGGTTCGCCGGCAGGCAGCATCAGCCACAGCACGCGTGGTGGCGTCAGGTGACGGATGAGCTCCTGCACGCCAGCGGCAGGCGTTGCCCCTTCTTGCGCAAGGGCCTCCATTGCTGAAGCCTGAACATCATGAACAGCCACCGAGTGTCCGTGTCGCATGAGCCGGCGGGCGATATTCGCGCCCATGCGTCCAACGCCGATGATGCCAATCTGCATGTGTTTCTCCTTGCGTCAGGCAATATGATGTGGCCGGACGGGACGGCCAAGCAAGCGCTGAACCCGCAAGGAAATTGCGGCTTGATGCGGCGGCTTTCAAGGAGGGAGTCGCCTTTCTGGACGTTTGGCAGCGGCTGGCGTGTTGTTGCAGGGTTGCTACTTCCAGGCGCGACGCGTTTTTTCGCACAAAAATGCAAAGATTGCTTGACACGGATGCCTTATGCCTTCATAGTGAGCGTACAAGATTTTCAAGTGGTATGAAGTGAGTACAGTATTAAGGCCGGACGCCGGTTCATCTGTTCTGCTGTCGTTCCTTGATTGTCTGGTGCACGGGCAATTCGCCCACATGTTCAAATTTGGTTAAGGAAACCAGAATGGAAACCGGTACTGTTAAGTGGTTCAACGCCGAAAAGGGCTTCGGCTTCATCATGCCTGACTCGGGCGGCAAAGACCTTTTCGCCCATTTTTCCGAGATTCAAGGCTCCGGCTACAGAACGCTCGAAGAGAACCAGCGCGTCAGCTTCGTTCCTGGCCAGGGCCCGAAGGGTCCCCAAGCTACCAAGATCACTCCGCTCTGAAGCGGGGCCATCCTGGCAGCCGCCTGCTGCATGCAAGCGGCTGACGGCACCAAGCTGAAGAACCCTGCGTTGCGCAAGCACGCAGGGTTTTTTCATGCCCGCGCCGGGAGCGTTACTGGCAGATCATGGGGCGCGAAACGATTCGCGCCGCAGGTGCAAGGTTATTTGCAAGTAACTGGCAGGTTTCAGAAAATTCGTGACAAATCGGTGTCGGTTGCCTCAAAATTGAGGGATTTCAGTAAGTTACAATCCTTCATTGTCCCGTTGCCACGATCGCGTCCCAACCGCGTCCCAACCGCGTCCCTGACAGCTCCCTATGTCGTTACTCATCCTCGTCCTGTTGCCGTTCGTAGGCGGGTTCATCGCTGGTCTGCTGCCCGCGAACGCGCGCAACCGTGAAGCCTACCTGGCAGCGCTCGTGGCGCTGGTTGGCGCCATCATCACCTACCGACATTATTCGGTCGTCAGTACGGGCGAGGTCGTACGTTATGAGCTGGCCTGGCTGCCGGAGCTCGGGCTCAACTTCGTGCTGCGCATGGACGGGTTTGCATGGATGTTCGCCATGCTCGTCACCGTCGTCGGGCTGCTGGTCGTGGTGTATGCACGGTACTACATGTCACCCCAAGACCCGGTTCCCCGATTTTTCTCGTTCCTGCTTGCCTTCATGGGGGCGATGCTGGGGGTAGTGCTGTCAGGCAATCTCATCCAGCTGATCCTGTTCTGGGAGCTTACCAGCCTCACGTCGTTTCTGCTGATCGGATACTGGTACCAGAACTCCGATGCCCGCCGGGGGGCGCGCATGTCGTTGATCGTGACCGGGACGGGTGGTCTGGCCATGCTGGTCGGCATGCTGCTGCTCGGGCACATCGCGGGCAGCTACGACCTGGACGTCGTGCTCCGGGCCGGCGACGTCGTTCGGGAGCATCCCTGGTACGCGCCTACCCTGATTCTCATCCTCCTTGGTGCCTTCACCAAGAGTGCCCAGTTCCCTTTTCATTTCTGGTTGCCGCGCGCCATGGCGGCGCCTACGCCGGTGTCGGCCTATCTGCATTCGGCAACCATGGTGAAGGCGGGCGTTTTCCTGCTCACCCGGTTCTGGCCGGTGCTGGCGGGCACGGAGTACTGGTTCTGGATCGTAGGTACCGTGGGCCTGGTCACCCTGCTGTTCGGCGGGTATGCCGCGCTGTTCCAGCAGGATCTCAAGGGCCTGCTGGCTTACTCCACCATCAGCCACCTGGGGCTCATCACGCTGTTGCTGGGCATGAACAGCGCGATCGGGACCGTGGCTGCCATCTTCCACATCCTGAACCACGCCACCTTCAAGGCTTCGCTGTTCATGGGCGCGGGGGTGATCGATCACGAAACCGGAACGCGCGACATCCGGCGCCTGAGCGGACTCTACCGGGCCATGCCCATTACCGCGACACTGGCCATGGTCGCCGCCGCGTCGATGGCGGGCGTGCCGCTGCTGAACGGATTCCTGTCGAAGGAAATGTTCTTCGCCGAGACCATCGTCGTGCATGGCAACGTGCTGGTACGCATCGGCTTGCCGGCGCTGGCCACCCTGGCGGGCATGTTCAGCGTGGCCTATTCGCTGCGCTTCATCCTCGACGTATTCTTCGGGCCCAAGGCCACCGACCTGCCCCGTGAGCCCCACGAGGCTCCGCGCTGGATGCGCTTTCCCATCGAGTTGCTGGTGCTGGCGTGCCTGGTGGTGGGCACCATACCTGGCTTCACGGTGGGGCCGGCACTGCAGGAGGCCGCCGAATCCGTATTGCGTGAGCAGATGCCAGAGTACACGCTCATGGTCTGGCACGGCTGGAGCATGCCTTTCATCATGAGCCTGATGGCGCTGGGCGGCGGCGTACTGGTCTACCTCGGTTTGCACCGATTCCTGCGTGTGGCCACGCTGGATCGCGTTCCGCTGCTTTCCGGGCTGGACGGCCGCAGCACTTTCGAGGCCCTGCTCAACTGGCTGACGGCGCGGGCCGACTGGCTCGAACACGCGCTGATCAGTCGACGCCTGCAGCCACAGCTGTTCTGGATCGTGCTGGTGACGCTGCTGGCCGGGGCCGCGCCTTTCCTGCTGACCGGCCGCCTCACCTGGGGCGAACGGTCGATCGCCGCCGTCGACCCCGCCTTTGTGCTGCTTTGGGTGGTAGGCATCGCCTGCGCGGTCGCGGCGGCGTGGAATGCCAAGTTCCACCGTCTGGCCGCCTTGCTGCTCATGGGCGGCACCGGCATCGTCGTGGTGCTTACTTTCGTATGGCTGTCGGCGCCCGATCTCGCGCTCACACAGCTGATGGTGGAGATCGTCACGACCGTGCTCATCCTGCTCGGATTGCGGTGGCTGCCCGTGCTGCAGCGCGCTCCATCACTGCCACCCGGGCTGGCCGTGCGGGTGGTACGGCGTACGCGCGACCTGCTGGTTTCCGTGGGCGGCGGTGCCGGAGTGGCTGCCCTGACGTATGCCATCCTCACCCGAGACTTTCCCGAAAGCATTGCGCCATTCTTCCTCGATCGTGCGCTGCCGGAGGGCGGCGGCGCGAACGTGGTCAACGTGATCCTGGTCGACTTCCGGGGCTTCGATACCATGGGCGAGATCACGGTACTGTCCATCGTGGCCCTCACCATCTACGCTCTGTTGCGCCGGTTCCGCCCGGCGCCTGAAAGTCTGGAAACGCCGTCGCAACAGCGTTACTGGATCCTCGGCGACTCGCCGGTTACACGGCCGGGTACTGATGAAGCCGCCTATGGGTACCTGCGCGTCCCCGCCGTGCTGGTGCGGATGCTGCTGCCGGTCATGGGTCTGATCGGCGTCTTCCTGCTGCTGCGCGGACACAACCTGCCGGGTGGCGGTTTCGTCGCCGGGCTGGTCATCGCGGTGGGCATGATCATCCAGTACATCATGGGGGGTACGCTCTGGGTCGAAAAACATGTGCGGCTGGCCCCGCAGAAATGGCTCGGCACCGGGCTTGCGCTGGCGGCGTGCACCGGAATCGGAGCGTGGCTCGTCGGTTACCCGTTCCTCACCTCTCACACCGTTCACCATGAGGCGGGCTGGCTGGGCGAGCTGGCCTTGCCATCTGCCATGTTCTTCGATCTGGGAGTATTTGCCGTGGTCGTCGGTTCGACCGTGTTGATCCTTACTGCGATTGCTCACCAATCGGTGCGCGGCCATCGTACGGCGGCCGTGCCCGACAAGTTCGAGAAACCCCGGTCGCTGGTGGTGCGCGGCGACGCTGCAGCGGCGGCGGCCTGGCCAGCATCGGACGCGGCGAAGGAGGCCAGTTGATGGAGCTGACGCTGTCGCTGGCCATCGGCATTCTCGCAGGCGTAGGCATCTGGCTCGTGCTGCGGCCGCGCACTTTCCAGGTCATCATGGGGGTGTCATTTCTGTCGTATGCGGTCAATCTGTTCATCTTCGCGATGGGGCGGCTGTCGGTCGACCAGCCGCCGATCGTAGAGCATGGACAGGCCGCCTCGCTGCTGGATACGGCTGATCCCGTTCCGCAGGCGCTCGTGCTCACCGCAATCGTCATCGGCTTTGCCATGACCGCACTGTTCCTGGTGGTAATGCTGGCTTCCCGCGGGTTCAGCGGTACCGATCATGTTGACGGCAAGGAGTCCGATACATGAGCTGGTACGACCACCTGCTGGTACTGCCCATCCTCATTCCCATGCTTGCTGGCGCGATCATGCTGCCCCTGGGTGAAAAGCGCCGCAAGCTCAAGGTTGCCATCGGGCTTGTCTCGGCCTTGTCCCTGCTGGTGCTCGCTGTCGGGCTGTTGTACGTATTGGGCAAGGGGTCGCCGGAAGGTCCGTGGCCGCAGTCCATCGCCGTCTACATCATGGCGAACTGGTCCGCGCCTTTCGGTATCGTGCTGGTCGCCGACCGGCTGACCGCCCTGATGCTGACCACCGCGGCGCTGC
Organism: uncultured Pigmentiphaga sp.; assembly: GCA_937891425.1. Classification (GTDB taxonomy): domain Bacteria; phylum Pseudomonadota; class Gammaproteobacteria; order Burkholderiales; family Burkholderiaceae_B; genus Verticiella. The sequence continues at coordinate 114,249 of CALAGD010000066.1, forward strand.
TGGGCTTGTGCGCGCTGGTGTATTCGGTGGCCCGCTGGGACAAGTTGGGAGTGCACTTTCACCCACTGTTCCAGTTCATCCTGATGGGTGTGAACGGCGCGTTTCTCACTGGCGACATCTTCAACCTGTTCGTCTTTTTCGAGATCATGCTGGCGGCTTCCTACGGCCTGGTGCTGCATGGCTCGGGATGGGGGCGGGTACGTTCCGGCCTGCACTACATCGCTTTCAATCTGTTGGCGTCGTTCGTGTTCCTGATTGGCGTGGCCATCATCTACGGCGTGATGGGGACGCTCAATATGGCCGACCTCAGCGTGAAGGTCATGGCACTGGAGGCGGGCGACAAGGCACTGCTCGAAGCGGGTGCCGCCATCCTGATCGTTGCCTTCCTGGCCAAGAGCGCAATGTGGCCCCTGAACTTCTGGCTGGTGCCCGCCTACTCGGTGGCTGCTCCGCCGGTTTCCGCCATACTCGCGATGCTTACCAAGGTCGGCGTCTATGCCATCCTGCGTGTATGGCTGCTGCTGTTTCACGATGCCACCGGGGCTACGCCCGGCATGGGAGCTACCTGGATCCTCTACGGCGGATTCATTACGCTGGCCATTGGAACCATCGGGCTCCTGGCTGCGCAGGAAATACCGCGGGTGGCCTGTTTCAGCCTGATCGTTTCGTCGGGCACGTTGCTCGCGGCCATCGGCTTCGGGCGTCCCGAGGTTACTAGTGGCGCCCTGTTCTACATGGTGGGCTCCACGCTTGCGGTGGCAGCCCTGTTCCTGCTGGTCGAGCTGATGGATCGCACCCGGAAGTTCGGGGCGGATGTTCTGGCACTCACGATGGAGGCGTTCCAGGCCGAAGGCGCCATGCAGGAAGCCGAGGTCGACGAGGTGGGCATCGCCATCCCCATGGCCATGGCGTTTCTGGGGCTGGCATTCGCCGGTGCCGCCATCGTGCTGGCGGGTCTGCCACCGCTGACAGGTTTCCTGGCCAAATTCGCGATGCTGTCCGCGGCGCTCAACCCTGAAGGGCTCGGCGCATCTGCACAGCCGCTCAAGCATGTGTGGATCTGGGTCACCCTGGTCATTCTGTCCGGTCTGGCTGCGTTGATTTCGCTCAGCCGTGCCGGCGTGCGGGTATTCTGGGCGGCCGAGGATCGCGTCGTGCCGCGGCTGCGCCTCAGCGAGGCGGGGCCGATTGCTCTGCTGCTGCTCGTCTGCGTAGGGCTCACCGCGGGGGCCGGTCCCGCCATGCGTTACCTTGACGCGACGGCCGAGGCTCTGCATTCTCCCCATGGCTATGCCAGTGCGGTCATGGGTTCCACCTCGGTGCCGGCGCCTACGCATCATTCTCCGTTGAGTGTGCCATGATCAAGCGACTGTTTCCGGCCCCGGTGCTTTCCTGCTTCCTGCTGGTGATCTGGCTGATCATCAACCAGACCGTGGCTCCCTCCCAGATACTGCTGGGCGTAGTCCTGGGCATCCTGGGACCGTGGCTGACGCGCGAGACGCGGCCGTTCCGGGTCCATGTGCGCAGACCGGTAGCGGCACTGCGGCTGATGGGGCGGGTGGCCGTGGATATTGTCAGGTCCAACCTCCAGGTGGCGGCCATTATCCTGGGGCACCGACGGCGCAGTGTCGAGTCCGGTTTCATGCACATTCCCCTCAAGATGCGCGATCCGCATGCGCTGGCCGCACTCGGCTGCATCATCACGGGGTGCCCGGGAACCGTATGGGCGGGCCTCACCGAAGACTGTTCGACGTTCACCATACACGTGCTCGACCTGCGCGATGAAAACGAGTGGATCGACATCGTGCAGAACCGGTACGAGACCCTGCTCATGGAGATTTTCGAGTCGGGGCCGGTGCACTACCGGTTCGCAGGCGCGGTGCCCTCTCAAGGGGAGCAATCCGGTGAGGCGGTGTTGACTACAGTCGCGTCGTCGGTCCGGGCCGGGGCTGCCAAGTCAGGAGAGAACCGGTGAAACGGCGCGCTGCTGCGGGCACGCGGAACTGCAATGCAGGCCATGCGGTCGCGCACCGAATGGAGCTGAAGGGGTCATGTCAGGGTTTCTAACGTTTGCCATCTTTTATGCGCTGGTCGCCCTAGCGCTGGCGGCCATCATCACCAGCGTGCGCCTGATCATCGGGCCCAGTGCACAAGACCGGGTGCTTGCGCTCGACTGCCTTTACATCTGTGCGATGCTGTTCCTGGTCGTGCTCGGCATCCGCTACGAACATCACCGTTACTTCGACATCGCGCTGCTGATCGCGTTGTTCGGGTTCGTGGGTTCGGTAAGCGCCGCCAAGTTCCTGATACGCGGAGAAGTCATCGAATGAGCGCCGAAATTCCGCTATGGGTGCAGTGGCTGGTTGGCCTGTTTCTGGTGGTGGGCTCCTCATTTGCCCTGATCGGAACGATCGGTCTGCTGCGCTTGAAGAGCTTCTATCAGCGGGTGCATGCGCCCACCTTGGGTAGCACGCTGGGTACCTGGCTCACCGTTGGCGCCTCGATGCTGTTCTTTTCCTTCCTGCAGCACCGGCCCGTGCTGCTGGAGCTCCTGCTGGGTGTATTCCTTTATCTCACTGCGCCGGTCACCAGCATCCTGCTCGTGCGCGCGGCCATCGTGCGCGAACGGCGCGCCAGCATGGCGCGCCATGAGGATGTTCCCACCGGCTATACCGATCCGGAGCATCCGGAAGAAGAGCGCCGACCGGGGTTGCCGGCGGGCGAGGCGGCAGAGGGGCAGGCCAGCCTGCAGCATCCCGCGCGTTGACCGCTTGTCAGCGGCGCACGCCGGCGCCGGAGCAGGCCGGTTGCGGGTGGTCAGGCCAGGATGGAGGGCGTTCAAGCCGTTCTGGGGCCGTGGCCGTCACTGGCAGGTTGCTGTTGCAACAGTTCGAGCACCTCCCTGTCGCTGGTCTGCGGGAAGCTGGAGTACCAGAGGCCGACCGCGCGAAAGGGTTCGGGCGTTGCCAGGCATACGACATCATCGGCTTCCGTTCGAAGCAGGGCGCAGGTATCTGCGGCCCCTACTGGTACGACAGCCACGATGCGAGCGGGGCGAAGTGCCCGTATGGCCCTGACTGCAGCCCGCATCGTGGCTCCGGTTGCCAGACCATCGTCCACGATGATGACGGTGCGGCCGCCGACGTCCAGTGGTGCCGCGCCTGCACGGTAAGTGCGTTCGCGGCGCTCGAGTTCAGCAGTTTCGGCAGCGATGGCCGCATCGACGGCAGCCTGGCTGATGCCCAGGGCCTGAATTAGTCCATTGTCGAGCAGCGTGACGCCATGGGTAATGGCCCCCATGGCCAGCTCGGGCTGACCGGGAACGCCGAGCTTGCGAACCACACAAACATCCAGGGGTGCATGAAGTTCCCGGGCTATCTCGTAGGCAACCGGCACGCCACCCCGTGGCAATGCCAGCACGATGGGGTTCGGATAGTGGCGTGCTGCAAGCTCGGCAGCCAGCTGCTTCCCGGCTTCCTGACGGTTGCGGAAAGGGGTTCGCATGGGCGTCCGGGAGCAAGCTGTCAGCCTGCACCAAGTGCATCAAGGACGCGGGCATGGGCCTGTATGGCCGTGCGGCGATGGTAGGCCTCGAGTGCTCTCAGCCCACCCAGCTCTTCTCCCCCACCTGCCCGCCCGGGACCCCCATGGACCGACATCGGCATGACGTTGCCATGACCGGTGTGCGACCTGGCAACCTCGGGCGTAACCACATGCAGGCGCCCATGCGAGTCGGCGAGCTCCAGGGCGGTCCGCGCCAGCCAGAACGTGTCATCGCCGTACAGCGAAGCGACCAGCGATCCTTGCCCACGGCGTGCCAGCTCGATGGCGTGCGCGGTGTCACGGTAGGGTAGCAGGGTGGCCACGGGTCCGAAAGCTTCATGCTCATGCACCGCGCGTGCCGCGTCGGCATCGCGTACGCGCAACAGGTGTGGCATGACGAATGCGCCGACGCTGGCGTCGGCATCGATGAGATCGGCGGGGTTGCCCGCATGGACTACCTCGGCTTCCGCGCGCAACCGCTCGATGGCTGCCAGCACGCTTGCCTGCTGCTGGCGATTTGCGAGTGAACCCATGCGTACCTCCGGGTTGCGCGGATCGCCCACCTTCACCTCGGCCAGCCGGGCTGCCAGGGCCTCGGCTACGGCGTCAGCGTGCGGAGCCGGAACCATGATGCGGCGGATGGCGGTGCACTTCTGCCCCGATTTGGAGGTCATCTCGCGTACCACTTCGCGGATCAGGAGATCGAAAGCGGCACTGCCGGGGGCAGCGTCGGGCGCCAGGATGGCACTGTTCAGGCTGTCGGCTTCGGCGTTGACGCGCACGTGCCGGCTGCACACGGCGGGATGGCTGCGGATGTGGGCGGCCGTGTCGCTGGATCCGGTGAACGAAACCAGGTCGAATCCGGTGAGAGCATCGAGCAGTCCCTCTGGCGTACCGCATACGATGGACAGCGTTCCTACGGGAAGAATGCCGGCTTGAATGACATCGGCGACCATGCGCTGTGCCAGCCAGGCGGTGGAGGTTGCCGGCTTGGCGATGACCGGAACGCCCGACAGCAGGGCGGGTGCGGCTTTCTCCCACAGCCCCCAGGCGGGGAAATTGAACGCGTTGATGAACAGCGCCACTCCGGGCAGCGGTGTACGCACGTGCCGGCTCAGGAAGGACTCGTCCTTGCCCAGGCGCACCGGATCGCCGTCGTCGAGCCAGTGGCGGTCTCCCAGCGCCTGACCGATGCGTGCGTAGTAGGTCAGTGTGTAGATTGCACCGTCGATGTCGATGGCCGAATCGGCCTGGGTGGTGCCTGAATTGGCCAGGGCAATGTCGAAGTATTCCGCTCGATGCGCCTGCAGGACTTCGGCAATCTTCCCGAGCAGGGCGGCGCGTTGGGCGTAGGTGAGTTTGCGCAGTTCCGCGCCACCGGTGCGGCGTGCGAAGTGAAAGCCGGCCGGGATATCGAGCTCCTTGCTGGAGACGCGTACCAGCGGCGTCGCGCGCACCGGGTCGTAGAGCGCTGTTCCTTCTCCGGCTCCGGATTGCCATTGACCGGCAAGAAAGTTGGGCAGCAGTTGAGTCATGCAGGTACCTTGCTGGCAGGGTTGCAGGGCGCTTCAAGTGCGCGTGAATTCGATTGCGCCGTTGGGCAGGAGATAGAGCACCAGGGCCCGTCCGCCCCGGACCGTCGGATAGTGTGCGCTGCCGGGGCCGTATACTTTCCAACCTGCGGCCTGCCCATCGAAGCGGGCATCGCCCTCGATCGGCATGACGAGATCGATCTCACCGTTGGGATGCGTGTGATGCGGGCCGCGAATTTCGTTCATGTCGACAACATCTACCGAGAAGCCGGCGAATTCCGGAGAGGGCTGAATGACGCGCCCGAAGCGGATTCCCCCGTGTTCACGGTTGCACAGCCAGCCGTCGGCCACGCCTTGCCGGCAGGCTGCTGTGGTATCGCGGTACCATCCGCTGTCGGGTCCGTAATGGGTGTTCAGCCACGATTCCAGCTCGGCATCCAGTGGCTTGCCCGCAACCGCCTGCGTGATGTTGCGCATGAGCTCTTGAAACTGCGGCGTCATCGATCATCTCCTCTGATTGTTTGTGCATCGGGCTGTTCATGAAATATTATGCATGCAGTTGCCCGATCTCGCGAACTTCGAGGCCTTCCCGGAACCATATTGCACAGCCAGCATGAAATCGATCGTTCCAGATCCAGTCAACTCATCGGTACCCGGCGCGGAGAACGAAAACGGCAACAGCGCGCTGGAAACTCGGCCACCCCATACCGAAGCGGCAGGTCTGGCCGCCGGAACGGTCGAAAGTGGCCAAACGCGGAGAGCGTCAGGGGCCTCACTGCGCAAGAGTGGGGCGAATGCAGGGGAGAATGGGTTGTCCCTGGCCGGTTCGCCTCGGGAAACCCGAGCCGGCGATGCCCGCGACAACGACGTGCGCGACCCGATCCTGGTGGCACTGGGCGAGCGCATACGCAACCTGCGTGCGCGGCGCGGCATGACGCGCAAGGAAACCGCGCAGGCGGCGGGAATTTCGGAACGGCACATGGCGAACCTCGAGTCGGGCATGGGAAATGCCACGCTGCTGATCCTGCACCAGCTGGCGCACGCCCTGCGGTGCAGCCTGGCGGAAGTGCTGGGTGACGTCACTACGTCATCACCCGAGTGGCTGCTGCTGCGCGAGATGCTGGAAGGGCGCTCGGAAGCTGAACTGCACCGGGCGCGTGTCACCCTCAGTGCCCTGTTCGGTACTACCGACGACGCCCAGGGGCGGAAGCGCCGCATCGCCCTGATCGGCCTGCGCGGGGCGGGAAAGTCTACCCTTGGGCGCATGCTGGCGGAAGATTTCGGCTATCCCTTCATCGAGCTGAGCCGGGAGGTCGAGCGCATTGCCGGCTGCAGCATTACTGAAATTCATTCCCTTTACGGTGCCAGCGCTTACCGCCGGTACGAACGGCGTGCCCTGGAAGATGTACTGCAGCGTTGCCAGCAGGTGGTCATGGCCACACCGGGCGGAGTGGTGTCCGATGCATCAACCTTCAACATGCTGCTGACACATTGCTACACGGTGTGGCTGCAGGCCGAGCCGGAAGAGCACATGCGGCGCGTCATCGAGCAAGGCGATTTCCGGCCCATGGCGGGCAGTCGCGAAGCCATGGACGACCTCAAGCTCATTCTCAGCGGGCGCGCGCCGTTTTACGCCAAGGCCGACATGTCTTTCGATACGAGCATGCAGAGCGTGGATGAGGCATTTGAGGCCTTGCGCAACCGTTTGCGCAAGGCATTGGCGGGGGCCGACACACGGTAGGTCGCTTTCGACCTAGGTAAAACCCTTAGAAATCCCGGAAAAACGCGCACACAGCGTCTTCCAGTGCTTGACAGTGCCAGTGGCATGCACTATTGTGCATGCACAATAATGAAAATGCACTTGGTTGCATGTTTACCACCGGGTTTCCACACACATCGAGGACGCTTCAATGACGCACAATCCGCCAGCGGTGACACCGAAGGTCGACTATCGCACCGATCCATCCAAATACCGCCATTGGAAGCTCAGTGTCGATGACGAAGTTGCCACCTTGGCCATGGATGTGGCGGAGGATGGGGGGCTGGTTCCGGGCTACAAGCTCAAGCTCAACTCATACGACCTCGGAGTCGACATCGAACTGCACGATGCACTCCAGCGCATCCGTTTCGAATACCCCCAGGTTCGCGCGGTGGTCATCACCAGCCTGAAAGACCGCGTGTTCTGTTCCGGGGCCAACATCTTCATGTTGGGTCTTTCAACCCACGCCTGGAAGGTCAACTTCTGCAAGTTCACCAACGAAACGCGCAACGGCATCGAAGACTCCAGCCGTCACAGTGGCCTGCGCTTCCTCGCGGCCCTGAATGGCGCGTGTGCCGGCGGCGGATACGAGCTGGCCCTGGCCTGCGACCATATCCTCCTGGTCGACGACCGCTCTTCCGCTGTCTCGTTGCCCGAGGTTCCGCTGCTGGGCGTGCTGCCTGGCACCGGCGGTCTCACCCGTCTCACTGACAAGCGCAAGGTGCGGCACGACCGCGCCGACGTGTTCTGCACTACCACGGAAGGCGTGCGCGGGCAGCGTGCACTCGAGTGGGGGCTGGTCGACGAGCTCGCCCGTCCTGGCCAGTTCGCGGAAGCCGTACGCAAGCGCGCGGTCGAACTTGCGCGTGAGGGGCGTCAGGGCGGCGCGGGCAAGCAGGGCGTGCAGCTCACCTACCTCGAGCGCGAGGACGCCGAAAACGAGCTGCGCTACCGCCATGTAACCGTCAGCATCGATCGCGAGCGCCGCGTCGCCAATATCGTGGTGAGGGGGGCCGAGGGCCAGCAGCCTGCCGATATCGCCGGCATCGAGCAGGCGGGTGCGGCATGGTGGCCGTTGCAGATGGCACGCGAGCTCGACGACGCCATCCTCAACCTGCGCACCAACGAGCTCGAAATCGGCACCTGGGTATTGCGTACCGAGGGCGACGCTCAGGCGGTACTGGCGGCCGACGAACTCATGCAGAAGCACGCCGACCACTGGTTCGTGCGTGAAACCATCGGCATGATCCGCCGTACGCTGGCCCGCCTCGACGTCTCGTCGCGTTCGCTGTTTGCGCTCATCGAGCCGGGTTCGTGCTTTGCCGGTACGTTGCTGGAACTGGCGTTCGCAGCCGATCGCGCCTACATGCTCGACGTTGAAGAAAACGCGCCGGCCATCCATCTCAATGCGCACAACTTCGGCACCTACCCCATGGTGAACCGGCAGTCGCGGCTCGCGCGCCGCTTCTACGACGACCCGCAGCAGCTTGAGGCCGTCCGCGGCACCATCGGCAAGCCCCTGACCGCGCCCGAGGCCGAATCCCTCGGCCTGATCACTTTCGCGCTGGACGATATCGATTGGGAAGACGAGATCCGCATCGCGCTTGAGGAGCGGGCGTCGATGTCGCCCGACGCACTCACCGGGCTAGAGGCGAACCTTCGTTTCTCCGAGCGGGAGTCCATGGAGTCACGCATATTCGGACGTCTTAGCGCCTGGCAGAACTGGATATTCAACCGCCCCAACGCGGTCGGCGAGCAAGGTGCGTTGAGGGTGTATGGCAAGGGTGAGAAACCCGCGTTCGATCTGAAACGCGTCTGAGACTGCACCCGTAACTGGCCGAATCGAAAACGCAGTACAACTGGAGACCACGTCATGTCAGGTATCAATTACACCGAGAAGATTCCGAACAACGTGAATCTTTCCGAAGACCGCACGCTGCAGCGTGCGCTTGAGCACTGGCAGCCCAATTATCTGAAGTGGTGGGACGACATGGGGCCGGAAGGGTCTCAGAACTATGACGTCTACCTGCGTACCGCAGTCAGTGTCGATCCCGAGGGCTGGGCCCATTTCGATTACGTAAAGATGCCGCACTATCGGTGGGGCATCTTCCTGACGCCGCCTGAAGCCGATCGTCGCATCCACTTTGGCGAGAACAAGGGCAAGCCGGTGTGGAACGATGTGCCGGGCGAGCACCGCGCCAACCTGCGCCGCATCATCGTCACACAGGGCGACACCGAGCCGGCTTCCGTCGAACAGCAGCGGCATCTGGGCCTGACCGCGCCGTCGCTGTACGACCTGCGGAACCTGTTCCAGGTCAATGTGGAAGAGGGGCGCCACCTGTGGGCCATGGTCTACCTGCTGCACCGCTACTTCGGGCGCGATGGCCGTGAAGAAGCCGAGGCCCTGCTGGAGCGCCGTTCGGGTGATGTCGACAACCCGCGTATCCTCACGGCGTTCAACGAGAAGACGCCCGACTGGCTGTCGTTCTTCATGTTCACCTATTTCACCGACCGTGACGGGAAGTTCCAGCTGGCCTCACTGGCCGAATCGGGCTTTGATCCACTCGCCCGCACGACACGCTTCATGCTCACCGAGGAGGCGCATCACATGTTCGTGGGCGAATCTGGCGTGGCGCGTGTCGTACAGCGCACCTGCGACGTGATGAAGCAGCTGAAGACCGACGACCCGGACAAGGTGCGCGCGGCCGGGGTAATCGACCTCGACACCATCCAGCGCTACCTGAACTTCCACTACAGCGCCACGCTGGACCTGTTCGGGTCCGACCTGTCTTCCAACGCGGCCCTGTTCTACACCGCGGGTCTGAAGGGGCGGTTCGAAGAGAGCAAGCGCAGTGACGACCACGTCCTGAAAGACGACAGCTATACCGTTCTTGATGTCGAGAACGGTCGCCTGGTCGAGCGTGAGGTGCCCATGCTGAACGCCCTGAATGAGGTTCTGCGTGACGACTTCATCCGTGATTCGGAAGCCGGAGTCAATCGCTGGAACCGTATCATCGAGAAGGCCGGGCTGCCGCATCGCCTGCGGGTACCCCACAAGGCGTTCAATCGCAAGATCGGTACGTTCTCGGGCATCCATGTATCGCCCGACGGCGATGTGCTGACGGAAGCCGAATGGAACGCCAACCGGCACAAGTGGCTGCCGAGTGACGCCGACCGCGAATTCGTGCGTTCACTCATGCCGACGCGCGTGACGGAGCCCGGAAAATTCGCGAACTGGATCGCGCCGCCGGTGGTGCCGATCGACCGCAAGCCCATGAACTTCGAGTTCGTGCGCTTCAACTGATTGCCGTTCGACGTTGCGGCCGCAAGCGGCGGACGTCGTCACGCGACACCATACGGTGAAGAACAGGCCGTGCCACCCGCCGCACCCGACCGGGTGGCACGATGCGTTTGGTTGGATGGGTGGAACCACGTTGACACACACGGGCTGGATCGTGGCGATCATTCAGTCTCGAGGTGGTAAACACGCGATGCGTGTAGTCAGGAGAACATGATGGACGCAGTTGCTTCCGAAGTCATCCGGCAGCACTTGATAGACCCCGAAATCTGCATTCGGTGCAATACCTGCGAAGAGACCTGCCCGATCGATGCGATCACGCACGATTCGCGCAACTACGTCGTGCGGCCCGACGTGTGCGGCGCCTGCATGGCCTGCGTCCCGCCGTGCCCGACGGGTGCAATCGACAACTGGCGCATGGTGCCCCGCGACCGCATGTACACGCTGGAGGAGCAATTCTCGTGGGATGAACTCCCGGCAGAACTGCCGCTGGTGGAGACGGCTCCGGCGGTCGCGACCGAGACGGTGGAACTCGCGGTGCCGATGGTGCAGCCGGTCGCTGAAAGCCATTACGGCTCTTCGGTACCTCCGTGGTCGGCAGCCCACCCGTACACCAACCTGTATGGCCCGAAATCCGTGGCCACGGCCACGGTCATGGGGAACTTCCGCCTCACCGCGGAATCAGCCTCCAGCGACATCCGCCACATCGTCCTGGATTTCGGCACGCTGCCATTTCCGGTGCTTGAGGGGCAGTCTATCGCCATCATTCCTCCGGGCGTTGATGCGCAGGGCCGGCCACATTACCCGCGGCAGTATTCCGTCGCCAGCCCGCGCGATGGCGAACGGCCCGGTTACAACAACGTCTCCCTCACGGTGAAACGCGTCACTACTGACCATGCTGGCAATCCCGTGCACGGCGTGTGCTCGAACTATCTGTGCGATCTGAAAAAGGGCGATACCGTGCAGGTGATCGGTCCTTTCGGCAGTACCTTCCTCAAGCCCAACCATCCTGGTTCCCACCTCGTCATGATCTGTACGGGCACGGGCTCGGCGCCCATGCGCGCCATGACCGAGTACCGGCGGCGTCACCGCGACAAGTTCGGCGCAGGCAAGCTCATGCTGTTCTTTGGTGCGCGTACCCAGGAAGAATTGCCGTACTTCGGGCCGCTCATGAAGCTGCCCAAAGACTTCATCGACATCAATCTCGCGTTCTCGCGCGTACCCAGCGTGCCCAAGCGCTACGTCCAGGATCTGATGCGTGAGCGCAGTGCCGATCTTGCCGCCATGCTGCGCGACGAGAATGCGTACTTCTACGTGTGCGGTCTGAAGGGCATGGAAGAGGGCGTGATCAACGTGCTGCGCGACGTCGCCCACGAAGCCGGCATCGACTGGGATGAAGTCGCCGAAGAGATGCGGCGCCATGGTCGGCTGCATCTGGAAACCTATTGAGCCGCACAGAAAGGGGCGATGCCCGGGTGGAATGCCCGGGGGCCGCTTTCCGCTACCGAAGCCATGCATCCACAAGAGTGGGTGATGGTTTTTGCCGCAACACTTCAGCCCCCGCCACACGCTGAAGTGACGGATTCACGACACAGCGACCGGTTTGTTGACCCGGGTCAAAACGGCTTATGCCGTAGAGGAATAATTTAGTAACTGTCCGGGCAGATTTGTAGTCGATTGTTCTTTTTTCCCCGGGGTCAGTCAACCGAACAGTTCCTTGAGGCGGGCGCGCAAGCGTGCAATGGCCTGGCTTCTCAGCTGGCACACGCGGGCTTCGCCCACATCAAGCACCAACCCGATCTCCTTCAGGTTCAGTCCCTGTTCGTACGACAGGCTGAGAACAAGTTTTTCCCGTTCAGGCAGCTTATCGATGGCGTCTGCCAGCGCCTGCTGGAACGCTTTGGTAGCGAGTGCGCTGTAGGGAGCATCCTGGTGCTGCGCTTCGAGGTCGAAGGGCAGGGCTGAGGCGTCGTCGGCGTTGGCAGCGCTTTCCTGCATGGTTTCGAGGTCTTCCAGGTACAGCAGTTGGGCACCGTGGGCCTCTTGCAGCATGGTCTGGTATTGCGCCAGCGACAACCCTAGCTCGGCCGCGATTTCGCCTTCAGCGGGCGGACGGCCCAGGCGCTGCTCAAGTATCTGGATGGTGTCCTCGATGCGCTTCGCGCGTTCGCGCACCCCACGAGGTGCCCAGTCGAGCGTACGCAGTTCGTCGAGCATTGCGCCGCGGATGCGTTGGGTGGCGTAGGTGGTGAACTGCGCGGATGGCATCTCGCGATAGCGGCTGATGGCATCGAGCAGTCCCAGCATGCCCGCCTGGATGAGGTCGTCGAGCTCGATGCTGGACGGCAGGCGTGCAACGAGCTGAAGTGCGATGCGGCGGACCAGCGGTGCGTGTTCCTGCACCAGGGCTTCGTGCTGGTTCTGGCCGTATGCATGCAGGGCAGCGCGCGGTGCGCGCGGGCGCGGGCAGGCTGGGTCCGGGCAGCCGCCATCTGCGCCGATGCCGTCGGGGCCATGCGAGGTATCACGTTGGTCGCTGTCGAAAGCCATGTGAGCCAGAGTGGGGTTGTATGCGGTTGTGTTCAGACGTTGCCGCTTGCGGCTGCCGAACATTTCGGCCGGCATCTACGGGCCTGGTCCCGGGGCAGAGGTACGCGTCTTCCGCGCCGGTTGCCATTCTGGAGTGTTCGGTGCAGTGCTGACAAGTGGACTATGCAGGATTTCACCCGTCTATTCGGGCGATTGAAAGTTTTATCGAGCGTAACAGATGTATCCGTTTCCCGACCAGCAAACGCCGTGGATACCAGGCAGATCTTGCACTGCAGCACATTTCCTGCGGCGTTCAGAGTGCGGACTCGTATTTCAGTGCGTATTGGTTTGATCAAGAAAAGTGGAACAACATGTCGAGCGTGACGAACCGGCCGAAGAGCGAAGCGGCTCGCGTTTTCTATTCCACGATCTGAAAATTCACTGAGCGAAAGGGCGTTGGAGGCGTTTCGAACCAGTCGATCCGGCACATATTGCGGGTGCCACAACCCAGGGAGGGTTTTTCATAAATGAGGTTCGGGTTACTATTTGACGAAAGGTTGTTAGAATTTGTTATCCCTGTTCGCAGCAGGGTTACAAAGTCTAATCGGTGGCGTACGTTCTTGGCTAGCGCCAGGCTGCCTTTGCCGGAAGTTGCCAAGCAGGCCTAGCTCCATTCGCAAGAGACACGATTACAGGATACGGGTATGGACGCCCAAAGCAATTTGCTAAGTGAAATTCGCGAAGTCAATCTGTCGTACCTGCTGCTCGCCCAGCGCATGTTGCACGAAGACAGGGCCACGGCCATGTTCCGTCTTGGCTTCAGCTCCGAGGTGGCCGACATCATAAGCAACCTCACGCTCGCGCAGACGGTCAAGCTGGCTAGCTCCAGTACGTTGCTGTGCCGATTTCGATTTGACGAAGCCACTCTTCTGGCAGCCCTCAACCACAGTGCCCTCGGCAGTGCCGTGCAACGAGCTCACACCACCATGCTGATGGCCAACCAGCCCGTCGAGCAAATCGACTGAGCCACGTATGAGCAAGAAAAGTGTCGTCAACGAGGCCAACGAGATACAGCTGGCCATCTCGCTCATACAGTTGGGCGCACGTCTTCAGATGCTGGAAGCCGAAACAGGGCTCAGCCGCGAACGGCTGGTCCGTCTGTACAAGGAAATCAAGGGAGTCTCCCCTCCGAAGGGCATGCTGCCGTTCTCGGCCGACTGGTTCATGACCTGGCTGCCCAACATCCATGCATCGCTGTTCTATAACATATACCGGTTCATGGTCACGCACGGGGAGCTCAAGGGCGCCCAGGCACTCATTGCTGCCTATCGCCTTTATCTGGAACACGTCAATACCGAGTCCGAGCCCCTGCTCAGTTTCACCCGGGCCTGGATGCTCATCCGGTTCTTCGATGGCGGTCTGCTGCAGCTGACTGAATGCACCCACTGCAAGGGCAAGTTCGTCAGCCTCGCCTACGAGCCCCAGGCTGGATTCGTGTGCTCCATCTGCCGTCCCCCTCCACGGGCCTGCAAGACGCGTGCCGAGCGCAGTTTTGCTCAGGTTGACATCGAATCGATCGGGGTGCCAGAGATGGCCTGAGGTTCGCGTGCATGTCGGTAACTCGCTTTCTGGTTGGCAACTCCCCGTGTCCCGCTTTTTCAACATGACATGTTAATCGCCCTCGGTTTCCTCATTGTCTTTTGCTCGGTATTTGGCGGGTACATCCTGGTCGGCGGGCATCTCTACGGTCTGTTCCAGCCCATCGAACTGCTCATCATCGGCGGTGCGGCGGTTGGTGCGTTCCTGGCTGGCAACAGCAAGAAATCCATTCAGGCCACCGTGCGCGTGCTGCCCAAGCTGTTCCAGGGTACGCATTACACCAAGGCCGTCTATCTTGAATTGATGGCGCTGCTCTACGTGCTGCTCACCAAAGGGCGGCGCGAAGGCATGATGACGCTCGAGCCCCACATCGAGAACCCCGAACAAAGTTCGATCTTCACGTCCTATCCGCACATATTGGGCGATCGCACCCTGGTCGAGTTCATCACCGACTACCTGCGCATCATGATCAGCGGCAACATGAGTGCACTCGAAATAGAAACACTCATGGACGAAGAAATCGAAACCTTCCGGCACGAGTCCAGTGTGCCCGCCAGTGCCCTGCGCGCCGTGGCGGATGCCCTGCCGGCTTTCGGTATCGTGGCGGCGGTCATGGGCGTGGTGCATGCGCTCAGCGCAATCGACCAGCCGCCCGTGGTGCTGGGCGACCTCATCTCCAAGGCCATGGTCGGTACCTTCCTGGGCGTACTGCTCGCTTATGGCTTCGTGGCGCCGCTGGCTAGCCGTACCGACCGCCGCACGGCCGAGTCGGTCAAGATCCTTGAGTGCATCAAGGCCACCCTGCTGGCGAACCTGAACGGGTATCCTCCACCGCTTGCGGTGGAGTTCGGGCGCAAGGTCCTGTACTCGGTCGACCGTCCCTCGTTCCGCGAGCTTGATGAACATGTAAGGGCGGTGAAGAGCCGATAGGCAGAAGTGTATGAGTAACGGGGTCACTCATCGCGTGGTCTTCCGGCGGCGCCGCGCGCCGGAGAACCACCACTCTGGCGGAAACTGGAAGATCGCCTACGCCGATTTCATCACGGCGATGATGGCGTTCTTCCTGGTACTGTGGCTGGTCAGCATCACGCCGCTGGAAAAGCGGGAAGGGTTGGCCGAATATTTTCGCACGCCCATCCGCGACAGCCTCATTGGCGACCAGTCGGGTAACCGCTCCAACCCCATCCCCGGAGGAGGTGCCGACGTGACGCGTGTCGATGGCGACGTGCGTCGTCCCACCTCGGCGGGAATGCGGTATACCGCCGAGCAGGCCGATCGTGTCGCGCTTCAGTACCTGCGTCGCCAGCTCGACGACATGCTGGAAGAAAATCCGGTGCTGCGCGAATTCCGGCCGCAGATGCGCATCGACTTCACCACCGAAGGCCTGCGCATACAAATCGTTGACGACAAGGACCGGCCCATGTTTGCCCTGGGTAGCGCCCAGGTCGAACCGCACATGCGCACCATCCTGCGCGAGATCGCACCCGTGCTCAACCAGATCCCGAACCGCATCAGCCTGGCCGGCCATACCGACGCCACGCCGTACGTGAAGGGTGAACGCGGCTACAGCAACTGGGAGCTCTCGGCAGACCGGGCGAACGCCTCGCGCCGCGAACTGGTGGCGGGCGGCCTGCAGGAGGACAAGATCATGCGAGTGATGGGGCTGGCCTCCACGATGAGCCTGGTGAAGGATGATCCCTACCATCCTACGAATCGCCGGATCTCGCTGGTCGTGCTCAATCGCGAAACCCAGCACCGCATCGAGCAGGAAAACCTTTCGGCGGCCGATGTGCATGCGCGCGGTCGCGACGAGCTGCAGGAACTGTCGCCGCAGTCACTGTCGCAAACACCATCCGAATCTGCCGTGGCGTCTTCGCCCAAGGGCGAAAACGGCGAACCCGGAAGCTTACCGCGACGACAGGCCGAGAAGCCGGTCGGGGTAGTGCAACGGGCCGCGTCGGCAGGCCAACCGCCGGATGCCACCGGCACCACCGTATTCTGAGGACATGTCTGCCACGGTTCTTATCGTCGATGACTCTGCCACGATTCGCCAGCTGGTAAGCAGCGTGCTTGCCAGCGCCGGCTGGGAGGTCGTAACTGCAAACAATGGTCGTCGGGCTCTCGAAGTACTCGCCGCAGCCGCTGTTGATCTCGTGATTACCGACTGGAACATGCCGGATGGCAGTGGGCTCGACCTCATCAAGGGTATTCGGAAAATGGAAGCGCATAAGGGGATCCCGATACTGGTACTCAGCACCGAAACAGATCCTGGTTGTCGAACGGCAGCGCGTGAAGCTGGGGCAACCGGCTGGCTTGGCAAGCCAGTCGACCCCGTCATGCTGACCAATATCGCCCGGCAGTTGCTCGACCACTATGGGCGTCACGCGGCACAACGCACTCCGGAATAACCGTGGGCATCCATCATGACTGACAGTCTCGATCTCAAGCAGTTCTATCAAACCTTCTTTGAAGAGGCCGAGGAACTCCTGGCGGAAATGGAGCGGCTGCTCCTCGGGCTCAATGCCGACGATCCGGATTGGGAGCAGTTGAACGCGATCTTTCGCGCGGCGCACTCGATCAAGGGGGGAGCGGCCACTTTCGGCTTTGCGGCACTTACCGAGACCACGCACCTGCTGGAGAACATTCTGGATGCCGTGCGTAGCGGGCAGATGGCGCTGCGCCCCGACATGATAGACCTATTCCTGGAGACGAAAGACGTGCTCAGCAGTCAGCTGGAGAGTTACGGTCGAGAAACCGAGCCGGCACCTGAAACATACGAACGCATCTGCGCCATGTTGCGCCAGCTGGCCGAAGAAAAGCGCAGGGAGGCGGGCGGTACCTCGGCCGCCGCGCCCTCGCCCCAGCCTGCTGCACCGGCACAGCCAGCACCGGCCCCGGCCGCTGCGCCCGAACCTGCTCCCGCTGCCGCCACGGCGGCCCCGGCGGGTGGCGGTGCCGACGGCTCGCAACGGCTCAAGATCACGCTCACCAACGTGTCCCCGAAAGACCTCGACCTGGTCACGGCCGAAATCGGCCAGCTCACGCGGGTCGAGGCCGAGGTGCAGGAAGGCAATGTCACGACAATGTGGGTGGAATCCACGGTTTCCCCCGACGACATCATCGCCGTGTGCTGCTTTGTCATCGATGCCGATCAGATCCGGATCGACCCGGTCGACGCCGGCGCCGTGCCGCCGACGGTAGCCGCACCTGCCGCTGACCCTGCGCCACAGGCGCCGGAACGGGTGCCGTCGGCGCAACCAGCAAGTGCACCGGCGCCGGCCCAGACGTCGCAAGCCGAACCGGAAGCAGCGCACAAGGCGCCCGAGGCCGAGCGTGCGTCCGCTTCGAAGGCGGGGGCGGCGAAGGCTGCTGCAAGTGCAAGCAGCAAGTCGCGCGACTCAAGCTCGTTGCGGGTAGGCGTCGAAAAGGTCGACCAGATCATCAACCTGGTGGGCGAGCTGGTCATTACTCAGGCCATGTTGGCTCAAACCGCGGCCGGGCTGGACCCGGTCGTGCACGACCGTCTGCTCAACGGGCTCGAACAACTCGAGCGCAACGCGCGTGACCTGCAGGAAGCCGTGATGTCCATCCGCATGGTGCCGATGGACTACGTATTCAGCCGCTTCCCCCGTGTGGTGCGCGACCAGGCCGCGCGTCTGGGCAAGCAGGTCGAACTGATTTTCGAAGGGCGCACCACCGAGCTCGACAAGAGCCTTATCGAGCGCATCATCGACCCGATCACGCACCTCGTGCGCAACAGCCTCGATCACGGCATCGAACCGCCTGAGGAGCGCATCGCGCTGGGCAAGCCGCCCGCGGGGCGCCTGGTGCTCAGCGCCGAACACAATGGCGGCAACATCGTCATCGAGGTGTCGGACGACGGTGCGGGCCTCAACCGCGAGAAAATCCTGGCCAAGGCGAAGAGCCAGGGCATGCCCATCAGCGACAACGCCCCCGACGAGGAAGTCTGGCAGCTCATTTTTGCGCCGGGGTTTTCCACGGCTGCACGGGTTACCGATCTTTCGGGCCGGGGCGTCGGCATGGACGTGGTCAAGCGCAATATCCAGGGAATGGGCGGACACGTGCAGGTATCCTCCCGCCGCGGCGAAGGCACCACCACCCGCATCATCCTGCCGCTCACGCTGGCCATTCTCGACGGCATGTCGGTCAAGGTGGCTGACGAGGTGTTCATCCTGCCGCTCAGCCACGTTACCGAATCGCTGCAGCCCGAGCCCGAACAGCTGCGGACGATGGGTGGAACCGATCGGGTGCTGCGGGTGCGGGGCGAATACCTTCCGCTCATCGAGCTGTACCAGGTCTTCGACGTGAAAGGCGCGCAGACCGACCCGTGCAAGGCCATCGCCGTGATCATGCAGGCCGAAGATCGTCGGTTTGCATTGCTGGTGGATCATCTCGTGGGTCAGCACCAGGTGGTGGTCAAGAGCCTGGAGACCAATTACCGCAAGGTTCCCGGCGTGTCGGCGGCCACCATCATGGGTGACGGCAGCGTGGCACTCATCGTCGATGTGTTCGCCGTGGCGCGCATGAATCGTGAGCGTTGGCAGCGTGTTGCCGATTTTGCAAATTGATAGGACATTGCCATGATCGACAAGGAAAAAGAGCAGACGGAAGGCGCGGGCCAGGAGTTTCTGGTTTTCCGGTTGGGGAACGAAGAATACGGGATCGACATCCTGAAGGTGCAGGAAATCCGGGGATACGACCCGAAAAGCGTGACGCGCATCGCCAACGTTCCCGAATTCATCAAGGGGGTGACCAACCTGCGCGGCGTCATTGTCCCCATCGTCGACCTTCGTGTGCGTTTCCGTCTTGGCACCGCCGACTACAACGCACAGACCGTGGTGATCATCCTCAACCTGTCCGAACGGGTGGTGGGCATCGTGGTCGATGGCGTGTCTGATGTGCTCATGCTGAAAACATCCGAGATCCGTCCGGCACCCGAGTTCGGTTCGACCCTGTCCACCGAATACCTGACCGGTCTGGGAACGGTGGACGGACGCATGCTCATTCTGGTCGATATCGAAAAACTCATGACTTCCGAGGAAATGGCGCTGGTTGATCAGGCCAGTGAGTGACGTGATTCCCCATGCAGAAAAAGAGTTCAAGATGAAACAGCGCATGAAGCTAACCACCTGGTTCGACCTCGCCCTGGGGTTGCTGCTTATCCTCAGCATCATTGCTGCGGGAATCGCGTGGTGGGGGCCGGCGGCGTCGCAGGCTGCAACCGGCGCGGCACAGGCCGATGGCGGATTTGCCCAGTTCTGGTCACATCCGCAGTTTGGCTATCGTTCGTTGATCATCATCGTGCTGGCAGTCAGCCTGGTGGTGCTGTACGCCATCCGGCGTGCCGTCCGGAATCGGGTGGTGCTGCCACTGGGTGAAATGGTTGAACATTGCAAGCGCATCGCCCAGGGTGACCTGGCCACCATGCCGGAAGACCGTGGCACCGACGAAGTTGGCCAGGTCTGGGACAGCATCGCGCGCATGCAGCAAAGCCTGGGACGTACCGTGCGCGCCGTGAAGGAAAGCATCGCAGGGCTGCATGTGGGCGCGCAGCAGATCGCCACCAGCAGTTCCGATTTGTCTGAACGTACCGAACAGCAGGTCAGCTCACTGCAGGACACGGCGCTGAGCATGGAGCAACTCGCCAACGCGGTGAAGCAGACGGCCGACCACGCCGCCCAGGCCAGTGAACTGGCGCGGGGTGCATCGCATGTGGCGTCGACCGGGGGCGAGGCGGTGAATACCGTGGTCGCCACCATGCAGGAAATCGCGGTCAGCTCCAGCCGCATCAATGAAATTGTCGGTGTCATCGATTCGATCGCGTTCCAGACCAACATTCTCGCGCTGAATGCGGCGGTTGAGGCTGCACGTGCCGGCGAACAGGGCAAGGGCTTTGCTGTGGTGGCCGGTGAGGTGCGCAGCCTCGCGCAGCGCAGCGCCCAGGCAGCGCGCGAGATCAAGGATCTTATCGAAGCCTCGTCCGAGAAGGTGGCCGAAGGTTCGCGCCAGGTCGAACAGGCCGGCGCAACCATGAAAGACATCGTGGCCTCCGTGCATCGCGTCACCGATCTCATCAGCGAGATTTCGGCTGCGGCGGGCGAGCAGTCCGACGATATCGACGATGTCAAGCAGACCATCAGCACCATGGACGGCGCAACGTTGCAGAACGCTGCCCTGGTCAACCAGGCCGCAAGCGCGGCGCGCGAACTCGAGATGCAGGCCCGTCGGCTGGGCGAAGTCGTGGCCTCGATCCGCTGCCCGGCAGAAGACCGCCGCAGCGAGCGGGTGCGCGCAGCCGGCGCGACCACCCTTCGCGAGGGTGCAAAGCCACGTACGCAGGCCGCGGCGACTGCCGCCCAGCAGACCGCTGCGAGAAAGTCAGCCGAGCAGGCGCAGGGGCAGGACACCCGTCCGCAGGTCAGGCCGACTGCCGTACCCAAGCTTGCCAACGAGTCGGCACGGGCAGCCGGTTTCACCATCGGCACGCCGCGCGACCGGGTGCACGCCGGGGCAGCCGCGGCCGAGTCCCGCACGCGAGCGGCATCGTTCCAGTCTGACGCACATGCGGCACAACGGGCTGCGCTCCGCAAGCCGGTAGCGGCGGCCACCGCCAGTGCCGATGACGATGACTGGGAATCGTTCTAGCCAGGCCGTTGCGTATTTGAACCCACCGCGAAGACCACAAGATATTGATCGGAGGCATTATGGGTCGTTTTTCGTTGAGGAACATCACGGTCAAGGGATCGTTGATGTGTGTGCTGGCGCTGTTCATGATCATGCTGATTGCCACCGGCGGAATCGCTGCCTACATGATGGCCGATTCTGCGCGGGCGGTGAGCTCGATCGAGCAGACCGGCACCCTGGTGCACCAGGCCAATACCATCAACACCGCGCTGCTGCGGGCGCGCGTTGCGTTGTTGACTGCGGCCGAGGCGGAAGCATCGCGCGACGCCGCCCGTGCGCGCTCCAAGGTTGAAGAGGCCAAGCAGCAGATTTCGCTCGCGAAATCGACCTTCGGCGCATTCCAGCAGGCCGCGCCCGACGAGGATGAACAGCGCCGCCTGTACATGGATGTGGTACGTACCTATCGCGGTTACATCGACGATGGGGTAGAGACGCTGGTGGAAGCCATGTCAAGTGGGGACTATGTCGGTTTCTACAGCGTGAACGCAACCTATGGCGAGCCGCGTGGGGCTGCGTTCGTCAAGGCAATCGAGAACTACGTCGAACATGCTGACCAGTACCGCGTCGAGGTACTTCAGCAGGTGGAGCGCAACCGCACCATCCAGATGATTGCCATGGCACTGTCGGTGGTGATCGGCTTCATCCTCATGGTCGCTGCCCGCGTGTTCCTCGGACGTACCGTGCTGCGCCCGCTGGCCAATGTGGCCGAATGCTTCGAGCGGATCGCCAACGGCGACTTCTCGGTGCGCGTCGATTCTGGCGATGCCCGCAACGAAATGACCGAGATGCTGCGTTCGCTCGAACGCATGCAGAAGGGGCTGAGCCGCACCGTGCTGCAGGTGCGTCGCAGCGTGGACGAGATCAACAACGGGGCGCGGGAGATTGCCGCGGGCAATGCCGACCTGTCCAGCCGCACGGAAGAACAGGCGGCCTCGCTCGAGGAAACTGCGGCCAGCATGGAAGAGCTTGCCTCCACCGTCAAGCAGAACGCCGACAACGCACGCCAGGCCAACCAGCTGGCTGCCAGCGCGTCCGATACCGCCCTGCGCGGCGGCGAGGTCGTTGGCCGCGTGATCGAGTCGATGAGCCGCATCTCCGACAGCTCGCGCAAGATCACTGAAATCATCAACGTGATCGACGGCATTGCATTCCAGACCAACATTCTGGCGCTCAACGCAGCGGTTGAGGCGGCGCGTGCCGGCGAGCAGGGCAAGGGCTTCGCGGTGGTGGCCGGTGAGGTCCGTTCCCTGGCACAGCGCAGCGCGCAGGCAGCCAAGGAGATCGCCGAGCTCATCCGCGCTTCGGTCAGCGAGGTGGAGGGCGGCAGTTCGCTGGTTGCCGAAGCGGGCGACACGATGCAGCAGGTGGTCCATGCGGTGCAACGCGTGACCGACATCATGGGCGAGATATCTGCAGCGTCCGAAGAACAGGCGTCGGGTATCGACCAGGTCAACCACGCGATCGCGCAGATGGATCAGGTCACTCAACAGAACGCTGCCCTGGTCGAACAGGCCGCGGCCGCTGCTGCCTCGCTTGAGGATCAGGCGCGCCGGCTGCGTGAGGCCGTGTCCATCTTCCGCGTGAACGATGTCGAGATCATCGATCTGCATGAAGATGACAGGAAAGCCGGCAATGCCGACGAGCATGAGGGTTACCTCGAGCGCCAGGATGATTCCGAAGAACAGCAGTACGCTGGCGGTGGCGTGCCTGCGCTCGCGACGCCGTAAGCAGGAGCAGCAGGAACACAATGTCGGTTCACTCTGTTGCGGCACCGCCTGCTGAGCGAGATTTCGAGTTCCGCGACAGCGATTTTGCCCAGGTGCGTGCCATGATTTACCAGCGGGCAGGCATCGCCTTGGGCGACCACAAGCGCGAGATGGTGTATAGCCGTCTCGCGCGGCGGTTGCGAAGTCTGGGCGTGGGCGATTTCGCGACCTATCTCGATCGTCTGCGGGCCTCTCCCAACGATCCTGAATGGGAACATTTCGTCAACGCCCTTACCACGACGTTGACTGCGTTTTTTCGCGAGCCGCACCACTTCACGATCTTGCGCGATTTCGCCGCAAAGCAGGCACGTCCTTTATCGATCTGGTGCGCGGCTGCCTCTTCGGGCGAAGAGCCGTATTCCATCGCCATCACGCTGTGCGAGGCGCATGAAAGCGGGGCGCGCGGGCAGGTGCTGGCTACTGATATCAATACGCAGGTGCTCGATCGTGCGCGCCAGGGGGTCTATCCCATGGAGCGTGTCGCGGGCGTTTCGCCGGAGCGTTTGCGTCGTTTCTTCCTGAAGGGAAGCGGCAGGAATCAGGGAAAGGTCAAGGTCAGGCCCGAGCTGGCTTCTATGATCACCTTCAGGTACTTGAACCTGCTGGATTCACAATGGGATCTGCCAGAGCGCTTCGATGCCATTTTCTGTAGAAATGTCATGATTTACTTCGACAAGCCGACCCAGGCTCGCATTCTCGCGCGCATGGCGCGTTTGCTCGACAAGGGTGGGCTGCTGTTCGCCGGGCACTCGGAGAACTTCTCCTATGTGACTACCGAGTTTCGTCTTCTGGGACGCACGGTCTACGAGCGGGTGTAACGGAAGATGGCCGAATTTGGTAATGCGCTGGCGTCCCACCGGCGTTTCGATGCGCGTCTGGGATGCGACGTCGTCAAGATCCTGCCGAATGAGTACTTCATTACCCGTGAAGACATCATTCTCAGCACCGTGCTCGGATCGTGCGTGGCGGCCTGCATACGCGACCCTGCCGCCCGTGTCGGTGGCATGAACCACTTCATGCTGCCCGGTTCGGATGCCAGTTCGCCCTTTGAGGCATCCATGCGGTACGGTGCCTATGCCATGGAAATGCTCATCAACGAGCTGCTCAAGGCGGGTGCCCGCCGGGAGCGTCTGGAAGCCAAGGTGTTCGGAGGTGCTGCTGTCGTCGACCAGATCCGCCTCATGAATATCGGGCAGCGCAACGCGGAGTTCGTGCTGAACTATCTTCACACCGAAGGAATCCCGGTGCTTGCCCAGGATTTATGCGGAAATTTTGCCCGGCATATACACTATCGTCCTTACGACGGAACGGTGCGGGTGCGCCGCATGCGTTCGGAGCGCTCGACTGGTGTACTCACACGTCGAGAAACCGAGTTGCAGCAGAAGCTGCGCGAATCGCGGCCGACACCTGTATTCGAGTTGTTCGATGCCGCGGACACGTGAGGAAATGACGACGCGACATGACCCTTCAACAACGTAAGATCAAGGTCCTTTGCGTAGACGACTCGGCGCTGGTGCGCAGTCTGATGACGGAAATCATCAATTCCCAACCCGACATGGAGGTGGTGGCTGTCGCGCCCGATCCGATCGTCGCCCGGGACCTGATCAAGCGGCACAACCCGGACGTTCTCACCCTCGATGTCGAGATGCCGCGCATGGATGGCCTGGATTTTCTCGAGAAACTGATGCGTCTGCGCCCCATGCCGGTGGTCATGGTGTCGTCATTGACTCAACGCGGGTCCGAAGTGACACTGCGCGCGCTCGAGCTGGGCGCGGTCGATTTCGTCGCGAAGCCCACCGTGGGCATTCGCGCCGGCCTGCTGGAATACGCCGATCTCATCGCCGATCGCATTCGGGCGGCGGCACGTTCCAGGCCCCGGCCGCGGGGTGTCCGCACCGAAAACCGGCCCGTGACGACACTCAAGCGGCCGCTCGGAAGCACCGAGAAGCTCATTCTTGTGGGTGCTTCCACCGGGGGCACGGAAGCCATCCGCGAATTCTTGCAGCCGATGCCGCCTGATTGCCCGGGTACGCTGATTACACAGCACATGCCGCCTGGGTTCACGCGATCGTTCGCCGAGCGCCTGAACAACGTGTGCGCGATGACCGTTGCCGAGGCACGCCATGGCGAGCGGGTCCTGCCCGGGCACGCCTACATTGCGCCCGGCGACCATCACATGCGTCTTGCCAGAAGTGGAGCCAATTACGTCATCGAGCTGGATCGTTCCGAACCGGTCAACCGCCACCGGCCTTCCGTTGATGTGCTGTTCGAGTCGGCCGCCCGTGTTGCGGGGAAGAACGCCATAGGCGTCATCCTGACGGGCATGGGCCGCGACGGCGCGGCGGGGATGCTGGCCATGCATCAGGCGGGGGCCCGTACGTTCGCACAGGATGAGGCCAGTTCCGTAGTGTTCGGGATGCCGCGCGAAGCGATCGCCCTGGGGGCGGTCGACGAGGTGGTGAGTATTTCCGAAATGAGTGAACGTGTGCTCGCCAGCCTCGCGGAGAGCGGCAGAGCCAGCCGGATCTGATCCGGCAAACCAACATTCGGGCAATCAGGATCAAGAATGCTCAGGCTGTGAAGAGTGGAGTCAACTGATGGTAAACAAAGACATCAAGATTCTGGTCGTCGACGACTTCCCCACGATGCGGCGCATCGTGCGGAACCTGCTGAAGGAGCTGGGGTTCGAAAACGTCGATGAAGCCGAAGACGGCCAGATGGCGCTCGACAAACTGCAAAGCGGCGCCTTTCACCTGGTCGTTTCCGACTGGAACATGCCCAATCTCGATGGGCTATCCATGCTCAAGCAGATTCGGGCGAACCCCGCGCTCAGCAAGATACCGGTGTTGATGGTCACTGCCGAAGCCAAGAAGGAGAACATCATTGCCGCGGCTCAGGCTGGTGCGAGCGGGTATGTGGTCAAGCCGTTCACGGCCGCAACGCTGGAAGAAAAGCTCAACAAGATTTTCGAGAAGATGGCCCAACAAAATTAGTTGGGGCGTCGTGAGGTAATGCCATGAGTAACGCCGACCAGTATCCGAAAGCCCCGGCTGCCGACTCCGACGTGGCCGAAGATCTGCTCAAGCGCATTGGGCAGATGACCCGAATGTTGCGCGACAGCATGCGCGAGCTTGGCCTCGACCAGGCCATTGAACGCGCGGCCCAGGCGATTCCTGACGCACGCGACCGCCTGCGTTATGTCGCGCAGATGACCGAGCAGGCAGCCAACCGGGTACTGAATGCCACCGAAGCGGCCCAGCCCCTGCAGGAAGGTCTCATCACGGCCGCGAAGGAGCTCGACCAGCGTTGGGAAGAATGGTTCGAACGCCCACTCGACATGCCTGAAGCGCGTGCCCTGGTCGACGACACCCGCGCTTTCCTGCGGCGTGTCCCGAAGGATGCCAAGGCCACGCAGGACCAGCTCTTTGACATCATGATGGCGCAAGATTTCCAGGACCTCACCGGACAGGTCATCATGAAGATGATGGACGTCATCGGCGCCATCGAACGCGAACTGCTGCAGGCCCTGCTCGACAACGTACCCGCCGAGAAACGCAGCGAAACCAACAGCCTGCTGAACGGTCCGGCGGTGACGCCTGCTTCCGACGTGGTCACCAGCCAGGGTCAGGTCGACGATCTGCTTGCCAGCCTCGGTCTCTGATCCGAGTGAGCGATGGCCGAAGGCAGCGATTTAGAGAAGACAGAACCAGCTTCACCGCGAAGGCTGGAAAAGGCGCGCGAGGAAGGCCAGACCGCGCGCTCGCGCGAACTTGTCAGTTTTCTGATCCTGTTTGCCGGCGTCGCTGGCCTCTGGGCGGGGGCGAGCAGCATTTTCGAGGGCATGCGTTCGCTCTTTCGGGCCGGCCTGGGGTTCGACCGCGTCAAGGCCACCGACGTCAATGCCCTCTCGGCGTTCGCCGTGGATGCTGCCTGGCAGGCACTGGCCACCATGGTGCCCTTCCTGTTGCTGCTTGCGGTGGTCGGGGTGCTGGGCTCCATCCTGCTGGGCGGTTTCATTTTTGTGACCAAACCGCTACAGCCCGACATCGCCCGGCTCAGTCCGCTCAAGGGTTTCAAGCGCATTTTCTCGGCCAACACGCTGGTCGAATTGATTAAGGCGGTTTTCAAGGCTTTATTGGTCGGAGTAACCGCCACCTTTGCGCTGTACTATCATCTCGACGCCATGATGGCGCTCATGCACCAGCCGACTGCTTCGGCCGTGGTGACGGGGTTGCGCCTGGTGGCCACGTGCTGCGGAATCATCATTCTGTCGCTCGCGCTGATCGCGTTGCTTGACGCCCCCTACCAGATATGGGAGCACCTGCGCAAGTTGCGCATGAGCCGGCAGGACGTTCGCGACGAGCACAAGGAAACCGAAGGTGATCCGCACGTGAAGGCGCGGATCCGGCAGCAGCAGCGTGCAATGGCGCGGGGCCGCATGATGTCGGCAGTGCCGGAGGCCGATGTGGTCGTCACCAACCCCACGCACTATGCGGTGGCGTTGCGCTACGACAGCGAAACCATGGCGGCCCCCCGCGTGGTGGCCAAGGGAACCGGCCTGGTCGCGGTCAGGATCCGCGAGCTGGCTGAAGAGCATGGAGTACCGCTGCTTGAAGCCCCGCCACTGGCGCGCGCGCTGTACTGGCACGTGGATCTCGACCGCGAGATTCCTGAGGCCTTGTACACCGCGGTGGCCGAAGTGCTGGCATGGGTGTATCAGCTGCGTATCTGGCGCGACGGAGATGGCGTGAAGCCCGAGCAGCCGCGCAATCTGCGGGTGCCCGACGAACTCGACAAACGTTCCGAATGAATGCAATTCTTGCCAAGTTGCGCGGCGAAGGCGCATCGTATGCGCGCCTGATGGCCGGCCCGGTCCTCATCGTCATGATCCTGGCGATGATGGTGTTGCCGCTGCCGCCATTTCTGCTCGACTTGCTTTTCACCTTCAACATCGCAACGTCCATCATGGTGCTGCTGGTGGCCATGTTCACCATGAAGCCCCTGGACTTCGCCGCCTTCCCATCGGTGCTGCTGTTCACCACGCTGCTGCGGCTCTCGCTCAACGTGGCCTCTACCCGCGTCATTCTGCTCAACGGACACAAGGGCCCGGATGCCGCGGGCAAGGTCATCGAGTCGTTCGGACACTTTCTGGTGGGCGGGAACTTCGCTGTTGGTATCGTCGTCTTCATCATCCTGGTCATCATCAACTTCGTTGTCATCACCAAGGGCGCAGGGCGGATCGCCGAAGTGGGCGCGCGCTTCGTGCTCGACGCCATGCCGGGCAAGCAGATGGCGATCGATGCCGACCTCAATGCCGGGTTGATTGGAGAAGAAGAAGCCCGTGACCGGCGCAAGGCCGTCAGCCAGGAGGCCGAGTTCTATGGCTCGATGGACGGTGCCAGCAAGTTCGTACGCGGGGACGCGGTTGCTGCCATCCTCATCATGGCCATCACCATCATCGGAGGTCTGATGGTCGGGGTGCTGCAGCACGACATGACCTTCGCGGATGCCGCCCGCAACTATGCCCTGCTCACCATTGGGGACGGCCTGGTCGGACAGATCCCCGCCCTGGTCATTTCCACCGCCGCTGGCGTGATCGTGTCGCGCGTCGCTACCGACCAGGACATCGGCCAGCAACTGGTGGGGCAGCTCTATACCAACCATAATGTCATGTACATCACCGCCGGCGTCCTGGCGCTGATGGGCATCATTCCGAACATGCCGCACGTGGCGTTCCTGTTGCTGGCGGCTGCCGTAGGGGGAATCGGCTGGCTGATCCAGCGCAAGGGGCGCATGGCCGAGCAGCGTGCCGCGGAAGAAGCGGCACAGCAGGTGCCGGCAGCGGTCGAGACAGCTGCCGAAGCGACCTGGGACGACGTCAGCCTGGTCGACCCCATTGCGCTGGAAGTCGGTTACCGTCTGATCCCGCTGGTCGATACGCCACAGGGCGGCGAACTGCTGCGGCGCATTCGCAGCCTGCGCAAGAAGTTCGCGCAGGACGTTGGTTTCCTGCCGCCCGTCGTCCACATCCGCGACAACCTCGAACTCAAGCCCACCGAGTACAGGGTGCTGCTGTCTGGCGTCGAGGTGGGCCGTGGCGAGGCCATGCCCGGCCTGTGGCTGGCCATCGACCCCGGTGGTGTCACCGGCCCGTTGCAGGGTACGCAAACCACCGATCCCGCCTTTGGCCTGCCTGCCGTGTGGATTGATGACAGCCAGCGTGAGGAAGCGCAGATGGCCGGTTACACGGTGGTGGATGCCAGCACTGTGGTAGCGACGCATCTCAACCACCTGATGCACCGCTACAGTGCCGAGCTGCTGGGCCGAGCGGAGGTGCAGCAACTGCTTGCCCGCGTGGGCCGCGAGGCGCCCGAACTGGTGGAAGACTTCGTGCCCAAGACGGTCAGCCTGGCAACGCTGCAGAAAGTCCTGCGTGGCCTGCTGGCCGAAGAGGTGCCAATACGCGACATGCGCACCATCATCGACGTGCTGGCCGAGCACGCGCCCCGCCTGGCTGCCGGGGCCCCGGCCGGTCCCAACATCGACGAACTGGTTGCGCTGGTGCGGCGCGCGTTGGGCCGCGCCATCGTCCAGTCGTTGTTCCCGGGTACCAGCGAGCTGCGTCTGATCGGGCTGGACGCCAACCTCGAGCGCGTGCTGGCGCAGGCCATCCAGGCAGGTGGTGCCCTCGAGCCGGGGCTTGCCGAGTCGCTGCTGCAGCAGGTCGAGGCCGCGGTTGCGCAACAGGAGCGAGCCGGCGATCCGCCCGTATTGCTGGTGCCTCCGCAGCTGCGAGGGCCGATGGCGCGGTTCCTGCGGTTGCACATCCCTCATTTGGCGGTGCTGGCAAGTACCGAGTTGCCTGATGACCGGGTCATTCGCATTACCACCTTCATCGGGGGGCCACCACGCTGAAGTTAATGACGCATCCGTGAATGACCCTGTGCGCGACAATCCCCGCCGTTCAGGGCGGGGAAGGATAGCGCGGACG
>CALAGD010000067.1 GCA_937891425.1 uncultured Pigmentiphaga sp.
TGTGGGAGCTGAGCGAAGGCGCACCGTCGACGCCTGCCCGCAGCAACGCCAACCTGGTGGTCGCCGTCGTGGAAGGCCGCGGCGAGAGCACGGTGGGCAACCGCACCTTCGTTTGGGAAAAGCGTGACGTCTTCACCGTTCCACAGCACAACTGGGCGTCGCATCGGGCGCTGTCGGGCGACGCGCGACTGTTCGTGGTGTCCGACGCCGACGTGTTGCGCCGCCTGAACCTGTTGCGCGAAGAGATCCAGGCCTGATAAGGTGCCCGGCCGATCATATTCTGGTAGACATTCAACTCATGAAGATTTGTTGGTTCAATGACAATCGCCTGGGCGTCGTCGACGGCAACACCGTGCGTGACGTCACCGAAGTGCTGGGCAAGCTGCCCGAACGCACCTACCCCGGCCCCCTGGGTGACCTGCTGGTGCGTCACCTCGATCAGGTGCGCCCGGAGATCGAACGTCTGGCGTCCGCAGCTCCGGCGCTGTCCCTGAATGAGGTGCGCCTCAACAGCCCCGTGGCCAGGCCCAGCAAGATCATCGGTGTTCCGGTCAACTACCACGCACACGTGGAAGAAGCGAAAGCCGACGTCGCAACGTTCACCGACCGCTATACGGGCGGCATCCGCGAGCAGGGTCTGTTCCTGAAGGCGAACAGCTCGCTCATTGGCTGCAGCGAAGCCGTGGTGATTACCAAGCCCGAGCGCCTCACCCATCACGAGCTCGAGCTGGCCGTCATCATCGGCAAGACGGTTTCTAATGTCAGCACTGAGGACGCGCTGTCGTGCATCGCCGGCTACGCCATTGGCCTGGACATGACCGTACGTGGGCCGGAAGACCGCTCCTTCCGCAAGTCGCTCGACACCTTCTCGGTTCTCGGCCCCTGGATGGTAACGGCTGATGCCATCAGCGATCCCCAGCAGCTCGACATGAAGCTGCTCGTCAACGGCGAAGTACGCCAGGCCACCAGCACGGCCAAGATGATCATGCCGATAGCGGAACAGATCGCGTGGGCGTCGAGCTTCTACACGCTGTATCCGGGCGACATCATCTACACCGGCACCTGCGAAGGCGTCGGTCCGGTGAAACCCGGCGATACCATGCATGCCGAAATCGAGGGCATTGGATCCATGACCGTCGCGGTCCGGTAACCGGCTGCCAGCCAGAAAAAACGCCTGTCTGCACGGCCGCAGACAGGCGTTTTGCTTTGGAGCGTCGCTCCGCCTAGATGGTTTTCGTGTAGGCGCGAAGATAATCCAGGTTGCGCTTGCCCGTGAACGACGGAATCGTACAGCCGGGCGCGATGATGATGCGCTGACGCCCGACCTGCGCAATGATGTCGTCCACCTCGGCCTTGATCTCGGGCAACGCCCGCTCCTGGATGCGGGTTTCATCGATGCCGCCCATCAGGCACTTGTCGGTCTGGGCACGCAATTCCTTCAGCGACGGGTTGCCCTGCAGCCGGTCGGACACGCTGAGGATCTCGCACGGGTAGTCCCACACACGGTGCATCTGCAGATGGTCGCCGTGCACGTGCAGCACCCGTACCATGCCCTCGGCCGCTTCGAGTACCCGTATCGCGAACGGCTTCTGGAACGTCTCATGGCGTTCGTCGGTCACACCGCGATGCCGGTTGGCCGGTATGGCACCATTGATGGACAGGAAAATGCCGTCCACACCCATGGCCTTGACCTTGCGGATGTACTCCACGGTGGTCTCCGTCACCAGCTCGATGGCATCAAGCGCCGCGTCGCGCTGGCTGAAGAAGTTCTCGGCCTGGCTGAAACCGACATTGCGCACGATCTGCTGATACGGTTCGAACACCGTCTCGAGCATCGGCACATCGGGACCGACCATCTCGCGCAACTGCCGCAGTACCTCCAGCTGAAGCTGGAAAGCAGGCTGATTGAGGTCCAGCCGCTTGTAGGCACGCAGCGCTGCTTCGGTATCGAGCGCGACAACGTTGTCGGGCACCGGGTAACGGTAGTCGTTCATGACCTTGAGCACGTCCCAGTCGTATGCCTGGAAAAACTGGGCGTGGAGGTCGGCAGTGCGCAGGCTGTCGAGGTGATCCGACTGGAAATGAACCCAGGCCGTGACGGGCGGGCGATCAACCTCGCGTCCCTCGACTGCCGCCAGGAAACGTTCCTTCTTGTTCATCCTGTATACCTTATTGAGCCTGAACGCCAGCGTCTTGCAGGAGCTTGCCTACCTTGGCAACCGCGTCTGCCAGCGCCTTGCTGTACGCATCGGGATCCGCACTGGTAGCCACGAACATGGCGCGGTCAGCCAGCGTCTTCTTCACTTCCGGATCCGACACTGCCCTGGTGGCTGCGTCATGCAGTTTCTGGCGTACGTCCGCCGGTGTGCTCGCGGGGACCGCGAGACCGATGCGGGTGGTGAAGTTGAACGGCACACCGGCCTCGGCGGCGGTGGGCACATCGGGCAGGATGTCCTTCAGACGTTCAGAACCGGTAACGGCGAGCGCGCGCAGCTTGCCTTCCTGGATCTGGGGCAGCGGCGTCTGGGGCAGGTCGATCATGACGTCGATGCGCCCGGCGACGAGATCGATCAGCGCCTGGGAAGCACCCTTGTAGGGGATGTGCGTCATGTCGAGGCCGTTCTCGGCGGCGAACTGCGCGCCGGCCAGATGCAGGGTATTGCCCAGGCCCGCCGAGCCGTAGGTGACCTTGCCCGGGTTGGCCCTGGCGTACTCGACGAACTCCTGCAGGTTCTTCGCCGGGAAGTCGGGGCGCACGACCACGACCAGCGGCGACTCTACGAGGTTGGTGACACCCGCGAACGCCTTCACCGGATCGTAGGGGAGGTCTTTATTGAGAGCTACCAGCGCAGCGTTGGTGAGCTCGCCAATCAGGAAGATGGTATGGCCGTCCGGTGCGGAGCGTGCAACATAATCTCCCCCGACCACGGTGCTCCCGCCAGGGCGGTTCTCGACCACGATGTTGTGCTGCATGATGTCGGCCATTTTTTGCGCGGTAACACGCGCAACGAAATCGGACGACCCGCCTGCGGTATACGGAACTACGATCTTGATCGGCTTGTTGGCGTCGGGGAATGCCTGGGCCGACGGCACTGCGGCTGCCATCAGGGCACTGCTGACCACGCCGATGACGGTGAGTACTCTTCTCATCATGTTCTCCGTTGTATGAGCAGGGTTCCGTACCGCAGTATACGATCGGTCACGGATTTACGCAGACACAACGGCACACTGCACAGCCTCCGCCATGGCAGCGAAAGCCCGCCCAAGATCATCAATAAGGTCGTGCGGGTCTTCCAGCCCGACATGCATGCGGATCACCGGTCCGCCAGCTGCCTGCGACGGAGCATCGCGCAGGGGTTCGCAGGGCAGCGCCAGGCTTTCATACCCACCCCAGGACAACCCCAGGCCAAACCACTGCAGATGGTCGATGAATGCGCCCAAAGCTTCTTCCGCCACCGGTTTCAGCACGATGGCGAACAGCCCACTGGCGCCACGGAAATCGCGCTGCCACAACGCGTGGCCAGGGTGGGAAGGCAGCGCAGGATGCAGGACACGGGCCACCTCTGGACGCCCTTCGAGCCACTGCGCCACCTGCACGCCCGATACCCAATGCTGCTGCATGCGTGTCTTCAGCGTGCGCAGGCCACGCAATGCCAGATAGACTTCCTCGGGACCGGCCGTCTGGCCGAATTCCTCCCACGACCTGGCCAGCATCGGCCATGCTTCCTGGTTGCAGGTGGCAATGCCCAGCAGCGCATCGGAGTGCCCGGTAATGTACTTGGTCGCCGACTGGATGGACACGTCGACTCCGTGTTCAAACGGC
Source organism: uncultured Pigmentiphaga sp. (assembly GCA_937891425.1). Taxonomy (GTDB): domain Bacteria; phylum Pseudomonadota; class Gammaproteobacteria; order Burkholderiales; family Burkholderiaceae_B; genus Verticiella. The sequence goes on from CALAGD010000067.1 coordinate 3,824, forward strand.
TTGAAGTACAACGGCGTGGCCCAGGTGTTGTCCATCACCACCCAGGCACCGTGCCGATGTGCCGCCTCGGCAATGGCGGGTACGTCCTGCACCTCGAAGGTTTCGGAGCCGGGCGACTCGACATAGACGAGCCGGGTGTTTGGTCGCATGAGATGGCGAATCTCAGCACCCAGGCGCGGATCGTACGACTCGGCCTCTACACCATAGCGGCGCAAGGTGGACGCAAGCACCTGGCGGGTCGGCGAGTACACGCTGTCGGTGTAGAGGACGTGGTCCCCTGGCGCGAGCAGCCCCAGCAGCACGTTCGAACAGGCCGCCAGGCCCGATGGGTACAACAGCGAAGCGTACCCGCCCTCAAGCTCGGCCATGGCTTCCTGCAGGGCATGATGCGTGGGCGTGCCGTAACGGCCGTAGACGCCCGCCCACAAATTGCCCGCCGCGTGACGCGCCTTCTTTTCCTGCCAGGCCTTGAGGCTGGGCGACAGGACCGTCGAGCCTCGATACATGGGTGGGTTGACCAGACCGCCTTGCCGCTGAGGATCGCGGCCTGCCCATACCAGTCGTGTTGCTTCCCGCATGATGATGAAGGGTTGAAGTCATCAATGCAAAAATTATAGGAAGCAGCAGCAAATCATCGTTTCAATTTATTATGATTCAATGAGATCCAGGTGAAAATTATTCTCCCTATAAGCACTTTCATAGAATAACTATATGGACAAGGTCGACATCGCCATACTCGCGCTGCTGCAGCTCGACGCCAGCCTGCCCATTGCCACGCTGGCCGAACGTGTCAACCTCTCGCCTACGGCATGCTGGAAACGCGTACAGAAACTGACGGCCGACGGCGTCATCCAGAAGAAAGTGTGCCTGCTCGAGCCCCGCAAGCTCGGCCTGGGGGTTACCGTCTTCGTAGGCATCAAGACCAGCCAGCACAATCTGGAATGGCTGGAGAAGTTCACCGCAGGCGTGCGCGCCCTGCCAGAGGTCGTCGAGTTCTATCGCATGAGCGGCGACACCGATTACCTGCTGAAAGTAGTGGTACCCGACATCGAGGGCTACGACCGCGTCTACAAGAAAATCATCGCCACTGCGGAAATCTTCGATGTCAGCTCCAGCTTTGCCATGGAAGAGCTGAAGTACACCACTGCACTGCCTCTGGAAGCCATCCCGCTGGCGTGATCTGCCACCCTGCGTCAGCTCTTCACGAACTGCCGTACCGCCTCCGGCCACGGGGCCGGCTTGCCTTCCTCACCGATGTGCACGAACACGCTGAGGGCATGTGCAGCGCACCGTTCTTGCTGGAATATGGCCTGCTCGACCCGCATCGAGGTGCGGCCCACGCCCACCACCCTGCTGCCTATCCACACGGGCGCCCCAAAATGGAGCTCGGCGGTGAAATCGACTTCCAGACGCACGACGAACACCTTGGCCTCGGGCGCCAGTACTTTGCGCACGTTGGAATGCATGAATTCAAAGCGTGCATCGGCCAGTAACGTGGTGATCACGGCGTTGTTGACATGCTTCTGGAAGTCGAGATCCGACAGGCGAATCGTGTCCTGTCGGAGCCATTCAAAGTCGGACTGTCTGGGTAATACGGAAGTCTCTTGTGGGCCGCGCTCCACCATCATTGCTCCATCTCGCGTCAAGTCGTGCTGATGCTTTACTGATGGCGAGCACTATACATCCCGCAAGGACGCGCGCGCCACGGCACACCGGAGGCAACGGCCTCAGCCCAGCACCTCCTGGCCCTGAATCAAGTTATGCTCGGAACACGAGCGCAGTTTCCCGGCGCCGCCGGGTGCCCCTGATGCGCGCTCTGCAATATGCTGCAGCGCCCGCCAGCATGCATCC
>CALAGD010000068.1 GCA_937891425.1 uncultured Pigmentiphaga sp.
ATCGACGCGTCAGGGGATGGAGACCTCGCGGTACTGGCCGGTGCCTCGTACCAGAGTGGCGAGAACGGGCAGTTCCAGCCCGTGTCCGTCATGTTCCGCATGGCCGGCGTCAACACGCATCCCCTGCTGGATTTCGTATGCGCGCACCCAGAGCACTTCGCCCTGGGAGAGAGCTCCGCCATACGCGGCGGGAGAACCGACCAGGAAATCGCGCGCGAGCTCAAGGCACAGGGTCAGCCGACGGTTTTCCTGAAAGGCAACGGTCCGCTGCTGGCCGAGGCGATCCAGCAGGGTCGCATGTTCCCGACCGCCCTGATCATGATCCAGCCCACTTCGACGGCACGTCGCGAGGTCTGTCTCAATACCACGCGCGTGGCCAACCTGGACGCGACGAAGACCCTGGACCTCAGTGCCGCACTGGGCCCTCTGACCGTACAGGTGGAGACCTGCGTCGATTTCATGCGCAGCGAAGTGCCTGGTTTCGAGCACGCGCATCTGTCGGGTGTAGCGCCACGCATCGGCATCCGTGAAACGCGCCGTATCGAAGCCGACGAAACACTGACCCAGGAAGATGTGCTGCGCGCGCGCAAACGCGAAGACGGCATCGGCAAGGGCGCCCATCACGTCGACATTCACCAGGACGGAATCGGGCAGATCCGCATACCCGTCGACGACGGCGGCTCCTACGACATTCCCTGGGGTTGCCTGCTGCCCCGTGGCCTCCACAACGTCATTCTCGCAGGTCGCTGCATTTCTGCCGACCGCCCGGCGCACGGATCGGTGCGCGTGATGGGGCCCTGCATGGCCATGGGGCATGCCGCGGGAGACGCAGCCGCGCTCATGCTGCACTACGGGCTGCCCGATGCGCGTCAGCTCGACGTACAGGTTCTGCGTCAGCGCCTGCGTGACGAAGGCGCGATTCTGGACGGCACACACTAGTCACGAAACACCGGTCTTGCGCCGGACCCAAAGCCCGATACAAGGAGGAGATCATGTTCCTGCATTTCGTTTCCCGGCTCAGCCACCGGTCAGTAACCCGCGCGATTGCCGGGTTTGCCGCAGGGCTGACGTTGGCCGTGGCGCCCGCTGCAACGAGCGCTGCAGAGCCCTACCCCACCCAGCCCATACGCATCATCGTCCCGTTCGGTGCCGGCGGCCTCACCGACATCCTTGCCCGGCTGATCGCGGAACAGCTGAGCGTCAATGAAGGCTGGCAGGTCGTGGTGGAGAACAAGACCGGTGCGGGGGGCAACATCGGCGCGGCAGAAGTGGCACGCAGCAAACCCGATGGTCACACCCTGCTGATGGGATCCATCGGTACCAACGCCACCAACCCGTTCATGTACCGCAACATGCCCTACGACGCCGCGAAAGACTTCACCCCCATCACCATGGCGGCTTCGGGAACGCTCTTGCTGGTCATGGCACCCGACCTGCCCATCACGAACATGACCGAACTGGTGGAATACGCGCGCAAGAACCCGGGCAAGCTGCACTATGCCTCGGGTGGCATGGGTGCCTCCCAGCACCTTGCCGGCGAACTGCTGAAGTCCATGGCAAAGATCGACATCGAACATGTACCCTACAAAGGCCTGGCACCCGCCATTCCTGATGTCATTTCGGGACGCGTCGCAATGACCTTCGACATGGCCACCGCCCTGCCCTATGTGAAACAGGGCAAGCTGCGGGCGATCGCCGTCGCCAACCCCCAGCGGTCCTCTGCACTGCCGGATGTACCCACCATTGGCGAGACCATCCCGGGTTACGCGGCCAGTGCCTGGTACGGCCTGTTTGCCCCTGCTGGCACACCCGCTCCCGTGGTGCAGCAGCTCAACACTGCTGTCACCAAGATCCTGAACTCGCCCGCTGTGAAGGAAAAACTGCTGGCCATGGGCGCGGAAGCCTCGCCAAGCACTCCCGAGGAAGCTCGCGAATTCGTGCAGGCCGAAACCGAGAAGTGGGGCAAGGTGTTGAAGGAAATCAACATCCAGCTGGACTGACGTCCATCCTGCCCACCGGGCTAGGGTGCATGGCGCACTCCGCTGCGCCCCCCTGCGCCCGGTCTCCGCTACGGTACCGCGCGCATGCGGCAGACGCTGCAGGCCGCCGCGCACGCGTGACGACCGTGATCAGTCTTCTGCCCAGGTCACGACGTTGTCGATGGGCTCGCGCCGCGTGCGGAAGCTGTTGGCGGGATGCCCAGCATCCTCATAGCCAAACGAGATCGCGCACACGACCAGCCGGTCGTCGCCGATCCCGAAGTATTCACGAATGAATGGTGCGTACCCGGCCAGCGCCGCCTGGGCAATGCTGGCGACCCCCAGGCTTTGCGCAGCCAGCATGAAATGCGACACATAACCGCCGCAATCGATGGCGCCATAGGGGCCAAGACATTCCGGCGTGGTGATGATCGCCACGTGGGGCGCGCCAAACAGGCGGAAGTTCTCGAACGCCTGGCGCGCTGATGCTGCGCGGTCACCGCGCTGCACGCCCACGGCCTCATACAGCGCGAAGCCGCATTCGCGTCGGCGCTCGCGATAACGCCCGACGTACTCGCGCGGGAACGGGATGTCAGGCTGTTCGTGCCCGGTCTGCTGCACATGCGCCATGAGGGCCTCGCGAAACCGGTCGGTGGCCGCGCCGGACGTGATGACCACATCCCATGCCTGCGAATTGCACCATGACGGCGTACGCTGGGCGAGCTCCAGAATGCGGCGGATATCCTCCTTGGGAACCGGGCGAGGCAGAAAGGCGCGACAGCTGTATCGTCGTTGCGCGATCTGCATCAGGGTCGAGTACTCGTGTGTTTCGTTCGGCGTGGATACTGCCATCTCGTCGGAATGCTCCATCATGGTTCCAGTGTGGTTCATCGGCAGTGTTGGTACGGGACGACGCGGTCACTTCGATTGAACCCGATGCACTGCCTCTTTGACAAGCCTGCGCATCGCGCGGCCCTCCCACGAGGCAGCAATGGAGGTATCCGGCCATGCCCGAGATGCGTACACTTGAATGCCGGGTGGACCAACTGACAACGGCACCATGAGTACCTATTTCTTCCTCCTGCTGCTGCACCTGTTTGCAGCGCTGCTGTTCGTGGGCACCGTGCTCTTCGAGCTGACCGTGCTGCGCCCGGTTTTCAGAAACCTACCGGAAAATCAGGAGCGCACCATCGAGAAGGCCATCGGCCAACGCATCGTACGCGTGCTTCCGGCCGCGCTGGTCGTGCTGTACCTGGCGGGCATAGGCCTGGCGTGGCACCACCGGGCAGCACTGGCGCATCCGTTTTCCAGCACATTTGCCACCCTGCTGTGGCTGAAGATCGTGCTGGCGATCAGCGTACTGGGCCACGTCGTCGTGGCCATGCGCTGGCGCCGTCGCAACCTGCTGCACGGAACGCGCTCGCGCCGCCTGCATTACAGCGTGTATGTGCACATGCTGCTCATCGTGGTGCTGGCCAAAGCAATGTTCTACCTGTAGCGGGAGCACGGCTTACCGGCGGCGCCACGGCTTGTGCAGCACCACGTACGCCACGGAACCGATGACTACCCCCCAGAAGGCCGACGCCAGGCCGAGGAAGTTCATGCCGGACGCCGTCGCCAGGAACGTGATGATGGCCGCTTCGCGCCCCTCGGTGTCGGCCATGGCCGTGACCACGTTGGACAGGATCGCGCCGATGAGCGCAAGCCCGGCGAGAATGGCCACGAACTGCGTGGGCAACGAGGTGAACAGTACGACGATGGTGCCCGCGCACAGCCCCCCCACCAGATAGAAGAAGCCGTTGGACAGACCGGCAACGTAGCGCTGCGCCGGATTCTCGTGTGCGTCGCGGCCGGTGCACAGCGCTGCGGTAATGGCCGCGATGACGATGGTAATGCCGCCGACGAAGGCCACGAGCAGTGATACCAGTGAGGTCGTCGTGATGATCGGCCGCGCAGGAATATTGTAACCATCGAGACGCAGGATGGTCATGCCGGGCAGGAACTGCCCGGTCAGGCTGACCAGCACCAGAGGCAGAGCCAGGCTCAGGGTAGCCGCCCAGCTCCATTCGGGCCGGATGATCTCCGGCAGGGTGACACCAAGCCGCACGTGCTGCAGATCAATGTTGCCCGCCGCCCACGACAGCATGACCCCCGTCAGCAGCACCAGCACGATGGCATACCGCGGGGTGAAGCGGCGGAAAAGGATGTAAGCCGCGATCATGCCGAATGCCAGTACGGGCATTTCACCGGCAGCCCTGAAGGCACCTACGCCGAACTGGAACAGGATGCCGGCCATCATGCCGGCAGCGATACCCTGCGGAATGAGCCGGATGATGCGGTCGAAGTAGCCACTGAGGCCGATCACGAGCAGCACGGCGCCAGCCGTGAGATACGCTCCGATGGCCTCGTTCAGTGACAGGCCGGGGAAAAGCGTCACCAGCAGGGCGGTACCAGGGGCTGACCAGGCGGTGACGATGGGTGCCCGCAGCCACCAGCTGAGCAGTATGCCTGACACACCGGCGCCAATGGAAATGCCCCATACCCACGACGCCAGCATCTCGTGTGACACGCCCGCCGATTCAGCAGCCTGGAAAACAATGGCCAGCGGCCCGGAATACGACACCAGCACAGCAAAAAAACCGGCGGCCACGGCCGATATGGACCAGTCGTGTGCCGCGCGCGTCGTCGAGATCGGAGTTCGCATGGGCCCTCCTACCCGACCTGCCGGGTTGCATGTTCGCGCCAATGCATTCGGGCAAGCCAGACTGCCCTCGCAACCGACAGGGTCTCCTCAACCGACATGCTCTCCTCCCTTTTGTCTGTTCTGCTGAAGATGAACCGATTCGGACAGTGCTGTGCCGGGCCTACTCTCCGTTCGCAGTGCTTTCCTGCTGGCCGGTCGAGCCAGTGCGCTTTCGTCTGACCGACTTGCGCGCGGCTTTCCGGGCGGGCCGCCCGCTACCCGGTTCGCCTCCGTCGCTCGCTACCGACCCGGACGCCTGCGGCGATTCCAATTCGGCCGGCATTTCCGTGGTTCGGAGCGACTGCGGGTTACCTTCGCCCGGTACCGGCGGCACGCTTGCTGCGGGTACGCTCTTCTCGCCGGGCAGGCCCGCATCGGATGACGCTGCAGCGTCCGTGGTCGCCGTCACCATTGCGCCCGCCGTGCCATCTGCTTGCACCGCGGACCGGGCCGCACGGGGCGACTGCTTCCTGGCCGGACGGCGCGCAGTCTTCCCGGTAGCACCGTCTGCCGAACGGTCCCCCTCCTCCAATCGGGATGCGTCGGGCGCAGTACCTTGGGCGGGCACCGCAGCCTGCGCCGGTTCGTTGTGAGCACTCGCCACGGCCCGCTCGGCATCCTGTGCGCCCGCCTCCGTGGCATGTCCGCTGCCCGCGGCCGGCCGACGCCCTTGTCCGAACCGGCGGGCCGACCCCTGCCCGGCGGGTGCGTGCGCTTCTGCATGCTCGGCAACATCATCATCGCCGTCGTCGCGCCGATACACGTATGTACCCGATTTCTCATCACGCCCAACTTCCAGCAAGCCACGTTTCTGTGCAGCTTCGAGCAGGTTGCCGAACGCCCGGAAACCATAATACGACTCGTTGAAATCCGGCCGGCGCCGTTTGATGGCATCTTTCAGGGCAGAGGCCCAGATCTTACCGCGGTCGCCACGCTCGGCCGTAAGCGCTTCATAGGTGTCGACCGCCAGTTCGATGGCCTCGAGGCGGCGTGCCTCGAGATCGTCCCTGCTGGGGCGCTCGCCCTCGGCCTTCCTGCCAGTGACCGCAAGGCGTGCATCACGCCGGTCGTGACCTGGCTGGGCGCGGACCAGATCATCGTAAAAAATGAACTCGTCGCAGTTGGCCACGAACAGGTCTGACGTGGACCGTTTCACGCCCACACCAATGACGCGCCTGGCATTCTCCCGCAGTTTTGACACCAGGGGCGAGAAATCGGAATCTCCGCTGACGATGACGAAGGTGTCGACATGGGCCTTCGTGTAGCACAGGTCGAGCGCATCGACCACCATGCGAATGTCGGCCGAATTCTTCCCCGACTGCCTTACGTGCGGTATCTCAATGAGCTCGAAATTTGCCTCGTGCATGGAGGCCTTGAACGCCTTGTAACGCTCCCAGTCGCAGTAGGCCTTCTTGACGACGATGCTCCCCTTGAGCAGCAATCGCTCCAGCACGCGCTTGATATCGAACTTCTCGTATTTGGCATCGCGCACCCCCAGGGCGACGTTCTCGAAATCGCAGAACACCGCCATGCTGGCGCTTTCATTGGATGAGGCCATTCAGGTAACTCCAAGCGAGATGGTTGCGCGTCGCGCGGGCGTCGTCACGAGACGCGTGCGTCAATTGCCTGCAACATTAGCACAGCACGCGCCCGCTCAGGAGGCCACCCCATAACCCCCGCCCCCGGGTGTCTCGACCACGAAGACATCGCCCGGGCGCATCTCCCGTGTGTCGATATGATCCAGCACTTCGACGGTGCCATCGCTTCGTTCCACCCGATTCACCCCCGGGGCACCCGGGGCGCCGCCGGCCATGCCGAAAGGCCCCAGTTTCCGGTTATTCGACAGGATCGAGGCCGTCATTTCGTCGAGAAAGCGGATACGGCGTACCGCCCCGTCGCCTCCTCGGAAACGCCCCGCCCCGCCCGAACCACGCCGGATCTCGAAGCTCTCCACCAGCACCGGGTACCGACTCTCGAGCACCTCCGGGTCGGTCAGACGGGAATTCGTCATGGTGCTTTGCACGGCGCCGGTGCCGTCAAAGCCGTTCCCCGCACCGGTGCCACCCGCGATGGTCTCGTAGTACTGGTAACGCTCGTTACCGAACGTGAAGTTGTTCATCGTGCACTGACTGGCTCCCATGAGCCCCAGCGCACCGTACAGCGCATTCGTGATGCAAGAGGATGTTTCTACGTTGCCCGCCACTACTGCGGCCGGATACCGAGGGTTCAGCATCGATCCTTCGGGCAGGATCACGTGCAGGGGCTTCAGGCAGCCCGAATTCAGTGGAATGTCGTCTTCCACCAGGGTACGGAACACGAAAAGCACGGCGGCCATGGTCACCGCGCGCGGCGCGTTGAAGTTGTTGTCGAGTTGTGCCGAGGTACCGGTGAAATCGATGGTGGCACCACGCTGCTCGCGATCCACCCGCACTTTCACGCAGATTCTCGCGCCATTGTCCAATGGCAGCACAAACTCGCCATCGGAGAGGCGGGTGATGGTGCGACGTACGGCTTCCTCGGCATTGTCCTGGACATGCCGCATGTACGCCCGGACCACATCCAGGCCGAACTGGTCGACCATGGCGCGCAATTCCTGCACCCCTTTCTCGTTGGCCGCTATCTGCGCACGCAGATCGGCCAGGTTCTGCTCTGGATTCCGCGCCGGATAGGGCCCCAAACCCAACAGTTCGCGCATTTCCGCTTCTCGCAGGCGGCCCTCCGCCACGAGCTTGAAATTGTCGATTTGCACGCCCTCTTCCGTAATGTGACGCGAGAACGGGGGCATTGAACCGGGCGTGATGCCGCCAATGTCGGCATGGTGGCCGCGCGAACCCACGTAGAACAGGAGCTCCTGGCCGTTGCGGTCGAACACCGGCGTGATGACGGTGACGTCGGGCAGGTGCGTGCCCCCGTTATAGGCATCGTTCAGCACGAATACGTCACCGGGGCGCACATCAGTGTTGCGGGTGATCACCGTCCGGATCGATTCACTCATGGAGCCCAGATGGACCGGGATATGCGGCGCGTTGGCGATCAGGTTGCCGTCGGCATCAAACACGGCACAGGAAAAATCGAGGCGCTCCTTGATGTTGACGGAGTGTGCCGTGTTCTGCAATTGCAGGCCCATCTGCTCGGCAATGTTCATGAACAGGTTGTTGAACACTTCCAGCATGATGGGGTCGGCGTCGGTACCCATGACCCGGCGTTTGGGCCGGGGCTGGACGCGCCTGAGCACGAGATGGTCATAGGGGGTGACCCACGCGACCCAGCCAGGCTCGACCACGGTAGTGGCGTTGCGCTCGACGATGACGGCGGGACCGGAGACCTGATGGCCGGGACGCAGCGAATCGCGCATTACGAGCCGGGCATCGCGCCATTGACCGTCGCAGTACATCCTGACATGGCCGGCATCGGGTGCGTGTCCCTTGGAACATTCGGTCATCGGCTTCTCGACCATGGTCGCACCCGGGTTTGTCACTTCCACTGACACGGCTTCAGCGATCAGCTCACGATTCTCCATGACGAATGCAAACCGCTGCCGGTAACTGGCCTCAAAAGCCGCCATCATCTCGTCCACGCCACCGTAGGGTACGATGAGCGCCGTGTCGGTTCCCTTGTAACGGATATGCACACGCCGCTGCACTGAGATGCGCTCGGGATCAGCCCCCTGGCGCACGATCTCGGCGCGCGCGTCGGATTCGAGCCGTTGAAGCGTCTCGGCAACCGCCGTCAGCCCGTCCTGCAACGGAAGCTCGACTGACGCCTCGCGCATCACCCCCTGGTCGGCCAGGCCGATCCCGTATGCCGACAGCACCCCGGCCAGCGGATGGATGAATACCTCTTCAATGCCCAGTGCATCTGCCACCCTGCAGGCATGCTGTCCACCTGCCCCCCCGAATGTCTGGAGCACATAGCGGGTAATGTCGTAGCCGCGCGCCACCGAAATGCGTTTGATGGCGTTGGCCATGGCCCCCACCGCAATGGCAATGCAGCCTTCGGCCACTTCCTCAGGAGTCGAGCGTACCCCCGTGGCCGAGGCGATCTCGTCCGCAAGGCGTGCAAACTCCTGCCGCACGACCTCGGCATCAAGCGGCTGGTTTCCTTCCGGACCAAAGACCGCGGGGAAATATGCCGGCTGGATCTTGCCCAACAGGACATTGGCATCGGTGATGGTCAACGGCCCGCCTCGCCGGTAGCACGCCGGGCCGGGATTCGCGCCTGCACTCTCCGGTCCCACGCGCAGCCGCCCACCATCGAACCGGATGACCGAACCGCCGCCGGCCGCCACCGTATGGATGCTCATCATGGGAGTACGCATGCGTACTCCGGCCACCTGGGTTTCGAAACTGCGCTCGAACTCTCCCGCGTAGTGGCTGACGTCCGTTGACGTTCCACCCATGTCGAATCCCACGACCCGACGGAAGCCGGCGAGTTCGGCCGTGCGCGCCATGCCCACGATGCCTCCGGCTGGCCCGGAAAGAATCGCATCCTTGCCCTGGAAGGAATCGGCCTTGCACAGGCTGCCCGACGACTGCATGAAATACAGCGGCACCCCGGGCATCTGGCTGACGACCTGCTGCACGTAACGCGCCAGAATGGGTGACAGATAGGCATCGACTACCGTGGTATCGCCACGGCTGACGAACTTGATGAGCGGACTGGTCTTGTGTGAGACGCTGATCTGGGGAAAGCCAACCTCGCGTGCAACGCGTTCCGCCGTGAGTTCATGCATGGGATACCGATATCCATGCATGAAAACAATGGCGATGCTGCGAAACCCGTCGTTGAATGCCTGCTGCAGCTGCACCCGCAACGCGTGCTCATCCAGCTGCTGCAGCACCCTGCCATCGGCGGTGATGCGCTCGTCCGCCTCGAGCACGCGATCGTAAAGCAGTTCGGGCAGCACGATGTGCAGGTCGAAGAGCCCGGGCCGGTTCTGGTAACCGATCCGCAAAGCATCCCTGAAACCCCGGGTAGTCACGAGCAGGGTACGTTCACCCTTGCGCTCGAGCAGCGCATTGGTGGCCACGGTGGTACCCATCCGCACACATTCGACCTGCCTGGGCGAAATGGGCTCATTTGCCCTCAGCCCCAGCATGCGACGAATGCCCTCCACGGCGGCGTCTGCATATTGTTCCGGATTGTCACTGAGCAGCTTGCTGGTACCAATCGTGCCATCAGGACGAAGTGCCACGATATCGGTGAAAGTGCCGCCCCGGTCGATCCAGAATTGCCAGCGGCCCGAGCTAGATTGAGACTGCAACATGAAGCGTCAGAAAACTTGGGATGGTTGGCGCACCTGACGGTGCTAGCAGATTTTCGGCATTACCATTGTGGGAAACAAACCCATGGATTGCCCACAATTTGACGGTTAACATACCCAAGACCGTCACGATTTGCTACATTAGCAGGTCCGAACATGCATGTTTGAGATGGGCTGCCTCCTGGACGCATATCGCGTTCTGCCCCTGCCGGTTCGTGCGAATTCAACCATGGAAGGTAGTTGAAATGGATATTGGTGTCATCCTGGGCATGCTGATTTACGCCCTGATCCTCATCATCCCAACGGCGAGAATCCTGCAAAGAACCGGATATTCACCCTGGCTGTCGGTGCTGGCCATTGTCCCCATCGTGAACCTCATCGCGTTATGGGTGTTCGCGTTCGCACGCTGGCCTCTGCGCTCGTACGGCCCTTACTGACTGCCAGCACCGCGTATCGCAGCACCACACGTCGGCTGCACGCGGCACCGCCTTCGGAACAGCTCGAGAAATTCCGGGCCCGCGCCCCGATCAGATCCGGACCGCGCCAACACCGTGCACACATTTGATCTGCCGCGCACCGCTGTTCATCAGAACCTGCATTTGCACCGGCCTGATGAATGCACCCCACGGCCGCGGCCTTTTGTTCAGGCAGTGCAGGGGGTCTGGCGAACGCAGTGCCCACAGGCCCGAACGGGTCACTGACGTTGCATGCTGCGCAGGTTAAGGCCTAGCAGGATCAGCATCCAACCCTGGAACAGAAGGTCAATCGCCAGCACCAGCCCGAGAATCCAAAGACTGTCGGCCGGCCAGTTGATCGCGATGAGCAGCCCGGCTGCCAGACTCACGACGGCAGATAACGCCAGCCACTGCCAGCCCTGCTGGCTACGGTTCTGGACCCAGATCCACAGACGCAGTACACCCACGGCAATGAGCGATGCGCCCAGCAGCAGGGTCAGGATGGCGGCCCCCATGAGAGGATCGTATACGACCAGCCCGCCCGCAACGAGGTAAAGCACACCGCTGAGAGTCCACCAGGTAAAGCCCTTCCAACCGGTCACTTTCCACGCCTGGATGAGTTGGGCGATCCCCCCCACGATCATGATCGAGCCAACGAACAAGACGCTGGCGAGCGTGGCAGCGAATACGTAGGTGAGTGCCCCAAACCCCAGCAATGCCAGCAAGACGCCTAGCCCGACAAACCAGCCCCAGCGACCACCTGGCAACTGAGCTGCCTGGGAACTCATGGGTTTGAGCTGCGGTCCGGACATTCCCGACTGCTCCATTTCTATCTCCTTTTGTTTGAACAAATCCCATCGTGCTCGCAACACCGCGCGCACGCAGGTGACCGGAAAGCTCAGGGGGCGACTGCCGCCCGAAGCATCCGATGCCTAGCCACCACCGGCGATATAGCGTTCGAGCTGATGAATGATGAACTGCTGCTCGCTGATGATGTCCTTGACCAGGTCACCGATGGAGATGATGCCAACCAGTTTGTCATTCTCGATGACCGGCAGATGGCGCAGCCGGTTTTCGGTCATGATCGCCATGCAGGATTCGTTGCTGTCGGTGGGTCGCACGTAGAGAACGTCTTCACTCATGATCTCGCGCACCATGGTGGTGCTTGAGGAACGGTTCATGAGCACGACCTTGCGTGCATAGTCGCGCTCGGTCACCATGCCGACGATCCGTTCGTCCTCCATGACGACCAGTGCGCCGATGCCGTAGTCGGCCATGAGCTTGATGGCATCGTATACCGGCGCGTCCGGCGAGATGGTGACGACGTCCTTGATCGGCTTTGCCTTGAGAATTTCTGCAACGGCTTTCACAGCGTATCTCCTACATGAGCCTGCCTGGTTCATTCTACTTCCAGCCCCTTGCCAGCGACAGAGCCGGAGCGGCCGATTCCCGCCATGACCCATGCAAAAAGAACGCATGCCTGTGCAAGGTTGCCTGCTGCCGACCGGCTCGAGCCCGGACCATGCCTTTGTTACGGATTGTGATCGGCCCTGCAACCGCTGTCAAACCCCGAGCAGGGTGAAGCCGTGCCCGTAGCCTGCATGCCACTCGATGAACGTCCGGCGTCCGACGAGAAAGCCCAGGTCGCAAGACAGCGCCGAAAAGGCTGGTGCCGCGCAGGCCTCACCCTGCGGGTCCACGCTGGCCATGAGGGCGCAATCAGGTTGTGCCGCGACCTTCACTCGCTTACATACCTTCACGTTTGCTTCACATTCGGCGCGGGCCGTCTGTCTACACTTTTCACTGATGCATGCCCCCTTGCCCATGGTCCGGCCTTGGCTGCTGGGGGCGGTCAGGTACGGCTTCACATCGTGGAGCATGCCGGCCAGAGGCAGCGGAATTCCTGAGGAGTATGTCGATGAAACGGATGCTCGTTTCCACCATGATTGCAGTATGCTGCAGCGCCTTCGCGGGCAACGCGCTGGCCGAAGGTCCGCGGCACCATCATCCGGGGCCAACGCCCCCGCACCAGATGCACAAGCACAAAGGCGATCTGCACAAGGGGAAGCATGATTACAGGCCTGGCCACCACAAGAAAGGCGGCCCTCCTCCGCACGCGTGGCGCCATCCCGCGCCTCCGCGCGTGGCGCACCATCATCACTGGACACGGGGCGACCGGCTGCCGCGCGTCTACCTGGCGCCGCGCTACATCGTGGAAGACTGGCACGTGCATCGGTTCAGCCCGCCCCCGCCGGGACATCGCTGGGTACGCGTGGGGACGGACTACTTTCTGGTCGGCCTGGCCACGGGCGTAATTCTGCAGGCCGTATTGTCACGCTGACCTCGCGCACCACGCATCCGTAATGACTGTTGGCCGTGCACCTCCGTCCATGCGCCTCTGGCCACTGCGGGCGCCGCATCTCACGCGTGCACCCGTTGTGCACTCTGCACGTATTCGGCGATCAGAAGGGAACGTCGTCGTCCATGTCGACGAGCCCGCCCGGCTCACCGGCGCCATGGCCCTGATCGTTTCGGCTCTGGCCCCGTGATGCAGGTGCGGGTGCCAAGGACGGCGCCGCCGCGCGGGGCGCATCGCCGTAGCTCCGGGACTCGCCATAACCCATGTCGGCGCTGCCTTCACCCGCGGAATCGCGTCCGCCCAGCATCTGCATCTGTTCGGCAACCACTTCCGTGGTGTACCGCTCGTTGCCATCCTTGTCCTGCCACTTGCGCGTGCGCAAGCGCCCTTCGATGTAGACCGACCGCCCCTTGCGCAGGTACTCGCCGGCGACCTCGGCCTGACGGCCAAACAGGACAACCCGGTGCCATTCGGTTTCCTCTCGACGTTCGCCGGAGGCACGATCACGGGATACCGTGGTCGTGGCAAGTGCAAGGTTGCAGATTGCAAAGCCATCGGGGTTGTACCGCACCTCGGGGTCCCTGCCGAGATTGCCGATGAGGATTACCTTGTTCACTGAGGCCATGTCAAAAAACTCCGAAAGAGGGATATTCTGCGCGCAATCATGAGCGCGTTAAGGGCTGACGGCAATGCGCGAATCTACGTAGGTGCATGACCGGCACTTGAGCACTGCTTGCACCCCTTCTGCCCGGATCGCAGGAACGATCAGGCAGTGTCGGTCAGCCGGCCATGCACTGCGGCTGTCGAGGGCCGTGGAGGCGGCAAGGGCCGCATGTGCCAGGCGGCCAGCAGCCACAGTCCAGCCAGACCTGTCGCGCCAAGGAATACAGCCGTCGAACCGCCCAATCCCGCCAGCCATCCGCCCAAAGCGCCGCCCGCGAACAGTCCGGCCGCCTGTGACGTATTGTAGAAACCCAGGGCAAGTCCCTTGAACTCGGGCGGGGCCAGCCGCGACACCATGGAAGGCTGCAATGCCTCCAGCACGTTGAAGGCGACGAAAAATGCCGTCAGCCCAACCACCAGTGTGCCGAAGCGGGCGCTGGCCAGCGGCAGAAGCGCGCAGATGACAACCAGCGCGCCGACCGACGCGCGCAACGCGTTGCGGTGCGCCCTACGCTTTTCGGCAACGAACACGATCGGCACCATGAAGGCGAACGACACGACGATGACCGGCAGATACACCTTCCACAACTGTGCCGCATCAAGCGTGCCGGTTCTGGCCAGCAGTCCCGGTACCACGACAAACAGCGCCACCTGCACGAGATGCAGGACGAACACCCCGAAATTGAAACGCATGAGATCGCGCTGGCGGGCGATGTCCCGGAACGGCACCCGCTTCATGGCAACCCCGGCCGACCGGGTGGGGGCAGGCACCAGCCACAATGCCACGATGAACGCCGCCAGCCCCAGCAGGGTTATGGCCCAGAACAGGCCGGACAGCCCGCCCAGCCCAACCAGCAGCGGGGCAAGGATCAGCGATGCGGCAAACGCCAGGCCGATCGAGCTGCCGACCATGGCCATGGCCTTGGTACGCACCTGGTCACGTGTCAGGTCGGCCAGCCAGGCGGTAACCGCCGCCGAAATGGCCCCTGATCCCTGGATGGCACGCCCCACGGTAACCCAGAAGATGTCGTTGGTGACCGCGCACACGATGCTGCCCGCAATGAACAGCAGCAGCCCCGTCAGGACGACAGGCTTGCGGCCGAAACGGTCGGACGCCAGCCCGAAAGGGATCTGCATCACGGCCTGCGTCAGGCCATACATGCCCAGGGCGAGCCCGATCCTGGCCGGATCATCGCCCCCCACCAGCCCGTGGGCCGCGATGGCGAATACCGGCATGAGCAGGAACAGACCCAGCATCCGGGTGGCAAACAGGCCGGCGAGCGCGGCGCTGGCCCGCCGCTCGAACGGAGTCATTTGAAACGATTCTGGGAAGGCGGGTTCAGTTGACATGAAGAATCAGGAGAAACTTGCAGCGCGCTATAGTACCAAGGAGGTGCGATAATCTCGGTTTGCTTCGGCTGATCACAATGGATGTAATTCGTATCCGGGGCGCCCGTACCCACAACCTGAAAAATGTCTCGCTGGATATTCCCCGAGAACGCCTGACGGTCATTACCGGACTGTCCGGTTCGGGCAAATCGTCGCTGGCATTCGATACGCTTTACGCCGAAGGGCAACGACGCTACGTGGAGAGCCTGTCGGCCTACGCGCGCCAGTTCCTGCAGCTGATGGAAAAACCGGACGTCGACCTCATCGAGGGATTATCGCCGGCGATCTCGATCGAACAAAAGTCCGCCAGTCACAACCCCCGCTCGACCGTAGGTACCATCACCGAAATCCACGATTACCTGCGCCTGCTGTACGCACGGGTGGGCACACCCTATTGCCCCGAACATCGTCTGCCGCTTGCCGCACAGAGCATCAGCCAGATGGTCGACGCCACCCTGGCACTGCCGGAGGGTACGCGCATCGCGCTGCTGGCCCCGGTCGCGCGTGGTCGCAAGGGCAACCCTCAGGCGGAATTCACATCCCTGCAAGCACGCGGTTTCGTGCGCATCCGTCTGGATGGCGAGATGGTCGAACTCGACCAGCTGCCACCGCTCGGGAAGAAGGACAAGCACGACATCGACGTCGTCGTGGATCGCCTGCGCGTACGCGCAGGCATCGAGCAGCGCCTCGCCGAAAGCCTCGAGGTAGCCCTGGAGCTGGGCGAAGGACGAGCCATTCTACTCGAGCTGGATTCCGGCCACGAACACATTTATTCCAGCCGGTATGCGTGCCCGGTTTGCAGCTACAGCATCCCGGAGCTGGAACCACGACTGTTCAGCTTCAACAACCCGGCCGGAGCGTGCCCTGAATGCGACGGGATCGGCACCGTGGGTTTTTTCGATCCGCGACGGGTGGTCGCCTTTCCGGAGCTCAGCCTGGCGGCCGGTGCCATCCAGGGCTGGGACCAGCGCAACACCTTCTACTACCAGATGCTGGTCAGCCTGGCCGCATTCTACGACTTCGACGTCAATACCCCGTTCCAGGACCTGCCCGAGCGCGTCCGCGACATCATCCTGTTTGGCTCGGGTACAGAGTCCATCTCCTTCACCTACCTCAACGAGCGCGGGCGCACAACTGTGCGGTCGCACCCCTTCGAAGGGATCATCCCCAACCTCGAACGGCGCTGGAAGGAAACCGACTCGCCCACTGTGCGGGAAGAGCTCGGCAAGTATCGCAACATCCGGCAATGTCCGTCCTGCCATGGGTCACGGCTGCGCAGGGAAGCCCGCCACGTGTTCATCGGGCCCGAACACGCCGACGACCCCGGCCTGGCCATCTATCAGGTCGAAGCCATGCCGCTTGCGCGCTGCCTGGAATGGTTCGACCGGCTGAAACTTTCGGGAGCACGAGGCGAGATTGCCCAGCGTATCGTCCAGGAAATCATTGCCCGGCTGCGGTTTCTCAATAACGTAGGTCTTACCTACCTGTCGCTTGACCGCAGCGCCAATACCATTTCCGGCGGCGAAGCACAGCGCATCCGGCTGGCCAGCCAGATCGGCTCGGGTCTTACCGGGGTAATGTACGTGCTCGACGAACCTTCAATCGGCCTGCACCAGCGTGACAACGACCGTCTCATCGACACGTTGCGCCACCTGCGCGACCTGCGCAATACCGTGATCGTGGTGGAGCACGATGAAGACATGATCCGTGCTGCCGACCACGTGGTCGACATGGGCCCCGGCGCCGGCGAGCGCGGCGGACAGGTGGTCGCCCAGGGCTCGCCCGCCGAGATCGTGGCCGACCCGAACTCGCTCACCGGGCAGTACCTCAGTGGCGTGCGGCAGATCGAAATTCCCGAGCGCCGGCCCGTCGTTGCCTGCGACCCCGACACGAACGCCACCGAGCGCACCCCGCAACGCTGGCTGTCGATCACCGGCTGCACCGGCAACAACCTGAAGAAGGTCGATCTGCACCTGCCGGTGGCCCGTTTCATCTGCATCAGTGGAGTATCCGGCTCGGGCAAATCCACGCTCATCAACGATACGCTGGCGGCTGCGGTGGCGCGCCACCTGCACAAGAGACAAAACGAACCGGCTCCTTACGAGGCGCTGCACGGCATCGAGCATTTCGACAAGATCATCAACGTCGACCAGAGTCCCATCGGCCGCACGCCACGCAGCAACCCGGCCACCTATACGGGCCTGTTTACGCCCATCCGCGAGCTGTTCGCCAACGTGCCCGAAGCGCGCGCACGCGGATATGACGCCGGCCGATTCAGCTTCAACGTCAAGGGCGGACGTTGCGAAGCCTGCCAGGGTGACGGTGTGGTGAAGGTTGAAATGCATTTCCTGCCCGACGTCTACGTCACCTGCGACGTCTGCCAGGGCAAACGCTACAACCGCGAGACGCTGGAAATCCGGTATCGGGGCCGCAACATCAGCGAAGTACTGGACCTGACCGTGGATGAAGCGCTGGAGTGCTTCAATGCCGTGCCGTCCATTGCGCGCAAGCTGGAAACGCTGGTCGCGGTAGGGCTGGGTTACGTGAAGCTGGGCCAGAGTGCCACCACCCTTTCGGGGGGCGAGGCACAGCGCGTGAAACTGTCGCAGGAACTTTCACGACGCTCTACCGGTCGCACCCTTTACATCCTCGACGAGCCTACCACCGGGCTGCACTTTCATGACATCGCGCTGCTGTTGCGCGTGCTGAACCAGCTGGTGGACGCCGGCAACACCGTCGCCGTAATCGAGCACAATCTCCACGTCATCAAGACTGCCGACTGGGTCATCGACCTGGGCCCCGAGGGTGGTGAGGGTGGCGGCCGTATCGTTGCCCAGGGAACACCCGAGGACATCGCCGCCAACCCCCGAAGTCATACCGGACGATACCTGGCCCCGTTGCTGCGTCAGCACGAGGCCGCGCCGGCGGGCTGAAGCGGCGCTGTACAGTCCTCAGGAATCGGAGGCCCCGCCCTTGCGGGTGTCGGCTGGCTGGCTTACGGTGCCCTCCTGTGCGTCCTGCCGACGGGCTACGGTGTTCTTCGTCTCGGCCTTGGCATCATCGAAGGTGCAGATCGAGAACAGTGGCGTCCCGGTGGCACGCACTGCCGCCGAACCCCCGAGATAGGGCAGGTCGATGATGGTCGTGGCCTCGACCACGTTCGCACCCAGACGCTGCAGCAGCTTCATCGCTGCCAGCATCGTGCCGCCGGTGGCGATGAGATCATCGATGAGAATGACGCGCTGGCCCGGCGTGACCGCATCGGTATGCATTTCCACCGCTGCGCTGCCGTATTCAAGCTGGTACTCTTCCTCGAGCGTGAGATAGGGCAGCTTGCCTTTCTTGCGTACGGGCACGAACCCCAGGTTCAGCTCGTAGGCCAGGACGCTCCCTACGATGAAACCGCGCGCGTCGATGCCGGCGACCAGGTCGAGTCGCTTGTTCATGTAGCGGTAGACCAGCAGGTCGATCAGCACCCGAAAGCTGCGAGGATCCTGCAGTACCGGAGTAATGTCGCGAAACATTACGCCAGGCACGGGCCAGTCAGGGACGGTTCGGATGCGATCGCGAATAAACTCGGCGTTGGGCGTCATGGATGCTCACTATGAATACAATGCATCGTGGATTTTAAGATATCCCCAGCATGACCCCATCCCGCATCCAGCACGATCTCGACCCCGACGCGGTTGTCGCGGCGGGCAAACGCGCGCTCCTCATTGAAGCCGAAGCCGTGCAGGCCGTTGCGCAACGGCTCGACCACCGCTTCACCGATGCCGTCCAACGCCTGCTCGCCTGCAAAGGGCGGGTCGTCGTGTGCGGCATCGGCAAATCGGGGCACATCGCCCGCAAGATTGCCGCCACGCTGGCGTCTACCGGCACGCCGGCATTTTTCGTGCACGCCGCCGAGGCGGTGCACGGCGATCTGGGAATGATCACCGCCGACGACATCCTGCTCGCGATCTCGCACTCCGGCACCACCGATGAACTGATCACCGTGGTGCCCATCGCCCGCCGCATGGGTGCCGGCATCATCAGCATGACCGGCAACCCCGACTCGCCGCTGGCTCAGCTCGCCGACGTCCACCTGGACACCAGCGTGGCCAAGGAGGCCTGTCCGCTGAATCTGGCCCCTACGGCCAGCAGTACGGCGGCCCTCGCCCTGGGCGATGCACTGGCGGTGGCGTGTCTCGAAGCGCGCGGTTTCGGTTCCGAAGACTTCGCGCGGTCGCACCCCGGTGGAGCGCTCGGGCGCCGGCTGCTCACCCGCGTGCGCGATGTCATGCGTACCGGATCCCGCATACCTGTCGTGTCCATCGACGCCAGCATCGAGACCACCCTGGATGAAATGTCGCGCAAGAACATGGGCATGACGGCGGTCATCGATGCCCAGGGCAAGCTCGCGGGCATTTTCACCGACGGCGACCTGCGCCGCCTGATTGCACGCGGCAGCGACCTGCGCACCGTCACCGTTGCTGCGGGCATGACCCGCTCGCCACGCCATATCGACCCTGATGCGCTCGCGGTCGAGGCCGCTGCATTGATGGATGAACACCGGCTCAGTCAGCTCCTGGTGCTTGATGCCGAAGGCAATCTGGTGGGCGCGTTGCACATGCATGACCTGATGGCCGCCAAGGTGGTGTAACCATCCCTTCAAGGTGTTATAAACCAGCCATGGCCAATTCCATGTCAAGTCCAACTCCGCATCCGGCAGAAGCCGTAGTGCTCGCGCGCGTAACTCCGGCAATCCGGGAGCGCGCCGCCCGCGTGAAACTCATGGTGTTCGATGTCGACGGCGTCCTCACCGATGGCAGCCTCTATTACGGCGAGCAGGGCGAGGCGGTCAAACGTTTCAACGTTCTCGATGGCCAGGGGCTGCGCCTGCTGAACAGCAACGGCGTCACCGTCGCCATCATGACGGCGCGTCAGGGTCCCATCGTTACCCGCCGCGCCGCCGACCTGGGCATCGCCGAGGTGACTCAGGCGGTACACGACAAGGCGAAGGCCCTGCTCGAACTCACCCAACGGCTGGGCATCCCGCTTGAACAAACGGGCTACATGGGAGACGACATCAACGACCTCGGCGCCCTGCGGCAGGCCGGGTTCGCGGCCACCGTACCGGCAGCCCCACCCTACGTTGCGCAAGCCGCGCACTGGGTCAGCGAACGCCAGGGCGGTAGCGGAGCCGTTCGTGAATGCTGCGACCTCATCCTCGCCGCCCAGGGTCGCCTGGGCGCGGCCATCAGCGCCAGCTACCAGCCGCTGAAGAGCGGTTCACCGCAGTAACATGCGCGAGCGCCTTACGTCCGGCATCGCCATCGCCCTGCTGCTGGTGCTCGTCATCGGCACGTGGTGGGCCGCCGATTATGCCCAGCGCGCGATTCCCACCGTGCCGCCCCGCAAGCTCACGCACGAGATGGACACCTTCATCGACGACTTCGTCATGATGCGCATTGACGAGACCGGACTGCCCGTCGAACGTCTCGAGAGCCCGCACGCACGGCATTACCCCGATGACGATTCCTACGAAGTCCAATTGCCCCGCGCCGTCAGCCAGCGCCCCGACCGTTCGGTCACCATCGCCACGGCCGAGCGCGGACGCATGGACGAGGACGGCGCCCGGGTGGTCCTCACCGGCAACGTGCGCCTGCACCGCGAGCCCGCCGACGACGCGCCCGCGCTCACCATTGAAACGGAAGAACTCACCGTGCGGCCACGCGATGACGTGGCCTTCACCGATCTGCCGGCTACCATCACTCGCGCCGATGGGTCACGCATGAGCGGAACGGGCATGCGTTACGACAATCGCAATCGGCAACTGACCGTTTCCGCGGACACACGTGTCAAAATAATGCCGCGCAGCCAGGCCGACCTGCTGCCCCCCAGCCGCGCACCTTCGAAACCTTGACGGACCCCGTGCCCGTCGGAAACCGTGCACCCTGCTCATGATTACTCGTCAAACCTCCGCCGATACCCGTACGGACTCGCCCCGGCAGAGCGGCTGCGTACACCTGATTGCCGCTATTGCCCTGGCCCTGACGTGTGCACTCGTGCTTCCTGCGCCGGTACACGCCGCACCGGCGCTTCCCAGCGACGTGCCGACCCTCATCGATTCCGACACGCTCGAGTACGACGATGCCAACCAGGTCAGCGTGTTCATGGGTAACGTGGTGCTCACCCGCGGTACGCTCACCTTGCACGCGCACCGGCTGGAGCTCCGCCAGAATCCCGACGGCGACCAGTTCGCGGTAGCGGTCGCCGGCCCGGGCAAGCAGGTCTTCGTTCGGCAAGCACAGCCCAACGGCGTCGAGGTCATCGAAGGCTACGCCGACCGTGCCGAATACGATGGCCCGCGCGAACAGCTTGAATTCATCGGCCACGCGGTCGTCAGTCGGCTTGCCTGCGGCCAGGTGCTCGACCAGATCAAGGGCGAGCGCATCCGCTACAACCAGGCATCCAATACCTACCAGGCCTCCGGTGGTGCGCGCGCCGGAACGAACAACCAGCGCGTGCGCACAATGATCCAGTCCAAGGAAAAAAGCCAGTCCATCATCACCTCGTGCCCGGCCGACAAGGGCCGGACGGAGGGGGGCGCGTGAAGGAGCAGGGTCGCTTGCGAGCCATCGGACTGCGTAAGACGTACGGTGCCCGCACGGTAGTCAGTGATGTCTCTCTTGAAGTGCGTAGTGGTGAAGTGGTGGGATTGCTGGGTCCGAATGGCGCGGGCAAGACCACCAGCTTCTACATGATCGTGGGACTGATCCCCGCCGACGCGGGCCGCATCGAAATCGACAGCACGGTCATCACCGCCATGCCGATGCACAAGCGTGCACGTCTGGGGCTGTCGTACTTGCCCCAGGATGCCTCCGTGTTTCGTCGGCTGACGGTCGAGCAGAACATCCGTGCCGTGCTCGAACTCATGCGCGACCCCGACGGGCGCGCACTGGGTGCCCGCCTCGTCGACGAGAAACTCGAACAGCTGCTGGAAGAACTACAGATCACGCACATCCGCAACAACGCGGCCATTTCCCTGTCCGGGGGTGAGCGCCGCCGCGTCGAGATCGCGCGCGCGCTGGCCACAGATCCCCGCTTCATCCTGCTTGACGAGCCCTTCGCCGGTGTGGACCCGATCGCGGTCATCGAAATCCAGCGCATCGTCCGATTCCTGAAGAGCCGCAACATCGGCGTACTGATCACCGACCACAACGTGCGTGAAACGCTTGGTATCTGCGACCGGGCCTACATCATCAACGACGGTGCGGTCCTTACCTCCGGACATCCCGAAGAAATCGTCGACGACCCTGCCGTACGACGGGTATACCTAGGCGAACACTTCCGCATGTAGCGGCCCGCCACGCGGTGCCTCGGCCGCGCGCGGACGCAACCCGTGCACGGCCACCCCGACAGCGGCGTGCCGGCCCTCGCTTGCATAAAACTGTCCCGGCGTTACACTGGACCTGTGCCGGGTCAGTCGGATACGGCACGTATCATCTACGGAGGTCGCGTATGAACCTAACCATTAGTGGACATCAGCTCGAAGTAACTCCCGCCATCCGGGAGTATGTGGTCAGCAAGCTGGAGCGGGTGTTGCGCCACTTCGACCACATCATCGACACGCAGGTGATCCTGTCGGCCGTCAAGCTCCGGCACAAGGCAGATGTCACCGTACGCGTTCCCGGCAAGGACATCTATTGTGAAGCCACCGACGAGAACCTGTACGCTGCGATCGATGCGCTCATCGACAAGCTCGACCGGCAGGTCATCAAATACAAGGACAAACTGCACGAGCGGCCCACTGATGATATCAAGCGCCAGCTAGCATCAGACACGCAGGAAGCGTCATGAGCTGAACTGGCAACAGTCAGCAATTAAACAACAGTAAACGCTGGAATGCCCCCGAACTGCAATCTGTCTCTTGAGGGCAGCCGGCGTTTGCGTTAAATAGCATCTTCTTGTATACGGCCTGGCAATCCCCAAGCACCGCGGGCACGCGCGTTGCGAGCGACGCCGGCAAATCAACGAATAACCTATAATCACCGTTTGCTGCAGTGAAGCAATCCTTTCAATGAGCCTCATCTCACGCATTTTGCCGGTTTCCAACATCGTGCTGGATCTGCCGGCCACTAGCAAGAAGCGGGCGTTCGAGCACGCCGCATTGCTGTTCGAAAATCACCACGGCCTGCCACGCATGCAGGTTTTCGACAGCCTGTTTGCGCGCGAGCGTCTGGGGTCCACGGCCTTGGGCCACGGCGTGGCAGTACCCCATGGCCGTCTCAAGGGGTTGAAGGAGGCCGTTGCAACGTTCATCCGCCTGGCTCAGCCCGTGCCGTTCGATGCGGCCGATGGCAGGCCCGTCCGCATGCTGATGTTCCTGCTGGTCCCGGAAATTGCCACCCAGGAACACCTCGACATCCTGGCCGAACTCGCGCAAATGTTGTCCAGCCGCGAACTGCGCACCGCCCTGCTCGAAGCCCCCGACGCCGAAACCGTCCATTCCCTGCTCACCAACTGGCAGCCCCAGATGACCAGTTGAACCTCGCCTTCAGCGGCTACTCATGTTGACCATACGCAAGCTCGTCGATGACAACGCCACCGAGCTCCAGCTACGCTGGGTTGCAGGCGAAGCCGGCGGCTCGCGAGCATTGGCAGACGATTATCTCGCCCCCTCCGATCGCGTCGGACACCTGAATTTCATCCATCCCACGCGCATCCAGGTGTTCGGTCATCGCGAGATGACCTACTACCAGCACTTCAGCCCGCGCGACCGCGAACAGAACTTCAACCGGCTCGTCATTGGCGGCGTGCCTGCCCTCGTCATCGCCGACGGGCTTGATCCTCCCGACGACCTCATCCAGATGTGCAACCGGCACGCCGTGCCGCTGCTGGCCTCCCCCATGAACGCCGCCGAGCTGATCGATATCCTGCGCATCTACGTGGGGCGCGCGCTCGCACCGCGAATCATCATGCATGGCGTCTTCATGGATGTGCTCGGACTAGGCGTTCTGCTGGCCGGCGAATCTGGTCTGGGCAAGAGCGAACTCGCACTCGAACTCATTACGCGCGGCCACGGCCTGGTCGCCGATGACGCCGTCGAGTTCGCCCAGGTATCACCCGGCGCCATACATGGCTACTGTCCCGAACTGCTGCAGAACATGCTGGAAGTGCGTGGCCTGGGCCTGCTCGATATTCGCACCATTTTTGGCGAGACGGCCGTACGGCGCAAGATGCGCCTGCGGCTGATCGTGCAGCTGGTCAAGGCCTTGTCACAGGGTGAAGAGCGTGAACGCCTGCCCATCCAGGATACCACCCAGGAGGTACTGGGCGTTCCCATACGGAAGGTGGTGCTACCGGTGGCAGCCGGGCGCAACCTGGCGGTGCTCGTTGAGGCTGCCGTGCGCAATACCATTCTGCAGCTGAGGGGTATCGACACGCTTGCCGAATTCATGGAACGCCAGGCACAGGCCATACGCCGGAACGAGATCTGAGCTGGCGCCTCCGGGCATGTGCATGCACGCATCCGCTGCCACTCGAGTCGTACGGTTCGGTCAAGCAAACTGAAACTTGCCGCGGCTCTGGTGCGGCTTCTCGTGCATGCGTTATTTGTACGTACATTTACACCCCACAGCAACCGCGATGCGCTGGCACCGGTCGCGGTTCGTCTGCCCGGCTCTTATCTTGATGCAGGCTCATTTGACGAGACACCGCGGGACGCATGCCGCCGCACATGTCTGACAATCAGCCATGCAGGCACGCAAATCCACCGGCGCAGTAAATCGGGGACAGCACACGTCGCCCCCCCCGGAGAGCGATCAGGTTCAGGCGGCAGTCACGGCACAACGCCGCCTGAGCAAACCTGGGGCGAGTCGTGAAGCAGCACTTGAAGAACGTCCACCGAATCGAGCCCACCGCGGGAGCCGGGTGGCCGGGCTCGCAGGCCAGTACACAGAATGCATGTAAGCCACAATGACAATCTGACCTAATACATGCCACCGCAGTGTGGTTGTATAATAAGTATGTCGCCCCCTTTCACATCGAGTACTTGATGCCCCGATCTGCCAAGACTCCCCGTACTACGGCTAGCCCCGCTGCGGCTACCCGTGCCCGCCCCCGCGGCGGCCGTGCGCTCGAGATCCGCAATATTCTTCAGGCCGAAATCGAGTCTGGCGAGTTGCCGCCCGGAGCCGCGCTCGACGAACGGGCACTGGCCGAACGATTCGGAGTATCCCGCACGCCCGTACGCGAAGCGCTGCAACAGCTGGCAGCACTGGATCTGGTACGCATCGCTCCCCGTCACGGGGTTTCCGTAGCGCGGTTTTCCATTACCCGCATGCGCAGCATGCTGGAGTTCATCGGCGAGCTGGAAGCCATCTGTGCCAAGCTCGCAACGCGCCGCATCGACAGCGCAGGCATCACCCGTCTGAAAGCCTCTCTTGCCGCCTGCAAGGAGGCCGCCGACCGCGCCGACTCGCGCGCATACGCCGAGGCCAATCGCGAGCTGCACGACGTCATATACCAGGCCAGCCGCAACCCCTATCTCACCGATCACCTGCGCGCGGCACGACGCATGGTGCAACGCTACCATACGCGGTACTTCCACACACAGGCGCAAATGCGCAAGTCGTACAACGACCACGTCGCCGTGGTCGAGGCCATCCTCAAGGGTGACGAGGCAGAGGCCTACCACGCCATGCTGCGCCACGTGCCCGCTGGCACCACCGAGTTCTCCGAGTTCCTGGCTACCGTTCCGCTCGAATTCTTCGAAGCGGAACCCGTCGAGTAGGGCCTGCGCTGCTGCCGGGCCGCCCGAGCTGCACGGGCGTTGCATCCGCGCCCGAAGGCGCCTGTGCCCGCGCCTTCCAGCCAGCACACCAGCCACTCGCTGTCGCAGCGCAGCTGCGGCATCGGAACGGCGGGAGACGCTTGCCCGCCCCCCTCACTCCC
>CALAGD010000069.1 GCA_937891425.1 uncultured Pigmentiphaga sp.
CCGCTGACCTCTTGCATGCCATGCAAGCGCTCTCCCAGCTGAGCTATACCCCCACGGTCTTGCAAAGAAATGAAATTATGCACTAGTTTTTTAAGTTTTGCAAGCGCTCAGTCACGACGTCGCGTCCGAACAACTCCAGGACCGCTTCGATCGCCGGTGTCTTGGTGCGACCGACGAGCGCTACGCGCAAGGGCAACCCCAACTGAGGCATCTTGAGCCCTCGGCTGCTTAGTATACCCTTGATTGCGGCCGAAAGATTCTCCCGTGTCCAGTCGAGTTCCCGGACTGCAACAACAAAGTCCTGCAGCAGGGCGCACGATTCGGGTGTGAGATGCTGCGCCCGCAATTCGGCCGGAATGCCCGCCGGATCGAACGGCGCGTAGAACAGCAGGGCCTCATTGGCAAGGCCCTCCAGCGTTTCAGCGCGCGGCAGCAGCAGTTCAATGACCGCCGTGAGATCGGGGCCACCCTGCACCTGCCCGCCCTTTTGCTCGATGCGCGGGCGTACCCGTTCAGCCAGTTCCGCCAGCGGCATCTGCCGCAGGTAATGGGCATTCACCCAGTTGAGCTTTTTCGGGTCCCACTGTGCGGCCGACCGCGACAGATGCGTGCCGTCGAACCACTCGACAAGTTGCTCACGCGTGAAGATCTCATCATCGCCGTGGCTCCAGCCCAGGCGGGCCAGGTAATTGACCATGGCGTCGGCCAGATATCCCTGCCTTTCGTACTCCATCACGCTGACGGCGCCATGGCGCTTCGACAGTTTCTCGCCGTCGGGCCCCAGAATCATGGGTACGTGCCCATAGATCGGAGGTTCTGCGCCCAGCGCTCGCAGGATGTTGATCTGCCGGGGCGTGTTGTTGATGTGGTCGTCGCCGCGGATGACGTGCGTGATGCCCATGTCGAGATCGTCGACCACCACGCAGAAGTTGTATGTGGGCGTGCCGTCAGCGCGCGCAATGATGAGGTCATCGAGCTCGGCGTTGGAAATGCTGATCGGGCCGCGCACCATGTCTTCCCACGTCACGGTGCCTTCCAGCGGGTTGCGGAAACGCACCACGGGCTTGCGCCCCTCGGGCACCGGCGGCAGCGTCTTGCCGGGCTCCGGGCGCCAGGTGCCGTCGTAACGCGGCTTCTCGCCCCGTGCCCGCGCGCGTTCGCGCATGGCCTCGACCTCTTCCGGTGAACTGTAACAGTAATAGGCCTTGCCTTCCGCCAGGAGCTGGTCGATGACCTGACGATAGCGATCCATGCGGCGGGTCTGGTAGAACGGCCCTTCGTCGTGCTGCAGCCCCAGCCAGGCCATGCCATCGAGAATGGCCTGCACGGCTTCAGGCGTTGACCGCTCGAGGTCGGTGTCCTCGATGCGCAGGATGAATGTGCCGCCATGATGCCGCGCAAACGCCCATGAGAACAGTGCTGTGCGCGCGCCGCCAAGATGGAGGTACCCGGTGGGCGACGGTGCAAACCGGGTACGGACAGGGCGAGAAAGAGTAGATTCGTTCATGACGTTATTGTACGGCGGACGACGCGTGCGCCCCGTGCCCTGGATCAGTAGTAGCGGCGCGACACCGTTTCCGCAACGCAGACCGGACGCTCGCCGCCCTCGCGCTCGACGGTGGCCACGACCACCAGTTGCACTCCGTTGTCGGGCAGGGGCTTGTATTCCTTCAGGGCAAATACCGCGCGCACCCGGCTGCCCACCGGTACCGGCGCAGGAAACCTTACGCGATCCAGGCCGTAGTTGACGGTCATGCGGCTTCCCTCGATCTGGTAGGCGGTGGCGCCCAGCGCGGGCAACAGGGACAGCGTGAGATAACCATGCGCGATCGTCGTGCCAAACGGCCCCTTGACGGCCCTTTCAGGATCCACATGGATCCACTGGTGGTCGCCCGTCACCTCGGCAAACCGGTTGACTCTCTCCTGGTCGATCGTGACCCACTCGCTCGTCCCGAGTTCTTGCCCCACCAGGTTTTCGAGCTCGGTCACGGACTTGTATACGCGCATTACTGTTCTCCTTTGACGATGTTGAAAAGCCCCGTCGGCTTGCGCCTGACGGGGCAGTTTACTGATTTGGCAAGACAACCGGAACCAGACGGTTCGATCGATCATTCGTACACCGGAACCGTGCCAGTCCGGCCAGGTCCGGGCAGCACCGAACAGGTCACTGCGGGCGGTAGAGGTAGATTTCCACGCGGCGGTTCTCGGCCCGCCCGGTCGCGGTGTTGTTGTCGGCGATGGGATCGGTTGCGCCGCGCCCTTCGGACGACAGCCGGTTCATCGCGACGCCCTGGCGCGCCAGATAATTCACGACAGCACGCGCACGGTTCTCGGACAGGGTCTGGTTATACGCCGCAGACCCGGTGCTGTCGGTATGTCCCACCACGTGGGCCCGCAGCTCGGGATGCTCGTTGAGGGAACGCGCGACCGCGTCGAGCACCGGGCGCAGATCGGGCTTGAGCTGGTAGCTGTCAGTATCGAACGACACCGTGCTGGGCACATTCAGCTTGAGCGAGCCATCCGGCTGCTCGGTCACGTCCACGCCCAACTTGTCGGCGCCAGCGCTTTGCACGTTGCCACGAATGGCATCCCAGTTGTAGCCAGCGACACCTCCGGCCAGCGCCCCGATACCAGCACCGATCAACGCCGCCTTGCTGCTATCGCCGATCAGGGCGCCAAGCCCCGCACCCAGCGCAGCGCCCGCTCCGGTGCCGATCATCGTGCGCTGACCCTGCGTGGGTTCAGTGGCGCACCCCGCCAGCACGGATCCGGCCACCAGGATACCGGCAAGGCGCAACGACATTGTTGTATTCATTTTTCTCTCCTTTTCAGGATGGCTATTGATATATCGAGATTATTCACGAAACTGCACATGCGCCGGGAAACGATTGGATACAGCTTGCAACAGAATGCCCTTCATCCAGCGGCGCGTTACCATAAGCCCTGGCCACCCGGCTCGCACCACACGCGGGCCTCATGGCTCACGGCGCCCACATTGCGAGGCACAGCATGAAACATCGGCTCTCGTCGTTATTCGAACCTCAGTCCCTCGTCGTGCTGGCGTCAAGACCGCTGTTCGTGCTCGAGGCTCTGCCGCCACCACTGCGTTTGCGTACCACCGTTGCGACCTTTGACAGTACAGGCCGCCCAGAGTTGCCACCCCTGGCGGGCGTAGCGCCCGACGAGCGCCCCGACCTCGCCGTGGTAGCGGTCGACGCACATCAGGTACCGGACTGCCTGCAACTTCTCGGCAACTGCAGGCCCCGCGCCATGGTCCTCTATACCCTGCTCTCGCCCACGGAGGGTGCCCAGGTGGAGGCCTGGGCGCGGGAACACGACTGCACGCTGGTGGGGCCACATTCGTTCGGCCTGCAACGTCCGTGCCGCGGCCTCAATGCCAGCCTGCATCCCGCCCTCGCGCGGCCCGGGAAAATCGCGGTCATTACCCAGTCACACGCCATCCTCGCGGCGGTCATGGACTGGGCAGAAGATACCCAGGTGCCCTTCTCGCTCGCCATCGACCTGGGTGATCATTCCAACATCCGCATCAGCGATCTGCTCGACTACCTGGCCTTCGACACCCGGACGCACAGCATCGCGGTCTACCTCGAGGAAGTCAGCGATCCGCTCGAATTCATGAGTGCGTTGCGCGCTGCAGCCAGCGTCAAACCCGTGGTGGTACTGAAGTCGGGGCGTACGCAGCCCGCCCATGCACCTGACGCGGTGCTGCCCGATACGGTCTTCGATGCAGCCCTGCGGCGTGCCGGTGCGTTGCGTGTCTATTACTTCGTCCAGCTGTTTTCCACCCTCAAGGCGCTGAGCCAATTGCGGCATCCGCGCGGACGTCGGCTCGCACTGTTTGCCAACGGGCACGGCCCGATCCAGCTCGTACAGGATGTAGTGGGCCGGCAAAGTTTCATTACACTTGCGACGATTTCCAATGAAACCCGCCTCACGCTGCAGGCACTGCTCTCGCCCCATGCCAGCGTCGGCAACCCGTTGGAAGAGCCCGCTCCCCTCGGGCCTGAAGCGCTTTGCGAAAGCCTGCGCACACTCATCGCCGACGAGGGCATCGACGGGATCCTGCTGCTGCTGACGCCCGATCCACGCAGCGACCTTCAAGGCATTACAACCCAACTTGGCAGTCTGATTCCGCAGGCACGCAAGCCGGTCATCGTCTGCATGCCGGGCGACGGCATGATGCGCCAGTTCCGACGGCGCCTGGCCGAAGCGGGCGTGCCAGCCTTCCGCACGCCGGAAACCGCGGTGGACGCTTTCAGCCAGCTGGCAAGATTCCATTACAACCAGCAGCTGCTGCTGCAGACGCAGCCCCCGTCCCCTCCCCTGTTGCCGGCCGATCTCGACGAAGCGCGCCGCATCATTGCCGCTGCCCGAGCACGCGCCGAACTGCACCTGAGTGCGCCCGAATGTCGTCGGCTGCTGGCCGCCTTCGGGGTCGCCACGCAGGACGTCTTCGCCCACCGGCCACCGTCGCCCGATGCCCACGCGCTGCGCATACGCATCCTGCGTGATCGCCTGTTCGGGGCCGTGGTCACCCTCGGCGTTGCTGATGAGTGGCCCACCGACTCCAGCGCCGGCGTCGAGCTGCTGCCCTTGAACGCGTTTCTCGCACGCAGCCTGATGGAACGCTCGTCGGCGTGGACGCGCGGCTGCCTGCGCAATGCAGCCAGCCCGGCACTGGAACAGCTCGAGCAACTGCTGATCGCGCTGACCGAGATCGTGGTCGCCCTGCCTGATGTGTACCGCCTGGAGATCAACCCGGTCTACGTCGAAGACACCGCAGTCCGGCTGAGTTCCAGCCAGGTCATCCTGACCGGCCCCGGCGACGCCAACCTGCCGCACCTCGCCATCGCCCCTTATCCCGTGGCCTGGGTACAGGAACGCGAGTTCCCGGATGGCACGCCCTGGACGCTGCGGCCGATCCGCCCCGAGGACGCCGAACCCCTGCAGAACTTCGTGCGCGGCCTGTCCAGCCAGACGCGCTACATGCGGTTCGTGTCGGCCATGCGCGAGCTGCCCCCACGCATGCTGGCGCGCTACACGCAGATCGACTACTTCCGGGAACTGGCGCTGATCGCCACGGTACTTGAACCCAACCCGGAACACCGGGGTCACCCGCGCGAGGTCATCGTGGGTCTGGCGCACTACCTGCTCAATCCCGACGGGGCCGGCGCCGAGTATGCCCTGGTGGTTTCCGACCGCTACCAGCGACGTGGGCTGGGCAAGGCACTCATGCAGGCCCTCGTGAAAGCGGCGCGTGAGCAGGGGCTGCACTACCTGGAAGGTCATGTGCTGGCAACCAATCGCCCCATGCTCACCCTGATGACCGGTCTCGGGTTCCGGCAGGAGCCAATCCCCGACGACCACACCATGCGCCGGGTATGGATTGCACTGTGAACCTGCTGTTGCCGATTGGCTTGCGCAGTGCACTATGATTTATGATGGAAACGGTCCCGACCGGGCGGGCTACTACGGCAAACACTTGCGCCTGGCCCGCCTGTCGTTGTCGTTGAACCCTGCGATGCACTGCCGCATCCGGTTGTCGGCCAGGTGCGGCACCCCGACCGTGTCCGGTCTTCTCTGTATGCGCCGGCATGCCGACCTTGCCCGGTGTCGCGCAGGAAAACATCCGTGGCGGCGCCGCGCGCCGGCCGCCACATGAGAGCAGCCTCTTCCCGGGGCCAGCAAGCGTCTCCGGCAGACTATCAAGAATCTGCAGTTCGCGCAGGCGCCCGCGTGATGGTGCACCTTGAATTTTGGAGTGATTATGTCCGATCCTATCGTCATCGTGTCCGTCGCCCGCACTCCCATGGGCGGCATGTTGGGCAGTTTGTCTTCGCTTGCAGCCCACGAACTGGGCTCCATCGCGATCAAGGCAGCAGTCGAGCGCGCGGGCATTGCGCCCGAGGCGGTTACCGAAGTGCTCATGGGCAACGTCCTGCAGGCCGGCCAGGGGCAGGCGCCCGCACGGCAGGCCGCGCTGAACGCCGGACTGCCCAAGAGCGTATCGTGCACCACGATCCACAAGGTTTGCGGATCCGGCATGAAAGCCGCCATGTTTGGTCACGACCTGCTTCTGGCTGGCACCGCTGATGTCGTGGTGGCCGGCGGACAGGAAAGCATGAGCAACGCGCCCTACCTGCTGCTGCGCGGTCGCCAGGGCTACCGTTACGGCCATTCCACCGTGTACGACCACATGGCGCTCGACGGCCTGGAAGACGCCTACGATCGCGGCAAGGCCATGGGCGTGTTCGCCGAAGACTGCGCCGCCAAGTACAACTTCACCCGTGAGGCCCAGGACGAATTCGCGCTCGAGTCCCTGCGCCGCGCGCGTGCCGCCACCGAAGACGGCAGCTTCGCGTGGGAAATCACCCCGGTGAAGATCGCCGACCGCAAGGGCGAAATCATCATCGACAAGGACGAGGCACCGTTCAAGGCGTCGCCCGAGAAAATTCCCACCCTGCGTCCGGCCTTCAAGAAAGACGGCACGGTCACGGCTGCCAACGCATCTTCGATCTCCGACGGCGCCGCCGCGCTCGTAATGATGCGCGCCTCCACGGCCGAAAAGCTCGGCGTGAAGCCCCTTGCCCGGGTGATCGCCCATGCCCAGCACTCCCAGGAGCCCGCCTGGTTCACTACGGCCCCCGTGGGCGCCCTGACCAACGTGCTCAGCAAGGCAGGCTGGAAAGCTGATGAAGTCGACTTGTTCGAGATCAACGAAGCGTTCGCGGTGGTCACCATGGCTGCCATGAAAGAGCTCAACCTGCCGCATGACAGGGTCAACGTGCATGGCGGCGCGACCGCCCTGGGCCACCCCATCGGCGCTTCGGGTGCCCGTCTGCTGGTCACGCTCATCGGCGCATTGCGCAAGCGCGGTGGGAAGCGTGGTGTCGCCTCGCTGTGCATTGGCGGTGGCGAAGCAGTGGCCATGGCTATCGAGATGGTCTGACGGCAACCCGCGCCCGTCGCACCCAGCGCCCCGTTCGGGATGGGTGCGTACGGGGCATCGCGGCCACCAGGACGCCGCTGCCCTGGCGCGGCGGCGTCATTTTTTTTGAAGAGGCGCCTGACCGGGGCACCAGGGTCGGGGTGCCCGGCACGGACGCACACGGCCGCGGAGCAGAGCGCCTGGCGGGGCCGTGCTAGTCGCCCCGCACCGTACCCTCGCGACGGGGGTCGGCCCCGCCTTCCAGGTAGCGCTGTCCGTGCGCATCACGCCGAACCACGATGGTAGCCAGTCCGCTCGGGCGTTGCGCATGATCCACCGCGTGCCCGCGCGCCGTCAGTGCTTGTGCGACGGCGGCGAGACCCCTTGCTTCTGCAGCCGGATGATCAGCCTCCAGCACAGTCACCGGCATGTTGAACGCCCCGAAATGGGGCAGCGCCACTGCCTCGTCCGCAGACAGGTTCCAGTCGAGCACAGCAATCAGGTTGAGCACCACGAACTGGATGATCAGGCTACCGCCCGGTGAGCCGGTCACCATGACCAGCGGGCCACGCCCCTGTTCGGCACGCTCGAAAACCAGCGTCGGAGCCATGGAGCTGCGCGGACGCTTGCCACCTTCGATCCGGTTGACGATGTTGACATCCTCCCCGGCCTTAAGGCTGGGGATTCCTACGGAGTGTTGCGGTCAACCCGGCCGCATCAGCCGGAACAGGCGAAAAATCGGTCAGCTGATTGTTCAACAGGAACCCTTCCACCGCCATGAACGACCCGAAGCCCCCCTCGATCGAGCTGGTCATGGCCAGCGCATTTCCGTAGGAATCCACCAGCGAAACATGGGTGGTTTCTGGCAGGTCCCGACCGGGGTGCGCCGCACGCGCCAGCGACGGGTCGCCCGGCAGCGCCGTGCCCATGCTCCTGTTCGGGGCGATCATTGCCGCTCGCGCGCGCAGGTAGCCAGTATCGAGCAGGGTCCGCCAGCTCCCCCCGGGAAAGGTCACGTACGCTGGATCGGCGACATAATGATCGCGGTCGGCATAGGCCAGTCGCATGGCCTCGGCAATCAGGTGCACTGCTTCACCTGCCAGAGCCGGCTGCGGGGC
Organism: uncultured Pigmentiphaga sp.; assembly: GCA_937891425.1. Taxonomy (GTDB): domain Bacteria; phylum Pseudomonadota; class Gammaproteobacteria; order Burkholderiales; family Burkholderiaceae_B; genus Verticiella. The sequence continues at coordinate 8,068 of CALAGD010000069.1, forward strand.
GTAGGCGGCCAGGTCGAAGTGCTCAAGCATGCCCATGATCTGCGCCACCGCCAGGCCGCCGGAGGACGGTGGCGGAAAGCCGCAGATTTCCCAGCGCCGGTAGAACGTGCAGGCGGGCTGGCGCGCTTCAGCCCGATAACTGCGCAGGTCTTCGAGGCCCATGCGACCCGGTGTTGCGCCAGCCGGCGGATTCGTCACCTTCGCCACGCTGGCTTCGGCGACCGGGCCCGTGTAAAACTCGTCCGGCCCTTCCCGCGCAAGGCGCGTGAGCGTATCCGCAAGGGGGCCGTCGCGCCAAACCCCGAGGCAACCTCGGGCATCTCCGCCCGGGCGGGGCGCCATGCGGAATCAGTTGGCGCCGAAGGAACGTTCTGTGCGCAGGGTTGCCCAAACAATAGGGGACCAAGCAGCAGGACGGCCGGCACCATCCCCCTGAGCACCGTTTTGGTGGCCTTGATACCACAGCCCGCCCGCAAAAGCACACGGCGGCAGAAGCGTCTCTCTAATTCTGGTACAGTAATCTTCATACTTTAGTGCGCGCCATGTTCGACATCCTGGTTTACCTATTCGACAACTATCACGCGCCCGAAGCCTGTCCTGATGCAGACGTTCTGGCACGCCGCCTCGCTGCTGCCGGATTCGAACATCACGACATCCACGATGCGCTCACCTGGCTATCGGGCCTTGCCGAAGCAACCCAACAGTGCGCCGATCTGGCCGTTGTTCCCATCTCCGGTGTCCGTGTATACGCCGAATCCGAGATGCAGCAGCTGGGGCCCGATGCCATCGGCTTCATTACGTTTCTCGAAAGCGCAGGGGTGCTTTCGGCGCCGCTGCGCGAGATCGTCGTGGACCGCGCCATGGCGCTCGACGACGCGCCGGTTCCGCTCGACAAGCTCCGCATCATCGTACTCATGGTTCTCTGGAGCCAGGAAGCCGATATCGACACGCTGTTCCTGGCCGAACTCATCGACGACGAAGGGATCCGGCACCTGCACTAGCCTGCGCCCAAGCCACCACAGCACGTTGTTGTTGTCCCTGCACGACATTTTCCCCTGAATTGCGCAAATCCGCGACTGCCCCCGCTGCGGGGCAGGTCTTCGGGACCGGACACGAATTTTGCTGCGGAACGCGGCCGGCACCAGAACGGGTGCTGGCCTGCGCATCCAGTAGCTGTTCCGAGGGGGCAGTGTCGCCCCGGGCCGGACAGCTCGACTTGCATTATTCAAAAGTACCCCCGTATTATCCGGGCACATGCCGCTAGAATCCGCGGCTCAGCACGATTCGGAAACTGATGGGAAAAACACTCATAATTGCCGAGAAACCCTCGGTAGCACTCGACATCTCGCGCGCCCTGGGCGGGTTCAAGCGCGAGGGCGAGTATTTCGAAAGCGATGAGTACGTACTGGCGTCCAGCGTAGGGCATCTGCTCACGCTGGTGGCGCCGAACGACCCCGTCAGAGGGAAATGGACGTTCACCCACCTGCCGGTGATTCCGCCCCAGTTCGAGCTGAGCCCCGTCGACAAGAAGTCGCAGGAACGCCTCAAGCTCCTGGTCCGCCTCATCAATCGCAAGGATGTCGACTCCATCATCAACGCATGCGACGCGGGGCGCGAGGGCGAACTCATATTCCGTTACATCGTCCAGTACTCCGGCACGCGCAAGCCAGTGCGGCGGCTATGGCTCCAATCCATGACGCCCCAGGCCATACGCGAGGCCTTCGCCCACTTGCGCAGCGATGAAGTCATGAAGCCGCTGGAAGCCGCGGCGCGGTCGCGGGCCGAAGCCGACTGGCTCGTCGGCATCAACGGTACGCGTGCCATGACCGCGTTCAACAGCAAGGATGGCGGTTTCTTCAAGACGCCGGTGGGCCGCGTGCAGACGCCCACCCTGGCCATCGTCACCGAACGCGAAGAACGCATCCGGCGCTTCGTGCCGCGCGACTATTGGGAAGTGCACGCCCAGTTCGTGGCGGCCGCGGGCTTCTACGAAGGACGCTGGTTCGACCCGAACTTCAAGAAAGACGAGCGCGACCCGGAAAGACGCGAAACCCGACTATGGTCACGCGCCGCGGCCGATTCGATCGTCGCGGCCTGCCGCGGGCAGGCCGGCCAGGTTACCGAAGAATCGCGCCCGTCCACACAGGCACCGCCGCTACTGTACGACCTCACCAGTCTGCAGCGCGAGGCGAACTTGCGGTTCGGCTTCTCGGCCAAGACCACCCTCGCCCTGGCCCAGGCGCTGTACGAACGCCATAAAGTACTCACCTATCCACGTACCGACTCGCGCTACCTGCCCGAAGACTACCTTGGCAATGCCACCGACATCGTCGGCCTCCTGGCCGAAGGCGCATTGCCCCGCTTCGAGCCTTATGCCCCCTTTGCGCAGCAGATCCGCGCCAACCAGTGGGTGCGGCCCAACCGGCGCATCTTCGACAATCGCAAGGTTACCGACCACTTCGCCATCATTCCCACCCTGCAGGCACCGCGCGAGCTCAGCGAGGCCGAAGCCAAGCTTTACGACATGGTGGTGCGGCGGTTCCTCGCGGTGTTCTTTCCTGCCGCCGAGTTCCGTCTCACCACGCGCATTACCGAGGTATCGGGGCACCACTTCAAGACCGAAGGCAAGGTCCTGGTATCCCCGGGCTGGATGGCGGTTTATGGCCGTGCCGAATCGGGCGATGACAAGATCCTCACGTCCGTAGCCGAAGGCGAGCGGGTGCGCACCGAAGACATCGAGGTCATCGAGCTGGCCACCAAACCGCCCCCCCGCTATACGGAAGCGACGCTGCTTTCCGCCATGGAAGGAGCGGGCAAGCTGGTCGAAGACGAAGAACTGCGCGAGGCCATGCAAGGGCGCGGCCTTGGTACGCCCGCCACCCGTGCCGGCATCATCGAAGGCCTGCTTACCGAAGGTTATTTGCGCCGCGAAGGTCGCGAGCTGGTGCCCACCGCCAAGGCACACCAGCTCATGACGTTGCTGCGCGGGCTGAACGTGGCCGAGCTCACCTCCCCCGAACTTACCGGCGAATGGGAGCACAAACTCGCCCAGATCGAACGTGGCCAGCTCGAGCGTGAAGCCTTCATGCGCGAAATCGCGCAAATGACGCAGATCATCGTCAAACGCGCGAAGGAGTACGATCGTGACACCGTCCCGGGCGACTACGCTACCCTGCAGACACCATGCCCCAAATGCGGCGGGGTCGTAAAGGAAACCTACCAGCGGTACGCATGCACCGCCTGCGATTTTTCCATCAGCAAGCATCCGGGCGGGCGCACATTCGAACTCGACGAGGTAGAAACCCTGCTGCGCGACCGCATCCTTGGCCCGCTGAGCGGTTTCATCAGCAAGCAGGGACGGCCGTTCTCGGCCATTCTGCGCATTACCGACGAATACAAGCTCGAGTTCGACTTCGGCCAGAACGATGGCGATGATGAAGAACCCGTCGACTTCTCCGGGCAAACCGCGCTGGGCCCCTGCCCCAAGTGTCACTCGAACGTGTTCGAACATGGCATGACCTACGTATGCGAGAAAGCCGTCGGTCCAGCCAGGACCTGCGATTTCCGCTCTGGCAAGGTCATCCTGCAGCAGGAGGTGACGCGCGAACAGATGCAGAAACTGCTGCATGACGGCCGCACCGATCTGCTCGACGGGTTCGTCTCGGCTCGTACCAACCGGAAATTCAAGGCGTTTCTCGTGCGCCAGGCCAACGGGAACATCGGGTTCGAGTTCGAAGCACGTCCCGAGAAGACCGCACGCAAGGGGGCTGCCCGCAATACTGCCAATACCCCCGATACCGGCGCTTCCGCGGCCGACACGGCCGACACGACCGCTACGACGGCCCGGCGTGCCGTAAAGAAGACTGCCCGAAAAACGACCTCAATGTCTTCAGGCACTGCCACGAAGACGTCCAGCAAGGTCGCCAAGAAGGCTGCCCGTAAATCCGCAACCCGCAAGCCTACGGCGCACAGTGCCGTGGCAGACTCCACCAGCCAGGCCCTGGCCGACGATCCCACGACCGCATCGTAGCGGTCGGATGCGTCGGTCCGATTGCATTACTCATCCAGTCCGTGTCCCGGGCGCCACATTGAGGTGCGCGCCCCGCATGGGCGGACACCATGGTGTTCCCTGTTGCCGCCCCGGCAGACTGCGACATATGCGTTCCCGACCGGGCAGACGCCGAGCAATACAAGAAATGCATAACAGGATTGGCCGATTGCGCCTTGTTGTGCTCGCTGCTCAAGCACAGAATCATTCGTTCACACCATTCAGTTGTTGCATAGGTATGGACAGACTCAAAGACAAGGTCGCAATCGTGTTCGGCGCCGGCCCCAACATCGGCGGCACCATCGCGCATTTCCTCGCTCGCGAAGGTGCGCGCGTGTGCGTCACCGACATTAACGAAAACTCCGCCAACGAGGCGGTCGAGTTCATTCGTGGACAGGGCCATGAAGCATTCGCGCTCACGGCCAACGCACGCGATGACAACGACGTGCGCGAGGCGGTGGCCAGGACCATGGCACGCTATGGCCGTCTCGACGTCGCCGTCAACATGGCCGGCCGCGTTCACTGGGCACATGTCCTCGACATGAAACTCGACGACTGGACCGACGCCGTCTCGAGCTTTGCCACGGCGGGGCTGCTGACGACCCAACATTCGGCCCGTGCCATGCTCCAGAGCGGCAACGGCGGCAGCATCATTCACATCCTTTCGACTGCAGCCCATTTCGGTGAGGCCGACGGCGCCGCCTACTGCGCAGCCAAGGCCGCCCTGCTCAACTTCGCACGTTCCGCCGCCATGGACCTGGGCCCGCTGGGCATCCGCGTGAACACGGTGACGCCCTGCTCCATGGAACACCAGCTGTGGACCACGATGCGCGACGAAATGTCTGACCCTGACTGGACACCGCCAAAACGCACCGGCTTCTATTCCCGCCAGGAATACCTGGACCAGCTGCCGCTGCGCCGTTTCCCGCGCGCTGCCGACCTTGCATGGGCGACGGTATTTCTCGCCTCGGACGAGTCCGCCTGCATGACGGGAGCCGACATTGCCGTGGATGCCGGCCTGCGCCACAAGTACCCCACCTGGACGCCGGGCCGTCATTTCCCGATGGACATCCGCGAGTTCGTTCGCAAGACTCAATGGACCAAGTATGGCGTTCCGCAGGGCCCCCTGACCGACATCATCGGGGACGTCTGACCCGCCAGTTTCCTGCAGCCACGTGAAGATGTTCGACGTGGCTGCATTTTTTCTGTCGACAATTTCCGCTTCTCCGAACTCCAAATGAACCGTCGATCCGTACTCGTAAGCATTGCCTCAGTGGCGGCCGCCTGCATGGTCTCGGCCAACGCGTGGGCAGCATCCTCTGAACGCCCCATCCGGATCATCGTGCCCTTTGCCGCCGGAGCCAACTCCGACGTCCTGACACGCATGATCGCCCAACGCGTCACCGAGAACGGCGGACCCACGTTCGTCATCGAAAACCGTCCCGGTGGCGGCGGCACCGTTGGTGCACTGGCAGCACGCAAGGCAGAACCCGATGGCTATACGCTGTTCGCGGCCAACTCGGGCACGCACGCCATCCTCCCTGCCATCCAGAACGTACCGTACGATCCACAGAACGATTTCGTGCCCGTTACGCCGCTGTTCTATTTCCCCCACTTCCTGATCGTGCCCGAACGCCTGCCCGTGAAATCGGCCCAGGATCTCGTGGAGCTCTCGAAGAACACCCCTGAAGGGCTTACCATCGGCAACCAGGGGATCGGAACTTCGGGTCATCTGCTGGGTGCCATGTTCGAGCAGGCGACGGGTGGCAAGTTCGTACACGTTCCCTACACCGGCGGCGGCGGCCCGATGAACATTGACGTGGTTGCCGGCCGTCTCGACATGGTGTTCAGCACCTATGCTTCGCTCAAGCAGCACGCCGATGCCGGACGCGTGAAGTTCCTCGCCATCGCATCGCCCGAGCGCTCCGCAGTCGCTCCGGAGATTCCCACGCTGGCCGAGCAAGGCATCCCAGGCGTCGAGCTCGACGCCTGGTTCGGCCTGGTGGCCCCCGCAGGCACACCGCCCGAAGCCATCAAGAAGATCAACGAGATGTTCGTGAATGCTGCCAACTCGCCCGACATCGTCGAGCGGTTCAAGGCGGACGGGATCACCGTCATGACCTCGACGCCGGAAGAATTCAAGAACTTCATCGACCGTGAAGCCGACCGGCTCAAGAAAGCGGCCGAAGCGTCCAACATTCGCCTGAACTGATTCACGTCTACGGAGTCGTTGGAGGCATGCTCTCGGCGTGCCCCGAGAGCCGGTTTCGACGTTCATGACCGAACGCAACCGGCTCTTCTCCTCAGTCATCCTCCGTACGAACTCTTCGTCTACGGCCGGCTTCACGCCGGCCGTTTTGTCTTGCCTCCTGCCAGCCGCCCCGCCATCGGCCCCTGACCTGGGCCCAACCACTTCAACTTCGTGCACAATAGCGGCACATGTCGCGCTCATTTTCTTAAAATGCTGCATGCACCGTGTGTGCGGGAGCAGGTGCGTTGCCCTGCACTGGAATGCGTTCTTCTTGGCACGGCCGTCTTCCGTGCATGGTGCGTCGTCTTCCCGCCAGCGGCGCGCGCGACCTACTGCCATCCTTTACCGCTTTTTCGAGGCTTGCCTTTCCTCACAAGCCACATGAACAACTCACGCATGCGACAATCCGCGCGTTGATTCGGTTTGAAACGAGTGCTCATGAGCCCATCTAACAGCAGCAAACCCTGGCACGTCGTCCGTGAATCGGCCATTCACGGCAAAGGTGTATTTGCCGCACGCGACATCCCCGCTGGCACCAGGATTTTCGAGTACGTTGGTGAGATCATTTCGTCCAACGAAGCCGACCGTCGGCATCCGGCAAATCCCGATGACCCGTTCCACACATTTTTCTTTGCTCTCGGCAACGGCACGGTCATCGACGGTGGGGTGGGCGGCAACGACGCCAAATGGATCAACCACTCGTGCGAGCCGAATTGCGAAACGGAAGAAACCGAAGACCACCGTGTCTTCATCATTGCCTTGCGCGACATCAGGCAAGGCGAGGAACTGCTGTACGACTACAGCCTGGTCGTCGATGAGCCCATCACGGCCAGACTGAAGGCACAGTACGCCTGCCGGTGCGGCACCCCCTCGTGCCGGGGAACCATGCTGGCACTCAAGCGCGCGTCCAAGGGCTCGAGAAAGCGTACACCGCGCAAGAATGCAGCATCCGATACCTCTGGCGCATTCACAACGCACCACCGCGCCACCCGACCAACGCGAGGTCCCGATGAGGCCGCAATCAGGCCTGCGGCTCACCCCGAACCAGCCGAGACGCCACCCACCTCGCATTCGCGAACCACAACCGAAACACCTTCCATCGACAGCGCAGCTACCCCGGAGACTGTCATGACCCCTGTCGATTCCACGCCAGACGCTGACTCCAGCCCGATTCCGGATCCCGGCAAACCATCTGCGACGCCATCCGACATGAACGCTACTGCCGACAGCAATAAAGGCAACGGCCAGCCTGCTGCCACCGAACCTGACGCATCCACTGGCCCGGCACCCACCGCCGGCGACGCAGGCGCACTGTCCGCGGGCCCGCAACCGGACTCGCAAGACTCCGCCGCGGCTGCCGCCGCTTCTCAGCAGGGTTACGCACAAAGCAGCCAGCCCGGCGCCAGTGCGGAAGAGCAGCAGATCATCGACGGGGCCACCCCGCTTGAGGACGCCGACCCTGCCGGCGCCGCCGCGGGGGCGAAGAAAGCAGCGCGCAAGACGCGCGCCCGCCGTACGTCATCCGCGCCCGAAGCCACTGCAGCACCCGGCGAGACCCGGCAATTGATGGAACATTTAACCGGGTCTGCCGGCGGCAACGCAGCGGCCGAACCAGTCCGCATCGACAGCGACCCGGCCCGCCCGGAGTCTTCGGTCCCTGCAGATGCCTCCGGCCAGTCCGACGCTGCCCTCAAGGCACCCAAGAAACGTTCAAGGAAGACCGCCGTAAAGAAAACCACCCGCAAGGCTGCTACCCTGGCCACTGCCGAAACCGAAGTCGCAGATCACGCGGTGACACCTGTGGCCGAGCCGCAACCAGCGCGCAAGACCGCCCGCAAGACCACGGCTGCCAGGAAAGCAACCACGAAAGCGGCGACCGCCAGCAGCGCATCGAAGAGGGTCGCGAAGAAATCGGCGGCCACCACTGAAGCCCCAGCCAGCAAGACTGCCACCAAGAACGCCGCTGTGAAAAAGGCTGCGGCGAAGAAGGCAGCCAGCAAGGCTGCCACCAAATCGGCGGCAAAAAAGGCCTCTGCCAGGAAGAGCACCGCGGACACGCCGGCGACGGCAAGGAAGGCGGGCACGCGTGGAGCCACCGGCGCGACAGCAGCCGCCAGGACGTCTGCAAAGAAGGCAGCAACCAGAACCGCAGCAGCGAAGAAAGCTGCGGTCAATAAAACCGTGGCGAAAAAGGCCGTCGCGACCAAGGCTGCCGTAAAGAAGGCGGCCGTCACCAAGGCGGCAACCAGGGCCGCCAGCACCACTGCAGCGAAAAAGGCGGCCGTGAAAAAGGTCGCCACGCAGAAGGCGCCAGCGAAAAAGGCGGCAGCCGCCAAAACGGCAGCCAGGGCAGCAAGCGGGCAGGCGGCCGCAACAAAGACTGCAACGAAACGTGCTGCCAAGAAGGCCGCGGTGAAAAAAGCCGCTGCCAAGCAGGCCGCAACGAAGAAGGCGGCCGTGAAGAAAGTTGCCGTCAAGACCGCAGCAAGCAAGAAGTCTGCGGCCACGAAATCGGCCGCTACCGGCACTACGGCGAAAAAAGCCGCCCGGAAAACCTCGGCCCGTGCCCGCTAGCAAGTGCCCCAGCAGGGCGTGAGTGCGACGCTGGCAGTCATGCCCGCTGGCTCGCGCCCTGCCGTGTCCGGCATGTATTCGGGTGACTCACGCGCCCGAGCGGGGCGAAGCAAAGCGGTAGACCGCCAGCGTACTGCGCCACTGCGGCAGGAAACGGATCTCGGCGCGATCCTTGAACGTCGCGCGGTCGATGATGGGCAGCCCCAGCTTGGCCGCCAGACGCTCGAAATCCTGCAAGGTGCACAGGTGAATGTTCGGCGTGTTGTACCACTCGTACGGCAGATGGCGTCCGACGGGCATGCGCCCCATCAGGATGGAAAACCCGTGTGGCCAATACCCGAAATTCGGAAACGAAACAATGCCCTCCCGCCCGACGCGCGCCATTTCGCACAGGATGTGCTCGGTATGGCGCATCGATTGGAGCGTCTGCGATAAGACGACCGTATCGAACTGCTGGTCTTCGAACAGCTTCAGCCCCTCTTCCAGGTTCTGTTGCACCACCCGCACCCCGCGCTGTACGCAGGCAACCACACAGGCGTCGTCGATTTCCACGCCGACACCATCCACGTTGCGATGATGAGCGAGGTACGCGAGCAGCGCCCCATTGCCGCAACCCAGATCAAGCACCCGGCTTCCCGGTGCGATCCAGCTGGCGATGCGCGCAAGATCGGGACGGTCAGCCGGAATCTCGCCAGGTGCGCCGAGTGTCCCGGGCTGCCCTGCCGACAGCAACGTACCGGCTGAAGGGTCGGCGTGCACGCGCGACTTCGAGACAGTACCTGATGTCGACATCAGCGTTCCCCTTCCAGTGTTGCAGCTATGCGTTCGTAATAGGCTCGCACCACCGCGTGGTATTGGACGTCTTCCAGCAGGAAGGCATCGTGGCCGTGAGGTGCATCGATTTCCGCGTACGTAACCGGCACCCGGTTACGAAGCAACGCCCGCACGATCTCCCGCGAGTTTTCCGGCGGGAAACGCCAGTCGGTAGTGAACGACGCGAGCAGGAAACTGGCCTTGACATGTGCCAGCGCCCTGGCCAGATCGCCTCCGTATTCCTTGGCCGGATCGAAATAGTCGAGCGCGCGCGTTACCAGCAGGTAGGTGTTCGCATCGAAGTACCGCGCAAACTTCTCGCCCTGGTGACGCAGATAGGACTCAACCTCGAACTCCACGTCGAAACCGTACTGGTACTCCTTGCTGCCATTGCGTTCGGCGCGCAAGGCGCGGCCGAACTTGGCGGCCATGCTGTCGCCCGACAGATACGTGATGTGGCCCACCATGCGCGCCACCGCCAGACCATTGCGAGGTACCGTCCCGTGGGCGTAGTAGTTTCCCCCATGGAAATCGGGGTCGGTGATGATGGCGCGGCGCGCCACTTCATTGAAGGCGATGTTCTGGGCCGACAGACGCGGCGTGCTGGCAATGACCACACAATTGGCCACCCGATCGGGATAGGTAATGGCCCAGCTAAGTGCCTGCATGCCACCCAGCGATCCACCCATGACCGCGGCAAATCGCTCGACGCCCAGGCGATCGGCTACCCGTGCCTGGGCGTGCACCCAGTCTTCCACGGTGAGCACCGGAAAATCGGCGCCCCACGGCTTTCCGGTGGCGGGATTGATACTGGCCGGCCCCGTGGAACCGAAGCACGACCCCAGGTTGTTGATGCCAATGACGAAAAACTGGTTGGTGTCTACCGGCTTGCCCGGGCCCACCATGTTGTCCCACCAGCCGACGTTCCTGGGATCGTCGGCATAGATGCCCGCCACATGATGCGACGCATTCAACGCGTGACAGATCAACACGGCATTGCTGCGACTTGCATTGAGCTTGCCGTACGTTTCGATGGCCAGGGTGTATTCCTGCAGGGTGGCGCCGCTGGCCAGTTTCAGGGGCTCATCGAAATGCAGGTACTGAGCTTCTACGATGCCCACCGAACAGGGCGGCACCGCTGGTGACGTTGTTGCTTGTGCCAACGGCAGACCTCTTTAGCTGGATTTATAAAAGCGCCCGCAAGCGGATCTCGCAAATCGGCGCCAGGAAAATTCAGGATGGGCAATTCTAGCATTGCCGGGGAGTTCATCCGGTGGCACCAGCGAAACCACCCGGCCCGTCCCATCGCCGGCAACGCGCCGGGCCGCGGCCCCGGTCATTGTAGTCGTTTGTACGAGGAGCCTAGCCCAGCAGCTGGCGGATGTCGGCCAGCAGGTCTTCAGTGGCCATCCCGCTGCGCGCATACAGGCGGATGTTGCCGTCGCGGTCGAACAGGTACAGGCCGGTGGAATGATCCATCTGGTACGTGCCTTTCTCCTTGTCTTCGACCCTGGCGTAATAGGCCTTGAATGCCTTTGCCGTTGCAGCAAGCTGTTCGGCATCACCACGCAGGCCAATGAAGGAAGGATCGAACGCGGCGAGATACTCGCGCATCAGTTCGGGGGTGTCGCCTTCGGGATCGACCGAGATAAACACCACCTGCAGCTTGTCGCCGTCGGCGCCCAGCGCTTCCTTGAGTTGCACCAGCTGGGCCAGCATCGTCGGGCATGCATCGGGGCAGCTGAGGTAGCCGAAGTACACGGCTGCCACCTTGCCCCGGAAATCGGCGGCTGACCGCATCTTGCCATCGAGATCCGGCATGGACCAGTTGCTGCCAAGGCCGGTGCCGGTAACGTCAGTCGAGTTCCACTTTTGTTCCTTCTGGCCGCACCCCACCAGAGCCACGCTCGCGACCAGTACCAGCAGACCAGCTGCACCGGCACCCAGCAGGCGTCGGCGCAGCTGCAAGAAAGCCTTCAACATGTTCAATACAACTCCGGAAGCCAGTGATCGATGAGCAGGGCACTGAACAGCAGCGCCAGGTACACGATGGAGAACCGGAAGGTTTTCCGCGCCAGCTCATCGCTGTAGTTTCGGTACAGCCGCCACGCATACCTGACGAACATCAGCCCCAGTACGAGGGCCGCAATCAGGTAGGGAAACCCGCTCATGCCGATGATGAATGGCATGAGCGTGGTAGCCAGCAATGCCAGCGTGTACAGCAGGATATGCAGGCGCGTGAACCGGCCACCATGCGTGATGGGCAGCATCGGCAGGCCGGCATTTTCATAGTCTTTGGCCCGGTAGAGCGCCAGCGCCCAGAAGTGCGGAGGCGTCCAGATGAAAATGATAAGGACCAGCAACCAGGCCTCGGCCGGCACATCGTTGGCCACCGCGGCCCACCCCAATGCGGGAGGCATGGCGCCCGACAGACCGCCAATCACGATATTCTGCGGCGTACGCGGCTTCAGCAGCACCGTGTACACGACAGCGTAGCCGACAAACGTGGCGAACGTCAGCCACATTGTAAGCGGGTTTACCCAGTACGCCAGTACGAACATGCCCAGGCCGCCCAGAACACCCGACATGAGCAGCGTCTGCAGGGGCGTGATGTCGCCCCGCGCCGTTGCCCGATGGCGGGTACGGGCCATGCGCGCGTCCACATGCTGTTCGATGAGGCAGTTGACCGCAAAGGCAGCAGCCGCCAGCAACCAGATGCCAACGGTGGCCGCCACGAGCACTTCGAGTGGCGGCACCCCTGGCGTGGCCAGGAACATTCCGATGACGGCGCAGAACACCGCCAGCTGCGTAACACGCGGTTTGGTCAGCACGAGGTACTGACGCAGGCGAAGACGGGCAAGATCAACGGACAGACTCGTCATGATGTCATTCTATGAGTGCACTTGCGGCGCAGGACGATCCGCGCCGACCGTACGAACAAGCAGGGTGGTCATGAGGATCACCAGCACCGCTGCGCCGCCGTTATGAACGACGGCAAGCAGCAGCGGCCATTGCAGGAAGATCGTGGCCAGCCCCGTGGCAAACTGCAGCAATACGATGATGATTAACCAGCGCGCCGGCTGTTGCAAGCCGGGATAACGCTGGAGAATGCCGCCGATGACCAGCAGGCAGGCGGCCACCACGAACGCGAACTTCCGGTGTGTCCAGTGTATGGCCGTGAGCGCGTGCTGCGAAATGATTTCACCGCTTGGCAGCTCGCCCAGCCCACGCATCACCGAGAAGCCTCCCCGGAAATCCATCTCGGGCACCAGCTGGCCATGGCAGGTGGGAAACTCCAGGCAGGCCAGAGCGGCGTAGTTGGTGCTGACCCAGCCGCCCAGCGCGATCTGCACCAGCAGCAGGAGGCTGCCGAGTGCCACCAGAGGCCACCAGCGGGCTGCCGCGGGCGGGATGGGCGCATGCGGCTTCACCCGTGTCGACAGCCAGGTCAGCAGCGCCAGCAGGAGCATTCCCCCCAGCAGGTGCGCGGTGACCACGGCCGGCATGAGCCTGAGCGTGACGGTCCAGGCTCCGAACGCACCCTGCAGGCAGACGCCCGCAAACAGCACGGTGGCAAGCCAGGGCGACTGTCCGAGCTGACGCCGGTAGCGCCACGCCATGTACAGCAGGACGATGATCATCAGTCCCAGGAACGCGCCGATGTAGCGGTGAATCATTTCGATCCAGGCCTTGGCAAGTGTCACCGGGCCGAACGGCATGGTCTCAGCGGCCTGCCTGATTTCGCTGAGCGCGCCGATGGGCGTGAGGCTGCTATAGCATCCCGGCCAGTCAGGACAGCCCAGGCCCGAATCGGTGAGGCGCACGAATGCGCCGAACAGGATCAGGTCGAACGTCAGGAACAGCGTAAAGAACACCAGCTTGCGATATCGGGTACGGATGCGATCGGAGTCGGCCACCATGAATCAACCTACCTGGGACGCAAACAGCAGCTTGCTGAGATCTTTGCGAAACTTGTGTGGAACCGGGTTCTCGGGGAAGCGCATCATGAGGTTGCCCAGCGGGTCGATGACCCAGATGTAACGCGCCATGTCCGGCACGCCGAAGAACGCCTCCAGCTGCTGCGGCGTGGCACGCAGCATGTGGGTACCCGCATAGGCCTCACGCACCGCAGGCGGAACCTCCGCATCGTCGGTGATTAGCCAGACGCGCTGCACGCGTGGAATATTGCCGCCTAGGCTGGCATGGGTCTGGCGTACGATGAACAGCTTGCGCGCGCACGCTTCGTCGCACGCACCACTGTCAACCGTGACGACCAGCCAGGTTCCGCGCTTGTCACGCAAATCGAAAGGCCGGTTCTCGAGATCATGCAATGTGAGCGCTTCCGGCGGCGGCACCGGTATCTGCGGATCGAGAATCGTGCCGTAGTTGGTAGCGCGGCCCTCCAGCCAGTGGGGGTTCAGGTAAACCACCACGGCAGCTACGACCGGTACCAGGCAGACCAGCATCACCAGCCACAGGACCAGGGCTGACCGGGATTTCTGGCTGGGGGTCGCCAGCGGTTCACCGGCGGCGGTGTTTGAATGCTTTGACAAGAACCACTCCCAACGCGATCAGGGCGATCGCAGCAAAAGAAAACCACTGCAAGGCATAGCCCAGATGGGTATCGACGTCCACTCTGGGCCTCTGCCAGTCACGCACCAGGTCATCGTCGCCGCTGCTCTGCTGCAGCACCATGGGCAGGAGGTCGAGCCCGGTTGCCGCAGCGTATTCCTCCAGATCAAGGTTCTGCACCACGGGAGGCTGTCCGGCGTCCCATTGCAGGACATTCTTGGGCTCACCTCGCAGCGACATCAGCTCGTACACGCGCGGCACGCGCGCCAGCAGCCGCCCATCGACCGTAGCGGTCGGTGGCAGCGTGGGAAGATCCGGCAGGGCCAGTGCGGCATCCGCCACGCCCTCGACGCCGTCTGCAGCTGCCTCCTCGTTGGTCCGCGCCGGCGTGAGGCCAGCGCCCGGCCGCTGCCGCACGCCCACGATTTTTCGCGGTACCCAGCCGCGCAATACGGCCACAGCCCGGTCGCAGTCGACGGCGAACCGGCCCGCAGACGTTTCCGGCGCGTCGGGCGAATCGAGGCAGAGTGGCGTGACCACCCAATAGCCCGAGACACCACCCTGATTGCGGTTCTGCAGCAGCACGGTCCAGGCCGGCTGCCAGGCACCCCGGGCCCAGACCCGACGCCATTCGACGAAATCCTCTGTCGGTGTGGAGGGAGACAGCGGCAAAGGCGCCAGCGCACTCGCAGCTTCGATCTGTGCCAGCACGGCCCGCTTTTCATCGGCCCGCCCCAGCTGCCAGAAACCCGCACGCAGCGTGACCACCGCGGTCACCAGCAGCAGCACCACGGCCAGCCACAAGCGCGCGTGCCCGAGCTGCACCGCCCGGGAGTCCGTTGTGGCCGGAGCGCCGGCTACGCCCCCCTGCCGGGCAGCCGGTTGCCGATCCGGACCCACATCAGGATCCGACCGCGGCTCCATCACGCAGAACCCTCCAAGCATTTCCGGAACCACCTGTCTTGCCTGTCAGTTCGTGTCACTGATGCACCCCCTGCCCGCGTCTGGAATACTGCGATAATACGGCGTCGGGTGGAGCACAACGAACATGCGTATTCTCATTGGGCTGGCGTTCGCCGGCATTGTGGTTAGCCTGGGCTCGGCGTTGTATTTTCTGATGAAAGACCGGGAAGGATCAGGGCGTATGGTGAGAGCCCTCACAGTGCGGATCGGGCTATCGGTGGTGCTGTTCCTCTTCGTACTTTTGGCGCACCAGCTTGGCTGGATCGAATCAACCGGGTTCAAGTAAAACACGCCAAACTACCGGGAACAGCAAGAGAAGCTGACTTCCGCAACGCAACCAGCCAGCGGCATCGCGATGGTGCTTGCGCTGATTGTCAGGCCGGTACGGCCAGGGGTGCGGGCCCGGCCCGCACCCCTGCGGTCCGGAATCCCGTCAGAACCAGTAGACGACCAGGTACAGGCCCAGCCAGACCACATCCACGAAGTGCCAGTACCACGCCGCGCCTTCGAAGGCGAAATGATGCTTCGCGGTGAAATCACCGCGCAGCAGCCGCCGCAGCACGACGGCCAGCATGATGCCACCCACCAGCACATGGAAGCCATGGAATCCGGTGAGCATGTAGAAGGTTGAACCGAAGATGCCCGAGGAGATCTTCAGGTTCATATCGTTCACGGCGTGGACGTATTCGTAGATCTGGCACCCGAGGAAGATGGCGCCCAGGATCACCGTCACGGCCAGCCAGAAACTGGCTTTCGAACGCTGGTTGGCGATGAGTGCATGGTGTGCCACGGTAAGCGTCACACCGGACGTCAGCAGCAGCGCCGTGTTGATGGTGGGGATCCAGAACGGCCCGATGGGTGCATAGGGCTCAACCAGGCCAGCGGGCCCAAGGTGCGGCCACAGACCCGAGAACTCCGGCCACAAGTACGAAGCGTGCTCCAGGCTGGCAAGATCCGACGTGGTCATTACGCGGGCATAGAACAGCGCACCGAAGAACGCGCTGAAGAACATGACCTCGGAGAAGATGAACCAGCCCATGCTCCAGCGGTACGAGATGTCGATCCGCTTCCCGTACAGCCCGGACTCCGACTCCTTGATCGCGTCGCCAAACCAGAAATAGATGACCGCCAGGAAGCAGATGACTCCCAGATAGGTGATCCATTGACCTGCTGCCACCCCGTTGAACCACAGCGTCAGGCCCGCGACAAAGATCAGCAACGCAATCGAAGTGCGTACCGGATGCCCGGACAGACCGGGCACGAAATAGTACGGCGCGTTCGCGCGCTCATCTACCGACTGGCTCGCACTCATGACAAATCTCCTACGAATGCTTTTTTCATCTTGTGGCCTTCAAATGTCTCCTCCTCGTACAACGGTTTCAATGTATGGCCAATTGCACGAAGAATAGCAGTGTTGCAATGAATACGACCAGCGCGATCAGAGCCGCTACCAGCACGTGAAACGGATTCAGATGTTCGTCGAGCTCACGATGGGCCTTGCCACGCCTCAGGCCCACCATGGCCCACAGCACGGCCAGCACGCTGTGAAAAAAACCTGGCTTTGAGCGGGGCTCGTTCGAGTCTGGCATGACGGAATTCTTCAAGCTCCGAAGAGAATGCGTCGCGCCACGAATCCCAGCATGAACGCCAACGCGATCGAGGCGAGAACAAGGGCAGTCCGGACATTCTTGCGACGCTTCTCTTCAGGTGTCACGGTACAACTCGCTACTACAGGGGCTACCACTACTTCACCACCGGAGGCGTTTCAAACGTATGCCACGGCGCGGGTGACGGAACCGTCCACTCGAGACCTTCCGCATCCCACGGATTGGCCGGGGCGACCTGCCCCTTGTGACGGTAGGCACGCACGATGTTATAGACGAACAGCAGCTGCGCGAACCCGAAGACAAAGGCGCCAATGGTGGATATCTGGTGGAAATCGGTGAACTGGATCGCGTAGTCGGCATAACGACGCGGCATGCCGGCCAGGCCCAGGAAGTGCATCGGGAAGAACGCCACGTTGAACGAGATCAGCGTGATCCAGAAATGCAGCTTGCCCAGCTTCTCGTCGTACATGTAGCCCGTCCACTTGGGCAGCCAGTAGTAGGCGCCGCCAAACAGGGCGAAGAGCGAGCCGGCAACAAGTACGTAATGGAAGTGCGCCACGACGTAGTACGTGTCGTGCACCTGAATATCTATGGGCGCCGTGGCCAGCATGAGGCCGGTGAAGCCGCCGATGGTAAACACGAAGATGAAACCAACGGCGAACAGCATGGGCGTCTCAAACGTGAGCGAACCACGCCACATGGTGGCGACCCAGTTGAAGATCTTCACGCCGGTAGGAATGGCGATGAGCATGGTCGCATACATGAAAAACAACTGACCCGCCACCGGCAGGCCCACGGTAAACATGTGGTGCGCCCACACCAGGAACGACAGCACCGCGATGGCAGCCGTGGCGTACACCATCGAGGCATAGCCGAAGAGAGGTTTGCGCGAGAACGTCGGCACAATCATGGAGATGATGCCGAACGCCGGCAGAATCATGATGTAGACCTCGGGGTGCCCGAAGAACCAGAA
>CALAGD010000070.1 GCA_937891425.1 uncultured Pigmentiphaga sp.
TCCGCGCTATCCTTCCCCGCCCTGAACGGCGGGGATTGTCGCGCACAGGGTCAACACTCAAGGAGGCAGGCATGCAAAAGCACGCATCGGCAGTCTGGCAGGGCGCACTGAAGGACGGTCACGGCATTATCTCCACCGAAAGCGGCACGCTGCAGGACGCACCCTATGGTTTCAACACACGGTTCGAAGGGGTACGCGGAACCAACCCGGAAGAACTCATCGCTGCCGCCCATGCCGGATGTTTTTCCATGGCGCTCTCGGCCATTCTCGGCCAGGCCAACCTTACGGCCGAACGAATTGAAACACGGGCCACGGTGACGCTTGAGAAACAGGCAGAAGGTTTCGCCATTACTGCGGTCCACCTCGACGTGACGGCACGTGTTCCCGGCGCCACCCAGGAATCCTTCGAGCAGGCCGCACAGGCTGCCAAGGCCGGCTGCCCGGTATCGAAGGTATTGAGTGCGCGGATCACCCTGGATGCCCGGCTGGCAGCATGATGCATGTACCGGCCCCGGACAGCGGACAACGGCGTTCGGAGGAAAACTGCGCGTCCATGTACGCGTCAACGATCCAGTACGTCACGCAGGAATGCCTGCGTCCGCTCATGCCGGGGCGAAGCAAAGAACGCGGCGGGCGGCGCGATCTCCAGGATCTGCCCGTTGTCCATGAAGACGACACGATCGGCTACCTGCCGCGCAAAGCCCATTTCGTGGGTCACGCACACCATGGTCATGCCCTCGTTGGCCAGGTCGATCATGGTATCGAGCACTTCCTTCACCATCTCCGGATCGAGCGCCGAAGTCGGCTCATCGAACAGCATTACCCGCGGCTTCATGCATAGCGCGCGCGCAATCGCCACCCGTTGTTGCTGGCCGCCCGACAGCTGGCCCGGATACTTGTGCGCATGCTCCGCCACATGCACCCGCGCGAGCAGGCTCATCGCCAGCTCGCTGGCCTCGCGTGCCGCCAGACGGCCCGTCGATACCGGAGCAAGCGTGCAGTTTTCCAGCACGGTCATGTGAGGAAACAGGTTGAACTGCTGGAACACCATGCCTACCTGGCGGCGCACCAGCGTCAGATCGCCCTGCCCCGGTTCCAGCCTGCTGCCACAGACGTCGATCGAACCGGTCTGGAAGGGTTCTATGCCGTTGATGCAGCGGATCAGCGAAGACTTGCCCGAACCGGAAGGTCCGCAGATGACCACCCGTTCACCCGGGGCAACCGACAGGTTGATGTCGCGCAAGGCGTGGTAGTCCTCATACCACTTGTTCAGATTGCGTATGTCGACAATGGGCCAGCCATCGCCGGAGGAATGCGCCATGGCCACTTCCTGTCGACCCTCTGCGGACGTTACGGAGTTGCTCATTACCTCTGCCCCAAGGTCGCGCTGTAGCGCGACATGGCAAAACAGAACACGAAATAGATGACTCCGACGAAAAGATAGATTTCGGTGCCAAAGCCCTGCCACATCGGGTCGGCGACAGCACGCTGTGCCGCAGTCATTACATCGAAGATGCCCACCACGACGACGATGGACGTCGCCTTGAAAAAGGCAATGAAGACATTGACGATTGCCGGCAGGACTGCCACATAGGCCTGCGGCAGGATGATCTTCAACAGCGTGACCATCTTGCCAAGGCCAAGCGCCTCGGCCGCCTCGTACTGTCCCCTGGGAATTGTCTGCAAGCCGCCGCGGATGACTTCAGCCAGATACGCGGCGGAAAACAGGGAGAAAGCCACGAATACCCGGAACAGCTTCGAGAGACTGACATCGGCGGGCAAGAAGAGCGGGATCATGACGCTGGCCAGGAACAGCACGGCCACCAGGGGTACGCTGCGCGCAATCTCGATGAACGCCACCGCGATTGCTTTGCCCACGGAAGGACGCGGCGAGTTGCGCAGCAAGGCCAGCACGGTGGCAATGGGAAACCCGGCGGCAAGGCTCAGGGTGGCCAGGATCAACGTCACCGGCAGACCACCCCACTGGTCTTCTGGAACATGGACCAGCCCCAGTATCCCGCCCCGCATCAATATGCCGTACACCACCAGCACGACGATCCAGACGCCCACCAGCCGGCGGCTCCAGAGCTTTCGCATGGCGGAGAGGAGATAGCCCACGCCCAGCACGGCAATCGCCAGAGCCGGGCGCCAATGCAGCTCGTAGGGATAGACACCAAACAGGATGAGGCGAAACTTCTCCGCAACCACGGCCCAGCATGCCCCGGCTTCTGACTGCCGGCACACGTCAGGCCCCTGGCTCCCGGTAGAGAATACTGCGCGGACGACGCCCCAGTCGACGAACCGCACGCACAGCCAGATGAGCACGATACTCAGCAGGATCGTCGTTGCCGAGGTTGCCGGAGAAGAAAAGTACAGTGCACGCGTACGAACCCACCACCCCGCCGGCTCGGACGGCCTCGGGCGCGGGGCAATTTCTGCGGTTGCCACGAAAGTGCTGTCGTCCTGCTTCATGTCCTGCTCCAGACATGCTGCCGACGCTCGAACCAGTGCATGACCGCACTCATGCACAGCCCGATTACCCCATAAAACAACATGACGAGCGCCATGATTTCAATGGCGTGCCCTGTGTCGGTGAGCATGGTATCGCCCACCGCCATGAAATCCTGATAGCCGATGACCAGCGCGAGCGAGCTGTTCTTGAAAACGCCCAGGTACTCACTGGCCAGGGCCGGCAAGCCGACCCGTACCGCCTGAGGCCCGACTACCCTGACCAGGGTAGTCCGGCGCGACAGGCCCAGCGCCTTGCATGCCTCCCATTGTCCGGTCGGGATTGAACCTACTGCCGACCGTACGATTTCCGCGATGAATGCGGCGGTATACAGGGAAATGCCGAGAAACAGCGCCGCGAATTCAGGTGTCATGGACACGAGCGCATGTACCGAGAACCCCTGTACCGTGGGAAACAGGAATATTCCGCGGTTGGAAGCCAGGATGAACTCGGCGTCCCTGACCGCGCTGAGTGGCGGCAAACTGAGCACCAACCCATACCAGAAGACGATGTGCAACAGTACTGGCACGTTGCGCATGGCCTCTACATAGACCGTACAGACACGACGCGCCAGGGGGTTATGCGCGAGCGAACCCAGCCCAACCAGTAGTCCGGCCAGCGTGGACAGCACGATGGTCGCGGCCGTCAGTTTGAGGGTGTTCAATGCCCCGGCAGCAAGCGCCCGGGCGGCGGTACTGACGCCCAGCTCAAACTCGAGCGGCGACGTGAGTACGGGCGTGACGGCCGGGCGCGAGAGGAAGTCGAACCCTGTACGTACACCGCGTTCCTGCAGGTTGGTGCTGGTGACCTGGAACATCAGGAACACCAGCCCCGCCAGTACAGCGAACGCAACCACCTGGCGCAGCACGGCCCACCAATTCCATGACCGCGAAGCTCCCCGTGAGGCGGTTACGGGCTTGCCCGATCTTGCTTTCATGCCAACCTTGTACCTGACTCGCCAATTTGCCGGCGGGTGGCACGCCCGGCAGTCTGCCACAGCGCGCTACCCCTACCGTCGACTCAGCGCATCGGAATGGCGTACAGCAATCCTCCATTCTCAGCCAGACGGTTCTTCCCGCGCGGCATGCCGGTGACACCAAGATTGCGCTCGAATGCTTCACCGTAATTGCCCACCTTGGCCACGATCTGGGCAGCCCAGTCGTTACTCAGGCCCAGCGACTGGCCCAGATCACCGCTAGTGCCAAGCAGGCGCTGCACATTCGGGTCTTTCGAATCGCGGAATTTGTCAATGTTCTTCGAATCGATGCCGAGTTCTTCCGCATTGATCATGGCATTGAGCGTGTACTGGACGACGTCGTACCAGCGTGGGTCACCTTTGCGGACCGCACCCGCCAACGGCTCGAGCGCGTGCGTATCCTCGAGCAGGATGTAGTCATTGCCCTTGGGGCCCAGCGTTCCCTTGAAGGCGGCCAGCGCTGCCAGGCTGTGGAACACCGCATCGCACCGGTTCGCCAGGAAAGAACGACGCAGTTGCTCGCCATCCGAGAACGGCACGGGCTTGTAGCGCAGCTTGTGCTTGCCGAAGAATTCGCCCAGATTGGTTTCACCCGGCCCTGCGACGATGCAAATGCTGGCATCATCGAGCTGCTTGACCGAATTCACCCCCAGTACCTTCGGCACCATGATGCCGTAAGTGTCGAAGAAGTAGGTGCCCGGAAACTGTACCCCTGCCTTGCTCTCGCGCGTCAGCGTCCAGGTGATCTGGGCAAACGCCACGTCCACCTCGCCCGACTGCACTGCCACCAGCCGCTGCGCCGGTGTGAGACTGACAAACTTCACCTTGTTGGGGTCACCCAGCACAGCCGTCGCCACGGCCCGGCACAGATCGGCATCCAGCCCCCGCATCACCCCCTGGCTGTCCGGCAGCGAGAAGTTCGGCGCGCTGCCGATGACCCCGCAATTCAGGACGCCACGCTCCTTGACGACATCCAGCGTGGACGCAGGTGTGCGCACCGTACCAGCACCCTGTTGACTCTCCTGGGCACTGGCCGGATACGCCATGGCCAGCCCCAGTACGGTCGTGGCCAGCATGCCAAGCAAATGAGTTCTCGTCTTCATGGACATTCCCACTTGTGATTCATTGATTGGAAAAATGCCTGATCGCGTCAGCCAGCAGGGTGACGCACCGCTCCACATCTGCGGGTGTGTTGTAGAAGTGCGGGGAAACCCGCACACCTTCCCCACGCGGGGCCACACTGACTCCCCGCGCGCTCAGCCACGCGCAACACGCTTCGTTACGCAGGGCCTTGAATACCTGGATTCCAGCCCGCCGGCTTGCCGGCGTCAGTGACACCAGCCCATGCTCGCGCGCCACCTGATGGAGATGTTCTCCCAACATCTGCACCCGGCGGTAGACGAGATCCCACCCGAACGACTCGAACATGTCTAGAGTGGCGTCCAGGCCGTAAAGGGCTGGGTAATTCACATGTGCGTACTGCAGCTGCGCGGAATCGTCGATGTTCGCGTAGCCCTGATAGGCAGGTGACATGGCCTCTCGTGCCCGTGAAGACGTTACCAGGATGGCGATGCCAAAACCGGACAGCATCCATTTGAAGAAGGACGAGGCATACACGTCGACGTGCTGCAGCTGAACCGGAATTGCGCCCATGGCCTGCAACCCGTCGACCACCAGCAAGGTGCCGTAGCGCCGGCAGTGTTCGCCCAGCTGCTGCAAATCGACCGTAGTGCCGGTACTGGAATGGGTGTGCGACACGGCCAGCACGCGGGCGCGCGGCCCGAGCGCCGCGATCAGGGCGTCTTGCCGCTGCTCCTCGGACGGGATGGGTACCCTGACAATGTCCGCACCGCCCTGCACGGCAGGATTCCAGACACGCTGCACGGAGGGGAATTCGTCCGCTGCGACCACGATCTGGTCTCCTGGCGCATAACGCAGGCTATGCGCCACGAGGTTCAGGGCTTCCGTGGTGTTCGAAAGAAACGTGATGGATTCCGGGCGGATCGCAAGCCATCGCGCCAGCCGTTCACGCACGCGCGATCCCACGGCACGCCACTCGTCGGCCGCGTCATAGCCGCGGCTCTTGACGCTGTCGAAAAAGCGGGCGACGGCGGCCCCATGGCCCGCCCAGGCCAGTCCGGCCGAGGCGGTATCGAGGTAGGTCCGCTGGCCGAGGTAGGGAAACAGTGCGCGCACCTGCGCAAGTGTGCGATCTTCGCTCAAGACTGACACCCGCCACGATGGATTGCCCGGGAGATGTTGCACACCAGTGTCTGACCCGATGCATCAACAATGATTGTTGAAGGAGTTCAACAAAAAGTTTATGATCGAACTATACGCGTTGGTTTCCAATCCGGTCAAGCTTGACACTCAGGAATCATCCGTGAGCTCCAAACCCTTATCCCACAGCCCGGAACAGCGGCTGCAGCAACTCGGCATTGCGCTCCCCCGCCCGCAACTGCCTGCTGCCAATTACGTACCCGTCACACAGTCGGGCCGGCTCGTGTTCCTGGCAGGCCAGGGTCCGCTCAGCGAGGGCCGCGTCGCATACGCGGGCAAGGTCGGACGCGACCTCACCGAGCAGCAGGGCTACGAAGCCGCACGGCTCACCATCCTCAATTCGCTGGCGATTCTTCGCGCATACGCGGGCTCGCTCGACAACGTCACCCGCATCCTGAAATTGCTCGCCTGGGTCAACTGCGAGGAAGGATTTGCGCGTGAGCACCTCATCATCAACGGCGCATCCGACCTCCTCGTGGAAGTCTTCGGAGACCGCGGCCGCCACGCGCGCAGCGCGGTCGGCGCCCACGACCTGCCCATGAACGTGGCGGTCGAGATCGAATTGATCGCCGAGGTCAATTTCGATGCCGACGCCCGACCAGCCCAGAGTGTCCAGCAGCAGGCGCACACGTAATGTGCCTACGGACGTGACCATCACTGACGCTCTCCCGCCCCATATCGCCCAGGAACGGCGGGCCCTGTTCTCTGCCCTGCAGAGCGTCGTGCCCGTATTGGGGGCGGTCATCGGTTCTCATATCGAAGTCGTCCTGCACGACCTCTCATGTCCGGAATCATCGATTCGAGCCATCGCCAACGGGCACATCACCCATCGGCGGCCGGGCGGCACCCTGCTTGCAGGGCCGGGCAACGACAAGGCGCTCGCCATGCTGGCCGATGTGCAGAAACAGATCCGTCCGGGCGAGCACGTGGCCATCGAACGCTACCCAACGGTCACGCGCGACGGGCGTACGTTGTCATCTTCCACCGTCATCTTCCGCGACTCCAATGGCCATGCGTTCGCCGCACTCTGCCTGAATGCAGACTACACGGGCATCCAGGCCGCACAGAACGTCCTCGCGGCGTTGCTGCCGCGCGTCGCTGCGGACGATGACACCAGCAGGAGCGATGCTCCCGACATTGAGGCGTTGATGCATGAAATCATCGACGACGCCATCGGACGCTTCGGAAAACCGGTAGCTTCGCTGAGCAAG
This sequence comes from uncultured Pigmentiphaga sp., assembly GCA_937891425.1. Lineage (GTDB taxonomy): Bacteria > Pseudomonadota > Gammaproteobacteria > Burkholderiales > Burkholderiaceae_B > Verticiella. The sequence goes on from CALAGD010000070.1 coordinate 6,977, forward strand.
GACGAAAAGGTTGCGGCCGTGGCGGTCATGCTGGAGCGGGGTCTTTTCGTGGTGAAAGGCGGCGTCGAGAAGGCCGCAGCCGCCCTGGGCGTCACCCGCTTCACCATTTACAACTACCTCGATACATTGCGCGCCAGCGGGCGTTACACCGACGGGCGCTGACCGTCGCGCCACTGATCGCCACTCATTGCCCGGCCGCTTGCGCCGACTGCCGCTACGCCTGCTGGAAGCCCTCCTGCTCCTCCAGCCAGCGGTCTATCCACGCCAGCCGCTGGGTAGGGTCCGACGTGCACATCAGTTCCTGCTTCCGCTCCATGGGCAAGGGCAGCAGTTCGCACAGGCGGTTCGCCACCCACGCACTGTCTTCCAGCCGGTAAGGGGGCGATGGGTAACGCGGCGCTCCCCCGGCGCTGCAGGTCGGCGATGATGCGCCCGAGAAAATCCGCATCCCGTTGATAGGCCGCAGGGATGCTCATTTCAGGATCGTCGGGCAGAAACTCGACCTCGCCCATCCACAAACCGAACTTGCCCTGGTAACTGGACGCCAGGCGAAACCGCGTCGTTCCCACGCAGCGGATGCGCATCAGCCCCGGCATGACAGTCTCCGCCTGTTCGATGCGTGCAAGCGTGCCAGCGTTGGCGAGCACTTCCACCCCTTCGGGGGTACGCACTTCATTGCCGGCAATGAGCCCGACCACACCAAACGCTGCACCTTCTTCCAGGCAACGTCGCACCATGTGAAGGTAACGCACCTCGAAAACCTGCAGATGCAGGACTCCGGCAGGAAACAGGGCGTGGCGCAAGGGGAAAAGGGGAATTGTGTTCATTTCTGAAAGCTCTGTCACGGATGGCTCGCCTGGCGCTCGCGATGCCGCCGACACGTTTCGTTGATGCTTGGGGTTTACCCCGAAAAATGCACTATTTTTCTTGACGCGGTAACTTTTAGGCGCATACTCTGCCCTACCATGCAGAATACTGCATGCCGCTACTCCGTTTCATCGATCCACGTTCCGTTGCACCTATGGTCTCTCCGCAAGCCTTGCCAAGCGCATTCAATTTTGCGCAGTACATCATCGAGGTCAACCAGGCACGGCCCGGCAAAGTTGCATATATCGACGACACGAGCACGCTGACTTATGGTGAGCTCGCCGAGCGTATCAGGAAAATGGCTGCGGCATTGCGTGGCCACGGGTTGCGCCGCGAAGAGCGCGTGCTGCTCCTGATGCACGACTGTATCGACTGGCCCGTCTGCTTCCTTGGCGCCCTCTATGCCGGCATCGTACCGGTCGCGGTCAACACGCTGCTCACCCCCAACGACTACGCCTACATGCTGGAACATAGTCGTGCCCGCGCCGCCCTCGTGTCGCAGGCGCTGTTGCCGGTCCTGCGAGAGGCCATGTCCCGCGCGAACCATGAGATCGAGCATGTCCTGGTGTCGTGCGGCCCCAATGAAGCACCCGATACGGGGTGCATCGGCATCCGCCAGCTGCTGGATTCCACCGCCCCCATGTCCGAGCCGGCACGCACCTGGGCTGACGAACCCGCCTTCTGGCTGTATTCGTCAGGCTCCACAGGGGCCCCCAAGGGAGCGGTGCACACGCACGGCAACCCGTGGTGGACAGCGGAGCTCTACGCCAAACCTGTGCTGTGCATGAACGAGAACGACACGGTATTTTCCGCTGCCAAACTGTTCTTCGCGTACGGTCTGGGCAATGCGCTGACATTTCCACTCAGCGTCGGGGCCAGCGTGGTACTGATGGCTGGCCGTCCCACTCCGGAGGCGTGCTTCGAACGCATGGTTCGGCACCAGCCTACCATTTTCTGCGGCGCCCCCACCGGCTACGCCGGCCTGCTGGCTTCGCCACAACTGCCACGGCGCGAGCAGGTAGCATTGCGCCTGTGTTCGTCAGCCGGAGAAGCCCTGCCACGCGACATCGGAGAACGTTTCACGGCCCACTTCGGCTGCGAGATCATCGATGGCATCGGCTCCACTGAAATGCTGCACATCTTCCTCTCGAACCGTCCGGGCAAGGTGCGCTACGGCACGACCGGCACGCCCGTCGACGGCTACGAGCTCTCGTTGCGCGGCGAAGACGGACAGCCGGTAGGCCCGGGGGAAATCGGCGATCTTTACATCAAGGGGCCCAGCGCGGCGCTCATGTACTGGAACAACCGCGAGAAGACGCGCCAGACTTTCCTCGGCGACTGGGTCAGGAGTGGTGACAAGTACATCTGCGATGCGGACGGCTATTACACGTATGCAGGCCGCTCTGACGACATGCTCAAGGTCAGCGGGCAGTACGTCTCGCCCTTCGAAGTCGAGGCCACACTGGTGCAGCACGCGTCGGTGCTCGAAGCGGCAGTCATCGGCATCACCGACCGGGACGGGCTTACCCGCACCAAGGCCTTCGTCGTCCTGCGCGATGGCCAGGTGCCCTCTCCAGAACTTGCCAGCGAGCTGCAGGGTTTCGTCAAACAGCGGCTCGCCCCGCACAAGTACCCCCGTTTCATCGAGTTCATAGACGAACTGCCCAAAACCGCTACCGGCAAGATCCAGCGCTTCCGCCTGCGTGAACGGGAAGCAGGAGGGGTGGCATGACAGCCATGCCGGAGAACGTACAGGAAACATGCACGGTCGACGTCGAATGGGGTTCGCGCGTCACCCGCATCGAGTACGAGTTCATCCATCCGGATCGCGTCGACAGCCCGCTGCTCGTATTCCTGCACGAAGGGCTGGGGTCCCGTTCGATGTGGAAGGACTTTCCAGCTGCAGTGTGTACCGCTGCCAACTGCCGGGGGCTGGTCTTCTCGCGCTGGGGGTACGGCAAATCCTCTCCGCGCGCGGCTCATGAACATTGGCCCGTCGAATTCATGCACGACCAGGCCAACCTGTTCCTGCCGGCCTTCTTCCGGGCGCTGGGCATCGATACCCGGGCCGACCGGCCTTGGCTGTACGGGCACAGCGATGGTGGGTCCATCGCCCTCATCCATGCGGCAACCCATCCGGGAGAGGTCGCCGGGCTCATCCTGGCTGCACCTCACATTTTTGTGGAAGATCTCACCATCCTCAGCATCGAGGAAGCTCGCTCAGCCTATCAGACCACCGACTTGCGCAGCCGGCTCGCACGCTACCACGACGACGTCGACTCGGCGTTCTGGGGCTGGAACGACATCTGGCTGAATCCGGCGTTCCGGGCATGGGATATCCGCCCCTTGCTCCCGGACATCCAGTGCCCCATACTTGCCATTCAGGGCTACGATGACCAGTACGGCACCATGGCGCAAATCGATGGCATCGCCCATGCCCTGCCCCAAACGCGGTTGCTCAAGCTGGCCTCGTGCGGGCATTCCCCACATCGCGACCAGCCGCAGCAGGTCATCGAAGCTGTCCGGTCATTTCTGCAGGCACATGCCAGTGCCGCTTCCGGCTGAACGCCAGAAGCCAGCAGACGCTCCGGGGGGGTTCATTGCCGGCGTCACCAACACCATAACCACACGACACCGGAATCCGCCCATGAGCCTGGTACAAACCCGAACATCGACGAAAGGAGGAAGGAGACGAGAGGCATGACGACATCCTGACGCCCCGACACACCGAACACCCGTACTACCGCAGCACGCGGCCAGTGCGTGTGACCCTTCCGGTTGCGCTCCGCCGCGGTGCAGCGAACTGATCCTTCGGCGCACGAGCAAGACAGCTGTCCGCGCCCGTTATCGATCTTGCGGCCGAT
>CALAGD010000071.1 GCA_937891425.1 uncultured Pigmentiphaga sp.
CGTTGCCCGGAAAAATTACGGGCAACGAGTGTGTGTGGGCCCTAGGCGAGACGAATTCACCCTCGATGAAACTCGTTACCACTTCACGCAACGGGAAGCTGCGGTCATCATGCGACATCGTTGATATCCTTCCGGTTGTGGGCGCATGCTGCTGCACGCACCATTGCTGTTACTCGATGCGGGCCGCTTCCTGCAAACTCAGAATCATGGAAGTTTCAAGCAGGTACTGACGTGCAAGTTGAGGATCCGACGCCTTGCGTTGCAGCTCGCGCAAGGTGGCACGGCGGGCCTCCTCGTTGCGCTCCTGCATGCGGGCGCGGTTGCGCCCCGACTGCTCCAGCACATGCTTGATGGCTATCGGGCGCCGCTGACGCTCGTACTGGTACAGCAAAGCGTCGTCTTCGCCTGCATAGATTCGGCGCAATTTGTCAGTCAGGTTGATGGCATCATGTATGCCGCCATTCATTCCCATGCCGCCGCTCGGGCTATTGATGTGCGCAGCATCTCCGGCAAGAATGACACGACCGTTGACGTACCGGTCGACCACCCGCTGATGGATGCGGTATGGGCGAATTTCCATGACGTTGTACGGTTCGTCACGGGGGTAGATGGCTTGTAGCTTGCGTTCGATCGACTCCGGCGTAATGGCCTGGTCAAGCGATTCGCCCTCCCAAGGGTAGAGGCTCACCCGCCACAGTCTGGCCAGGCGCAACAGGCTGAACGTCCCCGTTGGCGCCCAGCAGTAATTGATGTATGAAAGGGAGGGAATCGCGTCGTGAAACGGGAAATCCGTCGTAGCGAGAACGGTGGTTTCGTCGAAGGTAATGCCATCGAACGGTAGATTCAGCAGTTCGCGTACCGTGCTGCGTGCACCATCGGCCCCGATGACGTACCGGGCCCGAATGATTTCCGTGTCGCCTTCGGGCGTTTGCACCACCACATCGACGCCATCCGCGTCCTGCTGCAGACCGATGCACTTGTACCCCAGGCGCAGATCAAGGCCGGGCAGCTTCTCGCGAATGTGTTCGAGAACCAGCTCCGACAGCACCCACTGTTCGGTCTGAACCCGGTATGGATGCCGCGTATCGTTCTTCAGCACCGACAGATCGAACTCGGCATATTCGCCCGTGGCATGCATGCGAACCTGCCACGTCGGAGCGATCAGACCGGCCGCAATCAGCTTGGGCGTTATGTCGTGTTCATCCAGCATCTCCAGGGTAGGCGGATGAAACGTGGACGCCTTCAGGACGCGGGACACCTGCTTTTCCTGTTCAACAAGTACGGTTTCGATCCCGAAATGTCCCAGACGCATTGCCGAGATCAGCCCCACCGGCCCTCCTCCTACCACTACCACTCTGTCGCTACGCTTGCTCATTCGCTGGTAACCTCGCTTGTGCGCCTATACACCAACATGCAAACGATTTCACATTATTCCTATTGATATGTCAATAGGACAATTAAGCATCACCGCGCAAAACGTGGTCCACGGGGCGAAATTCGATAGGATCTGCTTCAGGCCACGCGCTCGGCCGGACGGTGCAGACGCGCCGCCGGCGTCATACTGGAACATCCTCATTCCTGATAAGCTTCACCCACTACCGTCGATACGCCGGGCTGGCTGGCGTACCGACGCGATCGAGGAGGCGAACCCAGCAATGCAAACAGCGAAATCCT
>CALAGD010000072.1 GCA_937891425.1 uncultured Pigmentiphaga sp.
AATCGTCCCAACGTTGACGTGCGGCTTCGTGCGCTCGAACTTGCCTTTTGCCATGGCTGACTCCTGACCTGGGGTGCCTGCTTGAACTATGGAAAGATAGAAGTAGTGGTGCCCATGGCGCGGATCGAACGCGCGACCTCTCCCTTACCAAGGGAGTGCTCTACCACTGAGCCACATGGGCGGATTGACTCGCCGGATGCTGGAGCGGGTGAAGGGAATCGAACCCTCATCTTAAGCTTGGAAGGCTTCTGCTCTACCATTGAGCTACACCCGCTCGAAGGTACGTAATCCCTAACCCAGTCCGGTAATCCGACGCCGGTATTTACTACTGCGGCCGTGGTATGGGCCAGCCTGTAGGTAATACTGCGATTCGGTTTGCTGCTTGTTCTTTGGTGGAGGGGGTTGGATTCGAACCAACGTAGGCGCAAGGCCAACAGATTTACAGTCTGCCCCCTTTAACCACTCGGGCACCCCTCCAAAGAATATGCAATTTTGCACTATTCGCCGTTACCTGTCAAGCAGCTGGCGGCAAAGGGATAGAAAGCCAAGCATTCTAGCAGCGATTTTTGGGCTTGTAAAGTCATTGCACCCCGCCGATGGATGGATTCCACAGCAGCTGCCGCCGGGACGCAGGCACATTGGGCTGCGCGGCCGAAGGCGTGCATGGGCGGTGTGGGTTGCCCGGATGGTTCATGGTGATCCTCTGTGCCTGAGATTCCAGGGAAGCTTGCGGTGCAAGGCAGAAAGAGCGTCGAATGACGGAACGTTGGCTGTGTCGCCCGGAAGCATTTGATTGCAAGTTCATGTCAAAACATTTCATTCGCGGGGGCGCCAGTTTGAGGGGAACTTTGAGAAAAGCATTCAGTACCCGTTGCAGGCCTCTGATTTTGCTTCGTTTTTTGCTCTCGCCATGCCCTCCTTCAGTTATCTAAGTCATTGTTACTGCTGGAAAAAGCGCGGCTCCGGCGCTTGACCTCGGTGGGTGCTTCACTTACAGTGGAAAAAAGTAGAATTTTGTGTGAAAAAGTGGGGCGGCCGTGTTCCAAGGGAGCAGTGCGATCACGCTGGATGCGAAGGGACGGATCTCCATTCCGGCCCGGCATCGTGACGCGCTGATCGCGCAGGCAGAGGGCAAGCTGACTCTTACCCGCCATCCCGACGGCTGCTTGCTCATGTACCCGCGCCCTGTCTGGGAAGAGCGCCGGGAGCGCATAGCGCGCCTGCCGGCGGATGCGCGTGCCGTCCAACGACTCTTGTTGGGTAATGCACAAGATGTTGAGCTGGACTCGGCCGGCCGCATCCTGATCGCGCCGGAGCTTCGTGCGGCCGCCGGGCTGAAGCGGGAAGTGATGCTGCTGGGCCTGGGCGAGTACTTTGAATTGTGGGATGCGGAAGCCCTGGCCCGGAGCGAAGCGGAAGCGTTCGCCAACGGGATGCCCGAGGCGTTGAAAGACTTTTCGTTCTAGGCGGTCGTGACGCACACATTTGAACACCGGCCGGTACTGCTCGAACCGGCGGTTGCCGCATTGGTCGAGCCCGACTTTCACGCCAGAGAATGGCGGGGTTCCGTCTCGGCCCCACCGCGTTCAGGCGTCTGGGTCGACGGTACGTTTGGCCGAGGCGGCCACAGCCGTGCCTTGTTGCAGTACCTGGCGCCCGATGCCCGGCTGGTGGTGTTCGATCGCGACCCCGAAGCGATACGGGCCGCGCACGCACTGGCAGCCCAGGATGCGCGGGTTGCGGTCGTGCATGCCGAGTTCGGTGTCATGCGCGCGGAGCTGGCCGGACTCGGCCTAGGGCAGGTGCAGGGAATTCTGCTGGATGTCGGGGTTTCATCGCCGCAGATCGACGATCCGCGTCGCGGATTTTCGTTTCTGCGCGACGGGCCGCTCGACATGCGCATGGATACGACCCGTGGCCCTACGGCTGCGGAATGGCTGGCCACGGCCAGCGTGGACACGATGCGGGAGGTTATCAGGCGTCATGGCGAAGAACGGTTTGCTCTCGGGATTGCAAAGGCGATTGCAGCTCGCCGCGCGCAACGGCCCCTCGAGACTACGGGCGAACTTGCCGAACTCGTGGCGAGTGTCGTCCGGACGCGCGAGAAGGGCCAACACCCGGCTACTCGCACCTTTCAGGCTATACGGATTCACATCAATCGTGAGCTTGCGCAGCTCGCGGATGCGCTCGCGTCCTCTCTAGACATACTGGCTCCCGGAGGGCGGCTTGCCGTGATCAGCTTCCATTCGCTTGAGGACAGGCTGGTCAAGCAGTTCATGGCGGCCGCCGCCAATCCTGCTCGGGATCTTGCCCGTCTGCCATTGCGCGAACACGAGTTGCCGCAGCCGCTGTTCAGGCTGCTGGGAAGGATTCGGGCGGACGCCCGGGAGGCAGAAGCAAATCCGCGGGCGCGCTCCGCCACGCTGCGGGTTGCCGAACGTACCGATGTACCCGTCCCACCTGGCGGAGGCGAGTCTTTCATCCCGGGCGGGCGGGCACTTTACGATATCGCATGGGAGACGTGATGGGTCGCCTCGCTCTCATACTTACTCTCGCCCTGGTTGCAAGCGCGCTGGCGCTCGTCAGCAGCCGCTACGATTCGCGCTGGGCGGTCATCGAGCTCGACCGCGCGCGTCAGGAAGAACGTGAACTCGACATTGCCTGGCGCCGCCTGCAGCTGGAGCTGACCCATTACGCACAACACGCCCGTATCGACCAGGCCGCGCGCGAGGCGCTCAAGATGTCGCCGGCCCCGGCCGATCGCATGATTTATGTGCGGGTGCCCGCAGCCACCCTGCAGGAACAGGGGGGCCGGCCATGAAGCTGTTCCGGTGGCTCCGTCGGCGTGAGCGCAGGAAATCGTCCACGCGTCCCCGCTACACCGACACGCGGGCGGTGCTGGCACTCCAGCTGCCGGTGCGGCGCGCCCATTTCGTCCAGCTGATGCTGCTGATCGGTTTCATCATTCTTGCGGCTCGTGCCCTGTACCTGCAGGGCCTGTCGACCGACTTCCTGCAGCGCCAGGGGGTTGCACGTTACGAGCGTACGCTGGTGCTGCCCGCGAACCGGGGCAAGATCCTCGACCGCAATGGTGTCGTCCTGGCGTCAAGCGTGCCAGCGCGTGCGATCTGGGCGATCCCCGAAGATGTGAAAGCCACGCCCGAGCAGCTCCAGACATTGGCGAGGCTGCTCGATCTGCCGCCGCAGACATTGCGATCGCGCCTTGAAGACCTCGACCGCTCGTTCGTATACCTGAAGCGGCAGGTGTCGGTCGACGTGGCCGAGCGCGTGCGTGAGCTTGGCATTCCGGGCATACATCAGGAACGGGAAAGCCTGCGCTCTTACCCGCAGGGCGAGGTGATGGCCCACGTAGTAGGGTTCACCAACATCGACGGCAAGGGGCAGGAAGGCGTGGAGTTGGCGTTCGACGGACAGCTTGCGGGTGTACCCGGCAGCCGTCGGGTCATCAAGGACCGCTTGGGCCGTGTCGTGGAAGACATTCAGGCGATCAGCCAGCCGCAGAATGGGCGCGACCTGCGCCTGTCAATCGACTCGCGCATCCAGTATCTGGTCTACAACACGCTGCGCAAGACGATTGATACCTACAAGGCGAAGGGTGGTTCAGCCATAGTGATCGACGTGCGCACCGGCGAGATTCTCGCCCTGGCGAACCTGCCAACCTACGATCCGAACCGGCGCGAAGCGCTCATGGGTGATGCATTGCGCAACCGTGCCTTTACCGACGCGTTCGAACCGGGCTCGACCATGAAGCCGTTCACGGTGGCGCTGGCCCTCGACCAGAAACGCATCACGCCTTCGACCACGTTCAATACGAATGGCGGACGTCTCCAGTTTGCCGGCCACACGATTACTGACGTGGCCCGCACCAGTTCACTGGACGTGACCGGCATCCTGCAGAAGTCCAGTAACGTCGGCATGACGCTCATTTCCGAGCGTCTGGCGGCACGCGACATGTGGAACACGTTCACGGCGCTTGGCTTTGGCCGGGCGCCCGAACTCGGCTTTCCGGGGTTGACGCCGGGGAGACTGCGTCCGTGGGAAGCGTGGCGTCCCATCGAGAAGGCCACCATGTCGTATGGCTATGGCTTGTCGATCTCGCTGGTACAGCTCGCCCGCGCCTATACTGCCTTCGCCCGTGACGGCCACGTTACCTCGATCACGCTGGTGAAGCGCGACAGTGCCCCCACCACCGTGCCCGTCTACACTCCGGAAACCGCACGTACCGTGCGCCGCATGCTGGAGGCAGCCGCGGCCGAGGCAACCCACGTACGGGTTCCCGGTTACCGCGTGGCGGGCAAGAGCGGAACCGCACGCAAACTGGTCAATGGGGTGTACAGCCGCAACCGTTTCAGTGCCTCGTTCGTGGGGTTCGCCCCCGTGTCCGATCCGCGCGTGGTCGTGGCCGTACGCATTGATGAGCCCGGCGGAGAGTTCTACTACGGCGGACGCGTGGCGGGGCCGGCGTTCGCGGAAATCATAGGGGGTACCTTGCGCATGCTGGGCGTCGAGCCTGATGCACCCGTCGACACGATGACGGCCATGGCCAATGTCGCAGGAGCCGTGCGATGAACCGTGTCCTCCAATGGTTGCACGAGCGGGTGGGCAGCGAGGCTCATCTCAGCCTCGACAGCCGGGCGCTGCAGCCCGGCGATGTATTCCTGGCGTGCCCGGGGCAGCAATCCGATGGGCGGAGCTATATCGGTGCAGCCGTTCGGGCCGGTGCGGGGGCAATCGTCTACGAGGCTGAAGGGCTGGGCGAGGCGCAGCAGGCGGCGCTGGCCGCGCTGGCCGTGCCGAGTCTGGGCGTGTCCGGTCTGCGGCAGCAGCTGGGGGCGCTGGCCGATGCCTGGTATGGTCACCCGTCGCGTGATCTCGAAGTCATTGCGGTGACCGGCACCAACGGCAAGACCACGTCGACGCACTGGATTGCGCAGGCACTGAACTCGCAAGGCGTATCGTGCGGAATCATCGGTACCCTGGGTGTGCGCCTGCCCGACGGGATGATCGAAACGACCGGGCTGACCACGCCCGATGTCGTCACGATGCATCGTGCCTTGCGCACGCTGCTCGACGCGGGTGCTGAGGCGGTGGCGATCGAAGCCTCGTCAATCGGGCTGGAACAGGGCCGTCTCGATGGTGTGACCATTTCGGTGGCGGCATTCACGAACCTCTCGCAGGATCACCTGGACGTCCACGGCACCATGCAGGCCTATGAGCGTGCCAAGCAGATCCTGTTCGAGTTGCCCGGCCTGCAGAGCGCCGTCATCAATTTCGACGACCCCGCAGGGCGGCGATTCGCAGAGGTCACGCAGGCGCTGGAAGTCATCGGCTGCTGTCGTGAAACGGATGTCGCGTCGCTGCCGGAAAAACTCCAGACATTTACCTTGATGCGTGCTACCGGCGTGCAGTTTACCGAGGCGGGCAGCCAGTTCATGCTCGAGGGCAACGGCAGCCAGGTATCCATCCAGTCGCGCTTTGCGGGCAGCTACAATATCGACAACATGCTGCTGGTGGCAGGTGTCATGTACGCGCGGGGGTGGTCTCTGCAACGCGTAGCGTCGGCCCTGGCGGCGCTGCAACCCGTCCCGGGACGCCTCGAATCCGTCGAGAGCCCTTTCGGCAAGCGGCAACCCTGGATTCTGGTTGATTATGCTCACACTCCGGATGCCCTGCGCGTCGTGCTCGCAGCACTGCGTCCCGCGGCACAGGCGCGCGGCGGGCGGCTCTGGTGCGTGTTCGGCTGCGGCGGCAACCGTGATGCCGGCAAGAGGCCGCTCATGGGGGCTGCTGTCGCGGCAGCGGCGGACGTCGCGGTGATTACCAGCGACAACCCACGCGACGAGCAGCCCGAAGCAATCATTGACCAGATCGTGCGCGGCATGCCGGGCGATTCGCTGAAGAAGGCCGTAATCGAGGTCGAGCGTGCGCGTGCCATCATGCGGGCGATCTGGGCGGCCCAACCTGAAGACGTCGTTCTGCTGGCCGGCAAGGGACACGAAACCACCCAGGAAGTCGCCGGGCGCGAGATTCCGTTTTCCGATCGCGAATGGGCGCGACTGGCGCTGGCGCTGGTGGCAGCGCGTGGCGTCACCACTGACACGCGCCGGATCCAGGCGGGCGATCTGTTTGTCGCCCTGCGTGGCGAACGCTTCGACGGACACGATTTCATCGAGCAGGCTGCCGCTGCCGGTGCGCTCGCTGTGGTCGCCGAGCGACCGGTGACCAGCTCGATCCCCGTCATCGTCACCGGAGATACGCGACGGGGGTTGCTCCACATGGGCGCGGCGTGGCGCCGTCGGTTCGAGCTGCCACTGGTGGCCGTGACCGGCAGCAACGGCAAGACCACCACCAAGGAAATGGTCGCGTCGATTTTCTTGGTCTGGCAGGGGGCGGAGCATCGCCTTGCAACTCAGGGCAACCTCAATAACGAAATCGGGGTTCCATTGACGTTGTTGCGGCTGCGCGAGACGCACCGGGCAGCCGTACTCGAGCTGGGAATGAACCATCCGGGCGAGATTGCCTTGCTCGCCGACGCAGCGGCCCCGACCATTGCACTAGTTATAAACGCCCAACGCGAACATCAGGAATTCATGCACACAGTAGAAGCGGTCGCGCGCGAGAATGGCGCGGCCTTGATGGCTTTGCCGCCAGACGGCGTCGCAGTGTATCCGGGCGACGAGATGTACTCGCCCATATGGGACGAACTGGCGGGAAACCGCAAGCGGCTGCGTTTCGGCTTTGCCGACAACCTGGAAATCACGGCCAACGGGATCGAACTGGATGCGGCCTTCGCGCGATTCGAGCTGGATACCCCGGCGGGGTCGGCCCGGGTCACCCTGTCGGTGGCTGGGCGTCACAACGTCAGGAACGCCCTGGCCGCCACGGCGGCCGCACTGGCAGCCGGTTGCCCGCTGCCCGTCATCGTCGAGGGGCTGGAGCGCTTCACTGCCGTCGCCGGGCGCATGCAGTGGCGCCGCCTGCCGGCGGGTCGCGTACTCATCGACGACACTTACAACGCCAATCCCGATTCGGTGCGCGCGGCGATCGATGTCCTGGCCGAGTTGCCGGCGCCGCGTGTGCTCGTGCTTGGCGACATGGGCGAAGTGGGCGAGCAGGGTCCGGCCATGCACGCGGAGGTCGGAGCCTATGCCCGCGCCCGTGGCATCGACCATCTGCTGTCGCTGGGTCAGGCAACACGTCATGCAGTCGATGCGTTTGGCGCGAATGCCGCGCTTGAGGCGTCGCCAGAAGATCTGGTGCAGCGTTTGCTCGCCTTGAACCCCGTTTCCACCCTGGTGAAAGGTTCCAGGTTCATGCGCATGGAACGGGTGGTAAGGCTGCTCGAGGCGCAGCCCGGTTTCGCCGAAGAAGGGGCGGGCCATGCTTCTTGAGCTCACGCGCTGGTTGTCGCAGTACTGGAGCGTCTTCAGCGTCTTCGACTACATCACGTTGCGCGCCCTGCTGGCCTGCGCAACGGCCATGCTGATCGGGCTGGCGGCCGGGCCCGCGGTCATTCGCTGGCTCGCCGCCCTCAAGATCGCCCAGGCCGTCCGTACCAATGGCCCCGAAACGCATCTCATCAAGAGTGGCACGCCCACGATGGGGGGAGTGCTCATCCTCATCTCGATCGGAGCATCCACCCTGTTGTGGGCTGACTGGTCGAACCGGTTCGTGTGGGTGGTCCTGCTGGTGACCTTTGGTTTCGGCTGGGTTGGCTGGGCTGACGACTATCGCAAGGTCGTGTACCGCAACCCCGAAGGCATGCCGGCGCGCGAGAAGTTTTTCTGGCAGGCACTGATCGGCTTCGTGGCGTCATGCTACCTGACCTTTGCCGTGGCCGTGCCGAGCAATACCGAGATCTGGCCTCTGTTCAAGGCCTGGGTGGCCAGCGGTTTCACCTTGCCGCTGCCGGAGCGGGCTGACCTGATCGTGCCCTTCTTCAAGAGCGTGAGCTACCCCCTGGGGGCCTTCGGCTTCATGGTCCTCACCTGGTTCGTCATCGTCGGCAGCAGTAATGCGGTGAATCTGACCGACGGCCTCGACGGCCTGGCCATCATGCCGACGGTCCTGATCGGCAGCGCGCTGGGCGTATTCGCCTATGTCGTGGGCCGCGTCGACTACTCGAAATACTTGCTGTTCCCCTACATTCCTGGGGCGTCCGAACTCATGGTGATCTGTGCCGCGCTTGCGGGTGCAGGGCTGGCATTCCTGTGGTTCAACGCCTATCCGGCCCAGGTCTTCATGGGTGACGTCGGCGCCCTGGCGCTGGGCGCGGCGCTCGGGGCCATGGCAGTCGTGGTGCGCCAGGAAATCGTGCTCTTCATCATGGGCGGCGTGTTCGTGGCGGAAACGCTGTCGGTCATGGTCCAGGTAGCATGGTTCAAGTACACGAAGAAGCGCTACGGTGCAGGGCGGCGCATTTTCCGGATGGCACCTTTGCACCATCATTTTGAGGTGGGCGGCTGGAAAGAAACCCAGGTCGTGGTGCGGTTCTGGATCATCACCATGATGCTGGTGCTGGTCGGGCTGTCCACCCTGAAACTGCGTTAATGGGCTGAAATCGCGATGACCATCTCTGACTCCCGTTCTACCAATTCCTCGCGTGCCCTTGTTCTCGGGCTCGGAGAGAGCGGTCTCGCTGCTGCCCGCTGGTATCAGCGCACGGGGTGGAGGGTGCGCGTGGCCGACACGCGCTCCGAACCTCCCTACGCTGAACGCGCCCGCCGCCAGCTGACGCCGGAAGCCTGCGAATTCCGGTTCGCGCTCGACCGGTTCGATGCTGCGCTGCTCGATGATGTGCAGGAAGTCCTCTTGAGCCCGGGGCTTGCGCCTGGCGATCCTGCAGTCGCCGGTCTGGTGCAGGCGGCACGCGAACGCGGCATTCCGATCATCGGGGAGATCGAACTGTTTGCGCGCGCCCTGGTGCGGCTGGGCGACGAGCGCGCCTACGCGCCCAAGGTGCTGGCCATCACCGGAACCAACGGCAAGACTACGGTTACTTCGCTCACGACGTGGATGTTGCGGAGCGCAGGCATGCGTGCCCGGGCGGCGGGCAACATCGGGCCCGCGGCGCTACATGCGCTGTGCGAGGCCATCGACCAGGCGGATCTGCCCGACGTGTGGGTGCTCGAGCTTTCCAGTTTCCAGCTGGAAACCACGCACCAGCTCGCGCCCCACGCGGCAGCGGTCCTCAACATCAGCGAAGACCATCTCGACTGGCACGGCAGCCTGGACGCGTATGCGGCAGCCAAGGCGCGCATCTTCGCGCGGGCCGGCATCGCTGTCGTCAATCGCAATGATCCGCGCGTGGCTGACATGGTAGAGGATCTGGCAGGCCAGAGAGTGCGTACTTTCGGCGTGGATCTCCCGGAGTTCGAGGGTGATCTCGGTCTGGATGGCGGGCAGGGTCTGCTCTGGCTGGCAGAGGCTGCACCTGTGGACCTTGACGAGCCGACTGCGCCGCGTCGACGCAAGAACGCACCCGAGCCCGGGCGCAATAGCGGGCGGCTGAACCGGCTGATGCCCGCGGACGCCCTACAGATCCGAGGGTTGCACAACGCCCTTAATGCGCAGGCGGCGCTGCTGCTGGCGCGTTCCCTGGATGTGCCGTGGGCACCGCTGCTGCGCGCGCTGCGCGAGTACCGCGGCGAGCCGCACCGTGTGGCTTGGGTACGCACGGTGAGCGAGGTCGATTACATCGATGACAGCAAGGGCACCAACGTCGGCGCCACGGTGGCTGCATTGCAGGGTCTGGGACGACGGGTGGTGCTGATCGCCGGTGGCCTGGGCAAGGGCCAGGACTTCTCCGTCCTGGCCCCGGTGGTGGCCCAGCATGCGCGCGCGGTCGTGCTGCTGGGGCAGGACGCAGGGCGCATCAAGGAGGCGCTGGCCCGTACCGGGGTGCCCTGTGTGCGGGTGGCTTCGTTGCCCGAGGCGGTGCGCGAAGCTGCGCGTCAAGCCAGGCCGGGCGATGTGGTACTGCTTTCTCCGGCTTGCGCCAGCCAGGACATGTTCCGTGACTATCGCCATCGGGCCGAGGCCTTCGTCGAAGCCGTCGAAGAGCTTGCGCTGGAACGCGGGGAGGTATAGGCAATGGCCACGCCGCCGCGTTCTCTGGGCAGTGGCAGTAGCGTGAATGCGGTGCGTCCCGGACGCACCCAGATTCGCGACTACGACCCTGCGCTGCTGTCGGCAGTGATCGCCGTGATCCTGCTCGGCATCGTCATGGTGTATTCGGCCTCGATCGCCCTTGCGGACGGCCCCCGTTTCGGAAGCCTGGCGCGCCACCACTTCCTGCTACGCCACTGCATTTATGTGCTCCTCGGCATGGGGGCCGCCTCATTCGTGTTTACGGTAAGCATGCAGGCCTGGCAACGGCTGGCCATGCCGGCCTTTGTCATTGCCCTCGTGCTCCTGGTGCTGGTACTGGTGCCGGGTATCGGTTCTGAGGTGAACGGCGCCTGGCGCTGGCTTCCGCTGGGGTTCGGCATCAACCTGCAGCCTTCCGAAATGATGAAGGTCGCGGCGCTGTTGTACGCGGCTGACTACACGGTGCGCAAGCAGGACTGTATCCACGAATTTTTCCGCGGCTTCGTGCCGCTCGCCCTGGCCATGGGCGTGGCTGGTCTGCTCCTGCTGCTCGAACCGGACCTTGGTGCCTTCGTCGTGATCGTGAGCGTCGCCATGGGCATCATGTTCCTGGGCGGCATCAACGGTCGGCTCTTCGGCGGATTGACGGCGGTGCTGATTGGCCTGTTCCTGTTGCTCATCTGGCTGTCTCCCTGGCGGCGTGCCCGTCTTTTCGCCTATCTCGATCCTTGGCATGCCGACAACGTACTCGACAAGGGATACCAGCTGTCGCATTCGCTCATCGCCCTGGGTCGTGGTGAATGGACCGGCGTGGGGCTGGGTGCCAGTGTCGAGAAGCTGCATTATCTGCCCGAGGCACATACCGACTTCCTGTTGGCGGTGATAGGCGAGGAACTGGGTTTCGTCGGGGTGCTCGTGGTCATTGTGCTGTTCCTGTTCATCGTGCGTCGTGCCTTTGAAATCGGTCGCCAGGCCATCGTGATGGACCGTCCCTTCGGCGGTCTCGTGGCCCAGGGAGTCGGGTTGTGGCTTGGCGTGCAGGCCTTCATCCACATGGGCGTGTGTCTCGGTCTGCTGCCCACCAAGGGGCTCACGTTGCCGCTCATGAGCTATGGAGGGTCGGGGCTGGTCGCCAACATCTGCGCAATCGGCTTCCTGATGCGCGTCGATTACGAGAACCGGGTCATGATGCGCGGAGGTCGCGCATGAGTGTCCGGATGCCATGCCTCCTGGTGATGGCGGGTGGAACGGGCGGCCACATCATGCCCGGGCTGGCGGTTGCCCAGGCTCTGCGTGAACGGGGGTGGAACGTGGCGTGGCTGGGCAATCCGTCGGGAATGGAAGCCCGTATTGTCCCGGCTCGCGACATTCCGCTTTACCCCTTACACTTCACCGGCGTGAGAGGAAAAGGTCTGGCTACCATGCTGCGACTGCCACTTGCCCTGGCTTCTGCGTGCCGCGAGGCGAGCCGCCAGCTGCGGGCGGTCCGACCCGACGTAGTCCTTGGCATGGGCGGGTACGTGGCGTTCCCTGGTGGGCTGATGGCTGCCATGCGGGGTATTCCCCTCGTGCTGCACGAGCAGAACGCAGTGGCAGGCATGACCAATCGCGTGCTCGCGTGCTTCGCGCGGCGTGTGCTGAACGGCTTCCCGGGGGCCCTGAAGGGCATCGTCACTGGCAATCCGGTGCGCGAGGAAATGTGCCGGGTGGCACCACCGCAGGTCCGCTTCCAGGGGCGTGAGGGCCCCCTGCGGCTGCTGGTGGTCGGAGGCAGCCTCGGCGCACAGGCGCTGAACGAGGTCGTGCCCCAGGCGTTGCAGCTGTTGCGCGAGCGCGGGCAGGAGGTGCCACAAGTGTTGCACCAGGCGGGTGAGGCGCATCTGCCCGGCCTGCGCAGGGCATATGAAGACGCCGGCGTGGCAGCCGAATGCCGGGCCTTCATCGATGACATGGCAGATGCGTATGCGACGGCCGACCTCGTCATCTGCCGCGCGGGCGCCATGACCGTTGCCGAAATTTCGGTGGTCGGCGCGGCCGCCCTGTTCGTGCCTTTCCCGCACGCAGTTGACGACCACCAGACACGTAACGCCCGTTTCCTTGCCGATGCAGGGGCCGGATGGCTGCAGCAGCAGCGCGATTTGACACCCGAATGGCTGGCTGACTGGTTGTCCCGACGGACGCGCGCGGAAGTTGCCGAAATCGCAACGCGGGCCCGCGAGCGAGGGGAACCCGGCGCCACGCAGCGGATTGCCGACATCTGCGCCGAACTGGTTCAGGGAAAACTTGCATGAAACACAGGATCAAGAACATACATTTTGTCGGCATCGGCGGCGCAGGCATGAGCGGCATAGCCGAGGTGCTGCTCAACCTCGGCTACGTGGTCAGTGGATCCGACCTCGCTGCCACGCAGGTCACGCAACGTCTGGAACGGCTCGGAGCCCGCGTGGCCTATGGCCATGATGCCGCGCACGTGGCGAGCGCCCATGTCGTCGTCACTTCCACCGCTGTCACGCCAGGCAACCCCGAGGTGCAGGCGGCGCGTGCCGCCGGCATACCGGTCGTGCCGCGCGCCGTCATGCTGGCCGAACTGATGCGGCTGAAACGGGGCATCGCCGTGGCCGGCACGCATGGCAAGACCACCACCACCAGCCTGGTGGCCAGCGTACTGGCAGCGGGCGGGCTGGATCCGACCTTCGTGATAGGCGGCAAGCTGAACTCGGCCGATGCCAACGCCCGGCTGGGTCAGGGCGAGTACATCGTGGTTGAGGCCGACGAATCGGATGCATCCTTTCTCAACCTGCTGCCGGTGATGGCGATCGTGACCAACATCGACGCTGATCACATGGAGACCTACGGCCACGACATCGCCCGGCTCAAGCGGGCGTTCGTCGAGTTCATCCAGCGTCTTCCGTTCTACGGCAGCGCCATCCTGTGCCTCGACGATGCCTGCGTGCGCGAGATCATGCCGTTCGTGTCACGGCCCATCACCACCTACGGCATGCACCCCGAGGCGAAGGTGCGGGCGGTGAATGTACGCCCCGACGGCACGCGCATGCGGTTCACGGTCGAATGCTCGCACATTGCGCTCGCGCCGTTCGATGTCGTGCTGGACATGCCGGGCCGCCACAACGTGTGCAATGCGCTGGCGGCCATCGCTGTCGGGCTGGAACTCGGGGTATCGGTCGAACACATCTGCACTGCACTGGCCGAATTCAAGGGCGTGGGGCGTCGCTTTGCGCGGCACGAGGGGCTGAACATCGATCCATGTCGCGGGGGCGGTACCTATACCCTGATCGATGATTACGGCCATCACCCCGCTGAAATGCATGCCACGCTGGCGGCGGTGCGCGGAGCCTATCCGGATCGCCGTGTCGTGCTGGCGTTCCAGCCACACCGTTACACCCGCACCCGCGACTGCTTCCATGACTTCGTGCGCGTACTTGGTGAGGCGGACGAGGTGGTCATCACCGAGGTCTATCCGGCGGGTGAAGCGCCCATTGCCGGGGCGGATGGTCTTTCGCTGGCGCGCGCGGTCGAGAACGCCGGCCAGGTCCGGGCGGGGTTCGTGGAATCGGTCGCGCAACTGCCGGAAACGCTGGAGCGCCTGGTGCGCGATGGCGATGTCGTAGTGTTGATGGGGGCGGGTTCCATTGGTGGAATCCCGGCGGAACTGAAGCGTCTAGCAGCACGGTTCGCCAGTCGGTCGGCCGAGACGACTGTGCCGGCTGGGGTCGCAGCGAGCGGGCTGGGAGTGTGAAACATGGAAGACTTTGGCAAGGTAGGTGTGCTGTATGGCGGGGTTTCGGCGGAGCGCGAGGTTTCGCTGACCTCCGGGGTGGGGGTGCACCGCGCGTTGCGTGAACTGGGTGTGGATGCGCACCTGTTCGATACTGGACTGCGCAGCTTGGCCGAGCTGGCGGAGCAGCAGTTCGATCGAGTCTTCATTGCCTTGCACGGACGGGGGGGTGAAGACGGTACCATGCAGGGTGCCCTCGAGCTGCTGCGCATTCCCTATACCGGCAGCAGTACGGCTGCATGCGCCCTCGCCATGGACAAGATCATGACGAAGCGCGTGTGGTTGCAGCACGCGTTACCGACTCCCCGGTTTGCGGTGCTCGACGCGCGCAGCGATTTCAGGCGTATCGCTGAAGACCTGGGTGTGCCGCTGATCGTGAAGCCGGCGCATGAGGGGTCCACATTGGGCCTGACGCGGGTCGAGCGCCCCGAACAGTTCGAGGATGCCTACCGCCTGGCATCGTCTTACGATACCGACGTGCTGGCCGAGGAGTACATTCGCGGGCGTGAGCTGACCGTGGCGATACTCGGGGAGGCTGAGCAGGCGCGCGCGTTGCCTGTCGTGGAAATCATCGCCCCGGGCGGCAACTACGATTACACGCACAAGTACCATTCCAATGAAACGCAGTACGTCTGTCCGGCCGAGTTGCCGAGCGCGATTGCCGAATACGTGCAGCGTATCGCGGTACGGGCGTATCGCGCTGTCGGGTGCTCGGGCTGGGGGCGTGTGGACGTCATGCTCGGAGAGGACAACCGGGCGTTCCTGCTGGAGGTGAATACTGCGCCGGGAATGACGGGTCATTCACTGGTACCCATGGCGGCGCGTGCAGCGGGGATCAGCTATCCGGAGCTGTGCGTGGAGATCCTGCGCACGGCGCGCTGCCACGTACGACCCCTGACCGTGGCGGCGAATTCGCAGTCCGGAACTCAAGAGACATAAGTGTGGAACAACCCTCGATTCATCAACCTGGTAGCCAATGCGCTGACGTTGGCAGCATTGTCGGCACTGACGGTGGCAGCGCTCGTCTGGCTTGCGCATCGGCCGGTGTTCAGCCTGGCGCACATCGACGTGCGTGCTGCCGATGGGGAAGGGTTGCGACGCGTGTCGGAGCCTGCCATTCGTGCCACGATCGCTGGCCGCATATCCGGGAATTTCTTTACCACCGATCTGGAAGAGGTGCGTGCAGCTTTCGAATCGGTGCCCTGGGTGCGGCAGGCCATGGTGCGTCGGGTGTGGCCCAATGGATTGGAGGTGACCTTACGCGAATATCAACCGCTTGCCTTGTGGAACGACTCGCAGGTGCTCGACGTGGATGGCCGGGTCTTCACGGCGAACCAGGCGGAAGCCGAGGAGGTCGACGGGCGACCATTGCCGGTGCTGGGAGGTCCGGAAGGTTCGGGACAGTTGGTAAAGCAGAGGTTGCACGAGCTGACCGAATGGTTGCGGCCTCTGAACCGGGTGCCTACCCGGCTCATACTGAGCGACCGCTACGCCTGGCGCGCCCAGCTCGACAACGGACTTGTGCTCGACCTGGGCCGAGATCCGAACAACGCCTGGTCGGAGGAGCAACCAGGAGACACGCATGGTACCGTGCCGGTGCGCGTGCGTGTGCAACGTTTCGTGCAGAGCGTGCAGGCAGTGGAGGAACGGCTGGGACGCCCCGTCATCTACGCGGACCTGCGCTACCCCGATGGTTATGCTGTGCGGCTGGGCGAAGTGCCGGAAGCCCGAAAAACTCGTAAATAGTGACTAGACCATGACCCGAGATACCAAAGATCTGATCGTCGCGCTGGACATTGGTACCAGCAAAGTAGTGGCCGTGGTTGCCGAAATGCTTCCGGAAGGGCGGTTCGAGGTGCTGGGCCTGGGGCAGCACGAGTCGCGCGGCATGCGCAAGGGCGTCGTCGTCAACATCGAGAGCACGGTGGCTTCCATCCAGCATGCGCTGGAAGAAGCCGAACTCATGGCCGACTGCAAGATCCGCGAGGTATATACCGGCATCGCGGGCAGTCACATTCGTAGCTTCAATTCCAGCGGGATGGTGGCGGTCAAGGACAAGGAGGTGACGGCTGCCGACGTCGCGCGGGTGCTGGAAACCGCCAAGGCGATCAATATTCCTACCGACCAGCAGGTGCTGCACGTCCTGACCCAGGAATACATCGTCGACGGGCAGGAGGACATCCGGGAACCCATCGGCATGAGTGCCGTGCGGCTGGAAGTGCGGGTACATATAGTGACAGGCGCGGTCAGTGCAGCGCAGAATATTGTGAAGTGCGTGCGCCGCTGCGGGCTCGAGGTGCAGGATCTCATTCTGCAGCCGCTGGCGTCGAGCCTGGCCTGTCTGACAGCCGATGAGAAGGAACTGGGTGTGGCCCTGGTCGACATCGGCGGTGGCACGACCGACGTGGTCATCTATACCGGTGGCGCCATTCGGCATACCTCGGTCATTCCCATCGCAGGCGACCAGATCACCGGCGACATCGCCGCGGCACTGCGCACGCCCACTCCGGATGCGGAAGAGATCAAGTTGCGCTATGGCGTGGCCAAGCAGATGCTTGTCAGTCCCGACGAACGCATCGAAGTGCCCGGCCTGGGCGACCGTGGTCCGCGACAGCTGTCGCGCCAGGCGCTGGGCGCCGTGATCGAGCCGCGCGTCGAGGAGCTCTTTACGCTGGTGCAGCAGGTCATCCGTGAATCCGGCTACGACGAGCTTCTGTCGTCCGGTGTCGTGCTGACCGGTGGTACTGCGTTGTTGCCGGGCATTGTCGAGCTGGCCGAAGATGTGTTCCTGAAGCCGGTGCGCGTCGCCAGCCCCGACTACCACGGTGCGCTGGCTGATGTGGTTTGCAATCCCCGTTTCTCTACGGTGATGGGGCTGCTGCAGGAGGCACAGATGCAGCACTTGCGCGGCAAGGTGCGGGCGCACCAGAAGGGCGGTTTCCGTCAGATCCTGCAGCGCATGCGTGAATGGTTCAACGGAAGTTTTTGAGTCTGGATGGAGGTTTGCTTCTTTTCGGGTCCGTGTCCACGAAGTGGGCCGTGCCCGAGGGGAACAGGGTGGAAGTCACGAACAACAAGCTGTATCGGCCTTTTGTTCCAACAAAGGCAGGGGGAAGTTGAATTGTGAAGCGCGAGCTGGCCGCGGCGGCAAGGTGGCAGGAGCAGATCACGTTTTGCATTTCGACTTTCAAACTCCGAGTTTCAAAATTTCTCGCGGAGAACTCTTATGAGTATCGACATCAAAATGCTGGACAATGAACCTGCCGGTGCTGTCATCAAGGTCGTGGGTATCGGCGGTGCTGGGGGGAATGCAGTCGCGCACATGATTCGGCGCAATGTGAAGGGCGTCGAATTCATCTGCTGCAACACCGATGCGCAGGCACTTGTCGACACCAAGGCACCGGTACAGATTCAGCTGGGCAAGACCGGCCTGGGTGCGGGCGCCAAACCCGAGCAGGGGCGTGCAGCTGCTGAATCGGCACGCGAAGAGATCCGCGCTGCCCTGCAGGGTGCGAACATGGTATTCCTGACGGCAGGCATGGGGGGCGGTACGGGCACCGGGGCGGCGCCGGTCGTGGCCCAGATCGCGAAGGAGCTTGGCATCCTGACCGTCGGCGTGGTGACCAAACCGTTTGCGTTCGAAGGGCCGAAGCGCATGCAGGTTGCCGAGGAGGGAGTGCGCGAATTGTCGCAGCATGTGCATTCCCTGATCGTGGTACTCAACGAGAAGCTGCAGGACGTGCTCGATGAAGACGCCACGTTCGAAGATTGCTTCAAGATGGCTGACGACGTACTGCACAATGCGTGCGCCGGCATCGCCGAGATCATCAACGTGAAGGGCAACATCAACGTCGACTTCCAGGACCTCACCACCATCATGAGCGAACCTGGCCAAGCGATGATGGGTACGGCCGTGGCATCGGGCGAAGATCGTGCCCGCATTGCAGCCCAGGAAGCCATTGCCTGCCCGCTGCTCGAAGGCGTCGACCTGCACGGTGCGCGCGGTGTGCTGGTGAACATTACGGCCAGCCGCTCGCTGAAGCGTCGCGAGGTGAACACCATCATGGAAATCATCGAAAGCTATCGCGCCGAAGACGCCACGGTGGTGTTCGGCCAGGCCTACGACGATTCCATGGGCGACGCGCTGCGGGTTACCGTGGTAGCTACCGGTCTGGGCCGGCACAATCGTGCCAAGCCGCAACTGGTGGTTCCGTCGCAGGTGCTGCGTACGGGTACCGATGACGCGCCCATGGCTGGCGCCGCAGGTCGTGTCAACTACCAGGATTACGACACGCCTGCCGTGTTCCGTAATCGCGATGCTTCGCGCCGCGTGCAGGCCATGGAAAGTGCCGGCATGGACCATCTCGACATTCCGGCCTTCCTGCGTCGCCAGGCGGACTGACCGGACTGTCCGGCGCCGCGCCGGCAAGACAGTTTGAAGCTCGGAGAGCCAGCTCGTGCCCGCAGACCCGCGTGGCACGGGCTGGATTCCGCTTGTGAAGTAATTCCGGTGGCTGCAACCGCCGCTCCGGCAGGCTGATGCACGTATGCCTGCTCGCATGGCGACCTGGCGTTGGTTGCCTTTTGTCGTTCATTGTGTGTTCGTTCGAGAAGACCGCATGAAGTCCGGAATAAGGATGCGGGGCTCGAACTTGAGCTGAATCTTTTCCTCCCGGGGTCGGTGCGACTCCAGTATGCCAAGGAACGCCTTCATCGGCACCCGTCTGTTCCGCCGGAACACGGACCGCGGGTACAACTGAAACCGTAAAGGCGGGCACAGCCAGGAAGAATGTCCGTACCGGACAGGCACCAGCGTCGTGGCGCCTGCCGGCGCCGATTCAGTCGACTTCTGGCAGGGTCGATTCTCCGGCCATCAGGTCATCCAGCGTTTCACGTTTGCGAACAACGTAGTACTGCTCGCCGTCGACCATGACTTCGGCCGGGCGCGGCCGGCTGTTGTACTGGCTGGCCATGGTCATGCTGTACGCGCCTGCACTTTCGATGGCAAGCAGATCGCCCTCGCGCAGGGCGAGTTCGCGCCCCCGGGCAAGCCAGTCGCCACTCTCACATATCGGGCCCACTACGTCGTAGGTCGTGGCTGGAGCATTGCCCGGAACCACCGGCAACACGCCATGGTAGGCATCGTAAAGCGTCGGGCGGATCAGGTCGTTCATGGCTGCATCGACGATGGCGAAGTTCCTGGCATCGCCAGGCTTCAGATACTGTACCTGCGTGAGCAGGAGACCGGCGTTGCCGACAAGGGAGCGACCGGGCTCGAGAATGACCGTGGGCATGGGGCGGCTACCCTGCGC
Organism: uncultured Pigmentiphaga sp.; assembly: GCA_937891425.1. GTDB lineage: Bacteria > Pseudomonadota > Gammaproteobacteria > Burkholderiales > Burkholderiaceae_B > Verticiella. Next base: position 19,219 of record CALAGD010000072.1, read on the forward strand.
GGCGCCATAGCCCCGCTGCGAGAGTCGTTCGAAGACCGCGTCGAGGAGCGCCTTGGGCGCCAGCGGAATTTCATCGGCATACCGGATGCCCAGGCCGCCGCCGAGGTCGAGGTGTTCAATGGTGATGTCTTCGCGGTAGAGCACATCGACCAGGTTCAGAACCTTGTCGAGCGCGTCCAGATAGGGCGAGAGCTCGGTGATCTGGGAGCCGATGTGGCAGTCGACGCCGACTACGTGAAGCCCGGGCAGCGCGCGCGCCTGGCGATATACATCAAGCGCACGCGTGATGTCGATGCCGAACTTGTTTTCCTTGAGGCCGGTGGAAATGTAGGGATGTGTACGCGGATCGACATCGGGATTGACGCGGATCGACACCGGCGCTGCCTTGCCCATGTCGCTGGCAACGCGCGACAGCCGAAACAACTCACTTTCCGATTCGACATTGAAGCAGCGCACGCCTGCCTCAAGCGCAGCGCGCATTTCCCATTCCTGCTTGCCTACCCCCGAGAACACAACCTTGCCAGCGTCGCCTCCGACAGCGAGGACGCGGGCCAGCTCTCCGCCCGACACGATGTCGAACCCGGATCCCGCGCGGGCAAACTCCTTGAGGACGGCCAGGTTGGAGTTGGCTTTCATGCCGAAGCAGACTAGCGCGGGACGCCAGGCAATGGCGTCGGCATAGCGTTGCCATGCAGCTCGCAGTGCCGCGCGCGAGTAGATGTAGAGTGGTGTGCCAAGGGCAGCGGCCAGCTCGGGAACCGGAACGTTTTCGGCATGGAGCACGCCAGCGCGGTAGTGAAACCAGGGTGTTCCGACCGGGGTCGGGAGGCTAGGGGTATTCATGAGACGTCGGCAACAACAGATGGGACAAAGGAAGTGGGCAGATACAGCGGACCTTTCTGCCCGCAGCCGGTCAGTACGGCGCATAGCCCGAGTATCGCCAGAATACGAATCGACCGCACGCGGCCGGGAAGGGTCTTGAGCATCATGGGCAAGATTATGACGGATTGTGAACGCTTCGCCACGGACGGCATGGCTGGCCATGCGACCGCGTAGGCTGACACGTCAGCGTTGCGGGGCCGGAGAAAGCGGATCGACGCCGTGCCGCCTGCCCGCGTAATGTACGCGAAAGGAGCAAACCACGTGAAAAGGGCCGGCGGAAACCGGCCCTTGGGCGAACTGCGGCTATGGCAAGATTCCTTCGCGCCATGACCAAGGTGAGCGTGATTCGCGTGGAGCAGGCGGGCGCGCGGTTCTCTCCGTGATGCCGGATGCGTTCGGGCCTTCACCGAACCGGAACTGGCGGGTGCGCACTTCAATGGGCGGAGGTGTGCTGTCAGCAGCGACGGGGCCTGCGCCTCCCAGGCTGTCGATCAGGTCGCGCACCGGGTCTTCATCCAGACCGATGCTGGCTACGGCCTTGCCCGGGGGAAACTCGGCAAAGTAGTAGGTTCCTCCGGCCTCGATCAGCCCCGGGGGCATCGGGTGCACGCGTTCGGGGGCGTCCTTGAGTGCTTCCTTCATGTAGTCGAGCCAGATCGGCAGGGCCACTCCGCCGCCAGTTTCGCGGTCGCCCAGCGATCTGGGCTGGTCATAACCCATCCAGGCGACGCCCACGATGCTGTCGGCGTATCCGGCAAACCACGCATCGATCGAGTCGTTCGTGGTACCGGTCTTGCCGGCGACATCCTTGCGTTTCAGGGATGCGGCGCGCTGGGCGGTGCCAGTGGCCACGTTGTTGCGCAATAGGGAGTCGGTGACGAATGCAGTGCGCGCATCAATCACCCGGGCCGATTCATCGCCGGCCAGCACGGGCCTGGCCTGCATCAACAGCTGCCCCTGGTTGTTCGTCACCTTGTTGATCAGGTAGGGCACGACGCGATAGCCGCCGTTGGCAAACACGGCATAGGCGCCGGCCAGCTGCAGGGGCGTCACCGAGCCAGCACCCAGGGCCATGGTGAGGTAGGGTGGATGACGCGCCGCGTCGAACCCGAACCGGGTGATGTAGTCTTGCGCATACTCCGGGCCGATTGCCTGGAGGACACGGATGGAAACCATGTTCTTCGACTTGGCGAGCCCTTCACGCAAGGTCAGGGCATACTCGTAGTTGTTGCCGTAATTCTTCGGCGTCCAGCGCTGCCCGCCCGTCTGGTCGGCCTCCAGCACGAAAGGCTGGTCGGATATGCGGGTGAGCGGAGTGATGCCGCGCTCGAGCGCGGCCGCGTAGATGAATGGCTTGAATGCCGACCCGGGCTGCCTCCACGCCTGCGTGACCCGGTTGAACTTGCCCAGGTCGAAATCGAAACCGCCCACCAGGGTCTTGATCGCGCCGTCGACGGGTGAGATGGCCACGAACGCGGCCTGGACCTCGGGCAGCTGCAGGATTTCCCAGGCACCGTCCTGTACCTGCCGGATGCGGACGATGGCTCCGCGGCGGATCTGCCGCGATGGCTGTGCCTTGGGTGCGAGGCCGGGCTTGGCAAAGGCGAGCTGCTTGCCAGTGATGGTGATGACTTCACCCGAACTGCGCGCCACCACGACCTTGTCGGGACTCGCGGACAGTACGACGGCAGCGAGCAGGTCACCGCTGTCGGGGTGCGCACGCAGCGCCGCATCGATGGCGTCGTCCAGGGCCTCAGGAGAGTGTTCGATGCCTTCCGGCAATGAGACGAAAGCTTCGGGCCCACGCCAGCCGCGGCGGCGGTCGTAGGCCAGCGTGCCTTCTCGCACGGCCTTCCACGCCAGTTCGAGATCGCGCGAGGTGACCGTGGTGTAGACATTCAGGCCGCGCGTATAGGTTTCTTCCTTGTAGATGTCGTACATGAGCTGACGGGCCAGTTCGGCCACATACTTGCCATGCTCATGGAAGTTGGGCTTGTCGCGCTGCAGTTGCGGGCGCAACACGATGGGCTGTGCCAGAGCCTGTTCGTACTCGCTGTGCGTGATGTAGCCAAGTTCGAGCAGACGGCGCAGCACGTAGCGCTCGCGTACCTGCGCGCGGGGCAGGTTGGTGATGGGGTTGAATCGCGAGGGTGCCTGCGGAATGCCTGCCAGGAGCGCTGCTTCGGCGAGCGTCAGTTCGGACAGCGTCTTGCCGAAGTACACGCGCGCGGCAGCCTCGAACCCGTATGCGCGCTGGCCGAGGTAGATCTGGTTGATGTAGAGCTCGAGGATCTGGTCTTTGGTGAGATTGGCCTCGATCTTGAAGGTGAGCAGCAGCTCGTAGAACTTGCGCGACCAGGTTTTCTCGGATGAAAGGTAGAAGTTGCGTGCCACCTGCATGGTGATGGTGCTGGCACCCTGCGCCTTGGACATGGTGCGCAGGTTCGCCAGCACGGCGCGCGCCACGCCCTGCCAGTCGATGCCACCGTGCTGGTAGAAGTGGTCGTCTTCGGCCGCCAGGATGGCCGCCTTCAGAATGTCGGGCACTTCGTTGATGGGAACCACCCGGCGCCGTTCTTCACCGAATTCGCCAATCTGGACATTGTCTGCCGTGTACACGCGCAGTGGCACCTTCGGACGGTAGTCGATGAGGGCATTCAGGTTCGGCAGGTTGGGCCACGCCAGTGCCACGGCCAGGCCGACCAGCAGCGCGCCGCTTGCTACCAGGCCACCCACGATGACCACGAAACCCGCCAGCCATCGACCCACTCCAGCTTTGGGGCGTACGGGTTTTCCGGGAGGTGCCTTGGAGGATGTGTGTTTCGCCATGCGGGGGATTTTAGAATGCGACAATAGGGCAGCAGCGGCGGCCGACCCTCAATTTGTAACTATTTCGGCGGTGTCGTTTTTTGGGGACACGCGCTCAATGGGATAATGTGACGATCGAAAACGAGCATAACGCATGGGTATGACACTAGCGCAGCATCCGCCCGGCGATGCCATGAACGGCTCCGGGGCGTCCGGCAGTCCGGGGCGGGCAGCTGCAAACAGATCGAAAGGCCGCGCTCCGCTGTTTCTGGTGGGCATGCCTGGTGCCGGCAAGACCACCATAGGAAAGGCCCTGGCGCGCGCGTTGTCGCGCGAGTTCATCGATGTCGATCATGAAATCGAACGCAGGGCTGGCGTGCAGATACCCACCATTTTCGACCTGGAAGGTGAGCCGGGGTTCCGTCGCCGCGAGGCAGCGCTGATCGACGAACTCACCCAAAGGTCAGGAGTCGTACTGGCCACCGGCGGCGGGGCGGTACTCGACCCGGTCAATCGCGAGCGGCTACACGAGCGGGGCCTCGTGATCTACCTGCGCGCCCAACCGGCCGACCTGTATGCACGTACACGGCACGATCGCAGCCGGCCGTTGCTGCGCACGGACGATCCCCTCGCAACCCTCGAGCGGCTGCATGCGCAGCGCGGTCCGCTCTACGAAGAAGTGGCCCATGTAACGGTGGACACGGGCGAGGTACCCATCCCGGTACTGGTGAACCGCGTGTTGCCCATGGTGCGCATGTATCTGAATCATCCGGAGCTTGTATGCAGGAAGTAGCTGTGGCCACCCCTGGCGGCCACTATTCCATTCGTATCGGAAGGAATCGGCTGGACGAACTTTCGGCGGCGGTTCCCGCCGATGTGACGGCCATTGCGCTCATCACCAACACCGTCGTCGGGCCGCTGTACGCCGAGCGCGCCGAAAGTGCCCTCGCAGCCACCGGCAAGCGGGTCGTGCGCGTCGAGCTGCCCGATGGCGAGGTGCACAAGAATCTGGCCACCCTCAACCTCATCTTCGATGCCCTGCTTGCCCATCGGCTCGACCGGCGTTGCCTGCTGGTGGCCCTGGGCGGAGGCGTGGTGGGCGACATGGTGGGGTTTGCCGCTGCCGTTTACATGCGTGGGGTGCGCTTCCTGCAGGTGCCGACTACCCTGCTCGCACAGGTAGATTCGTCGGTGGGTGGCAAGACGGCGGTGAACCACCCGATGGGCAAGAACATGATCGGCGCGTTCTATCAGCCGATCGGAGTCGAGATCGACATCGACGTGCTGCAAACCTTGCCCCAGCGCGAGATTTCAGCCGGTCTGGCCGAGGTCATCAAGTACGGCATGATCCTCGACGCCGCCTTCTTCGAGTGGTGCGAACAGAACATCGATGCCTTGCGGCAACTCGACCCCACTGCGCTGACTCACGCCATCGCCCGTTCGTGCGAACTCAAGGCGCAGGTCGTCGGGCGCGACGAGCGTGAGTCTGGCGAGCGCGCCCTTCTCAACTTCGGCCATACGTTCGGCCACGCCATCGAGGCGGGCGTGGGGTATGGCGAGTGGCTGCATGGTGAGGCGGTGGGTTGCGGCATGGTGCAGGCCGCGGAACTGTCGCACCGTCTGTGCGGGCTGCCGGCTGACGCGGTCGAGCGTATTCGGCGTCTCGTCAGTGCCTCGGGTTGTCCGGTAGTTGCCCCGGACATGCCGCCGGAACGCTGGCTCGAGCTGATGCGGGTGGACAAGAAGACCACGGGCGGGGAGATCCGTTTCATCGTGTTGCCGGAAATCGGCGAGGCGCGGATCACACCCGCGCCGGAGCACGTGGTGCGCGAAGTCCTGGCCATCACCTCGAGGCCGCCCGTGGGCACTGACGCCTGAGCACCGGCATCCGGCTCGACTGGCAACAGCGGACCAGAACGCCGCCGTGACCTGACGGCGCCCGTGCGGCGGGTAGCCCGGTGCTCATTGAGGGAGGTAACGATCCAGCTTCAGCCAGGCAAACCAGGAGGCAGTGACGTCATGCAAGCAAACAATAACCCGGAGGAGCATCTTGCACCCTATGCCGCCAGCGCCCGTGCGTCGCGTGGGCGGCGTCATCCCGAGCCGCCCCCCGGATACCGCACGGAATTCCAGCGGGACCGCGACCGCATCATCCATTCGACGGCGTTCCGCCGGCTCGAGTACAAGACACAGGTATTCGTGAACCACGAAGGCGACCTGTTCCGGACCCGGCTTACCCACAGCCTGGAAGTCGCGCAGATTGCGCGCTCCATTGCGCGCAATCTGCGACTCAACGAAGATCTCATCGAAGCGATTGCGCTGGCCCACGACCTGGGGCATACGCCGTTCGGACATGCCGGGCAGGACGAACTCAATGCCTGCCTGCAGGAACATGCCCCCGAGGCAGGCGGGTTCGAGCACAACCTGCAAAGCCTGCGCGTGGTCGACGAACTGGAAGAGCGGTACGCCGGCTTCAACGGCCTGAACCTGTGTTTTGAAACCCGGGAAGGCATCCTGAAGCACTGTTCGCGTGAGCGCGCCAGGCGTCTGGGCGATGTAGGGCAGCGATTTCTCGATGGCACCCAGCCCACGCTGGAAGCACAGATCGCCAACCTGTCCGATGAGATTGCGTACAACAATCACGACATCGACGATGGCATCCGCTCAGGTCTGATCACGCTCGAACAGCTGGACGAGGTATCGATATTTGCCCGCCACCGTGCCGAGGTGGAGTCGCTATACGGCAAGCTGGGCGTGCGGCGCCTTACGTCAGAAGTGGTACGGCGCATGATCAATACGCTGATCACCGATCTGACCGAAAACACCGCGCGCGCCATCCGGGAGCACGCACCGCAGTCGGTAGATGATGTGCGGCAGGCCCCGCCCCTGGCAGGCTTCAGCCGCGAGATCCGGCAGGAGGCCGATCAACTCAAGGCATTCCTGCATCGCAACCTGTATCGCCACTACCAGGTCGTGCGCATGACGCGCAAGGCACGCCGCATTGTGCGTGAGTTATTCTCTGCTTTCCTGGAGAATCCGGGCCTGCTGCCGCCACAGTACCAGTGCGCCGCCGGTGAGCGCAGGCGCACGCGACAGGCGCGCCTGGTGGCCGACTACATTGCCGGCATGACCGACCGGTATGCCATTCTCGAGCATCAGCGCCTGTTCGACATGAACGTTCGACATGTGCCCTAGCGTTCGCGCGGCGCATGATTCCACCCTGAACCTCCCATTACATCGTTGTACGGAATAGACCATGACCCTTGAAGCCTTATCCCGAGAAAAGCACCGCGACCTGCGCCTGCGGCCGGTCGAACACCCCTGGGCCTTCGCGCGCACGATGGTTACCGCCGCCGTCGTCGGGGCGGAGTTGCCCGAACTGGTACGCACCATGCCAATTGCTTTCCGCCAGCAGGAGGGGCGCGCGAGCATGGTTGCCCTCATGGGATTGGGCAGGGAGAACCTGTGTGTGGGGCCGCAAGGCGAATGGCTCGGCCGCTACATCCCGGCGGTACTGCGTGCCTGGCCCTTTGCCCTGGCACCGCGTGGCTCGGAGCACGTGGTCGTCGTCAACAGCGACAGCCCGGTACTGTCGCGTGAAACGGGCGATCCGCTGTTCGATGCCGAAGGCAAGCCCACCGAACGCTTGCAGAAGATTCTGGATTTCCTCAAGCTCGTGGGCGACCAGGACGTCGTGATCGCGCGTGCCGTCGCGGCGATCGCCGATGCGGGTCTGTTCGTGCCCTGGGATATCGAGCTGCGTAACGAGGTAGGCAAGCGGGTTCGTGTGACCGGGCTGCACCAGGTCAGCCGCGAAGCGTTCGATGCACTTGACGACGAAGCCTTCCTGACACTGCGTCGCGCCGGGGCGCTGCCGCTCATCTACGGGCACTGGTTCTCGCAGCGGAACATCAGCGAGCTGGAGCGGCTGATGCGCGAGCAGAGCAAGCGGCGCGAGCAGCCGGCCGCTGGCGGACAGGAGGCACAGCCGTTGTACATTACCGACGACTACCTGAAATTCTGATTCACTACGCCAGGCCGCATGCCTGGCGTTCTTGTTCATGCATTCGCCGGCGTGGGCAGGGGACTGGCTGGCTGCTGCCGACGCGCTCTGGACTGCTGACCGGCGGCAGCTTCGGGTGGTGCATCGTGGGGGTTGGTCGGTGCCGGCGAGGCGGCGCCCGCAGGCGCACTCGTGGCCCCTTCACGTTGACCCTTGGTGACATGCAGCTGCATTTCGCCGCGGGCGAGTTTCGCCAGCGCCGCGGGGTTGCGCACGATGAGGCGCCGGTTGTCTTTCTCGACGATGCCGTTTGCGAACAGCGCCTGCATGGCGCGCGATACGGTTTCACGGCTGACGTTGGCCGTAATGGCGATGGCCTGTTGGCTGGGCAGGTTCTCGATGGTGGCGAGCCCGTCGTTCCATTGGCGCATCGAGCTGTGCAGCACGGCGTAGATGCGCGGGAAGGCACGGGCCATGCCCAGTACCGAACGGATGTGCGACGACTGGCGGATCGTGTGGCACAGCCGCAGCAGGATGCGCTCGGCGACGATGGGGTGCTGGGTGAACAGGCGCCGGGCCACCTGGCCCGGCAGCATGCCCACCACGGAGGTCGTCGTGGCAACCACCGACGCGGATCGCGGGCCACCATCGATAACCGCAATTTCGCCCAGGTAGTCGCCTGGCTCAACGAAATGCAGGCCCACCTCGCGACCGTCTTCGGACGGCGCGATGACCTGCAGGCGTCCGGATACCAGGAGCACCAGGCTGTCGGAACGCGAACCCTTGTGAATGACGTATTCGCGTTTGTCGAATTGCTCGAAATGCGTGACGCTGGCAATTTCCTGCAGGATGGCAGTATCCAGGCCAGCCAGCAGCTTCTGCTGTCGCAATGCCTCGAGGGGAGAAAAAGCCACGGCACACTCCCTTGTTCAGACTCTCCCTGATTCTATCCCAGCTGTTGTGGAAGCGTGACGGCCGTCACGTTTTTTGTCCGGATTATGTGACGGTCGTCACATAGAATGCTACTATTCGGTGCGGCCAGCGTGGTCGCGATTTCGTATGTTCAAGGTGATTCGATGGCAGGCCGGTTCGAGGTTCCACGCGATGAAATCGTGCAAGCCCTGTTGGGCTTCAAGAAGGCATTCCGCTCGGTAGGCGTGTTCAGCATGATCATCAACCTGCTCATGCTGGCCCCGTCGCTGTACATGCTGCAGGTGTACGACCGCGTGCTTACCAGCCGGAACCACTATACCCTGCTCATGCTGTCGCTCATCATCGTGGGCATATACGTCTTCATGGCCGCACTCGAGTGGGTACGTAGCCAGCTCGTCATTCGTGTCGGCACGCGCCTCGACCTGCACATGAATCGACGGGTCTACACGGCAGCCTTCCAGCAGAACCTGAAGAATGGCCGCGGCAACGCCGGCCAGGCTCTGAACGATCTCACCACCATTCGGCAGTTCGTCACGGGGCAGGCACTGTTCGCATTCTTCGATGCTCCCTGGGCGCCGGTCTACCTGTTCGTCATCTTCCTGTTCGATACCTGGCTGGGCGTGTTCGCGCTGGTGGGTACGCTGATCCTCGTGGCGCTGGCCATCATCAACCAGATTGTTACCAGCAAGCCGCTGGCAGAGGCCAATGCCCTGGCCGTCAAGTCTTCCATGCACGCCCAGAATACGCTGCGCAATGCAGAGGTCATCGAGGCCATGGGCATGCTGCCTAACCTGCAATCGCGCTGGTACCGCGGACACGAAGACTTCCTTCAGACGCAGAACCAGGCCAGCGAGAAAGCCGCCGTCATCAGTTCCTACACGCGATTCTTCCGGCTTACGCTGCAATCTCTGGTGCTGGGCGTGGGGGCCTTGCTCGTGCTCGAAGGGCGCATCACCGCGGGGATGATGATCGCGGGCTCCATCCTGTTGGGGCGCGCGCTGGCGCCGGTCGAGCAGGTCATCAACGTGTGGAAGCAGTGGAGCGGCGTGCGCAGCGCACACGAGCGCCTCGTGAAACTGCTGGAAGCCAATCCCGCGCGCGAGGCAGGAATGTCGCTGCCTCCGCCCAAGGGTAGGGTTGATGTGGAGGCTGTCACGGCTGCGGCTCCAGGCGCGCGCGTGCCCATCCTGCGCAATGTCTCGTTCTCTTTCGAACCTGGTGAAATTGTCGGGATCATCGGCCCCAGCGGTTCCGGCAAGTCCACGCTAGCGCGTCTGCTGGTAGGCGTGTGGCCGGCGCTGGCTGGCTCGGTACGCCTTGACGGTGCGGATGTCTACCAGTGGAACAAGGAAGAACTGGGCCCGCACATCGGCTATCTGCCGCAGGACGTCGAGCTGTTCTCAGGTTCGATCAGCGAAAACATCGCCCGCTTCGGCAGCCTTGACCCGGCCAAGGTCATCGAGGCTGCACGCATGGCGGGGGTGCATGAAATGATCCTGCAATTCCCGGAAGGATACGACACGCAGATCGGTGAAGGTGGTAGTGCGCTTTCGGGCGGGCAGCGTCAGCGTATCGCCCTTGCGCGGGCCCTGTACGGCAATCCGGCGCTCGTGGTGCTCGACGAGCCGAACTCCAACCTTGACGACGTTGGCGAGGAAGCCCTGCGGGGAGCCATTCTCCGGCTGCGTGAGAATGGGCGCAGCGTGGTTCTGATCACGCATCGCACCTCCATCATCGCGGTCACGACCCGATTGCTGGTGCTGCGCGACGGTATGGTGCAGACCTACGGGCCCACCAACCAGGTGCTGGCCGCGCTGGCCCAGGCCAACCAGCAACGCAAGGCCGTCGCGGGAAGCGCACCGGCCCCACGCATCGCCTAAGCCTATCACGTAAACCCAACGAAACTCCATGGCACAAACCGCACCATCCAAGAAAGACTCCAACGCACGCGTGGAAGTGATCGGGTCTGACGTCGTCGTCGTCGATGATTCACACAGTGCCGTCGATATCGACGATCGCCGATATTCGCGGCTGGGCTGGCTGCTGGTCTTGCTCGGCTTCGGCGGATTCATGCTGTGGGCGGCGCTGGCCCCGCTGGACCAGGGGGTGCCAGCGCCCGGAAAGGTCATGGTGTCGGGCAACCGGCAGGCGGTGCAGAACCTGGTGGGGGGAGTGGTCAACGAGATCCTCGTGCGCGACGGCCAGGAGGTGAAGAAGGGCCAGGTGCTGGTGCGGATGGACGATACCCAGCCGCGCTCGCAGGCCGAAACCTTGCGCGGCCAGTTCTATTCGCAGCTGGCGGCGGAAGCACGCCTGCGTGCCGAGCGCGACGGCAGTGCCACGGTTATCTTTCCGCCCGAGCTGATGCAGGCCAGGGACGACCCACGTGCTGCCATGGCAATGGCCCTGCAGCAGCAGCTGTTCGAAGCGCGGCGCATGGCGCTGGAAAGCGAACTGCGGGCCGTCGACCAGACGCTGATGGGGCTGCGTGCCGATTTGTCGGGGTTGAAGTCACTGCGCGACGCGCGCAGTCAGGAGGCGCAGTTCTTGCGCGACCAGCTGGCTGGAATCCGCGATCTCTCGCGGGAAGGTTATATCGCCCGCAACCGCCTGCTCGAGCTCGAGGGTACCTACAGCCGCATCAGTGGTGATCTGGCACAGATCATCGCGAACATCCGCAGTACCGAGAGCCGCATTGCCGAGCTGCAGGTGCGCAAGGAACAGCGCCTGCAGGAATTCCAGCGCGATGTGCGTTCCGAGCTGAGCACCACGCAACGCGAGGTAGAGTCGCTGCGTAGCCGTATCGAGTACGCCGATTACGAACTGATGCATACCCAGGTACGTTCGCCCGCCGATGGCGTCGTTGTGGGTCTGAATGTCTTCACCGATGGCGGGGTGGTACAGCCGGGTACCCACCTGATGGACATCGTGCCGCTGAACGAGCCCCTGGTGGTCGAGGCTCAAGTACCCATTCACCTGATCGACAAGGTCGTGCCGGGGCTCCCTGTCGAGATGATGTTCACCGCATTCAACCAGCGTACCACGCCGCATATTCCGGGCAAGGTCACCAATGTCTCGGCCGACCGGCTCGAGAATCCCCAGACGCGTGAGCCGTATTACCGTATTGAGGCGGAAGTCACGCCCGAAGGCGAGAAGTTGCTGGCCGAACATTCCGTCCGGCCCGGGATGCCGGTGGACGTTCTGATCAAGACGGGCGAGCGCTCGCTGCTGAACTACCTGCTACGTCCCATCATTGACCGGGCCAGGACGGCTCTCGTACAGGAATAGGTGACGCATGAAACGCCGCTTGCTAGCCTGCGTGCTGGGCAGTGTGGTCATTCTGCCGGTGCATGCCCTCAGTCTGCTCGAGGCCTACATGGCCGCGCGCGAATACGATCCCGAGTACCGGGCGGCCTGGCAGACGCGCCAGGCCGGGCTGCAGGAGGAGCGGATCGCACGCTCGCAGCTGCTGCCGCAGGCATCGGCCAGCTACGGGTACCAGCGCAACTGGCTTGACCAGCGCATCGAACCGCCCAATGGCGCACCCCAGACACAGCGCAATTCCAATTACCCCAGCTATGTGGCCCGCGTCGAGGTGCGCCAGCCGCTGGTCGACCTGCAGTCGTGGGCCGGTTACCGCGAAGGGCAGGCACGCTCCAGGCATGCCGAAATCCAGTTCGACAATCGGCACCAGCAGCTCATGCTGCGTCTGTACGAGGCCTATTCGCGCGCGCTGCTGGCGCGCGACCAGCTCGATATCGCGCTGGCGCAGCGGGCCGCGTACGCTGAGCAGATGCGCGCGAACGAGCGCATGTTCGAGCGCGGCGAAGGCACTCGCACGGAGGTAATCGAAACGCGGTCACGCCATGATCGGGCCGAGGCGGAGGTGCTGGAGGCGCAGAACGAACTTGGCAATGCCCTGCGCCAGCTCGAGGCCATGATCGGCCCGGGGCATATCAACAGCATCGAGCAGCTGCACCGGCTGACGCCGGAGTTCGAGCCAGCGCCGCTGCAGCCGGCGCAGCTGGAACGCTGGATCGAGCTTGGGCTGAGCAGCAATACTGAAATTCTGGCGGCACGGATGTCGGTACGCGCGGCCGATGCGCATGTCGACCGCAACCGCGCCGCCCATTACCCCTCGGTGGATCTGGTGGCCTCCTACTCGGTCAACGAGGCCGACTCGGTTACGACCATCAACCAGCGCAACCGTACCCACATGATCGGAGTGCAGGTGCGTGTCCCGCTGTTTTCGGGGGGCGGCATCAGTGCGCGTACCTCGCAGGCCGTGGCCAACTACGAACGTGCCCAGGCCGAACTCGACGCCGTGCGTAACGCCGTGATGGTCGAGCTGCGGCAGCAGTATGCGGTGCTGCACAGCAGTGTGGTCAAGATCAAGGCGCTGGAAAGCGCAGTGAAGTCGGCTGAGCTGCTGGTGGAGGCCACGCGCAAGAGCGTACAGGCTGGTACTCGCGTGAACCTCGACGTGTTGAATGCAGAACAGCAGCTTTTCGAGGCGCGACGCGATCTCGCGCAGGCGCGTTACGACTACCTGAACGCCTACATGCGCCTGCGGTATTACGCGGGTGTGCTCAACGTCGATGATCTCAAGACCGTAGCGAACTACTTCGCGCCAAGGCAGCCTGAGACACGCGTTGTTTCAGCCCCGCAAAAGCCCGCGAAAAACGCTGCCCCAAGACCCGCTGCGACGAAAACCGCCGCCCGTTGACCAGCGAGCCTGCCGGCTCCGTTTTCGTGTCCCAGGTGAACGTGACGCGTCAGTCCGGGGCCGAAAGCATTTGCCGCGAAGCGGCGCCGGCTGCAGGCAGGCGTTGCGAATTCCCTCTGCTGCTCGCTTCTATAATCGGCCGCCATGAACTTCATGAAAAACACGATACTCGGAACCTGGCGCTTTCGGGGGCTCGTACGCGCCATTTCCGAACGGGATCTGCGCGCGCGCTATACCGGCTCGTTGCTGGGCCCGGTCTGGCTCATCCTGCAGCCGCTTGCGATGATCCTCGTGTATACGCTGGTGTTTTCGCAAGTGATGCAGGCGCGCCTGCCCGGCCAAACGGTATCGAAGTTCGCGTACAGCCAGTTCATTTGCGCGGGTCTGATTTCCTGGGGCCTGTTCACCGAAATCTTCTCGCGCACGAAGAACGTCTTTCTGGAGCATGCCAACCTCATCAAGAAGGTGCAGTTTCCGAAGTTGGTGCTGCTGGTTCCCATCGTGCTCGTGGCGCTGTTCAATTTCGCCGTGCTCAGCCTGCTGTTCGTCATGTTCCTCATCCTGATCGATGCCTGGCCGGGCTGGTCCGTGCTATGGGCCCTGCCCAGCTTGGGCGTGCTGATCCTGCTGGCCATGGCGGGCGGTCTGCTCACCGCGGTCCTGAATGTCTTTGCGCGTGATGTCGGGCAGATCGTGGACATCGGACTGCAGCTCATGTTCTGGGCCACGCCCATCGTCTATCCCGTCACGATTCTTTCCGACTGGATGAAAGACCTGATCTACTGGAACCCGGTGGTCGGGCCGATTACCAATCTGCAGCAGATCTTCCTGACGGGAACGGCGCCCGGACTGGCATCGCTGGGGTATCCGCTGGCGGTCGCCCTGATAGTTTCCGGGCTGGCCATGTTCTGCTACAAGCGGCTGTTTGCTGAAATGCTGGATTATCTTTGAACGTGGCAGGGGTGGCGTCGTCCATGGCTGAACCTGTAATCTCGGTTCGCAACGTAGGCAAGGCCTACGCAAGCGCTTACGGCAAGAAGGCCCTGCTGCGCCGCATCTTCAGTGGTCGGCAGGATCCAGCGCGGCTGCGCTGGGTGTTGCGTGGCGTGAGTTTTGATGTTGAGCCCGGCCAGGCTGTCGGCCTGATCGGTGTCAATGGTGCCGGCAAAAGCACGCTGCTGAAAGTACTCGCCGGCACCACCAGGCCCACCGAGGGAGAGGTGCATGTACATGGCACTGTGGCGGCGTTGCTCGAGCTCGGCCTGGGCTTTCACCCCGATTTCACCGGTCGACAGAATGCCTATATGTCCGGACAAATATCAGGCCGCTCGCGCGCGGAGATGGAAGCCGTGATGGACGACATCCAGGCCTTTGCCGAAGTGGGAGACTACTTCGACATGCCGGTGCGCACCTATTCCAGCGGCATGCAGGTGCGCGTGGCGTTTGCGGTGGCCACCGCCTTCCGCCCCGATGTGCTGATCGTGGACGAAGCCCTGTCGGTAGGTGACGCATACTTCCAGCACAAGTCGTTCGCGCGCATCAGGTCGTTCCGTGAGCAGGGTGTCACCCTGCTATTCGTGTCACACGACCCTGGCGCCATCAAGAGCCTTTGCGACCGTGCCATTCTTCTGGGGGATGGCGGGGTGCTCAGGGACGGCGACCCCGCCGACGTACTCGACTACTACTATGCGCTGATTTCCGCCCGCGAAGACGCCGCGCAAGAGGGCAAGTCGCTGGGTGAGCTCGGTCGGCGCTCTGGCAACGGGCGTGCGCGCATGCTCAGCGTCGAGTTCCTGGGCGGACACGACCTCAACGCGGTCAGCCAGCCCGTGTTCCGGGTAGGCGATCCGGCACGGCTGCGCATCGTTTATGAATGCGAGGAAGAGTTGCCCAATCTCACCCTGGGTATGACCATCCGGGATCGCACGGGCTACGACATATTCGGCATGAACACGCGGCGGATGGGCTGGACCGACATCGGCATGCAGCCGGGTGTGCGTCGTGTGATCGAATTCCATCTGCCGCAGCTCAATCTTGGCATCGGGCACTACCATATCAGTGTGGCGCTGCACGATGACGATGCCCACGTAGCTGGCAACTACGACCGCTGGGACCAGGCCGTCATGTTTGAGGTTACCCACGGCTCCGGTGTACCCTTTGCAGGAGTTGCGGCCCTGCCAGTCAGCGTCACCGTAACGCCGTTCGACCAAGCATCTTCGCCGGCCGAGGCT
>CALAGD010000073.1 GCA_937891425.1 uncultured Pigmentiphaga sp.
AGCGCCAGGGTCATGCGCCACCACTCGAACAAGGTCAGGAGGGCAACGACCAGCACCAGCCAGGCAAAGGGTTGCGGCCCGGGCAATGCCAGAACTGCCACCAGCACCAGCAGGAGAACGGCGGCAGTGATGATTCGTTGTCGGAGCATGGAGCTACCTTCAGGAGGATTCGGGCATGGGCCCGCCATCGTTGGCATCGCCTGGCCGTTTGTTCCTGGCCGCGTTCAATTGCGCACTGGTGCGCCCGAAGCGGCGCTCACGCTGGCGGTACCATTCGAACGCCTTGTGCAACTCCTGAGCATCGAAATCCGGCCAGTAAGTATCGGTGAAATAGAGCTCGGTATAGGCAAGCTGCCAGATGGCAAAGTTGGATATGCGCTGTTCCCCACCTGTACGGATGAAGAGATCGGGCTCTGGCGCGAATGACAAGGACAGGTACGGTGCCAGCTGGCGCTCATCGACGAGTTCGGGGGTACTGGCCAGATCCGGACGCTCACGCAGCATGTTGCGCACGGCATTGAGGATGTCCCAGCGTCCGCCGTAATTCGCCGCGACCGAAAGTTGCAGCCGCGAGTTGCCTGCCGTCAGACGCTCCGCCTCGATTATTTTCTCGCGCAGTCGCTGATCGAACGCAGCAATATCGCCAACGATGCGCAGGCGCACTCCATTGCGTGCGAGTTCATTCACCTCGCTCTGCAACACTTCGAGGAACAGCCCCATGAGGTAAGAGACCTCATCCTTGGGACGCCGCCAGTTCTCGGAACTGAAGGCAAACAGGGTGAGATACTCGACTCCGGCAGCGGCACACGTCTCGACCGTGCGTCGAACTGCTCTGACTCCCCGATGATGCCCCGCAACCCTGGGCAGGTGACGCTGTTTGGCCCATCGGCCATTGCCATCCATGATGATGGCGACGTGACGAGGAATTTCGCGGGTGGTAGGGATTGCCAGAGTCGAGCTTTGTATCATGCGTGTAGAGGGTTAGAGTCGTGTTGCCAGTCCGCGCGTCAACGGAGATGCCTTCGAGATTTATACCACCACGACCCCGAACGGCCTAATACTGAATGCGCAGTTAATTCCGGCCTGAAGCAATGCCTAGAGGGAGCCATGGCGCTCTCGCGAGAAACGTGAAACGGCCGCAAGCACAACCCCGTGCACTTGCGGCCGGCGCATACCGAGACGGTCAGACCGTCATGATTTCGGCTTCTTTCTGCGAAACAAGCTTGTCCACTTCGCCCACGAAGCGATCGGTCAGTTTCTGGATGTCATCCTGCGCACGACGCTCGGCATCCTCGGAAATTTCCTTGTCTTTCAGCAGGCGCTTCAGCTGCTCGTTTGCCTCGCGGCGCACGTTGCGGATTGCCACCTTCGCACTTTCACCTTCGGAACGCACGACCTTGGTAAGGTCGCGCCGACGCTCTTCGGTCAGCGGAGGCATGGGAACCCGGATGAGTTCGCCCATCAGCTGGGGGTTCAGACCCAGGTCAGATTCGCGGATGGCCTTGTCGACCACCGGTGCCATCTGCTTCTCCCATACCTGGACGCCGAGCGTACGGCCGTCAAGTACGGTGATGTTCGCCACCTGGCTCACCGGCACCACCGACCCGTAGTATTCCACCTGAACATGATCGAGGATGCCCGGGTGCGCACGTCCGGTTCGCACCTTGGACAGATCGCTCTGTAAGGTTTCGATGGTCTTTGCCATGCGCTTTTCCGCGCTTTTCTTGATTTCAGCTACGCTCATGCTGCAATCCTTAGACGTGAACCAGGGTGCCTTCGTCATCACCCATGACGACACGGGCCAACGCACCTGGCTTATTGATGGAGAACACCTTGATGGGCAATTTCTGGTCGCGGCACAGCGCAAACGCAGTAGCGTCCATGATCTCGAGACGGCGATTGATCGCCTCATCGAAACTGATGCGCGCGTAACGCGTGGCCGTCGGATCCTTTTTGGGATCGGCACTGTAGACGCCATCTACCCGGGTGGCCTTGAGCACGATCTCGGCACCGATCTCGGCGCCGCGCAAGGCTGCTGCCGTATCGGTCGTGAAGAACGGGTTTCCGGTGCCGGCCGCGAAAATGACAATCTTGCCCTCTTCCAGATAGCGCAAGGCCTTGGGCCGGATGTACGGCTCTACCACCTGCTCGATATTGAGAGCCGACTGCACGCGTGCATCCACCTGCCGGTGTTTCAGCGCGTCCTGCAGGGCCAGCGCGTTCATGATGGTCGCCATCATGCCCATGTAGTCCGCCGTTGCCCGGTCCATGCCCTGGGCCGCCGGCGCAATTCCCCGGAATATGTTGCCTCCCCCGATGACGATGGCGAGCTCGATATTCATGGCAACCACCTCGACAATCTCGTCGACCATGCGCATGATCGTCGCGCGGTTGATTCCAAAGGCGTCGTCACCCATCAGGGCTTCGCCCGACAGTTTGAGCAGGACGCGCTTGTAAACAGGAGAGGGAGTGCTTTGGGATGTCATGGAGGTAGGTGCGAGAGCGAAATATACGGGCGACCGGAGAGAATGGCCGTCGCCGTGGCGACGGCCCCACGCTTAACCGCGCGCAGCAGCGGCAGCCTGTTGAGCCACTTCCGCGGCGAAGTCGGTTGTTTTCTTCTCGATGCCCTCGCCTACCACATATAACACGAACTGCTGAACTGCCGCGTTGTTTGCCTTGAGCATTTGCTCGACGGTCTTCTTGTCGTCCTTGACGAAGGGCTGCGACAGCAGGGTGACTTCCTTGAGGAACTTCTGCACAGCCCCTTCAACCATCTTGGCAACAATTTCCGCGGGCTTGCCCGATTCAGCCGCCTTCTGTTGGGCGATCGTGCGCTCGCGCTCGACATCCTCGGCGGGAACGCCGGCAGCATCGACTGCGCGCGGACGCATGGCAGCAACGTGCATGGCGACATCCTTGCCAACCTCGGCGCTACCCGCATACTCGACGAGCACGCCGATACGGCCACCGTGAATGTAGTATGCAAGCGCGTTCGGTGTTTCGATGCGCACGAAACGGCGGATCGTCATGTTCTCGCCAATCTTGCCCACCAGCGCGGTGCGCGTGCTTTCGACCGTGCCCTCGCCATAGGGCAAGGCCGAGAGCGCTTCGACGTCGGCCGGGTTGGCCTCGGCCACCAGCCTGGCCAGGCCGTTGACGAACTGGACGAAGTCGTCGTTCTTGGCGACGAAGTCCGTCTCACAGTTCACTTCGATGATGGCGCCGACGTTGCCGGCATCGTTGATGTGAACGCCGACCAGACCTTCGGCCGCCACACGGGAGGCGGCCTTGCTGGCCTTGGTGCCGAGCTTGACCCGGAGCAACTCTTCGGCGCGCGCCATGTCGCCACCGGCCTCGGTGAGAGCCTTCTTGCACTCCATCATCGGCGCGTCGGTTTTCTCGCGCAACTCCTTCACCATCGCTGCTGTAATCTCGGCCATGTTTGCTCCTGCTTGATCGGATGAAATCTTGAGGGGCCGGCATTCGGGATGTACGCCACCAGAGTGCTGGTGCGATGCAATGCCGGCAAAAAGAAGGGGCAACCTGCCCCTTGCTTGACGTGTCGCGAAGCGGAAGAGCGTTTACTCTTGTTCGCTGACTTCGACGAATTCGTCGTCACCGCCTTCGTCGGAGACGGCATCGACCACGCCTTGCAGCGCCTGGGCGCGACCTTCGAGCACTGCATCGGCGGCGCCACGCATGTACAGCGCGATGGCACGGGCCGAGTCATCGTTACCCGGAATGACATAGGAAACGCCCTCGGGCGAGTGGTTGGTGTCGACCACGGCCACGACCGGTATGCCAAGCGAGCGCGCTTCGGCAACTGCAATCTTGTGATAGCCGACGTCGACGATGAACAATGCATCGGGCAGCCCATTGAGTTCCTTGATGCCGCCAATCGACTTGTTCAGCTTCTCGAGCTCGCGCGTGAACATGAGCGCTTCCTTCTTGCTCATGCGCTCGAGCCCGCCTTCCGCTACCAGCGCTTCCATATCCTTGAGGCGCTTCAGCGAGGAGCGGACAGTCTTGAAGTTGGTGAGCATGCCACCGAGCCAACGGCTATCTACATACGGCATGCCGCAACGCTGCGCTTCCTCGGCGACAATGTCCCGCGCGGCACGCTTCGTGCCAACGAAGAGAATGGTGCCACCACGCGCGGCCAGCTGGCGCAGGTACGCCATGGCCTCGTTGTACATTTGCAGCGTTTTCTCGAGGTTGATGATGTGAATCTTGTTACGATGACCGAAGATGTAAGGAGCCATCTTCGGGTTCCAGAAGCGGGTCTGATGGCCAAAGTGGACACCGGCTTCCAGCATTTCACGCATGGTGACGGACATGACAGTTCTCTCCAAGGGTTTGGTCTTGTACCCCACGCGCCACCCGCATCCAGCATCAGGTCCTTCACCAGGCGCACGGCCAGCCGGCCACGCGCATGATGTCGCACCCTGCACGATCTGAAGCAGGCACCCTGGTTCGTGCGGCACGCTATTTCGAAAAGCCTATAATTCTACCATTTTCCGCACTTAAAGCGTTTACCCCTACTCAATGGCCATTGTCACCGACCCGAACGAACTGGCGCAGATGCGCGCCGCCTGCCAGGCTGCCGCCGACATTCTCGATTTCATCACGCCCCACGTAAAACCGGGTGTCACCACTGGCGAGCTCGACCGCCTCTGCCAGCAGCGCATGGCCGAGCTCGGCGTGCGCTCGGCCACGATCGGCTATGCGCCCCCCGGTTACCCACCCTTCACCGGCGCCATCTGCACCTCGGTGAACCATGTGGTCTGCCATGGCATTCCAGGCGACAAGGTTCTCAAGAACGGCGACATCGTGAATATCGACGTCACCGTCATCAAGGATGGCTGGTATGGCGACTCCAGCCGCATGTACGTGGCGGGCGAACCGTCCATCCTGGCGCGCCGCCTCATCAACGTCACCTTCGAATGCATGTGGATCGGCATCGCGCAGGTGCGTCCCGGTGCCACCCTGGGTGACGTCGGCCATGCCATACAGAAGCATGCCGAGCAGAACGGTTTCTCGGTGGTGCGGGAATATTGCGGCCACGGCATCGGACGCCGGTTTCATGAAGATCCTCAGGTTCTGCACTATGGCCGTCCAGGTACCGGCGTGAAGCTGGTTGAGGGTATGATTTTCACGATCGAACCCATGATCAACGCGGGCAAGCGCGACATACGGCAGCTGCCCGATGGCTGGACGGTCGTCACCCGCGACCGCAGCCTTTCGGCGCAGTGGGAACATACGGTTCGTGTCACCGCCGACGGTTTTGAGGTCCTCACGGTCTCGCCGAACATGCCAGCGCCCCCGGCCTTCATTCAAGCGAGCTGACCATGTCACTGGCGCAATTGCAGTCCGAGGTCTCCGACAGCCAACAGACGTTGATGCGATTGCGCGACACGTTGCAGCAAAGGCGCGCCGAGGTCATCGCCACCTACCGCACCAACCGACGCTGCGACCCCCTCCTGCAGGGGTTGCGCCGCATCACCGACCGCGTCCTCCTGCAGTTGCTCACGCTTTATCCCCTGCCCCCCGACAGCGCGCTTGCCGCCGTTGGAGGTTACGGACGGGGGGAACTCTATCCTTATTCCGACGTCGACATCCTGATCCTGCTGCCCACGCCTCCAGACGCCGAGGCCGAGGCGGCCATCTCGCGTTTTCTCACGGCCCTGTGGGACATCGGTTTCGAGCCGGGGCATAGTGTACGCACGGTAACCCAGTGCATCGAGGAAGCCGCGGCCGACATCACCGTCGAGACCGCGTTGCTGGAAGCCCGCTGGCTTGCAGGCAGCCGTTCGCTCATGCGGCAGCTCACCCAGCAACTCAACGCGCAGCTCGACGCCAGAGCCTTCTTCCAGACCAAACGGCTCGAGATGCAGCAGCGGCATACACGGCACGAGAACACACCGTACGCGCTCGAACCCAACTGCAAGGAAGCTCCGGGCGGACTGCGCGACCTGCAGGTCATCCTCTGGATGGCGCGCGCCGCGGGGTACGGACGGACCTGGCGTCAGATTGCCGATGCAGGCCTCCTGACCGCCGACGAGGCGCGTCAGCTACGGCGTGCCGAACAGACCCTCAAGCGCCTGCGCATAGAACTGCACCTGCTTGCCCGGCGCCGTGAAGACCGCATCCTGTTCGATCATCAGACAGCGCTCGCCGAGATCTACCAGATCGAAGCCAGTGGCGGGCGGCGCCCCAGCGAGGTGCTCATGCAGCGCTACTATCGCGCCGCGCACAGTGTCACCCAGCTGAACGCCATTCTGGTACAGAACATCGAGGCCCGCCTGTTCCCCGACCCCAACGATGCCCTCACCGACATCGACGACGACTTCGTCAAGCGTCGCGGGCTGCTCGACATGCGCCGCGATGATGCCTTCGAGCGCAAGCCCATGCTGTTGCTACGCGCCTTCCTGGTGATGCAGCAGAACTCCGACCTGCAGGGCATGTCGGCCCGCATGCTGCGCGCCATCTGGCATGCCCGTGGCCGCATCGACGCGCAGTTCCGTGCCAATCCGGTGGCGCGCAAGCTGTTCCTGACCATACTCCAGCAGCCGCGCGGCATCGTGCACGAGCTGCGCCGCATGAACGACCTTGGCATTCTTGCCCAGTATCTGCCACCATTCCGGCGCGTGGTCGGGCAGATGCAGCACGACCTCTTCCACGTGTACACGGTGGATCAGCATACGCTGATGGTGATCCGCAATCTGCGCCGGTTCACCATGCCGGAGCACGCCCACGAATACCCGTTGTGCAGCGATCTCATCGCCAATTTCGATCGGCACTGGTTGCTGTACGTTGCCGCACTCTTCCACGACATCGCCAAGGGCCGCGGAGGCGACCACTCTGAGCTGGGAGCCATCGAGGTTCGTCGTTTTGCGCGTCAGCATGGCCTCGAGCCTGAAGATGCCGACCTGGTCGAGTTTCTGGTGCGCGATCATCTCCTGATGTCGAGCGTTGCCCAGAAACAGGATCTGTCGGATCCGCAGGTGATCCGCGATTTCGCGCAGCGGGTGGGCACTCCACGCCGCCTGGACGCGCTGTATCTGCTTACGGTAGCCGACATTCGCGGCACCAGTCCGCGCGTGTGGAACAGCTGGAAAGGGCGGCTGCTCGAGGACCTCTACCGCAAGACGCGCGCAGTGCTCGGAGGTGCCAGCACCAACCCTTCGGCGCTGCTCGCCCTGCGCAAGCAGGAAGCCGCCAGACTACTGGCCCAGCAAGGCGTGCCCCACGATGCCTATCTTGCCCTGTGGAATGAACTCGACATCGCCTATTTCCTGCGCAATGAGGCATCCGACATCGCCTGGCATGCTGAGCACCTGTACAACAAGGTCAGCAACCCCAGCCCGGTGGTAAATGCCCGCGTGATCGACGACGACAGCGTGCAGGTAGTCGTCTATGCGCCGCAAAGCGAGCATCTGTTCACGCGCCAGTGCGCATGGTTCGAAAGCGAGCGTCTGAGCATCCAGGATGCGCGCCTGCACACGACTCGCCACGGCTGGGTGCTCAACAGCTTCATCGTGATCGTGCCTGCCGACGAACGCGACCAGCGTGCATGGATCGAAACGCTCGAGCATGAGCTCCCCGGCTTTCTGGAGCGCACGCATGGCCATCTGCCGGAACGGCAGGCTACCATCACGCGTACATCAAGACGTTCCCGCATCTTTCCGGTCGAGCCCGCCATCGAGCTGCACCCCGACGAACGTGGCGCCAACTGGGTCCTGAAAGTAACGGCTACAGACCGCCCGGGTTTCTTGCACGGCCTGGCCCGCGTGTTCGATCGCCACGACATTCACCTGCACATGGCGAAGGTTACGACGCTGGGCGAACGCGTGGAAGACATGTTCGTGATCAGCGGCGCCATTCTGGGGGAGCGCGCCCAGATCCGTTTCGAGGAAGACTTGCTGCGCACGCTCCGCAACGAATGACGCGTACCCGGATGACGTATGTCAACCGCGGACCGCTCAGGATGTGACCTGCGTCTCCGCCGAGCACGGCGCCACGGCTTCACATGCAGAGCCTGGCCTGCGCCGGCACCAGTGCGCAAGCACCTGCTGTACCGTCTGGATGGCACTCTCGTACACGGACTGGACATCCTGGTAGGCGATCGACCGCGCGCTCGGCCCCACCCCTGCCGCAAAATTGCTGACTACGCATATGGCGGCGTATTCGATGCCCAACTCGCGCGCCAGTGCTGCCTCTGGCATGCCTGTCATGCCCACGATGTCACAGCCGTCGCGTGCCATCCTGCGGATCTCGGCCGCGGTCTCCAGGCGCGGGCCCTGAGTACAGCCGTAGGTGCCGCCATCCACCAGTACCACCCCGGTAGCTTGTGCCGACTCGCGCAGTTCTTTGCGCAGACGGTCGGAATATGGCGTGGTCATGTCGATGTGTACGGGTGGCGTGTTCTCGTCGATGAAGGTGTTTACGCGCCCCCAGGTGTAATCGATGATCTGGTCGGGCAGCACGATGCTCCCCGGCGGGATGTCAGCCCGGATGCCCCCGACCGTCGAGATGGCGATGATCTCGGTGACGCCTACGCTGCGCAGGCCCCAGATGTTGGCGCGGTAGTTGATGAGATGGGGCGCGAGCGTATGCCCATAGCCGTGCCGGGGCAGGAAAACGATCTCCTCGCACCCGTTGATCCGGCCGAATGTCAACGCGCCCGACGGTAGACCGTAGGGTGTTCGAGCCACCTTCCGGCGCGTTGTCTCCATACCGGTCAGGCGATAAAACCCGCTTCCGCCAAGAATGGCTCGCATCAGGACTCTCCTAGCAATCTCCGCAATCCTTCTTCATCCAGTACCGGGATGCCCAGCTCTTCTGCACGCTGCAGCTTGCTGCCGGGGTCCGTACCCGCGACGACATAGTCGGTCTTGCGCGATACGGACCCCGTGACCTTGCCACCTGCCGCCACGATGCGCCGGGAAGCCTCTTCGCGGGTCCAATTGGGCAAGGTGCCTGTCAGCACGAAGGACTTGCCCGCCAGGGCCGTTGCGGCCTGCGCCGCGCGCACGGGCGCCTGCGGTTCCACACCGTGCTCATGCACGAGCTGATGAATGACTTCGCGGTTATGCGGCTCGGCCATGAAATGGGCAATCGACGCGGCGACCACCGGGCCGACATCGGGCACACGCAACAGGTCGTCTTCCGTGGCCTGCATGATGGCATCCAGCGAACCGAAGTACAGTGCCAGATCGCGCGCCGTCGTTTCGCCTACGTGCCGTATCCCCAGCGCATACAGGAAGCGTGCCAGCTCCGGGCGCCGCGCGCGATCGATGGCCTCGACCAGGTTGCGCGCCGATTTTGGCCCCATGCGCTCATAGCCCGCCAGCTCTTCGACGGTCAGCGTGAAGAGGTCGGCCAGCGTACGCACGCGCGCGCTATCGACCAGCTGGTCGACCAGCTTCTCGCCCAGGCCGTCGATGTCGAGCGCGCGCCGGCTCGCCGCGTGCGTGATCGCCTGCTTGCGTTGCGCCGGGCAGACCAGACCGCCGGTGCAGCGGGCGATGGCTTCGCCGATTGGCCGTTCGATGGCTGAACCGCACGCCGGACACACATCGGGCATGTGAAACTCGCGTGCGTCAGCCGGACGAAGCCCGGGCACCGGCCCCACCACCTCGGGAATGACGTCACCCGCCCGCCGCACGATGACCATGTCGCCGATGCGCAGATCCTTGCGCCGGATTTCGTCCTCGTTGTGCAAGGTTGCGTTGGTGACCGTCACCCCACCCACGAACACGGGCTCGAGACGCGCCACCGGCGTGATCGCGCCGGTGCGCCCCACTTGGATCTCGATGTCAAGCAGGCGTGTGGTCTTCTCCTGGGCGGGGAACTTGTGAGCGATGGCAAACCGCGGCGCGCGCGAGACGAACCCCAGCTGCCGTTGTGCCTCGAGCCGGTTCACCTTGTACACGACGCCATCAATGTCGTATGGCAGCTCGGGCCGCTGGCGCGATGCGTCGTCGAAGAAGGCGAGCAGACCGCTCGCACCCCGGACGCACCGCCGGAACGGATTGACGCTCACCCCGAGCTCCAGCAGCCAGTCGAGGATTGCACTATGAGTTTCCAGCTCGGGAGGTTGATCGACCTGTCCCAGGCCATAGGCAAAAAACCGCAGGGGCCGTTGCGCCGTAATGCGCGCATCAAGCTGCCGCAGGCTTCCCGCGGCTGCGTTGCGCGGATTCACGAACACTTTCTGCCCCCGCGCTGCCTGCTCTGCATTGAGGCGCTCGAAATCGGCGCGGAACATGAGCACCTCACCCCGGATCTCCAGTGTCCCGGGAACGGGCTGCTTCAGCCTCAAGGGAATCGCACGAATGGTGCGCACGTTGGCCGTGACATCTTCGCCGATCTCGCCACTGCCCCGGGTAGCGCCTTGCACAAGTACGCCATCTTCATACATGAGGCTGATCGCCAGCCCGTCGAACTTCAGCTCGCATGCATATTCGACGGCCTCGCTGGCATCCAGCATGCCGGCTGCCCGCAACGACTCTGCGACGCGCCTGTCGAATGCCTGCACCTCGTCTGGGTCGAAAGCATTGGCCAGCGACAGCATGGGAATCTCGTGGCGCACCGTGTCAAGCTCGGTGGCCGGCGCCCCTCCCACCCGCTGTGAGGGGGAGTCGGGCGTGATCCATTCCGGATGTTCCCGTTCGATCGCCTGCAGTTCCCGGAACAGGGTGTCGTATTCGGCATCCGTAATGATCGGGTCGTCAAGCACGTAGTAGCGGTGGTCGTGCTCGCGAATCAGCGCCCGCAGCTCATCCAGGCGGGCATGCAGAGGGTCCTGCGGCAGGCTCACGCGAACACCCTCAACGCGCGTGATGAACCGGGCGTAAAGCCTGCCTTCTCAAGTTCCGCGTACAGCTGGCGCAACTGGGTATCGACAGCGGCTTCACACCCCTCGGCGAGCGGCAGACCGTTATCGTCCACCAGTTCGCCATCCAGCTTGCGCGCCAGCATGCGGCCTACGTCGGCCATGTCGGCAAAAGCGCTGGGGACAGCGGGACTGCGCGGCACATCCAGCAGCAGGCTGATCGAGTGGTATTGGGGGGAGTTGCGCTGGCCGCCCTGAGGGTACATCAGGCTGAACCGTACTGCATTGTTCTCGTCGAGCCAGTGAAGCTCGCCTCCACCCGGCTGATCGCTGAAACCGACACTGCGCGCCGCGGCAAGGATCTGCGGCTCGCGCCACTGTGCGCCCCCGCGCGGCTTCACGGTGAGGCTGACCGAGGTATCGAGCGAGGCGCATAGTGCATCCAGTTCGGTTGCACGCTGGCTGACTTCCTTCGGGTCGGGTCCTTCCACTTCAGCGTCGAATGCATCGGCGATGCGTTGAGCCTGCGCCCAGGCCTGCGCCCACTCGGTGGGCGTGAGCACACCACTGCGATTGGCCAGGAGGACGGCAATCTGCATTGAGGCATACTGTTCCCCGAGGCGCAGGCGTGCACAATGCACGCCACGTGTCGTGCGGTAGAACACGCGCAACATCTTGCGACCAGCCTGGCGCACGTCGCGCACCAGCGGCATGAGGTCTTCCGCCGCCACCGGCTGCACGAACACGATGTCGATGACCGCTTCCGTGCGCGCATCCGGTTCTTCGTGGTCGTCGACTTCCGCGAGGTCATGGGTTACGCCTGGTTCGAGGCGGCCATCGGGGTTGACTGGATCAATCTGTGCCGGTGTCCGCCACTCGGGCTCGCGACGCTCACGGTGGCGCCGACGGTTCGACCCTGAGTCGTCGCGGCGCGAGCGGACCGGCTTTTCTGCGTCGCCAAGGAGTGGATCCTCACCCTCGTGCGCGAACTGATCCTGCATGCGCCGACGGATACGTCGATCCTGCCACCAGTTGAGGCTGAGCACGACGATGATCAGAATAACGCCAAGGGCGATGAGACCGATTTGCAGTTCGCTCATGTTTTCACCGGTTCAGGCTCAGGCCGTTTCTGCAGTCAGTTTCACGGCAGCATCGATGTCCACCGCGACGATACGCGAGACACCCTGTTCCTGCATGGTAACGCCGATCAGCTGATGCGCCATCTCCATGGCAATCTTGTTGTGAGAAATGAATAGAAACTGTGTGTGTTCGCTCATGCTTCGGACCAGATTGGCGTAACGTTCGGTATTGGCGTCATCGAGCGGCGCATCGACCTCATCAAGCAGACAGAACGGGGCCGGGTTCAGCTTGAACAGGGCGAATACCAGCGCCGTCGCGGTCAGCGCCTTCTCGCCGCCCGATAAAAGATGAATCGTACTGTTGCGCTTGCCCGGCGGCTGCGCCATGACCTGCACGCCCGCATCGAGAATTTCTTCGCCGGTCATGATAAGCCGTGCTTCACCGCCGCCGAAGAGCTGTGGAAACAGTTCCCCGAAGTGCCGGTTGACCGTATCGAAGGTTTCCTGCAACAGCTGACGGGTCTCGCGGTCGATGCGACGGATCGCGTCTTCCAGAGTGTCGATGGCAGTCACGAGGTCGTTGCGCTGCGCAAGCAGGAAGCTCTGACGTTCGCGCGCCGCCGCGAGTTCCTCAAGCGCCGCGAGGTTGACAGCTCCAAGCGCCGCCACTTCACGCCCGATACGCTGCACTTCGGCCTGCAGCCAGGTCGCACGCCGCCGCTCCTGCGGTGCCTCGTCCAGCCATGCGAGCAATGCCTGCTGGTTGACCTGGTTCTCGTCGAGCTGCCGGGCGTACTGTTCGAGCTCAAGCCGCGCCGCCTGCTCTTCGAGCTGCAGTTGCGTGATCCGGTTCCGGTATGGCTCGAGCGAACGCTCGATTTCGAGGCGTTGTTCGTCGGCCTTGCGCAGTTCGGCCGTGAGCGCATCCAGCTCGGCACGTGCACGCGCCAGCGCCTGCTCACGCTCGGCACGCAGGGCCAACGCCGACTGCAGGCCAGCCTGTGCCGCCTGGTCATCAAGTTGCTGCAGTTCCTCGTCGACCCGGACCACATCACGCGCGGCCCGCTCGAGCTGCTCACCTGCGCGTTGCAGCATGCGCCGCAGTTCTGCGATGCGCGCCTCAGCCGAGCGCTCGTCAAACTCGGCCTGCTGGGCAACCCTTTCGAGCTCGCGTACCCGTTCGCGCGCCGTGTCGACTTCGGCCTGCAGATGCTCGAGCGTCATTTCCCGCTGGGCAAATGTCTCCTGCCGTTCCGCAAGTTCGGAATCCAGCGTCTCGAACCGGGCCTCCGCCTCTTCGCGCTGCGCCCGCAGCTCCTCCTCGAGCGCATCGATCTCGGCACGCTCCTCAGCCAGCCGACGCTGCATTTCCTCAGACTGTGCCGCCTGCTGCAACAGCCGTTCATGCTCGAGCTGCAGCTCGTGCTGCCGCGAGGTGACCTCAGCCAGGCGCTGCCGTGCGGCGGGCAATGCCTGAGCCAGTTGCTGGTAGGCCGCCTCGGCATGCGAGGCTGCCGTGCGCGCTTCATCCGCCAGCAGCTGCTGGGCTTTCAGTTCGCGAGCAAGATTGCCAATTTCCTGCTGGCGCGCCAGCATGCCCGCCTGTTCGGAATCGGGCGCATAGAACTGGATGCCGTTCGCGTCGATGAGATGACCCGCCGGCACCACAAAAACCCCGCCAGCCGGCAAGGTTGCCCTGGCACGCAGTGCCTGTACAGCGTCTTCCGCGAGATACGCACCCCGCAGCCAGCCCTGTACCAGGGTGCGCAATGCGGGATCGGTAATTCGCAACACCGACATGGCCGGAACGAGGCCGTTGCTCTCAACCTGAAGCACCGCTGGAACAGGCATCTGGAAGAAAGCCACGCGTGCCGGAGGGGCGTCGCGCAGGAAACCTGCAGCCCATTCCAGATCGTTCAGCTCGATGGACGCCAGACGTTCGCGCAGCACGGCTTCGATGGCCACCTCCCAGCCTGGCTGCACTTCCAGGCGCTGCCACAGGCGGGTGCGCTGGGCGAGCTCGTGCTTCTCGAGCCAGGGCTGCAACTCGCCCCTCTGCTGGACGTCCTGCTGCAAGCGGGTCAGTGCACCGAGCCGCGCCTCAATGGTGGCCACGCGGCCGGCCTCCTGCTGGGCATGCTGTTGCGCGCGGCGCCGTTCTGAATCCAGCTGCGGCAGCTTCTCTTCCAGCTCGAGCAATGCCGCTTCACATTCCTGCACGCGCTGCCGGGTGACGGCCAGGTCGCCCTCGACCTGCCGAATGCGGTCGAGGTCGGGTTCGACCAGATTGCTCGCATGCGATTGCAGCCGTTCGCGCCGCGCCACCAGCTGCTGCAGCTGCCGGTCGGCTTCTCGCTGCGACTGCGCGGTAAGCGCAAGCGCCTGTTCCACCTGGGCAAGCTCGCTGCGCTGCTGCGACAACGCCATCAAGCCCTCGCGCACCCGCTCTTCCAGAGCAGGCAACTGCCCTTGCGCGTCGTCAAGCGCAGCCCGCGCTTCTTCCGTCCGCGCCGCGCACAATGCCAACTCTTCCTCGGCCACTGCCAGGAGCTCTTCGCCTTCCTGCTGTTCCGCACGGGCGCGCTCAATCGACTCCTGCAGCTGGGCACGCTGCTGCTGCAGCCTGTTGCGTGCGTCCACGACGTAGCGGATCTCGGCTTCGAGGCGACTGACCTCGCTGTTGGCCTCATACAGTGCACCCTGCAAGGCATGCACGGTGTCGCCAGCGGCGTAATGCGCCTGGCGCATCGATTCGAGGTTCGCCTGCTGGTGCCGCAGCTGCGCCAGCGCGGCCTCGAGCTCGTTCTGCGCCTGCTCGACTTCACGCGCCTTGCGCTGGCGCGTTTCCTCCGCCATCTGCTTTTTCAGCAACCACAGCGCGTGCAGTTTCTGCTCGCCTTCTGCCTGAAGCTGCTGGTAGCGGGTGGCCACTTCTGCCTGGGCCTCGAGCCGCTCGAGCTGGTCCGTAAGCTCGCGCAGGATGTCTTCCACCCGCACCAGGTTCTCGCGCGTGCTTTCGAGGCGGTTGGCCGTTTCGCGCCTGCGCTCCTTGTAACGCGAAACACCGGCGGCTTCTTCGAGAAAGATGCGCAGTTCTTCCGGGCGTGCTTCGATGATGCGCGAAATCATGCCTTGGCCGATGATGGCATAGCCGCGTGACCCCAGTCCGGTACCGAGGAAAATGTCGTGCACGTCGCGCCGGCGCACCTGCTGGTTGTTGATGTAGTATGCGCTGGTGCCATCGCGCGTCAGGACCCGTCGGACGGAAATCTCGGAATACTGCGACCACTGGCCGAGCGCGCGCGAATTCTCGTTGCTGAACACCAGCTCGACCGAGGCGCGCGCCGCCGGTTTGCGTGTACTGGAACCGTTGAAGATGACGTCCTGCATCGATTCGCCACGCAGCTCGGAAGCTCGTGTCTCGCCGAGCACCCAGCGCACCGCATCGATTATGTTCGATTTGCCGCAGCCGTTCGGGCCCACCACGCCGACCAGCTGACTGGGGATGTGGATATGGGTGGGATCGACGAATGACTTGAAGCCTGCGAGTTTGATCTGGGTGAGACGCACCGGGCCTGACCGATTGTCAAAATGTAAGAGTTGTAAGGCAAGAGCGGAAAGTGATTCGTATAATACCCCACCCGCCTTACCAACTTGTTGCGAAACGACAGGCAAGAGCAGGCATCGTGCAACCCTCTGTTTCCAGGTAGCGGCCACGGTCCAAACCAGCGCAGGCGATGTCACATTTGTTAACCGAACCGGCCCGCAAGTCTTCCAGGAAGGATGCCCGATCCCAAGCGATCCGAGAGCGCGCGCGCCGTATTCGGGCCGCCAGGGGCATTATTCCCGGCGGCTTCTATGTCGTCATGGCGGCGCAGTTCTTCTCATCCCTGGCCGACAACGCGTTGCTCATTGCCGCCATCGCCCTGCTGCAGCAGCTCGATGGTCCAGCGTGGATGGCGCCCATGGCGAAATGGTCGTTCGCCCTTTCCTACGTGGTCATGGCAGCTTTCGTGGGTGCGTTTGCCGACTGCATGCCCAAAGGCCGGGTCATGTTCTGCACCAATGCGCTGAAGGTGGCGGGCTGCCTCATCATGCTGTTCTACAACTGCATGGGCCTCAGCCCGGTGCAGCAGCAATACCTGGTGCTTGCCGCTTACGCCCTTGTCGGTGTGGGGGCAGCAGCCTATTCGCCGGCGAAATACGGCATCGTCACCGAAATGCTGAAGCCATCATTGCTGGTCAAGGGCAATAGCTGGATCGAAGGGCTTACCGTCGTGTCCATCCTCCTCGGGGTCATGCTCGGTGGCGCCCTCATTACGCCAGCCGTTGCTGATCATCTGCTCGCGCTGCGCCTCTTTCCGTCGGTCGACACGCCGGCTGAAGCCGCGATTGTCGTCATTGCCCTGGTCTATGGCATTGCCGCCTTCTTCAATTTGCTGATTCCCCGTACCGGGGTGGTGTACCCGCCGCAGCACGCCAACCCCGTGAAGCTCATCCGCGAGTTTGCCTACTATGTCAGCATCCTCTGGCGCGACAAGCTCGGGCAGATTTCGCTTGCGGTCACTACCCTCTTCTGGGGTGCGGGCGCGACGCTCCAGATGGTCGTCATCGAGTGGGGCAGCCAGCAACTGGGGCTCAGTCTCGACCAGTCATCCATCCTCATGGGCATTGCCGCCATCGGTACCATACTGGGCGCCATGCTGGCTGGCCGCATCCCGTTGAAACGGGCGCTGAACACGCTGCCCATGGGGGTGATCATGGGGCTGGTCGTGTTGCTCATGCCCTTTGTTCACAACATGATCGCGGTCTACCTGCTGCTGATTCTCATCGGCGGCCTGGGCGGATACTTCGTGGTCCCCATGAATGCCCTGCTTCAGCATCGCGGTCACGTGCTGCTGTCGGCCGGCCACTCCATCGCCGTGCAGAACATCAACGAACAGACCAACATCCTGCTCATGGTGGCGGTGTATTCCCTGCTCCTGTGGCTCAAGGTGCCCATCGGCATCATCATCGTGATGTTCGGGCTGCTGGTCGCAGCGCTGATGGTGGCCATCATTATCTGGAACCGGATCAACCATATCCGCAACCCCGGGCTCGACGACGAGATCGGCAACCACAACTACGGAACTGCGCTGCGGCGCTGATTGCCGGCATCAGACGACACCCCGTTTCCCGGACTCACTGCCTCGTTGGCTGCCCTCTGCCTTCGGCTACACCGTAGCGGATCTGGCCGCCAGCATGGTCTCCAGGGTACTCCGCTTGGCTGCGGCGCTGCGCATCAGGGTAAACGGTGCTGGCAGAAATGCGACCGCCACGCACCTGATCACATTGCCGTCCGGTGCGGAAAACGCCAGTTCGGTGCAAGCGTCAGGCTTATTCGTGCCGCTGCCGCCGCTGCTTGCGCGGCTACTGGACAGTTCGTCATCGAACACCCACACATACGCATCCGTTGATTGCTGCAGCCATGCCGCTTCCTCGGCTTGCAGCACGACGGTGCCCTGCGTTGCCTGCGTGGCGTCGGACTGCATGCGCAATCGGCGGCCATGGCCGCACGGCGCCGCACCCATGCTGGCCAGGATATTCACCAGCAGCGCTCGCACCCCTTCCCCACGCTGACGCGTCAGTACCACATGATGCGCGCCGCCGGCTGCCCCGCCGCTGCGACCTTGACCACGCCGGAAATGCAGGATCCAGCAATCGCTGCCCACCTCTGCCAGACGACGAACGGCGAAAGCGGCTGCCCCCTGCTCCGTGCCGCCGGAGCACGATGCTTCGCTCCCCCGCGCGATCAATGGCGCATGCTGAACGCTCGGGCCGGCGGGCGGTACAGGGGTCACCGAGCTCGACGGTGGCTCCACAACCGGCTCGGGCATGGCCATGGCGGACGTGTCCCCCGGAGACACTTCCGGCGCTTGTGCGAGCTCACCGGTGAGCCAGAGCTGCTCGATGCCCAATTCACGCAACCAGGCGCGGCGCAGTGGCGGCAGTTGGCTCCATGCATCGCCCTTCATCCGGCCACAGCCTCCTGAGGCAAACGAGCTGGAGGCCCTTCCAGGTACTTGCGCATCACGATGGCGTCTTCCCGCCCATTGATCGCGGGATAGTAATCGCGTCGTTTCCCGATGGGTATGTAGCCTGCCTTCTCGTAGAGCCGAATGGCGCGCTCGTTGGATACGCGCACTTCGAGCAGGACTGACTCCAGCCCATGGGCCTGAGCCAGTGCGTGCACCCACTCAAGCAGGCCACGGCCTATGCCCCGCCCCTGTGCGTGCCCGGCTACGCTGATATTCAGCAGGTGGGCATCATCGGGAGCGAGCATCACTACACAATACCCGACCAGCTTGCCATCCTCACGTACCAGCCAGCCGTGGTTGCCCGCGGCCAGGGCGTCCGCGAAATTGCCACGCGTCCAGGGGTGCGTGTAGATCGCGCGCTCGAGCTCAATGACCTCGTCCAGGTCGGACTGCCGCATGCTGGCATAACGCAATGTCATGGCTGCCATCCTTGCGCCTTGGGATTTCCGCCTGCCGCCCCGGCCGCGCGCTCTGCCGTCGTGTAGGCTACCTTGTCGCGTACGTAAAGCGGCAACGCATCGGCCGGGTCGACGGTCTCGCCTCGGTCCCAAGCCTGCCAGGCAAGCCGCGCGACCGACAGGGCATCCGGTCGGAGACGATGCGTCCACCAGCTTCCCGTAGCGAGGCTGTCGAGGTTGCCCGGGAGGTCGAGGAAGCTCGGCCAGCCACGGAGCATGGGCTGCTCGGTCGAGTCGCTGCGGATCTCCTGAGGCTCCAGCCAGTCGCCCGCCAGAATCCAGCGTGGCGAGGTGTCGTCCGCTGTCACAGCGGCCGCGGACACCGCCTGATGCCAGTGCGGCAGCTGGCCGTGTATCCAGTACGCGACATCAGAGCGGTTCAGCAGCAGCGGCCGCTCCATGCTATGCAACTGCCCGTTCTCGCCCATCCAGTAGGCACCGGCATAGACCTCTTCCATGCGCGCATCCAGAGCGACGATGCGCAGGCGCGGCGCTACGTCGGGCAGTGATGACGCCACCGCGGCGTTCGATACCACTGGAATGAGAGGAATGCCCAGGGCGAAACCCAGACCCTGCGCCACCCCGCAGGCGACGCGCAACCCGGTGAATCCCCCCGGACCCTGCCCGAATGCAACCGCACTGAGCTGCCTGCCGGAAATGCCGGCCTCAGTCAGCAGGTAGTCAACCATGGGCAACAGGCGCAGGGAATGTTCGGCAACGCCATCGTGCTCCGTGTACCAGCGCTGGACACCAGAGTCGGTACGGCATTCGAGCGCAACACTGCAGATGGAACCTGAAGTTTCGAGAGCGAGGATATATGGGGGCATGTGCGCGATTTTAGCCGCGCTGGAGCTGACCGGGGCGATTCGTTCCAGCATGAGGCCGGCCTGCTCAACAGGCGACCGCAATGCGCGGCTACCACCAGTCGAAGAAACCGCGCTCGACACCATCCCGCGCGGTACGGGCCATGCGGGCATAGATTTCGCGGGTGGCTTCAATGACTTGGGCGCGCAGTTCGGAACGTTCTCCGTAACTCAGGCGAGGCTGTGCAGAATCCATGTCAAGCGGATCGATCGTAGCGGCGGCTGCGGCTCGATCGGCGACCCATAGCGGCCCCGAATCCGCCGGCAACGCGCCCTCGCGTGATTCAACCGCATGACGGGGAGCCATTCTCAACTTGGGGCTCCGGTCGGCTGCCAAGTGCTGCCATTCTGCGGACGGCAGTTGTGTGCGATCGGCATCGGGGTCCGCGCGCAGTCCGGGCCCCTGCATGCTCCGGGTGGAACTCGCGCCAGCCCCGATGGTCCAGGTCAAGGGCGCGATCACGATTGATATGGAAACAACCGCAAATGCCATGCGGGTCGCTTTGCCGGCCAACATGTTTCAATTCCGCCAATACGCCGTGATTCGATATGAATGTTCATCATAAGGTCTGGTTCAGAAGGAATTCGTCACCAGGCGCGTAAATATGTAACAACGCGTGTAGAACCGTAGAACCTGCCGCGTGTCTTCGCTACAGTTACATTTGTCGAACCATTCACGTGTAATGACCATGCCTCATTCCAACTCGCCCGCTCTACCCAAGAAAATTCTGGTGGTAGACGACGATGCTCGGCTGCGCGACCTCTTGCGCCGCTATTTATCGGAACAGGGTTTCAATGTTGTCGCGGTGGAAGACGCACCCGCCATGGACAAGGCGTGGCAGCGCGAGCACTTTGACCTGCTCGTTCTCGACCTCATGTTGCCCGGCGAAGATGGTCTTTCGATCTGCCGCCGGTTGCGCGGATCACACAACAATACCCCCATCATCATGCTCACCGCGAAGGCAGAGGACATCGACCGTATCGTCGGCCTCGAGATGGGTGCCGACGACTACCTCTCCAAGCCGTTCAACCCGCGCGAGCTGCTGGCGCGCATCAACGCGGTACTACGGCGCCGTGGGCCCGAAGAGCATCCCGGCGCCCCCAGCCAGGAAGAAGACGATTGGGTGAAATTCGGCCCTTGGGTTCTCAACCTGTCGACCCGCACCCTGCTGAAGAACGGCGAACCCGTCCCCATCACGACGGGCGA
Source organism: uncultured Pigmentiphaga sp. (assembly GCA_937891425.1). Taxonomy (GTDB): domain Bacteria; phylum Pseudomonadota; class Gammaproteobacteria; order Burkholderiales; family Burkholderiaceae_B; genus Verticiella. The sequence continues at coordinate 20,525 of CALAGD010000073.1, forward strand.
ATTTTCGGTGTTGAAAGTGTTCGCGCGCCATCCGAAAATACCCCTATCCCGCGACAAGCTCATGGAGCTTGCACGTGGTCGCGAATACGAAGCCTTCGATCGCAGTCTCGACGTCCAGATATCCCGGCTGCGCAAACTGATCGAAGCCGATCCTTCGAAACCGGTATTCATACAGACGGTCTGGGGTATGGGTTACGTCTTCGTACCGGATGGCGGCACCTGAGATCTCGGCGTTGCGCGCGCCACAAGCGCGTGTGTCGCATTCAGCCAACACCTCCATGGGTTCCCCTCCGCGGTGGGGCCTGTTCGCCCGCACCTTCCTGCTGCTCGCCGCCCTCATGCTGGCCAGCCTGACCGTCTGGCTACAGGCGTTCCGCACGATGGAACTCGAGCCGCGGGCACGGCAGATGGCGCAGCAGATTGTCACCACTGTCAACATTACCAGGGCTGCACTTGTCTATGCGGCGCCTATCCGGCGCCGATTTCTTCTGCTGGATCTGGCCACCAATGAAGGCATCCAGATCTACCCGCGCGATGCGACCGACCGTGTTGAACCGCTTCCCGATGATCCCTTCCTGCAACGCGTAGCACGCGAGCTTGAACGGCAGCTCGGCCCCGATACGCAGATCATGTGGGCCGTGAATGGCATTCCTGGGCTCTGGGTCAGCTTTACCATTGAGGGCGACAACTACTGGGCCGTGCTCGCGCGCGAGCGTGCTGAACAGCCTACCGGCGTCCAATGGGTGGGCTGGGGTCTGGCTGCCCTGTTGCTGTCGCTCACCGGAGCGGCGGTCATCGTCGGATTCGTGAACCGCCCCCTGTCCCGCCTTGCGCGGGCTGCGCAGGCCCTGTCACGCGGCGAGACTCCGCCCCCGCTGCCGGAACATAAAGGCCCGCCCGAGATTCGTGCGGTGAATACCAGCTTCAACCGCATGGTCGCCGAGCTCGATCGCGCCGAAGCGGATCGCGCCCTCATGCTGGCCGGCATTTCGCATGACCTGCGCACCCCGCTTGCCCGTATTCGGCTTGAAGTGGAGATGTCTCCTATGAGCGAGGCGGCACGCGCAGGCATCGAGCACGATCTTTCGCAGATCGAGCACACGATCGACCAGTTCATGGAATATGCACGCCCATCGGCGAGTACCCAGGAACCCATCGACGTATCCCAGGTGATGACCGAACTGGTCGTTCGTGAGGAAGGGTACACCCATGCGCACGGAGGCATCCTGCGCTGGGAAATTACCCCCGGGTTGCGGGCACGCATCGTCCCCGCCAATCTGCAGCGTGCTGCCAGCAATCTCATCGAGAATGCACGCAAGTACGGTCGCAGTCTCGATGGCGCCCTGGCCATCACGGTCAAGGTGTATCCGGTGGGTCAGGCAATTCACATCGACGTCTGCGACAGCGGCCCCGGAATCACTGAAGAGGAACGCCAACGCCTGGTAAGGCCCTTCGTGCGCGGCACTCAGGCACGCACCGGCGCGGGCGGTGCTGGCCTGGGGATGGCCATCGTGCGACGCCTGCTCGCGCCAGCAGGTGGAAGCCTGACTCTGCACAATCGCCCGGAAGGGGGGCTATGCGCACGCATGACATTACCCCGCGCGGACAAGTAGAATCAGACGCTGGGAGACTACAGCCATACACGTCATGAAAACTGTCGGCGACAAGATCGAACCTTTCAAGGTCATCGGAGTAAAGCCCGGATTCAACCTGCCCGAGGAGAATGGCATCTCGGCATTCGAAGCCATTACCGAAAGCTCGTTTCCGGGCAAGTGGAAGGTCATTTATTTTTACGTGAAGGACTTTTCCCGTCTTTGCCCTACCGAAATCATCGAGTTCGCCCGCCTTGCGCCCGAATTCGAGGCACGCGACGCCGTGCTTCTGGGAGGATCGGCCGACAACGAGCTCGTCAAGCTGGCCTGGCGCCGCGAGAGCGCCGAGCTGTCGCGACTGAACCATTATCAGTTTGCCGATACCGCGGGTGACCTCATCGACCAGCTGGGCATACGTGAACGCACAACGGGGCTGCCGATGCGGGCAACCGTCATCGTCGACCACGACAACACCATCCAGCACATTTCCGTCACCAGCACAATGGTGGGTCGCAACCCGCAGGAGTTCCTGCGCCTGCTTGACGCATTGCAGACGGGCGAGCCCTGTGCCGCCGCGCGACCGGTCGGCGGACCGACGCTATAGCATGCGACCATCGCCGAACGACCGGCGGTGTCGGCCACGCCGCGGTGACGCCGTCCGCATTACATGCGGGCTTCCCGACCTCTGGCGCGAGGCCCGAGCGGCTGGCCATCCTGGCCGGGATGCCTGCAGACTCGACGTTGCAGCCACAACGACGCCTTGCCAGCGACGGCTACGCCCCGAAATTTACTTTGCGGCGGTCTTGTAGCGTTCGAAGCTCTGACGGATTTCGTCGCGGGCCGCATCGGGACCAAGCCAGCCTTTCACTTTCACCCACTTGCCTTCCTCCAGATCCTTGTAGTGCTCGAAGAAGTGCTGGATGCGCTTGAGCTCGATGGCAGGGACATCTTCATATGACTTCAGGTGTGCATGCGAGGGTAGCAACTTGCTGACCGGCACGGCCAGTACCTTGGCATCGCCACCTGCTTCATCTTCCATCTGCAGAACGCCCAGGGCGCGGCACCGCACGACAGCCCCACTGCGAACCGGCAGCGGCGACAGGACCAGCACGTCGACCGGATCACCATCATCCGAGAGGGTTTGCGGCACATATCCGTAATTGCAGGGGTAGTGCATGGCGGTCGTCATGAAGCGATCGACGACCAGAACGCCGGTGTCCTTGTCGACTTCATACTTTACCGGTTCGGCGTTCATCGAAATTTCAATAATGACGTTGAACTCGTCCGGCAACTTGTCGCCGGCCTTGACTTGAAGCAGACCCATGAGATGTCCTTCTTGATTGATAGGCAAATATGGCAATGAAATCTGGTTGAAACCCGGCTGGCAGCACCGTGGAGGTTCAGACACCCGACGAGACCGCGGGGGCAGACCGACTGTCCTTGCCGGAATCAGGGATGTCCGCCTCCGGATGGGTGGGCGGAAGGTCAGCCGCGCCTAGTTCGAGCATGTCGTCGGCATCGCTGCGCGCTCCGGCCCCGCCACCATCGGCGGCCCGTGGCAGAGCATCATCCTGCACGGCAGCCAACGCACTCGAGGGTCCCGGGTTTGTCGTTTCCGACGGCCCGGACAATTGACGCCCCGTCTCTGCGATGTCGCTGACCTCGGCGTGCAGGCGCATGGGATCGAGCTCGGTCTCCGCCGCCGGCAGGGCGTCGGTGCTGTCGAGCGCCCGCAGCGCGATCAGTCCCGCCGTGGCAAGGCGCCAATGCTGGATGGCTTCGGTACCGCGTCCGAGATGGTCATACAAAGTGCCCAGCAACGCGTGTGTGCGCGGATCGTCGCGTTGTTGCAGGCTCCGTTGGAGGTAGGATTCGGCAGCACCCCACAGGCGCGCGCGCAGGCACAGGTCACCCAGTACGCGCAACAGTGCCGGATTGTCCGGATGCCGGGCCAGCCATGCCTCGGCGCGCTGGATGCGTGCGGGAGCCTCTGCGGGCTCGCACCGCGCATACGCGGCGAGTAGCCGCGAATCGGGATATACGTCGAGGGCATTCTGCAGTATGCCGCGTACCTCTTCAGGATGATCGGCAAAGCAGTCGGCTGCTGCCAGGGCAACCTCAGGCAGGGTGCGCTCGGCCGGCTTCAGCATCTTCCACAACGCGCGCCGTGCCTCCACGTCGGGCGCCGCGCGAAGACTGTTGGCCGCCGCATGGGCGAGGGTATCCGCAATACCAGGTTCTCCACTGCGTTGCAAGGCCAGCTGTCGCGCAAGCTTCAGCGCAGCAGGCCAGTCGCGCAAGGCGATCTGGACGCGCAGCAGCAGCCGCTGCACGTGTGGAGGCTTGCTCGATCCATCGTGCAGCGTCTTCATCCATTCCAGCGCATCGTGCGGGCGCTCGAGCTTGAGGAAGAGGTCGGCTGCCGTGCAGGCAACCGCCCGCATGAGCTCCGGGTCGCCCGTCGCCAGGCGACGTGCTTCATTGAGACTGGTTTCCACCCTCGCCGGCTGGCGCAGGGACAGGGCCGCGTGCGCTGCGGACAGTTTCGCCAGCACCTGGCGCCCGACCGATGCCGACCGACGCGCGACGTGGTCGAAATCAGTTTCTGCCTGGACGTACTGGCCTTGCAGCAGATTGATCCACCCATGTTCCAGCCGACCATGCTCGCGCATCAGGTTGCGCTGCTCACGCCAGTTGCGCACACGCGCGCCAACACCCGTCGTCCATCCAGCCAGCCGCAGCAACACATGCAGGATCACGAACAGCACGGCAATCGCCGTAACCGCGAATGCCAGGCTCGTCTCGATCCGGTAAGGCGGCAGCATCACCACGACATTGCCTGCATGATCCTGGGCCACTACGGCCAGCGCCACGGCAACCCCCAGCAGGAGCAGCATCCACAACCAGGTTCGCATCATTGCCCCCGCCTGTCCTTAGCACCTGCCGGATCAGCGGCGCCACCATTTGCGTTCGGCGCGGCCGACTGCCCCGGCACCGGGGTTTCAGGCATTGCTGCGTTTGCGGCGCTATCGGAGCCAGCTTCGACCGAATCGGCCTTGTCAGACCCGTCCGGCTCCGTCTGTTCAACATCCGCCGCTTCGGAAGCACCGGCCGGATTCTCTGAACCGCCCGTACTGCCCGAGTTTGCGTCGTTGTCGACCGAACCATTTCCGGCAAGAAGCGACCGCACTGCGCTCAGGCTGTCGTTGAGGTCAGGCAAGGGTGGCGACAGGTCAACCTGCTGCAGCTGCCTGAGGCTGGCGAGCAAACGTCGGGTGGCGATGGACTCGGTA
>CALAGD010000074.1 GCA_937891425.1 uncultured Pigmentiphaga sp.
GATTCTTCGGTGAAAACGGGGGTTTTGGCACACGCAGCGGCGAGTTCCTGCAGAAGTGGATGCAGGCGTTTGCCGACTGGGTAACCCGGCACGCCTGAGCGTGTACGCGGCCGGGTGGCCTGCCCGCCCGCAGCGAACCGACGGCGCGGGACGCACGTAGGGGATCGCGCAGCGGGTGTGTACCCCGGTGTCGTCTGCGGAGGGCGTCGATGCGGTTGCGAGCCGAGCCGGGCAACATGCACGGCGGGTTCGGCTACATGCCAAGATAGGCGGCGCGAACGTCGTCGTTGCTCAGAAGTTCTTCGCCGCTGCCACTGAGCGCTACCTTGCCGGTTTCCAGCACGTAGGCACGGTGGGCCAGCCCCAGCGCCGCATAGGCGTTCTGCTCAACCAGCAGGATGGTCATGCCCTGGGCACTCAGTTTCCTGATGACCTCGAAGATCTCGGCCACCAGGATCGGGGCCAGTCCCATCGAGGGCTCGTCAAGCAACAGCAGGCGGGGGCGACCCATCAGCGCGCGCCCGATGGCCAGCATCTGCTGCTGTCCGCCCGAGAGCGAACCCGCCGGCTGATGGCGCCGCTCTTTCAGGATGGGGAACATCGTGTACACCTGTTCCAGCCCTTCATCGCTTTCGGCGGTGGTGCGCGTGTAGGCCCCCAGCCGGAGGTTGTCCTCAATCGACAGGGGGGCGAACACGAGTCGGCCTTCCGGACTATGGCAGATGCCGCGGCGTACCCTGAGGTCGGAGCGCAGGTGGCTGATGTCTTCACCGTCGAATTCGATGCGCCCGGATGTGATGGGCTGCACACCGGAGATCGCGCGCAGGAAGGTGGTCTTGCCGGCACCGTTGGCACCGACGAGGGCAACCGTCTGACCCTGCCGTACCTCGATATCGACGCCCTTCAGCGCCTTCACTCGGCCGTAGGCGCTTTCCAAAGCGGTGACCTTCAGCAGCGTCCTGCCGGTGGTGCCAGAGCCGGCGACAGGCAGTTGTGTGGTCATGCGTGTCCTCCCAGGTAGGCAGCAATCACATCAGGATTCGTACGCACCTCTTCTGCAGTGCCTTCGGTCAGCTTGCGGCCATACTCCATGACCAGGATACGGTCCGACAGGGCCATGACCATTTTCATGTCGTGCTCGACCAGCACCACGGTGACGCCCGATTCGGCCACACGCCGGACCAGCTGGGCGACCTCCTCGGTCTCGCGCGGGTTGAGCCCGGCGGCCGGTTCATCGAGAAACACCACGCGCGGCTGCATGGCCAGGGCACGGGCGATCTCCAGACGCTTCAGGGCACCGTAAGGCATGCTGTCGGCGTCCGAATCCAGGAATCGTTCCAGGCCCACGAAGCGCATCAGTTGGGCGGCTTCCTCGCGCAGTTCGAGGTCACGCCGGCGGATGGAGGGAAACCGCAGCGCTGCCTTCACGAGGTTGCGATTCAGGCGCAGGTGTGCTCCTACCATGACGTTCTCGATCGCGCTCATGTTTGAACAGATCTGCAGGTTCTGGAACGTGCGCGCCATGCCCAGGGCGGCCAGCTGGTTGGGCGCTTTGCCCACAATGTTTTCGCCCTGCAGCCGGATGGCCCCGTGGTCGGGCGTGTAGATGCCGGTAATGAGGTTGAACAATGTCGTCTTGCCGGCGCCATTCGGGCCGATCACGGAATAGATCGTACCGGCGGGCACGGAGAAGCTGACATCCTGTACCGCCTTGACCCCACCAAATGAAATCGACAGGTTTGAGACTTCCAGCAGGTTCATGGTCATCCCTGTTTGCGGAATTTTGCGGCCAATGTTGGTACAAGACCCTTCGGCATGAATATCATGCAGCCCACCAGAATGGCGCCGAAAACGAGCGTTTCCCAACCGTCGAAGCTGGCAAGTGCCTGCGGCAGCCCAGTAAGCAGCACGGCGCCGACCAGTGAGCCGAATACTGATGCCATGCCACCGACCACGACCATGGTGAGGAGCTCGATGGAGTGCGGGAAGTCGGAAACGCTGGGGGTGATGAAGCCGATGTAGTGCGCGGTGATGCTCCCCATGATGCTGGCACACGCGGCCGAGAGCACGAAGATCACCACCTTGTACCGGACCACATCCACGCCGGTGACCTTGGCCGCTATTTCAGAGCCATGCAAGGCGCGCAGCGCGCGGCCGAACGGAGAGTCGATCAGGTTGAGGCTGGCCCACAATGAGAACACCAGCATGGCCGTCAGCAGCCAGTACCACTGCCAGTCGGACGTGATCGACAGGCCGAAGGCTTCGAGCGTGGGCACGGGCATGCCGTCTGGTCCACCGGTGTACTGCGACTCGTTGCGCAGCACGATGTTGATGATGATGCCCAGCCCCAGGGTGGCCATGGCCAGATACTGGCCCTTGAGCTTGAGGATAGGGCGCGCCACGATGAGCGCCAGAATGCCGGTGAACACCGCTCCGGCGACCAGGGCCGCCAGTGGTGACCAGCCGAAATGCGTGGGAAGGATGGCGGACGCGAAGGCACCGATGCCGACGAACCCGGCGTGCCCCAGGCTGATCTGGCCGGCGAAGCCGACCAGCAGGTTCAGCCCGAGCACGATGATCGCGTTGATCTGCATCCTTATGATCAGATCGAGATAGAAGCTGTTCGTGACTACGAACGGCAAGACAAGCAGTACCGCCAGAACGATGGACAGGCCGATCCGCGCACTTCTGTTCATGCTTAAACCCTGTCTGTGACCTTCGCGCCGAGCAGACCGCGCGGCATGAAAAAGAGGATGAGGAGAATCAGAACGAACGGTACGGCATCCTTGTAGGCCGACGAGATGTACCCGGCCGTGAAGGCCTCGATGAGGCCGACCAGCAGGCCACCGATGACCGCACCCAGACCGTTACCCATGCCGCCGAGGACAGCGGCGACGAATCCCTTCAGGCCAAGCATGATGCCCACGTCGAACGTGGTGAGCGTGATGGGCGTGATGAGAATGCCACCCAGGGCACCCAGCCCGGCGGACAGGGCGAAGCTCATGCACAGGACCCAGTTGGTGTTGATGCCGACCAGTTCGGAGGCGACCCGGTTGAACGAGGTCGCCAGCATGGCCTTGCCGGTGAGGGTGCGGTTGAAGAAGTACCAGAGCGCCAGCACTGCGACCGCCGTAAGCCCCAGTACCCACAGACTCTGGGTAGCGATCATGGCGCCCAGGACCGGAATTGCGGTGTCACCCGAGAACGCGGGGATGCTGTAGGTTCCCTTGCCGAGCCAGATCTGGATGGCGCCGCGGATGATCATCGAGACACCCAGTGTGATGATGATCAGCGTGAGCACGTCGGCGTTCTTAACCGGTTCGATCGTGAGTTTTTCCATGAGCACGCCCACTGCCGCCGGCACCAGGACGGCGAGTGCCAGTGCCACCGGCATGGGGAGGCCCGAACGGAGGAAATACGCGGCCAGCATCCCGCCCAGCATGACGAATTCGCCCTGAGCAAAATTGATGACATTGCTGGCATTGAAAATCAGCGTGAAACCCAGCGCCACCAGCGCGTAGATCGCGCCAACCGTGAGGCCGGACAGCAGGAATTGGAGAAATTGAGCAAGCATCGGAACGTCTCAGGTAACGGACGAAAGTCCGGCTGCCTGCGCAGCCGGACGTGGATCAGGCGGCGGCCATGTAAGAATTACCGGACTTCGGTCCAGGCGCCGTCCTTCACTTGCAGCAGACGCAGCGACATGACATCCAGACCCATGTGGTCAGTGGGTGTCATGTTGATCTTGCCGCCGGTGCCGATGAAGTCCGTGGTGGACTCAATGGCCTCGCGTACCTTCGCCTTGTCGGTGGATCCCACCTTCTTGATGGCGTCCAGGACGATCATTAGGTTGTCGTAGGCCTGGCCGCCGAACATGGAAACGCCTTCGTTGAAGCGGGCCTCATAACGGTTCTTGTAGTTCGTGACGACCTCTTTCTGGAAGTCATCATCGGCGAGCTTGTCGGCGATCAGGAGCGCGGGGGCGAGCGCATACGCGCCTTCGGCAGCCGGGCCGGCCAGCTTGATGAACTCGTCGGAGCCTACGCCGTGAGCGTGGTACAGGGGCAGGTCGATGCCAAGCTGACGGTAATTCTTGGTAGCGATGGCAGGCCCCTGGCCGAAGCCGAAGATGAACACCGCCTGGACCCCCGGCGTGTTGCGGATCTTGGTGAGCTGCGGCGTCATGTCGGTATCCTTGGCACCGTAGGTTTCGTTGGCCACGATCTCCACGCCGTACTTGGCGGCGACCGCCTCGGTTTCCTTCTTGCCCGACTGCCCGAAACCGCTGGTGTCAGACAGCAGCGCGATCTTGTTGATGCCGCGCTTTTTCATGTCGATGAATACCCGCTCCGCCGCCTGACGGTCGGTGGTGGAAGCCTTGAAGACCCACTTCTTGACCGGTTCCACGACGACCACGGCACCTGCCAGCGACATGAACGGTACACCGGCGCGTTCCACCAGCGGTACCATGGCCATGGTGGATCCCGTGGTACTGCCACCCACGATGAAATCGACCTTGTCGACTTCGATCAGCCGTTTGGCGAATGCATTCGCCTTGCTGGCATCGCTTCCGTCATCGTAATGAATGAGCTGGAGCTCACGGCCAATAATCCCTCCTTCCTTGTTGATGTCGTCGACCAGCATCTGCAGGGTCTTGAGCTCGGGATCGCCGAGATAGGCTGCCGGGCCTGTCAGCGAAAGTACCGACCCGATCCTGATGGGTTCTGCCGCCATGCTTGCAGTCATGGCGCCCACCGCGAGAGTTACACCTGCCAGCCACTTTCTTGCCCACCATTTCATGTTGCTTCTCCTTAGCCGAGTCATAAATGGATGACGTTTTCATGGGGCCCACGGAAAAATATAAGAATCCGCGCTGATTGCGTCTGTATACGCTTATACAGATTCACCTCCGCACGCACACGGTATCATGGCCGGAACGCCCGTAATGCCTGGAAAATCTCATGTCCGCTCTGGCGGGATTCACTCATGCCATGCGTGCCATCGCGAAAGAAAGGACGTATATCGGTATACAGACTTGGCGCAGCCATCACTCCTAGAATTTTTGAACCCAACATTTAGGAGGGAGTATGCGAACGAATCAGGATCGCTTTCGCAGGCTCATGGGGCGCTTTGTTACCGGCGTAACAGTCATCGCGGTCCGCCATCAGAATGACGTGGCCGGAATGACGGCGAACGCGGTAACTGCAGTCAGCCTGAATCCGATACTCCTGCTTTGCTGCATTCGTAATGAAAGCGGGATGTTGCCCTTGTTGCTTTCCGGGAAACGTTTCTCGGTCAATATTCTGGCGGCGGGCCAGGACAATGTCTCGCGCTATTACGGCGGGCAGCGTGACGGCGGATCCCCGGCATGCTGGAGGTTCAACGATGCAGGCGTTCCCATCCTGGACGGAGCCAACGCCTCGTTCGTGTGTGATGTGCATTTGACGCAAGAGGTGGGAGACCACACGGTCATTTACGGAGAAGTATCCGAGATGCTGGCCGCGGATCAGGCCTCCCCGGCACTTGTCTATGCCGCCGGACGCTACCACGACCTGATGCTCGTCGCGTGATGCGTACCGTCCGGGGTGGGCTGGTCATGTTCTGGCAGGCCGGTCATGGCCATGGCGTCCCGCCTGTTTGTCTTTTCGATGGATCATATTATGAGCAACGAAATTCCGAGCGCTGAGTCGCTGATCAGCGCTGCACGCAACATGATTCCGCTGCTGCGCGAGATGGGTCCGCGGCACGATGAAGAAAAGCGGGTCTCCGACAAGGTCGCGAAGCTGCTGCGTGACAACGGCTTTTACCGGATCTGCCAGTCACCCGAGAACGGCGGATACGGCATGCGTCCCTCGGTACTGTGGCGGGTCACCCGCGAGATCGCGCGTGGCGACAGCGCGACCGCCTGGGTGCTGGGACTGACCGGGCTGCATTCCTGGCTGGCGGGTTTTTTCCCTGCACAGGCCCAGGACGACGTTTTCGCCGGCGGGCGCGATGCGGTCGTGGTCGCCCTGACCGGCAACGTGGGACGTGGGGTCAGCGTGCGCCTTGAGGACGACCATTATGTGCTTGACGGCAAGTGGACTTATGCCTCGGGCATCGACGTCGCCGACTGGGCCGTCGTGCTGGTGGAGGTCGAAGTTGACGGACGCAGGGAGCAACACCTTCTGCTGGTGCCTGCGGCCAGCTTCCGCATCGACCACGACAGCTGGAATGTACTCGGCATGCGCGGCACTGGCAGCAAGGACGTCTACCTCGAGAATGAGCGTGTACCGCGTTACCGCGCACTCAACTGGCAGGAACTGCAACGGCTCAAGGCACCGGGCCTGGAACGGAATCGCGGACCGATGTACCGCATCCCGCACACCAGCCTGTTCGTGATGTCAGTGGCCGCGCCTGTGGTTTCGGTGGCGTACGGCATGCTGGACCTGTACCTGGACACGGTAAAGAAGCGCATTCCGGCCGGGTTGCGTGCCAGCCAGACCGAAGACCGTTTCTCGCTTGCCGAGCTGGGCAAAGCGGCCAGCCAGCTGGGGATGGCGTTCAACCTGTTGATGCACGACGTCGATGAAATGTACGATCGTGCCGTGGCGGGTGACGAATTTACTGTCGACGACCGCACGCGTTACCGTGTCGACGGTGCGATCATCGCCGACACCGCCCTGTCGGCGGCTGATATCCTGGTGCGCAACCTGGGAGGCAGCCTGTTGCCCAACGGGCCCATCGAGAGGTGTTTCCGCGACCTGCACAGCATGGCCGCACATTTCCTGCTGCAGATCAGCCCCGCGGCCGAACTTCATGGCCGCAGCCTGCTGGGTCTTGAACTTCCACCCAACGCCCGGTATTGAATTTTCCCGCAGTATCCGTTACGCAAGAGGAGATCCTGAATGAGCAATATAAAGCGGTTGCGTCTGCCCGAAGACGATCCCACCTTCGGCGGCAACAAGGTGTTCGATCTGTTCAAGTATTCTCCGGCCGTGCGCGCCGGTGGTCTTGTCTTCATTGCGGGCCAGGTCGGGCTGCGGCCGGACGGTACCGTGCCTGAAAGCGCCGAAGAACAGATCCGGCATGCCTTCACGCGCCTGGGTGCCATCCTGAAGCATGAGGGTCTCGGGTTCGAGCACCTGGTCGAGCTGGTCTCGTACCATGTTGATGTCGAGAACCAGTTGCCCGTGTTCCGTGCCGTGAAAGATGAGTTCATCACGAGCGACTTCCCGGCCTGGACGATCATCGGTGTCGCAAGCCTGGCGCGCCCGACGCTGCTAGTGGAAATCAAGGCCGTCGCGGCAGTGCCCGCCTGAGCGGTCCGGCAGCACGGAAACCATGACCATGAACGGTACGGTCGGGGCGCGTCGATCCACCGAAACCTGGCACCTTGACGAGGCGCTCGCAGGACCATGGATCCGGGCAGCCAACCTGGGTTCACGCCGCGCGTTCCGCAAGGGCGAATTCCTGTACCGGCAAGGGGAAATCGACTCGACATTCTTCTTCGTCGTGCGCGGACGGGTGCAGGTGTCCATTTTCCGCGAGGACGGCGCCGAGTTCGTGCTCGAGGTCATGGGGCAATGGGCGTTGTGTGGAGAAGCCGACGCCTTCATCGGCCTGCCCCGGTTCTCATCGGGGCAGGCGCTCGAGGATGTCGAAGTCATTGCGTTCGATGCACTGAACATGGAGGAAGCATTCAGGCAGCAGCCTGAACTTGCACGCACCCTGCTTGCCATCGTTGCCATGAAGCAAAGGGTGCTTGCCGGGCGCATCCAGTACATGGCTTCCCCCAAGCCGGAAAAACGCATCTTCGAGCTGCTTAACCGCCTGGCCGATCTGTACGGCACGCCCGACGACGAAGGCATCCTGATCGGGGTGTCGCTCACCCACGAGCAGATCGCCGCCATGACTGGAGCATCGCGCGTTACGGTAACGCGCACACTGGCGCGCCTGAAGGGCGAAGGCGCGATCGCTACGCAGGGGCGCATGATCCGCATACTTGATCCCCGCAAGCTCGTCTGATTGGAATGTTCCTACATGCCGCATCGAGAAAGCTTCGCCAAGCTGCGCGCGCGTTATCGTGCCGGGCAGCTGAATCCGCTTGATGTCGCCGAGAGCGCGGTTGCGCACGCGCTGGAAGTCGATGGCCAGCTCAATGCCTTTGCGCTGCTGGATCGCGAGCGCGCCATGATGGCAGCCCGGGCATCCGCGCAGCGTTGGCAGCAGGGTAGCCCGCGCAGCCCCATTGACGGCATGCCGCTGACGGTGAAGGAGGCGATGGCAGTCGCGGGATGGCCGACCCGGTACGGTTCGCTCACCATGCCAGATGACCCCGCCACGCGGAGTGCGGAGTTCGTCCGTCGGCTGGAGCAGGCCGGGGCGGTGCTGATCGGCAAGACGCGAGCACCCGAATTCAACTGGAAGGGAGTCACCGACAGTCCCGGATTTGGCGTCACCCGCAACCCGTGGAACCCGTCATGGACGCCGGGCGGCAGCAGTGGAGGCTGCGCCGCTGCCGTGGCGGCAGGCGTAGTACGTGTCTCCATTGGCAGTGATGCGGGAGGTTCCGTGCGGATCCCGGCGGCATTCACCGGCATACTGGGCTTGAAGCCCACTTTCGGCCGCATTCCCGTAGTGCCATATCCCAGCCATTTTTCCCAGCTGGCCCACTATGGACCATTGGCCGCCAGCGTCGCCGACATGGCCGACGTGTTGGCCGTGATTACGGGCCCGGCAACGGGCGACTGGACTTCCCTCGCCGGCAATGCGCGGCCCTGGGCGCCGCCGGAAGCGTTCGACCAGCGCTGGCGCATTGGCGTGCTTGCTCCTGACCACTGGGAAGCGGCACATGCCGTGGTGCGTGCCGGCATGGAGCAGTTCGTCGGCCTGGTGGCACAGGCTGGCCTCATGGTGGCCGAGGTGGATATCGATCTGGCACCGGCCGTGGCTGCTGCCTCCATGCTTTACCGTATTGGGTGCCACGTCGCCACCAGCAGCATCGACCCCGTCCGGCGTGCGTTGCTCGACCCCGGTCTGGTGGATTTCATGCGCGACGTGGAGACCCTCACGCTGCGCGACTACATGGACCTCATGCGCGCACGCGATGTATTTGCCAGCCAGATGGCGGCGCTGTTCGAGCAGTACGATCTGTTCGTATTGCCTACGCTGCCTGTCCTTCCGTTCGAGGCAGGTCGCGAGGTGCCGGATGGCTGGTCAGGCCCCGACTGGATGTCGTGGAATCCGTATACCCCGGCATTCAACCTGTCGCAGCACCCGGCCCTGTCGTACCCGGTATGGCCCGAACATGCGCCGGCGCCGGCAGGCATACAGATCGTCGCTGCGCCGGGCCGCGAAGACCGGTTGCTGGGCCTTGCCAGTTGGCTCGAAGAGCGTTTGACGATACGCCTGGCGACGCTTCCGCACACGTGATCCGCTTTCAGCCGGCACCGTCGCCCGCCGGATGGCGAGCGACGGTGCAACACGCCTGCACGCGCAGAGGCACCGTGTCATGCGCAGTCCCGCTGACATGAGCCGTCCGGCGCGGGTGCGCGGGCGGCATTAGACGATGCCTGCCTGGTGCGCCTGCTGGTCGGCGTGGTAGGACGACCTCACCATCGCACCCACGGCGGCGTGCGTGAAGCCCATGGCATAGGCCTCGCGTTCGAATACTGCAAAGACGTCAGGGTGCACGTAACGCTGCACTGGCAGGTGGTGTTCCGAGGGCTGCAGGTATTGCCCAATGGTGATCATGTCGACCTGATGTTCGCGCAAGTCGCGCATGACCTGGAAAATTTCCTCATCGCTTTCACCTAGCCCCAGCATCAGCCCGGACTTGGTCGGAACATTCGGGTGGCGTTGCTTGAACTCGTACAGCAGTCGCAACGAGTGTTCGTAATTCGCGCCTGGCCGTGCCTGCTTGTACAGGCGGGGTACGGTCTCGAGGTTGTGGTTCATGACGTCGGGCGGACAGGCATCGAAGATCTCCAGCGCGCGCTCCAGTCGCCCACGAAAATCCGGCACCAGCACTTCGATGCGGGTATTGGGCGAGAGTTCGCGCGTTCTCCGGATGCACTCAACGAAGTGTGCCGCGCCGCCGTCACGCAGGTCGTCGCGATCGACCGACGTGATGACCACATACGAGAGCCGCAGGGCGGCGATGGTGCGCGCCAGGTTCTCGGGTTCCTGCGGGTCGAGCGGGTCGGGGCGGCCGTGGCCCACATCGCAGAAGGGACAACGGCGGGTACAC
The DNA here is from genome assembly GCA_937891425.1 of uncultured Pigmentiphaga sp. GTDB lineage: Bacteria > Pseudomonadota > Gammaproteobacteria > Burkholderiales > Burkholderiaceae_B > Verticiella. The sequence continues at coordinate 10,232 of CALAGD010000074.1, forward strand.
TTGTCGCCCATGATCATGAAGGTCGCGGTACCCTTGCCAAAGCATTCTCCGATGTTGGGGCACGACGCCTCTTCACACACTGTGTAAAGGTTGTGCTCGCGCAGGATCTGCTTGATCTCGTAGAACCGGGACCCGGGCGACGGCGCCTTCACGCGGATCCAGTCGGGTTTCTTCAGACGCTCGGCCGGCACGATCTTGATGGGAATGCGAGCAGTCTTTTCCTGCGCCTTTTGCTTGCGCGTGGCGTCATAGGACGTTGCGTCGGGCGCAGCCGGTTGGGCGGGTTGGGAAGACGCGGGTGGTGTGATCGAGGTCATGGACGTTCTCGCGACCGAGGAGAGGGTGCGGCTTCGGGTGGATGAAGCTGCCGGCCTGGCTGTTTGGCAAAATACTGCAGCAGGCACGCGACCGGTGCGCAAGCTTGTGCAACGGGGCGGCAGTGGCGCTGGACCTGCTACAGGCAAGGTATCTATCCGGGCTATTGTAGCGTGTTCGCCAGGCCGGGCTTCGAGTGGGGTATTGGCTGGCCGCGCGGGGGCGCAGAAGCTGCCCATCGCCGATGTGCCGGGATGCTGCCGCGGGCAGGCATGGTCGCCGGCACGCGGTGCGGACGACCAGATTGAAGCGTGCGCATGCGTCAGCAACAGGAACAATGGGTCAACTCATCTGGCACAGGAGAATGAAAACGATGCCGCAATCCCCCGATGGACTTTTCATGGTGCGCGTGGCGAAGGCGCTGGTCGTCATGTCCATGGCGCTTTACCTGTCCCTGATCGCGTTCGGCAACATCACCGACTACAACACCAACTTTGTTTTCGTGCAGAAAGTAATGCGCATGGAGGAGGTGCCGGCCACGTCGGCGGCCGCCTATCGCGCGATCCTCGAGCCGGCACTGCACCATGCCGTCTATCTGTTCATCATCGCCATTGAGACAGTCGCGGCCGTACTGCTGTGGTGGGGAGGAGCAGGCATGCTGCGACGGAGCCGGGCGGCTGCAGCCGAGTTCGTCGAAGGCAAGCGTCCCGCGGTGCTGGGATTACTGCTGGTTTTCCTGCTCGGCCATGTCGTTTTCCTGTCGGGCGCGGTCGAGTGGTTCCAGATGTGGATGGCGAGCAATTTCAACGCCGGAACAACGGCTTTCCAGATGTTCATTACCGCACTGGTGGCGCTGATATTCGTGGCCATGCCTGATGCATGAGCCGGAGCGCCCGGAGGCGTGGCTACCGGGCTGCCTTGCGTACGAGAAAGAAGATTACGCGCGCAAGCGTAATGCCGACCAGGCCGCAGGCGAGGCAGATGACCCAGGTCCAGCGCCAGCTGCCGGTCAACGATGCCACCCAGCCAGTGAGGGGCGGGATGAACAGCTGTCCGGTGGCCGACCACTGCTGGACCCACCCGACCGTGGTCGAGATGGTTGCTTCCGTGGGGGCCAGGCGCACGGCCAGCGTGAACAGGGTGCCCGGGATATAGCCGCCCACCGCCGAGAAAGCCAGGATGGCAAGGTAGCGTAGCAATGGTGGTGCCGACCAGCCATTCACGTTCACGAATGCGATGAATGCGCACGTGGCCATCACGATGAAGCCGGTATAGAGCAGATTGTAGGGGCGCACACCGCTGGCCAGCAGGCGGCCCGACCCGATGCAGCCCACCATGTTGATGCCGGCTGCGAGGGCCGTCAGGGCACCTGCGACATTGCCGGAAATACCGGCCTCGGCGTAAATGGAGGGCAGGAAACCGATGATGGTGAACCACTGGCCCGCATATACGCTGAAACTGAGAGCGACGGCCCAGGGGCCCGGGGACTTCAGGGTGGTGACCAGGCGACGCTGCCAGTTCTCGGGGATGGCGGCGTTGCCAGGCTCTGCGGTACGCGGGGGATCGGGCGGCACCGCAAGCAGCACCCACAGGCACATGGCGGCGGTGACGAGCGCCAGGCCCATCCACAGGGCGGGCCAGCCGGCGTAGGTGATCACCCACGGCCCGACCAGCAGCGCCGCGGCTGAACCGAATGGCATGTACACGCTCCAGAGAGCCACCATGCCATTGACGCGGTGCGGGTCGACCAGCCGCCGCAGCAAAGTAGGGGCGGGCATGACAACCAGCAGGAAGCCGAAGCCTTCCAGGGCGCGCAGTGTCAGCAGTTCGGTGGCGTTGGTGGCGAAACTGCCCACGAAGCTTGCCAGCGCCAGCAGCCCCAGCCCGATGATCACGCTACGCCTGTAACCCCATCCGGCAACCGCCAGGCCTACCGCCAGGCCAACCAGCATGGAGGCGATCTGTACCAGCGAGATGAGAAAACCCGCCTGTACTAGAGACAAGCCCAGCTCGCGCTCGAGCACCGGCAGGGCGGGCGGCACCTTGCCTACATGCATGGCAGAGACGATGCCGGCAATCAGGATGATCCAGGCCGGCGAGAACCGGGCACGGACGGATTCGGGATGATCGGCTGCCGTGTTACGTGAAGTCATTGCGCACGAGGACGGGTCAATTGTTGGGTGAGCTCGGCGGCGAGTAGCTCTCCGCATTCGATCAGGTTGCGCCGGATGCCGCAACTGGCGAGATCAACCGTACGCAGGCCGGCATATCCACAGGGGTTGATGCCGTGGAAAGGGGACAGATCCATGTCGACATTGAGCGCAACCCCGTGGTAGGTATGAGCATTGCGGACTTTCACACCGAGTGCCGCGATCTTGGCCAAGCGGACGTACGGCGTATGGGCGGGTACGGCCTCTTGCGGATCGGGGGGTATGGGGGATGGTTCCGCATCCCCCTCGGCGTTTTGGCGGGCATCCGGATGCTGCTCGCCCGGGCGCGGCCAGGGGACGTACACGCCGGGTGCGCCGGCCAGCCGTTGCGCATCGGGTACCCCCAGCGTGCGCAGCGTTGCCATGACCGCTTCTTCGATGCGGTGGACGTATTCCCTGACGAAGAAGCCGGCGCGCCTGAGATCAAACAGCACATAGGCGACGACCTGCCCCGGACCGTGATAGGTGACCTGGCCGCCGCGGTCGGTCTGTACGACAGGGATGTTCCCGGTATTGAGCAGATGCTCGTGCCGTCCGGCCTGGCCCAGGGTATAGACCGGGTAGTGCTCGGTCAACCAGATTTCGTCGGACGTATCGGGCGTGCGTGTAGCGGTGAAGTGTTGCATGTCCCGCCACACGGTGACGTAGTCGCTTGGGCGGGGGTGCAGCCAGCGGATGACCATGCCGGTTCAGAGCACGACCGATACCATCGGGTGACTGCTGAGCGCCCGGTACAGCGCATCAAGCTGGGCACGTGAAGTGGCTCGCACCACGAATGTGAGCCCGATGTAGTTGCCGTTGCGGCTGGGACGCATCTCGACCGTGGACGGGTCGAAGTCGGGCGCGTGTTCGAGGACGACCGCCGTGATCTGCTGGGCGAATTCCTCGTGGCGGCGACCCATGACCTTGATCGGAAAGTCGCACGGGTATTCGATGAGGGATTGATCAGTGGTCATGGGCTCTTCCTGCGAACGCATCGTGGCGGGCGCCGCGCGCCTGGCGGCACCCGAGTGGGGCATTACTCGAACTTCAGCCGGATTTCGTCGAGCAGGCGCCCGAAGAAGCCCGACTGCGGAACGGATTCAAGCACGATCAGCGGGGCGGCCTGGATTACCTTGTCGCTCAGCATGAACTTGAGTGTACCCACCCGCTGGCCCTTCTCCAGCGGTGCGAGCAGCGGATCGGTGCGCTCGGCTACCGGAACGAGCTGTTCAGCCTGGCCGCGCGGCACGGTCACCCACACCGGACGCGGTGATCCCAGCGGCGCGAGATTGGCCTGGCCTTTCCAGACGCGTGCTTGCACCGCTGGCTGGTTCGCGTCGTACAGCTTCACCGTATCGAAATTCTGGAAGCTCCAGTTCAGCAGCTTCAGGCTTTCCTGAGCGCGTACGTTCTCGCTGGCGGCACCCATGAGGACCGTGATTACCCGACGGTCGCCACGCAGGGCGGTGGCGATGAGGCAGTAGCCGGCCGCTTCAGTGTGTCCGGTTTTCATGCCGTCCACCGAGGGGTCGAGCCATAGCAGCCGGTTGCGGTTCTGCTGGGTAATGTTGTTATAGGTGAAGTCGCGCTGCTGGTAGTAGCGGTAGTACGAGGGAAAATCGTTGATCAGGCGCATGGCCAGGATGGCCAGGTCGCGTGCGGTGGTCATGTGCTGTGGGTCGGGCAGGCCGGTGGCGTTCCTGAAGTTGCTGGAGTTCAGGCCCAGGCGACGTGCCTCTTCGTTCATGAGGGCGGCGAACGCCTCTTCACTGCCGGCGATGGCTTCGGCCAGGGCGACCGAGGCGTCGTTGCCCGATTGCACGATCACCCCCTGAATGAGCTCCTCGACGCTGACCGGCTTGCGCGGCTCGATGAACATGCGCGAGCCACCGGTGCGCCATGCCTTCTCGGACACCGGAACCTGCTGCTGCAGCTGGAGCCGGTTCTCGGCGAGTGCCTTGAAGGTGAGGTACATCGTCATGAGCTTGGTCAGCGAGGCCGGCTCGAGCAGCATGTCGGGCTCGTGCGCCGCGATGATCTGCCCGCTGTTGGCATCGATGGCGATCCAGGATCGCGCCGCGATCTGGGGAACCGGAACCCTGGACAGTTCGGAGACCATCGTGAATGCCGCTGGCTTCACCACCGGTGCAACAACCTCGCCTGCTGCGTTGGACGGCTGCTGCTGCGCCACGGTGGAGAGCGGCAGCGACAGACAGAGGGAGGTAAAGAGAACGGCCAGCCGGCGTTGCCAGCGGGTGGTGCAGTTGAACGGTTGCGTCATAACGTGTCGGTTGGAATCAAGGAGGACTTGCGCAGGCGGAGCAATTATAGGCAGCGGCCACGGTCGCCTGAACCACGTGCCCCACGCATGCGCTCGGTCTTCAGGAGCGCCCTGGGTTGCGTGCGAACTGCGCCAGAAGATAGTTCTCCACGACCTGTTTCAGCTGTATCAGCTTGCCGTGGAAGAAGTGCGATGCACCGGGGATGACCACGACCGGCAGGCCTTGCGGGCGGGCCCAGTCGAGCACCTGCGCAAGGGTGATGGTGTCATCTTCTTCGCCATGGATGACCAGGGTATCGGGTGGCACGGGCGCCACGTCGAATCGGCGCACGGCGGTGCCGACGAGGACAAGCCCGTCGGGCGCGGGCAGCTGGCTGGCTGCGCGCCGCTGGGCCACTCCGGCGGCCACGAAACTGCCAAATGAGAAGCCGGCCAGCACGAAGCGACGGGCGGCGATATCGGGAAAGCGTTGCGCGAATTGCTCGATGAGGCCGACCATGTCGTCGGTTTCTCCGCGGCCGTCGTCGTGGGTGCCTTGCGACAGCCCTACCCCGCGGAAGTCCGGCCGTACCGCGAGCATGCCCGCCTGGGTACAGGCACGCGAGAGCGTCGTCACCACCTTGTTGCCGCGGGCACCGCCGTGCAGCGGATGGGGATGCAGCAGCAGCGCCCATCCGTTGATGTCATCGACGGATGCAGCCGTCTGCGGCCTGGGCCAATCGAGGGCGCAGTCGATGATGCCAGCGCCGCCTTCAAACTGGATCGTGTCGGGACGTTCGTGCATGAGAGAAAGAATCCGGGTTTGGCTGGGAGTAAGCGGGTACGTGGAACGGGCGGTGTCCAGGTTCAGATGCGCAGGCGCGCGACGGGTTCCCCGCGCACCAGGTGCGATTCGATGATTTCGTCGATGTCGTTCTTGTCGACGTAGGTGTACCAGACTTCCTCGGGGTACACGACGAGGACGGGGCCTTCTTCGCACCGGTCGAGGCAGCCAGCCTTGTTGATGCGCACCTTGCCGCGCCCGGCCAGCCCAAGTTCCTTGATGCGGCTCTTGGCGTACTGCTGCAGCTCTTCGGCGCCACAGTTGGCGCAGCTGGGCCGGTCCGCCCCGGGCTCGCGCTGGTTGAGGCAAAAGAATACGTGATGACGGTAATAGCTCACGAAAACCCCCTGATCTGCTGGTTCAGCATGAGATTGTAGTCCGCGCGGCCCGCTCCGACGCGCGCCGCACATGGAGGCCGTGCGGGGGCGGGCCAGCGCCGGTTGTCCGCTTGGGGTAAAATGCTTTCCGGCGGGCCCCTCCGCATGTCGGAACGGTGAACCTGGTCAGGTCGGGAACGAAGCAGCCATAGCCGTCACCCGGCAGTGCCGGAGTAAGGCCCGCCTTGTACATCCATCGCCATCGCATCCCGCCACGCTCCCTCCTTCGCGTGAGTACGCCGGGCACTCGGACCCTTTCCTGCCAGTCTGGCGTACCCGCCCGTGACTTCCCCCGGTCCACGTTGTTTCAGAACCTACTTGCCCTAAAATGCGGTCATGACCTATCTTGTGCTGGCTCGCAAATGGCGGCCGCGAACCTTCGATACCCTGGTTGGTCAGGAGCACGTCGTGCGCGCACTGACCACGGCGCTGACCACCCAGCGACTGCACCATGCCTGGCTGTTCACGGGCACGCGCGGCGTTGGCAAGACCACGCTTTCGCGCATTCTGGCGAAGGCGCTGAACTGTGAACAGGGCATCACGCCCAACCCCTGCGGCACGTGTGCCGCCTGTACCGGTATCGAAGCCGACCGGTATGTCGACTATGTCGAGCTCGATGCCGCCTCGAATCGCGGTGTCGAGGAAATGACACGGCTGCTCGAGCAGGCGGTATACGCGCCTACCGCCGGGCGCTTCAAGGTCTACATGATCGACGAAGTGCACATGCTCACCGGGCATGCGTTCAACGCCATGCTGAAAACGCTCGAAGAGCCGCCGCCGCACGTCAAGTTCATTCTGGCTACGACCGATCCGCAGAAGATTCCCGTCACGGTGCTCTCGCGCTGCCTGCAATTCAACCTGAAGCAGATGCCGCCCGACACCATTGCGAGTCATCTTGCACATATCCTCGAGGCCGAGCAGATTCCTGCCGAACCGGCAGCGCTGCGTCTTATCGGGGTTGCGGCACGCGGCTCCATGCGCGACGCGTTATCGCTCACCGACCAGGCCATTGCCTACAGCGGTGGGCAGATTACCGAAGACGCTGTGCGTGGGATGCTGGGAACGGTCGACCAGCGCTATCTGGTGCGAATGCTCGATGCTCTCGCGGCGGCTGACGGCGCCGCGCTGATCGATATCGCCAACGAGCTGGCGGAGCGCAGCCTGTCGTACAGCGAGGCATTGGGGGACCTGGCGCGGCTGCTTGCGCAAATTGGCATCGCCCAGCGGGTTCCCGGCCTGCCGGGAGACGAGACGCCACTCGCCGACGACATCCGGCGGCTGGCAAAGATGTTCTCGCCCGACGCCGTACAGCTGTTCTATTCGATCGCGTTGCATAGTCGTAACGAACTGGCTCTGGCGCCAGACGAGCATGCCGGTTTCGTCATGGCCGGCTTGCGCATGCTGGCGTTCACCAGCTCCGACCAGACTGCGACCCCCGTGCCCGGCGCGGCCAGCCTGCGGGGTGATCCGTCCAGCGCGCGTCCGGCCGTATCCCGCGCCCGGGCCGGTGGAGCGGCACCGGTGGATACTCCCCCCCCCGCGGCAATCCCGGCCAACGATGTCGCTCCCGCGGCGCCGGTTCCTCCGGTTGCCTTGCAGTCCATGCGCGCGGCCGACTGGCCCGGCGTCGTCATGCAACTGGGGCTCAGCGGCATTGCTGCCCAGTTGGCCGAATGCGCCGAGTGGGCGGGGGTAGAAAACGGCACGATCATATTGCGCGTGCCCTCGCGCAGCCTGGCAACCGGGGCGGCGCGCGAACGGCTCACCGCTGCGCTGTGCAACTATTTTGGGCAGACGCTCAAGCTGGACCTCGACTTCGGTTCAACCGGCAATGCCACGGTCCAGGCCGTCAGGAAGGCCGAGCGTGAGGCCCTGCAGAACCGTGCCGAGCAGGCCATAGCCAACGATCCGTTCGTACGGACCTTGCTGACCGAGTTCGGTGGCGAGGTCGTACCAGGCTCGGTGAAGCCGGTCACGGACGCCGACCGGAGTCGCTGACGATGGGGCGCGGCCGGGCTACCATTCCGGTTTTGCGGACGATTGCAATTATTTCAATCGAAGGATTCATATGATGAAAGGACAACTCGCCGGCTTGATGCGGCAGGCGCAGCAGATGCAGGAGAACGTCAAGAAGGCCCAGGAAGCCCTGGCCAACCTGATCGTCGAAGGTGCATCTGGAGGCGGGCTCGTCAAGGTGAGCATGTCGTGTCGGCACGACGTCAAGCGCGTACAGATCGACAAGTCGCTGCTGGAAGAAGACCAGGAAATGCTCGAAGACCTGGTGGCGGCAGCTGTCAATGACGCACTGCGCAAAGCGGAAGCTGCTGCCCAGGAGAAGATGGCCCAGGTCACGGCCGGCCTGCCGTTGCCCCCCGGCATGAAGCTGCCGTTCTGAGCGCGGGTTCGACTGTTCGTTTGTCGCAACTTGCGTAATTTTTTTTCGCCGGGTGTCCTCCGGGCCTGCGGCGCCGCTGTAAAATTTTCGGTCGCTGCTCTTGCATCGGGTCGACACCTGGCAGTTCCAAAATGGACGATTTTCACGATCCAGCGCCGCTGGCTGCGTTGATTGCTGCACTGCGACGACTGCCTGGGGTTGGCGTAAAATCGGCGCGCCGCATGGCCTATCACCTGCTGCAGCACGATAGGCCGGGGGCTCAAATGATTTCGCAGGCACTGGCGAATGCCGTCAGTCACCTGCGGCATTGTCGGCGCTGTAACACGTTTACCGAAGACGAGATCTGCAGTCTGTGTCTCAATCCGCGGCGCGATGCGACGCAACTGTGCGTGGTCGAGACACCCGCCGATCAGAACGTTATCGAAGCTAGCCACAGTTATCGGGGGCTGTATTTCGTGCTCATGGGCCGTCTGGCGCCCCTGTCCGGTATCGGGCCCGACGATCTCGGCTTCCGCCGAGTGCTCGAACGTGCAACCGACGGCATCGTCACCGAGGTGATACTCGCAACGAGTTTCACGGCCGAGGGTGACGTAACCGCCCATTATCTGAGCGAGGCTTTGCGTGAGCGGGGTCTGACCGTAACCCGCCTGGCTCGTGGCGTGCCTGCCGGGGGCGAGCTCGAGTACGTCGATGCGAGCACGATTGCCTGGGCGTTGGCCGAGCGCAGGCCCTGAGCATCGGGTGGCGGCGATGATGTTTCCCTGGAGATTGATTCGATGTTCACTGGCATTGTGGCCGCGGTAGGGCGAATTGCGCGGGTCGAACCCATAACCCAAGGCGAAGGCTCGGGAGTTCGGCTCTTCGTCGAAGCAGGATCACTCGACCTGAGCGATGTCCGGCCCGGTGATTCCATCGCCATTCAGGGCGCCTGCATGACGGTGGTCGAGCTGCAGGGGCAGCAGTTCACCGTCGATGTCTCCCGGGAAAGCCTCGATCGCACGGTCGGCCTGGATGCACCGGGCGATGTCAACCTCGAAAAAGCCCTGCGCATGGGCGATCATCTCGGCGGTCATCTGGTCACCGGCCATGTCGATGGTACCGCAGAGGTCGTGAGCTTCGAACCGGTCGGTGAATCGCATCGCCTGGTCGTGCGCCTGCCCGACGATTTCGCGCGCTACTTCGCCTACAAAGGATCCATAGCCATCGACGGCGTCAGCCTCACCGTGAATGCCGTGAGCGATACCCCCGCCGGATGCGAAGTAAGCATCAACTTGATTCCCCACACCATTGCTGTGACCACTCTGAGTCGGCTCAAACCTGGCGTTCGCGTCAATTTCGAAGTCGACCTGATTGCACGCTATGTGCAACGCATGCTGGCACAGTAAGTCCACTCCTCTAGTAATCAACTTAAACAGTAAAAGGAAAGCGCGTGCAATACGAGAGCCTTGAACAGTTCATGGACTACGTGCGCAGCCGCAATCCGGGTGAACCGGAGTTCCAGCAGGCCGTGTACGAAGTGATGCAGAGCCTCTGGCCATTTGTGCAACAGCACCCGCGCTACAGGGACGCGGCCTTGCTCGAGACCCTGGTCGAGCCGGATCGTGTCGTTCAGTTTCGCGTCACCTGGACCGACGATCACGGGCGTACCCGGATCAACCGCGGTTATCGGGTGCAACATAGCGCAGCCATTGGTCCTTACAAAGGCGGCATGCGCTTCCATCCGTCGGTGAACCGTTCGATCCTGAAATTCCTGGCTTTTGAACAGACCTTCAAGAACGCGCTTACCACGTTGCCCCTGGGTGGCGGCAAGGGTGGGTCCGACTTCGACCCGAAGGGCAAGTCGGATGGCGAAATCCGGCGCTTCTGTCAGGCCCTGGTGCAAGAGCTGTTCCGTCATATCGGGCCCGATACCGACATCCCGGCCGGTGACATCGGCGTAGGCGCGCGTGAAGTGGGCTACATGGCCGGCACGTACAAACGTCTGACGAACACCGCCAGCAGCGTTTTCACTGGCAAGGGCCTGTCGTTCGGTGGCAGCCTGATCCGTCCCGAGTCCACCGGCTATGGCCTGGTCTACTTCGCCGAGCACATGCTGCGCACCCGTGGCATGTCGTTCGAAGGCCAGCGCGTGTCGGTCTCAGGTTCGGGCAATGTGGCGCAGTACGCTATCGAGAAGCTCATGGCGCTCGGGGCCAAGGTCGTGACCTGCTCTGATTCGCAGGGTACGGTGGTCGATCCCGATGGCTTCACGCCGTCGAAGCTGGCGATGCTCATGGAGATGCGCAATGTCCATGGCAAGCCCGTGCGCGAATACGCCGAGGCGCTCAAGCTGCAATATCTGCCGGGCAAGCGTCCGTGGTCGGTACCGGTCGACGTCGCACTGCCCTGCGCGACGCAGAATGAACTCGACGAGAACGATGCGCGCGAGCTGGTGAAGAACGGCGTCGTTTGCGTTGCGGAAGGTGCCAACATGCCGTGCACCATAGAGGCCACCGAAGTGTTCCTCAAGGCTGGCGTGCTGTTTGCCCCGGGCAAGGCCAGTAACGCGGGTGGTGTAGCCACCTCCGGCTTCGAGATGTCGCAGAACTCGATGCGCCTGTCATGGACGCGCGAAGAAGTCGACAACCGTCTGCGTCTGGTCATGGGCAGCATCCACGATGCGTGCAAGCAGTACGGACGCATGGAGGATGGCTCGATCAACTACGTGAACGGGGCCAACATCGCCGGCTTCGTGAAAGTAGCCGACGCCTTGCTCGGACAAGGCTGGTGCTGAACGCGTTGGCGTGATCAACATCGTTCTGGTCGCACCCGAGATTCCGCCAAACACGGGCAATATCATCCGTCTGGCAGCGAATACAGGTGCACATCTGCATCTGGTAGAACCGCTGGGGTTCGAGCTCGACGACAGGCGCTTGCGTCGCGCCGGGCTCGACTACCACGAATGGGCACGCGTCCAGGTGCATGCGGGCTTCGACGAAGCGTTGGCCGCGTGTGCCACTTCGGTCGACCGCGTCTTCGCCTTCACCACGCGTGGTTCGCGGCCGTTCCATGAAGTGTGCTACCAGGCCGGCGATGTCCTGGTGTTTGGCAGTGAGACTGCAGGTCTCAGTGCCGAACTGCTCGAGCGGTTCCCGCCCGGGCAACGTTTGCGGCTGCCCATGCGGCCGCAGCAGCGCAGCCTGAACTTGTCGAATGCGGTGGCAGTCGCCGTGTTCGAGGCCTGGCGCCAGCTGGGTTACGAGGGCGGCATCTAGCCCGGTTACGGGCGGTTCTCAGGGTTTGATGCAAACAGCGGGCCACATGTAGCCCGCCGTGTTGCTTGCTGGCCGGTCACGATGCCGGCACGGAGGGGCCGGCGTCGCTCACCGTGACACGCTCAGTCGAGCGACAGGTTCAGCGCGTCGATCACGCCGGTCCAGCGTGCGGTTTCTTTCTCGATTTGTTCCTTCAATACGTCGGGCGACCCGCCGATGGGCGTGAAATACTGGCGCGCCATCAGGTCGCGCACCTTGTCGCTCTTGACGATGGTGTCGATCTCGCGGCTGAGGCGGTCGATGATGGGCTGTGGCGTACCCGCGGGCACCAGGACGGCTTGCCAGGAAATCGCCTCGAACCCGGGAAAGCCCTGTTCCGCAACCGTGGGTATGCCCGGCAGGTTTTCGTCCTGCTTGAGACTGCTGATGGCGAGCGCCTTGGCCTTGCCGGCATTCACCTGCGGCATGGCGATGGCGGGCACCATGAAGCTCGAATGGACGTCGCCGGCCACGATGGCGGTAATGATTTGCGGGAATCCCTGGTAGGGCACGTGCAGCAGTTCGATGCCCGCATCCTGGCGGAACATTTCCATGGCCAGATGGGAGGCGCTGCCCGGCCCGACCGAACCGTAGTTGAAGCGCTTCGGATCCGCCTTGGCAGTCTCGATGAATTCCTTCACCGAATTGACTCCGATGGAGGGGCTGACGACGAGCACGTTGGGGCTGGTCGCAATCAGGCTGACTGGCGCGAGGTCCTTGGTCGGGTCGTAGCCGAGGGTTTTCTGATACAGACGCGGCGCGGTGACAAGCGGACCATTGATGGTAAAGAGGAGCGTGTAGCCATCAGGATTGGCCTGCGCAACCTGCCGTGTACCAATGTTTCCTCCAGCGCCCGGGCGGTTCTCGATCACGATGTTCTGGCCGAGTGCCTCTCCCAGGGGTTCGGCAATGGTGCGGGCGATGATGTCCGGCGAAGAACCGGGCGGGAACGGCACCACCATGGACAGCGGGCGTACGGGCCAGTTGTCGTCGGCATGCGATGCGGGAACCAGGGCGAGCGTGGTCGCAGCGGCAGCGGCTGCGAGCAGGGCGCGACGCGAAAGAGTTTTTCTCATGATCGTCGTGGAGTGGTTGTTGAAGAGGGCCTTGCACCGGATGGTAACCGAGGCCATCCAGTGCCGATCGGTTAGAGTCATCAGCCAGGCAGAAGGTTGCCAACCAAGATGGCGGCACGCGGCTATGGCGTCAAGTCTGACAAACCCGCAGCTTCATCGCGCGGATCGCGCGCAAGCAGCCGGCCGACCGCATCGGCCGGACGCGTGTTCTCGAACAGTACGGCGCACACGGCTTCGGTAATGGGCATCTCGACATGGTGCTGGCGGGCGAGGTCACGCACGGCACGCGCACAGCGCACGCCTTCGGCCAGTGGGGTGCCGGCAGCCAGCAGCTCGGCCACGGGCCGGCCCTGGCCCAGCTGCAGCCCCACCTGGCGATTGCGTGAAAGATCGCCGGTTGCCGTGAGCACCAGATCGCCTAGCCCTGTAAGTCCGAAAAACGTCTGCGGCCGTGCGCCGAGTGCAACCCCCAGCCGGGTCATTTCCGCAAGCCCACGGGTAATGAGGGCGGCCCGGGCATTGGCTCCCAGGCCCAGGCCATCCGACACGCCGCACGCGATGGCGATGACGTTCTTCAGCGCCCCGCCGATTTCCACCCCCAGCACGTCGTCACTGCTGTAGATGCGCGCGGTGGTGCCATGTAATGCGGCCGTGACTTCCTGCCGCAACTTTGCATCGGTGCTGGCAATGGTAAGGGCGACAGGCAGGCCTTGCGCAACTTCACGGGCGAACGACGGCCCGGACAGCACGCCGGTGCGCACCCGGGGATGCGCGCGCAGGGCTTCGGCCATTACATCATGGGGCAGGCGGCCGGTGTCGGCCTCGATGCCCTTGCAGGTACTGATGAAACCCGGTGCGCGGATGTCGGCCTGATGCAGGACATGGGCCACCTCGGCGCAGGTGTGGCGCAGGCCCGCCATGGGAACGCCGAAAATGACCAGGGCATGCGGACTGTCGTGCAGATGTTCTACGACGGTGTCGAGACTGGCCGTGTAGCGCAGTGAGGCAGGCAGCGTGATGCCTGGCAGATAGGTGCGGTTTTCGTGATGTTGTTGCAGGTCGGCGGCCATGTCGGGCCGCCGCGCCCACAACAGGGTAGGGAAGTGCTGGCTGGCCAGCACGGCCAGGGCAGTGCCCCAGGCACCTGCGCCGATTACGGCTACGCGTAGATCGTTCGGGCGCTGATCCGGTGACATGGCGGAATCCTTCCGGCCGTGCCTTGTGCAGCCTAGCTGGCGCTGCTGTCGCCGTTCTGTTGTGCCTGCATTGCCTGCTGCAGTTCAGCGAGGCGTTGCTCGTACATGGCCTGGAAGTTGACTTCGGCCAGATGCACGGGTGGCAGCGACGAGCGCGTGATGGCATCGGCGATGTTCGAACGCAGATAGGGGTAGATCATGTTGGGGCAGACGATGCCCAGCAGGGGATCGAGCTGCTCAATGGGGAAGTTCGCAATTTCGAAGATGCCGGCCTGCTTGCCTTCCACCAGGTAAAGCACCTGGTCCTTGATGCGCGTGGTGACGGTACCGGTAACGACCACCTCGTAAATGGTTTCCGCAATACGCTCGGCGCTGAGGTTGAGCTGCACCTCGACCTGGGGCGTTTCGGTTTCGAGGAAGATTCGAGGCGCGTTGGGCAACTCGAGCGACAGATCTTTGAGGTAGACCCGTTGCAGGTTGAAAACGGGGGTGGCCTGTTCCTGGGTTGCGTTGTTTGTGTTGGACATGTTCGGCTCTTGAATGGTGCGACCCGAAGATCGCCTGACAGAGGGTCCGCAGCGTGCGGACCCGATTCACACTGTATGCTGCCGTAGGAGTACCGGCACCACACCCGGATTATGACCGACCTGCGGCCCGAGCGGTAACGGGAAGGCCTGCCTCTTGCCACGCCGCGAGCCCCCCCTGCAGGGCGACCACGTGCTCGAAGCCTTTGGCCTGCAGCTGGGCAACCGCGCGGCCCGACTGGCGGCCGTCGGCACACACGACGATCAGCGGCTTGTTCTTGGGCAGGGTCTGCGCACGTGCTTCGATCTGGTCGAGCGGCAGGTTGCGTGCCTGTGCGATATGCCCCTGGCTGTATTCTTCGGAGGGGCGAATGTCGACGAAGACGCCATGCTGCTGGTTCACGATGAGGGTTGCCGTTGCAGGGTCGACGCCTTTGGTGCCACGCGTGCGGCTGAGTGCGGGCCAGGCAAGCATCGCTCCGGAAATGATCGCAACCAGGATGATGAATATGTTATCGATGATGAAAGTCACGTGCGAAACTTCCGATGGGTGGGCAAGCAAAGGACAATCAACAATTATAGAATGACGCGTTCACCCCGCTTCCTGTTCGTACTACTTCACTGATAGATCGTCATGTACAAACTTGTCCTGATGCGCCACGGCGAAAGCCAATGGAATCTCGAGAACCGCTTCACCGGCTGGACCGACGTCGATCTCACCGAGGCCGGTCGTGAACAGGCGCGCCAGGCGGCCCAGTTGCTCAAGCAGGAAGGCTACGATTTCGACGTGGCCTTCACCTCGGTGCTGAAGCGAGCGATCCGCACACTGTGGATCGTGCTCGACGAGCTCGATCGCATGTACCTGCCCGTACATCCCAGCTGGCGTCTCAACGAGCGCCACTACGGTGCCCTGCAGGGCTTGAACAAGGCTGAAACTGCCGCCAAATACGGCGAGGAACAGGTTCTCATCTGGCGTCGTGCCTATGCCGTCGCTCCGGCCCCGCTCGAGAGCGATGATCCGCGTCATCCGCGGTTCGATCCGCGTTACGCCGGCATCGATCCGGCGCTCCTGCCCAGTACCGAATGCCTGGCCGACACGGTCGCGCGCGTAGTGCCATACTGGAACGAGCAGATCGCCCCGGCCATCAAGGCGGGCAAGCGCGTGCTGATTTCAGCGCACGGCAACAGTCTGCGTGCGCTCATCCGCCATCTCGACAACCTCTCCGACGACGAGATCGTCAAGCTGAACATCCCGACGGGGCAGCCACTGGTGTACGAGCTCGATGCAGACCTGAAGCCCATCCGTCATTATTACCTGGGCGATCCCGACGCGATTGCAGCGGCGATGGCCGCCGTTGCCGCCCAAGGGAAAGCCAGCGCGAAGTAAGAGCATTGGTCCGAACGCCATGCGCGTGATCCGTTCGTGGCAACCGTCCATATTGCGTCAGGCGCTAGCAGCCGCCTGTGCAGGGGTGCTGGTGGTTGCGGCGGCGTCGTCCACAGCGGCCACGTCGGCAGGGAACCGTGCGTCGGCAGATGCCACGGCCCGTGCCGAAGCGGAGGCCCGACGGCGCGACCTGATCGACCGCATCGAACGGGTCCGCCGCGAGATCGGCGAAGCCGAGAAAGCGCGGGCGGCAGCCGCGGACGCCCTGAAGGCATCCGAGCAGGCCATCTCCGACATCACGCGCAAGCTCGGTGAAATCGAGGCGCGGCGTAATGACGCGTCGCGCGAACTGGCGCAGCTGGAACGCCAGATCCAGGATGTGGACGCCGACCTGCAAAGGCGGCAGCGCGACCTGGCTTCCCTGCTGCGCCAGCAATACATGAACGGTGCGGGTACACCCTGGAGCGCTTTGCTGGCGGGTGAGGATCCGCAGGAAACCGGGCGTACGCTGGGCTACCTGGGATACGTGTCGCGTGCCCGCGCCGAGGCCGTACAGGAGCTGCGAGCACGGAAACAGCAGCTGCAGGAGCTGCGTGAGCAGGCCGCCGCACGCCGTGCCGAGCTCGACGCTCTGGCGCAGGAGCACACGGCGCAGCGCCAGGAGCGGCTGAAACAGCAGGCCGAACGACAGCGCATCCTCAAGGAAATCGGCGAGCGCATTGCGGCGCAGCGGCGCGAGGCCGCCTCGCTGGAAGACGATGAGGCGCGCC
>CALAGD010000075.1 GCA_937891425.1 uncultured Pigmentiphaga sp.
TGGTGGAGCCGGGGGGAATTGAACCCCCGTCCGCAAGCCGTCCACAGGCAGTTCTACATGTTTAGTTGACCTATTTGAATTTAACCGCAAGCTTGGCCAGCCAACAGGCCGACTTACGGCGAGTCACGTAGTTTTAAGGCCCCGATGTGTGACCCCATCGGAACCCGATTCCTTGTAAATGACGCTGCTGTAGGTGTTACCCTACCTGACCCAAGGACAAATCAGTGCAGCGGCTAGCCATTAAGCGGCGATAGCAAAACGCTCGTCGTTGGCGTTTATTTGATTTCCAGTGGTTTAACGAGCTGACTGGTGCTCGACATGCACTGCTCTGCTTCTTGACCCACGTCGAAGCCAGGTCGGCCCCATGTGTGAATCTTGCATTCTACCCGATCTTGCGCCGTGTTTGCGGTTTTCAGGCGCTTTCGGGAAGAAACTTCATGCTCTGCTGCTCAAGCCCGATGCGAAGATATTCATGGGACTGGTTGTTTGAGGGAAAAGTTCCGCTCGTTGTGCAATGTTTTCGTCAACCTGGCGCTCCGGAACGCAGGACGTCCAGAATCTGCCAGGTGTGGCGGGGCGAGTCGGCCACATAGTGGGCCTTCCAGTGTTGCAC
The DNA here is from genome assembly GCA_937891425.1 of uncultured Pigmentiphaga sp. Taxonomy (GTDB): domain Bacteria; phylum Pseudomonadota; class Gammaproteobacteria; order Burkholderiales; family Burkholderiaceae_B; genus Verticiella. The sequence continues at coordinate 614 of CALAGD010000075.1, forward strand.
TTCGGGTTCGAGTCCGCAGTAACCCCAAGCCGCGGCAACCGTCAGCATGCTTGCCGCGTGACCGGCCTGCACGTCGCGCAGATCATCGCCAATGTAGATACAGGCCTCCGGCCGCACACCGGCCTGCTCGGCGGCATGCAGCAGGGGCAGCGGGTGGGGCTTGGTTTGTGGCGTGGTGTCGCCACAGACTACCACAGCGGGTTCGATACCCAGATGGTGAATCAGCGGCCGGGCCAGTGCCGTGCTTTTGTTGGTCACGATGCCCCAGGCGATTCCGTGTTCTTCCAGGGCGCTCAGCAGCTCGCCAACGCCGCCGAACAACGACGAATGCCCGAGCATGCAGGCGGCGTAGTCTTTCAGGAACTGGTCGCGAACGGTGAGGTATTCCGGGTGATCGGGCGTCAGACCGAGTGCCATGCCCAGCAGCCCGCGCGCCCCACGGGAAGCAACTGCACGCAACTGGGAAAAAGGCAGCGGAGGCAGCCCGCGCGCTTCACGCTGCATGTTGGCGGCAAGGACCAGGCCTGGTGCGGTATCGGCCAGTGTTCCGTCGAAGTCAAACAGGACCAGTTCAATCATGGGAGCGGGGAAACGGGCCAAGAGTCTCCGCTTCAGTCTGCAGGAGCAACCAGACGGCGGGTAGCCATCATGTAGTTGACGTCGGTGTTGTCGGTGAGGTGATAGCTGTCGGTGAGCGGGTTGTAGGTCAGACCTTTCAGGTGCGTGACTTCCAGCCCCGCCTGCCGGCAGGCGAGTGCGAGTTCGCTGGGCCGGATGAACTGCTCGTAGTCGTGCGTGCCCCGGGGCAGCAGCCGCAGCACGAACTCTGCTGCGACAATGGCCTGCAGGAAAGACTTCAGATTGCGGTTGATCGTGGAGAAGAATACATGGCCGCCAGGCTTTACCAGCGTCGCGCAGGCGCGCACCACTGAGGCCGGATCGGGCACGTGTTCGAGCATCTCCATGCAGGTGACGACATCGAAACTGGCGGGCTGGCGGGCAGCCAGGTCTTCCACCGCAATGCGTTCGTAGGTGACCGGCACGCCAGACTCGAGGCTGTGCAAGCGGGCCACGGTAAGCGGCTTGGCGGCAAGATCGATGCCGGTAACCTTGGCCCCCTGCCGGGCCATGCTCTCGGAGAGAATCCCCCCGCCGCAGCCCACGTCGAGCACAACCTTGCCTTCGAGGGCGCCGGCGATCTCGTTGATCCAGCCAAGGCGCAAGGGGTTGATGGCATGCAACGGCTTGAATTCGCTGGCAGGATCCCACCACCGCGAAGCCAGTGCGCTGAACTTGTCGAGCTCGGCTGCGTCTACGTTGGCGCTTGCGCCCGCAGCGGTTCCGCCGGGGGTGGCAGGGTGATCTGCCGGACTGCGGTTGGAGGCGTTCGTCATGCCGGTTTCATCTATACAAAAAAGCCTGGCAGAATGCCAGGCTTTTATTCTAACCACTCGCTCAGTCGGGGTGTGGCCCCAACCTCAAGCGACGGAGAGATTACGGCGTTACGCGACGCGTACCGACCACTTCGATTTCAACACGGCGGTTGAGCGCGCGGCCTTGCGGCGTAGCGTTGCTGGCGATGGGGTCGGCTTTACCCTTGCCCTCGATGTAGATGCGATTGGGGTCGATGCCGTGGGCTACGAGGTAGTTCTTGACCGCTTCAGCACGGCGCAGCGACAGGCCCAGGTTGTAGGCATCGCTACCGATGGAGTCGGTATAACCAACCGCCAGGATGACTTCGAGGTTGATGGTCTGGATTTGACGCACGAGTTCGTCGAGCATGCGACGGCCATCGGGCTTCAGGACGGCCTTGTCGAAATCGAAGAAGGTGTCCGCGTCAAAAACGACTTTTTCTGCCACGGGCGCAGGTGCGGGCGCGGGGGCGGGAGCCTGGGCGATGATGGTACCGTCGCAGCCCGGCAGACCGGTTTCGGGGGTCCAGAATGCGTTTCTCCAGCAAAGCTCGCCGGTTCCGTTCAGCCAGGGAAGACCGCTTACGTTGACCCAGTTGTTCTCGCCGCGACCAAGGTTTTGCGCAATGACGGCAGGATCAGCCACTGCGCGAACCTGTTGAGCGCCGGCCACTCCAGTCATGGTGGTGGCGGCAAACGCCAGCGCCAGGGCAATTTTTGAGGGCTTGTTCATGTTTCTCCTCGTGAGCTTGAAGCAGAAATTGTTTGTTTCGCAGCGACCCCCGCCGCATCGGGTGAATACGGGCGTCCGGGTAGCCCGGACATACGAAGGTCAGTATAGCAATGAGCCCAAGTGTTTCAAAGAATTTTCATTCATTCTGTGACGTACCTCAGGCATCGTTGCCTCGACTGCTGCGGTAAGAGGCATACGCCAGGGAGCCATTGAGCCATTGTGGAATGTGCGTATGCAACGGCGCAAGTTCCTCGCCCTTTGACAAGCGGTTCATGTTGGTTTTTTTCAACAGGAAAAACCGCATCCGGCGGGGCCGGACGCTGCGCCGGAAGATACCACATCAGCCCGGCGGAAAAGGGGGCGGATGTTAAACTTAAACATTGGCCTGAACCACGCTATGGATACCTGATTCTATGGATTCTTTCGCCAAGGAGACATTACAGGTCTCGTTGGAAGACGAGATGCGTCGCAGCTATCTCGATTACGCCATGAGCGTGATTGTAGGACGGGCACTGCCCGATGTGCGCGACGGTCTCAAGCCCGTGCATCGCCGGGTACTGTACGCCATGCACGAACTGGGCAATGCATGGAACCGCCCCTACAAGAAGTCGGCGCGTATTGTCGGCGATGTCATCGGTAAATACCACCCCCATGGCGACCAGGCCGTCTACGACACCATCGTGCGCATGGCCCAGCCGTTCTCGCTGCGCTACATGCTGGTCGACGGCCAGGGCAACTTCGGCTCGGTCGACGGCGACAGCCCGGCCGCCATGCGGTACACCGAAATCCGCCTGTCCAGGATAGCGCACGAGATGCTGGCCGACATCGACCAGGAAACGGTCGACTTCGGTCCCAACTACGACGGCAGCGAAAAAGAACCGCTCGTATTGCCGGCGCGCCTACCCAATCTGCTGGTGAACGGCAGTTCCGGCATTGCTGTAGGCATGGCCACCAACATCCCGCCGCATAACCTGGGTGAGGTGGTCGACGGCTGCCTGTACGTGTTGCGCAACCCCGATTGCTCGGTCGATGACGTCATCGAACGCATCCCCGCACCCGATTTCCCCACAGGCGCCACCATTTATGGCATCGCCGGCGTGCGTGAGGGCTACCGCACCGGCCGGGGGCGGGTGGTCATCCGGGCCAAGGCACACTTCGAAGAAACCGACCGCGGCGGCCGCCAGGCCATCGTCATCGACGAACTGCCCTACCAGGTCAACAAGAAGACCTTGCAGGAGCGTATCGCCGAGCTCGTCAACGAAAAGAAGATCGAGGGCATTTCCGACATCCGCGACGAGTCCGACAAGGAAGGCATGCGGCTGGTCATCGAGCTGAAGCGGGGCGAAGTGCCCGAGGTGGTGCTCAATAATCTGTACAAGCACACCCAGCTGCAAGATACCTTCGGCATGAACCTGGTCGCGCTGGTCGATGGCCAGCCGCGGTTGCTGAATCTCAAGCAGCTGGTCGAGCACTTCCTTGCCCACCGCCGCGAAGTGGTTACGCGGCGAACCGTGTACCAGCTGCGCAAGGCACGCGAGCGCGGTCATGTGCTTGAAGGCCTCGCGGTGGCCCTGGCCAACATCGACGAGTTCATCGAACTCATCAAGACCGCGCCGTCTCCTCCGGTGGCGCGCGATGCCCTCATGGCGCGTACCTGGAATTCATCTCTGGTGCGCGAGATGCTCGAGCGTGCCCATCAGGATACGCCCGGAGGCAGCGCCGCATACCGCCCCGAGGGGCTGGGCGAAGAGTTCGGGTTGCAGCCGGATGGCACCTATCGGCTGTCGGAAACCCAGGCGCAGGAAATCCTCAATTTGCGCCTGCAACGCCTCACTGGGCTGGAGCAGGACAAGATCGTGTCCGAGTACAAGGAGGTCATGGCCAACATTGCCGACCTCCTCGATATCCTCGCGCGTCCGGAACGCATTGCCGACATCATTGCCGACGAACTCACGGCCATCAAGAACGAGTTCCACACCAGCGCGAACGACACTCGCCGCTCGACCATCGAGTACAACGCCACCGAGCTCGACACGGAAGACCTCATCACCCCCATGGACATGGTGGTCACGCTTTCGCACAGCGGCTACATCAAGAGCCAGCCGTTGTCGGAGTACCGGGCGCAGCGCCGCGGGGGCCGGGGCAAACAGGCCGCCAGCATCAAGGAAGACGACTGGATCGACCACATCTTCGTCGCCAATACGCACGACCACCTGCTGTGCTTCAGCGACCTGGGTCGGGTCTATTGGCTGAAGGTGTGGGAAGTGCCCCAGGGAGGGCGCACTTCGCGCGGGCGCCCGCTGGTGAACATGTTCCCGCTGGCCGAGGGCGAGAAGATCACCGCAGTGCTGCCCGTGAAGGAGTTTGCCGACGACAAGTACGTGTTCATGGCTACCTCGCGGGGCACCGTCAAGAAAACCCCGTTGTCCGATTTCTCCAATCCGCGCAAGGCCGGCATCATTGCGGTTGACCTCGACGAGGGTGATTACCTCGTGGGCGCGGGGCTTACCAGCGGGTCGCACGACATCATGCTGTTCTCCGACGCGGGCAAGGCCGTGAGGTTCGATGAGAACGACGTGCGCCCCATGGGCCGCAATGCCCGCGGTGTGCGTGGCATGACGCTGGAAGAAGGCCAACGCGTGATTGCCATGCTGGTGTCCGATGGTGAAGACTACAGCGTGCTGACGGCTACCGAGAACGGCTACGGCAAGCGCACCCCCATTACCGAATACACGCGCCATGGACGCGGCACCAAGGGCATGATCGCCATACAGGCCAGCGAGCGCAACGGCCCGCTGGTGGGTGCGGTGCTGGTCCTGCCCACCGACGAAATCATGCTCGTCACCGATGGCGGGGTGCTCGTTCGTACGCGGGTGGCCGAGATCCGGGAAATGGGCCGGGCGACGCAAGGGGTCACGCTCATCAGCCTCGACAATGGCAGCCGCTTGTCCAGCGTGCAGCGCGTGGCGGAAAGTGACGTCCTTGACGACGAAAACGACGATACCGACGGGGCCGAGTCGGCGCAGTCTGGCGCTGATCCGGGCGCCCGTGCCAGTGCCGGGCAAGATGATGATGCCCGGTCCCCCAATACTGATGCAGACAACCCTGATGACTCTCAAGTTGGCGAGGAAGAATGATGACCCGTCCCTATAACTTTTCGCCTGGCCCGGCGACATTGCCGGAAAGCGTGCTGAAACAGGCTGCCGAGGAGATGCTCGACTGGCAGGGCACCGGCATGTCGGTCATGGAGATGAGTCATCGGGGACGCGATTTCGGCAAGATCTGCGACGAAGCCGAGGCCGATCTGCGCACGCTGCTCGCCATTCCCGACGACTACGCCGTCCTGTTCATGCAGGGGGGCGCCTCAGGGCAGAATGCCATCGTTCCGCTCAACCTCATCGAGCGGCGCGCGGCCCGTGCGGCCGATTATGTCATTTCGGGGTCCTGGTCGCGCAAGTCGCATGCCGAAGCCGTCCGTTATGGCGACGTGCAGGTCGCCGCTACTTCGGAACAGCCAGCGACCATCGACGGTCGCGAACAGCCCGGATTCACCTGGATGCCGCCGGTCAGCACCTGGAAAGTGCGGCCCGAATCCAGCTACGTGCATCTGTGCAGCAACGAGACCATCCATGGCATTGAGTTCATGGACTGGGCCGAGGCGGCGCGCCACGCGGGAGACGTGCCCCTGGCAATCGACGCCTCATCGCACATCCTCTCGCGGCCGTTCGATGTGCGCGCGGCCGGAGTCATTTACGCAGGCGCCCAGAAGAACGTTGGGCCGGCGGGGGTCACCATCGTCATCGTGCGCAACGACCTCATCGGTCATGCATCGCGCGTATGCCCCACTGCATTCGATTACGCCAACGTCGCGCGCGAGCGGTCGCGCTTCAACACGCCACCTGCGTATGCCATCTATATTTGCGGTCTGGTCTTCAAGTGGGTGCTGCAGCAGGGCGGCGTGCAGGCCATGGAAGAACAGAACCGCGCGAAGGCCGAGCTGCTGTACGGCTATCTCGACAGCACTGATTTCTACATCAACCGGGTGCATCCATCGGTGCGGTCGCGCATGAACGTGCCGTTCTTCCTGGCGGATGAGTCGTTGAACGAGAAATTCCTGACGGGCGCGGCCGAAGCCGGGTTGCTGGCACTGAAGGGGCACAAGAGCGTGGGGGGCATGCGCGCATCCATCTACAACGCAATGCCGTTGGCGGGTGTGCAGGCTCTGGTCGATTACATGAAAGCATTCGAAAAACGTTATGGATGACGTCCTGTCGCGAGAGCTTGCACCGTTGCGTGCCGAGATTGATGGCATCGATGCGCAGATCCTTGCCCTCATCAATCGCCGGGCGGAACTGGCCCGAAAAGTAGGTGAGGTCAAGCATGCGCTGGGTGGCAACGACGTCGCGGTGTTGCGGCCCGAGCGCGAAGCCAGACTCGTTCGTGAGCTGCAGGCTGCCAACCAGGGCCCGCTCAGCGCAGACAACATCCAGGCGATCTGGGCCGAGATCATTTCCGCCTGCCGGGGCCTTGAAAAGACGCTGGTGGTGGCCTACCTGGGGCCTGCTGGCACCTATTCGGAGCAGGTAGCCTTCGAACACTTCGGACACGCCATCACCACATGCGCCTGCCCCACCATCGATGCAGTGTTCCGCGCGGTGGAAAGCGGCGAAGCAGACGTGGGCATGGTGCCCATCGAGAACTCCACCGAGGGCGCCGTCAACCGTACCCACGACCTGTTCCTGACGTCGCCCGTAAAGATCATGGGTGAGCGCTCGCTCGTGGTGCGCCAGTGCCTGATGACGCAATCGGGCGACATGACGGGAGTTGCACGCATCCTGGCGCACCCGCAGTCGCTCGCGCAATGCCATGGCTGGCTCACGCAGCATTACCCCGACATCCCACGTGAGGCTGTCAGCAGCAATGCCGAAGCTGCGCGCCTGGCGTCGCTCGATCCTGGCGTGGCAGCCATCGCAGGCGAGAAGGCGGCCAGCAGCTGGAACTTGAAGCTGGTGGCAAAGGGCATCCAGGATGATCCCCATAACCGGACGCGGTTCTTTGCGATCGGCAACCAGGACGTCGCACCGTCAGGGCGCGACAAGTCCAGCCTGATCCTGTCCGTACCCAACCGGCCGGGGGCGGTAGTGCAGATGCTCACGCCGCTGGCGCGGCACGGCGTCTCGATGACCCGCTTCGAATCGAGGCCGGCGCGAACCGGGCAATGGGAGTACTACTTTTACGTCGACATCGAGGGTCATCGCGACGATCCGCAGGTGGCGCGTGCCCTGGAAGAGCTTCGGGCCGAAACGGCATTCTTCAAACTGCTTGGCTCGTATCCTGCGGAAGCCTGAACGCGTCTTCGACCCAGCGTGGGCCCGATTCTTTCGGTCGGGCCCATCCGAACTGCTTGCTTGTGCCGGCATTGGTCCGGCTTTTTTCACCGAGTGTGGAGACCCCTTATGGATGCCACCGCATTGCCCGCGCCCGAATATGTCCGTGCGATCGCGCCCTACCAGGCGGGAAAGCCGATTGAAGAGCTCGCACGCGAGTTCGGGCTGAATCCGGCAACCATCATCAAACTGGCTTCCAATGAGAATCCGTTGGGAATGCCCGAGTCTGCCCGGCAGGCGGCCATTGCGGCGCTGGCGCATTCCGAACGGTATCCCGACTCGAACGGCTACTACCTCAAGGAAGCATTGTCCGAACGTTATGGCGTGCCCCAGTCGTGGTTCACGCTGGGTAACGGTTCTAACGATATTCTCGAGTTGATCGCGGATGCATTTCTCGCGCCGGGGGCATCCGCGGTGTATTCGCAGTACGGCTTCACCGTATACCGCCTGGCCACCCAGGCATCCGGCGCGCGCCACATCATGACGCCGGCAGCGGAGTATGGCCACGACCTCGATGCCATGCTGAAGGCTGTGGCCGCGGACACGCGGGTGGTTTACATCGCCAACCCCAACAACCCCACGGGCACGTTCGTCCCGGGCGATGTCGTCGAGCGCTTCGTCAGCGCTATGTATTCCCGGCATGGCACGCGGGTGGTGGTGGTGCTGGATGAAGCCTACAACGAGTATCTCGCACCCGAGCTCCGGTTCGACAGTATCGAGCTGGTTCGCAGCTATCCGAACCTGATCGTCTCGCGCACGTTCTCGAAGGCGTATGCCCTGGCAGGTTTGCGCGTGGGGTTTGCTGTGTCGCATCCCGAAGTAGCCGACATGCTCAATCGAGTGCGCCAGCCGTTTAACGTCAGCGTGCCGGCGCAGGCAGCAGCGATCGCCGCCCTGAACGATACCGAGTTCCTGCAGCGCAGCTACGAGCTGAACCGGCAGGGGCTGGCATGGCTTACCCGTGCCGTCGAGGAGCTCGGGCTCGAATACGTGCCCAGCTACGGCAACTTCCTGCTGATCCGGGTAGGCGATGCGCCGCGCGTCAATCTCGAACTGCTCCGGCGGGGAGTCATCGTGCGACCGGTGGCAGGAGATGGTCTGCCCGAATGGTTGCGTGTGACGGTAGGCCTCGAGCCCGAAAATGAGCGATTTGTCGCGACATTGCGCGAGGTGCTTGCGGCGCTTCGCCAATAATCAAATGACTGGCAGTAACTCCTCTAACGTTGATGACCGTAGTACTGGTGGGACTGGAATGACGCATACCGAGGGCAGCCCCAGGGTTCCCGTGCTTGTCGTGGTGGGCGTCGGGTTAATTGGTGGTTCATTTTGTGCGGCTCTGCGCAAAGCCGGATTCGTTGGGCGGATCATCGGTGCAGGCCGCAATCCGCAAAGTCTGCAAAGGGCGGTCGATCTGGGCCTGGTCGATGAGGTGAGGTCGCTTGCGGATGCCGCGAAAGACGCCGACCTTGTGTTCCTGGCGACCCCGGTAGGGGCGATGCGGGCGGTGTTCGCCGAGCTGCGCCCATACCTCAAGGAAGGTGCCGTGGTCACCGATGCGGGCAGCAGCAAGGGGGACGTCGTCGAGGTGGCGCGCGCCGAGCTGGGAGATCGCATCGCCTGCTTCGTGCCGGGCCACCCGATCGCCGGCAGTGAACAGAGTGGTCCGGAGGCAGCGTCTGCCACGCTCTACCAGGGGCGCGACGTCGTGCTCACGCCGCTGGCCGAGAATACGCCAGAGGCAATCGCGCTGGTGCGCTCAGCCTGGGATGCCTGCGGTGCCCGCATCCACTGCATGAGCGCTGTCGAGCACGATGAAGTGCTGGCTTCCGTCAGCCATTTGCCGCATCTGCTGGCTTTTGCCTACATGCTGCAGGTAGGCGGCACGCGCAACGTGCAGCAGAGGCTGGATCTGGCGGGCAGCGGTTTTCGTGATTTCACCCGCATCGCGGGCAGTTCCCCAGAAATGTGGCGCGACATCCTGCTTGCCAATCGCCACGCGATCCTGCACGAACTGGATGAATACCGGAAGGTGCTTGATGACCTGGTACGCGCCCTGCACGATGGCGACGGCGACGGGCTCACGCGCGCGCTGGCGCGCGCCTCAGACCTGCGCCGTGGCTGGAGCCTGTCGTAACGGTCGGTACACGGATAACGCGGCTCGATGGCTGCAGGCGGCCGGCAAGCGTTCCGCGCAAACGGCAGACAGGCCGCCCACACGACGTCAGTGGATGCGCATGCCCGGCTGGGCCCCTTCCCAGGGTTCGAGAATGTAGATGCCCGGGTTGTTCTTCTCGTCGGCATGGCTGGCAGCCAGGACCATGCCTTCAGATACGCCGAATTTCATCTTGCGCGGAGCCAGGTTGGCCACCACCACGGTCAGCTTGCCTACCAGCTCTTCGGGCTGGTAGGCCGACCGGATACCGGCAAAGATGTTGCGATGGCGACCTTCGCCGAGGTCGACCGTCAGGCGCAGCAACCTGGTGGCACCTTCGACATGTTCGCATGCGACGATGCGCGCGATGCGCAGGTCGATCTTGGCAAAATCGTCGATGGTGATGGTGTCAGCGATGGGCTCGCCGCCCGGTGCCACAGGGGCAGCCTCCTCAGCTGGCGTGGCATTTGCTGCGGCGGCTGGCGCTTCGAACAGCGCGTCGACCTGTTTCGGATCGACACGCTGCATGAGGTGCTGGTAGGTGGCGATGCGCCCGGATGGCCTGGCCACGTCGTCCCAGGTGAAATCGCGATCGAGTCCGAACAGCTCGCGGGCCACGCGGCTGGCGAGTGCAGGCAGGACGGGCGAGAGCATCACGGTGAGCGCCTTGAAGCCGGCAATGGCCTGTGAACACACCAGGTGCAGGCTTTCGCGCTGCAGGGGATCACTGGCGGCACTGCGCGCCATGACCCAGGGCTGTGCTGTGTCGAACACCTGGTTGATGCGGTCGGCGAAGGCCATGATTTCCCGCATGGCCCGGTTGTATTCGCGCGCTTCATAAGCACGCGCTACCGAGCCCGCGACCCGGAGGGCTTCTTCCTGGAAGTCGGCGTCGGGCTGGGCCAGCTGTCCATCGAAATGCTTGTTGATGAAGTTCGCGGCACGGCTTGCAATATTGACGTACTTGCCGACGAGGTCGCTGTTGACCCGGGCGACGAAGTCCTCCGGGTTGAAGTCGATGTCTTCCACGTGGGCGTTGAGCTTGGCTGCGATGTAGTAGCGGAGCCACTCCGGATTGAGGCCCAGTTCGAGGTAACGCAGGGGCGAGATGCCGGTGCCACGGCTCTTGGACATTTTCGCGCCGCTGACGGTGATGAACCCGTGCACGTGCAGCCCGTCGGGCACCTTGCGGCCCGCGAAGTGCAGCATGGCCGGCCAGAACAGGGCGTGGAAGTAGATGATGTCCTTGCCGATGAAGTGGTACTGTTCGGTATTGCCCTGCGGATCGACGAGCGCGTCGAAATCGAGACCCTGCTTGCGGCAATACGCCAGCAGCGAAGCCAGGTAACCCACGGGGGCATCGAGCCACACGTAGAAATACTTGCCCGGCTGGTCTGGAATTTCGATACCGAAGTAGGGCGCATCGCGTGAGATGTCCCAGTCGGCCATCTTGCCTTCTTCGCCCAACCATTCGCGCGTCTTGGCCAGCACTTCGGGCTGCAGGCGCGGCTTGCCCGTGGGGCCGGTACCGGTGGTCCACTCGCGCAGGAAGGCAACGCAGCGCGGGTCGGACAATTTGAAAAAGAAGTGCTCGGACGACTTCATGACGGGCGTTGCACCCGTGAGCGTGGAGTACGGGTCGATGAGTTCGGTCGCGGCATAAACTGCCCCACACACTTCGCACGAGTCGCCGTACTGGTCGGGGGCCTTGCAGCGCGGGCAGGTGCCCTTGATGTAGCGATCGGGCAGGAACATGTTCTTGACCGGATCATAGAACTGTTCGATGACCTGCTGGCCGATGAACCCGGCATCGCGCAACTTGCGGTAGATATCTTGCGACAGCTCGACGTTTTCGGGGCTGTGCGTACTGTGCCAGTGGTCGAACCGGATGTGAAATCCATTCAGGTAGCGCGGCCGCTCGGCAGCGTAGCGGGCGACCAGCTCTTCCGGACGGATGCCTTCCGCCTCGGCCTTCAGCATGATTGGAGCGCCGTGGGCATCGTCGGCGCATACGAAGTGCACCGTGTGCCCCTGCGAGCGCATGAATCGCACCCAGATGTCGGCCTGGATGTACTCCATGATGTGGCCAATGTGGAATGAACCGTTGGCGTAGGGAAGAGCAGTAGTGACAAACAGGGTGCGTGACATGTGCGGAACTGGCAGTGTGAATTCTTGATTCTTGAGGAACGAACGCTGTTTTCCGTGCGGCTGGTGCGTGGCGTCGGCATGCAGCGACGCTGGACGTATTTTAGGCGGTTCAGGGCGCATGCTGCCGCGCCGCCTTGTCCGCTGCCCGCCCGGTTGCGGTGCCAGGAGACCGCCCCGATCTTCAGGGCAGGTCGCGTACCTCCACGTCGATGACCTGCTGCGTACCCGCGGATCGACGGGGCCGATAGCCGTTGCCGGAGGCGTTCGCAGCGCTGCCTGAAGCGGACGTCCTGGCTGGACGGGAGGGTCCGGTTTCCGTACCGGGAAAGCCAGAGCGCGCATTCATGAAAGACCACGCCGCCTGGCGCGATTGCCGGAAGCTGCCGAACGTCATGGGCCGGCCGCGCACGCGCGACACCAGGTAGAGCACGCCTAACGCGACGATGCTGGTGACAAGCAGCACCGCTGCCATCACGAACCCCGCGAGGGCAAGGATGGCGACAGCAACGATTCGCAACAAGTTGGACAAAGGATTCATTGAGCGAGTGTACCTCGAAGGTTCGTGTAATCCGCTATGCTTGGGGCATTCCTGTGATTTTGCTGGGTGCAAAGCCTTATGTCGTTGACTCCGGAAAGCGTCCAGGCGGCGCTGCAGAATGTTGTCGATCCGGCCACCGGGCTGAAGCCGATGGAGGCCGGCAAGCTGCGTCAGCTCTCCGTGGATGGCGAGCATGTGAAGTTGGACATTGAGCTGGGGTATCCGGTTCAGTCTCGCATTGATGAGCTGCGTCGTCTGTTCACCGCGGCGGCGGAACAGGCAGGGGCATCTGCCGTTGACCTGACGTTAACTTGGAAAGTCCAGGCACACAAGGTGCAGGCCGGGCTGAAGCTGCTGCCGAACGTGAAGAACATCATTGCGGTGGCATCCGGCAAGGGCGGTGTCGGCAAGAGTACGACGGCGGTCAACCTGGCACTGGCCCTGGCACGCGAGGGCGCGAGCGTCGGCCTGCTCGATGCCGATATTTACGGCCCCAGTCAGCCCACCATGATGGGTGTGACGGGGCGGCCGGAAAGCCGCGACGGCAAGACCATGGAACCGCTGGAAAACCATGGCGTACAGGTGAATTCAATCGGTTTCCTCGTCGACGCCGAAGCGCCCATGGTCTGGCGCGGCCCCATGGTCACGCAGGCGCTCGACCAGCTGTTGCGCCAGACCAACTGGCGTGAGCTCGACTACCTTGTGGTAGACATGCCTCCCGGCACCGGCGACATCCAGCTCACGCTTGCGCAGCGCGTGCCGGTAACGGGAGCGGTCATCGTCACGACGCCGCAGGATATCGCGCTCATCGACGCGCGTCGCGGTTTCAAGATGTTCGAGAAAGTAGGCGTTCCGGTGCTGGGCATTGTCGAGAACATGGCCATGCACGTCTGCAGCCAGTGCGGCCATGTGGAACACATCTTCGGCGAAGGCGGGGGCCAGCGCATGGCTGCCGAGTACAACGTGCCTTGGCTGGGATCGTTGCCACTGACGCTGGCCATCCGCGAGCAGACTGACGCCGGGCGCCCCACGGTAGTCTCCGACCCCGACAGCGAAGCCGGGCGTGCCTACATGGCCGTGGCGCGGCAGGTTGCCGCACGCGTGGCTATGCAGGCGCGCGACATGTCATCGCGTTTTCCCACCATTGTGGTCCAGAATACGTAACGACCAAGAAGGGGTATTCCCAACCTAGCGAGCCTCGTGTGCTGAGCCAATTTCGAGATCGTCGCCGCCTGCGACTCATGGCCCTGCCACTCGTCTGGCTGGTGCTGTACAGCGCTGGCCTGCGGGCAGCCACCAGCCGGCCGGAAGTGACGATCGATCCCGGTGGCGTGCCGCCCGCCGTCCTGCAGGCCATTACCGCAGCCGTGCAGCATATCGTTTCGCTCACCGACGATCAGGATGGCGGAGAGCTCGAACGCCTGCGGCGCCGCGTGCGCCAGGTGGTCTTGACCGCACTCGCGTCGGAAGGTTACTTCGCGCCCGAAGTTGCGCTGACCGTGGGTGAGGATGTCGCGGGCGAAACCTGGGACATCGTGATCAAGCCCGGGGAACGTGCCATCGTCCGCGCGGTCAATCTCGAGTTTGAGGGCGCGATTGCACGGCCCCGGTTCGAGGGGCGCGTGCGCGAAGCGCGCGAACGCTGGGGCCTGAAAGAAGGCCAGCCATTCCGCAACGAAGCCTGGGACCGCGCCAAGCGCGACCTCCTGGCATTCGTCACCGAGAAGGATTTCGCCTATGGCCGCATCCAGCAGTCGCAGGCGCTGATCGATCCCGACAAGGCCAGTGCCAGCCTGACGGTGCGCGTTGCCAGCGGTCCCGAGGTCGTCCTGGGGCCGACGCATGTCTCGGGATTGCGGCGTGTGCCGGCCAGCCTGATCTACCGTTACGTGCGATACGAGCCCGGCGTGACGCCGTATGACCGCCGCCAGCTCATCGCATGGCAGCAGGAGATGCAGTCCACGGTGTTCTTCTCATCGGTCGATGTCGTGCTTGACCGGCGTGCGCAACAGGGGAACGTGGCGATCCGGCCAGACTCTGCCGCAGCGGGAGATGCGGCGGCCAGTGCAGCACCGGTGTCTGCGGCAGAGGCATCGTCTCCGGCGTCCGGGCGTCTGCCGGCCGGCCAGTCAGCCGACGCGCACCTGCAAGCCAACCGTACGCGCGATGCGGGCGCAGATGCCACGGCAGATGGCGCACAGCGCGAGACGGGCAGCACCGATGCGGACGACGATGCGCCGCGTGCGGAAAACCTGCGGCCCGGGCAGTTCATGGCCCAGGATACGGTGGTCGTGCCTCTGGGCATTACCGTCAAGGAAGCACCGGCCCGGCGCGTGGGTGCCGCACTCGGAATTGACAGTGACGTCGGCGTGAAGGCCGAAGCCCTGTACCAACAAAACGTGGTGGCCGGCCATGCGGTCGAACTGCGTTCGGGCATTGGACTGAACCACAAGCACCAGCGGGGCTTTCTGGACCTGTACATGCCGCCTGACCCGCGCGGCTTTCGCAACAAGTATGGGCTGCTGATCGAGCATTCCGATATTGAAGGCAAGGATGTCGATCGGGTGGCGCTGGGCGCGATCCAGACACGCACCCGGCAGGCCGCGGGCAACAGCCGGGTCGAGTACGAAACCAGCTTCGGTGCAATCACGTCTTACGAGAGGGTGCGCTACGGCAGCGAGGCGTACAACCTGCCGTCGGTGGTCGCGACCTTCGACTGGCTGCGTCGCGATGTTGACAACAAGTTCGATCCGCGCGAAGGCTATCTGGTGGCTACGGGCGTGGGTGTCGGTACCTCGCTGGACAAGGTCGAGCCCTTTGCTCGCACGCAGGCGCGCGGGCAGATCTGGTGGGCAGTGGGCGAGCGCGACCTCGTAACGGTGCGAGGGGAAATCGGCAAGGTCTGGGCGCGCGGCGACACTCGCATTCCGGCCGATTTCGGTTTTCGTGTCGGGGGTGCGCGTACCATACGTGGCTACCGCTATCTGGGCATCGGCCACAAAGTAGAAGATGCCATCATCGGGGCACGCACGATGGCCGTGGCCAGCGTCGAGTACCAGCATTTCTTCAACGACACGCTTGGCATGGGGATATTCATCGACGCCGGCGATGCTGCTGAATCGTTCCGCGACATGCGGATTGCGGTGGGCATTGGAGCAGGTTTGCGCGTGCGCACGCCTGCGGGTCCGATTTTCTTTGACCTCGCCTATGCGGAACGCGACAGGCGACTGCGTCTGAACTTCTCACTGGGTATTGCATTTTGATGGGCGACAGTTTTTGCCGGATCCACAGGAACCGGCGTGCGGTTCATGCGCAACAGGGCTTTATTGCCGGGTTGCTGCTTGTCGTCCTGCTCATCTTCAGCGTCTTGATCTGGCTATTGACCACGACCAGCGGAGCACTGATGGTGCTGCAGTCGGGTATTGCGCTGACCGGCAGCGGTCAGGTGCAGGGCGTTGAAGGATCGATTGCGCAGGGGTTGCGCATTCGTCAGCTCGACTACCGGAACGCCGCGCTCGATCTGGCGCTGGTCGGCTTCGAGCTGCGCGTCGACTGGCTGCAATTGCGCGAGCGGCACCTGCATGTGCCCGTATTGCGTGCCGAAGCGGTGCGCATCGACTGGCTCGCCGAGCCGGAAGCAGACACCAATGAGGCGGCCGATCCTGTGGAGTCATTGGCCTGGCCCGAGTTGCCTGTCACCCTTTCGCTTGATGAACTTGCGTTGGGGTCCCTGCAGGTCTCCCGGAAAGGGGAAACGCTACCTGTCCGGTTCGAGGCACTCAGGCTGCAATTTGCCGCCGATGCACAGCGTGCCCAGCTGGTCGTGGAGCAGTTGGATCTGCACGGCATGGACGCGCAGGCTACTGTCTCGGGCGAGATCACCGGGGTCGGCAGTGTGCCGATGGGAGTGGACGCAGGGATCAATCTGGCTGTCGAGCAGAGCGGGCGGGCCGCCCAGCTGCACCTGACGGCCCGGGGGAACCTCGAGCATCTGCTGGTGAGCCTGAACGGCCTGGGGGAGGGCTTGTCCATTGAGGCGCACGCTGCCATCACCCCGTTTTCGCCTGCGTTGCCGTTGCAGCACCTGAGCGCACAGATCAGAGGCCTCAATCCCTCCGCCTGGATTTCCGACTTGCCCGACGCCCAGCTGAATCTCGACGCCCTGCTCGAGCTTGACGATTCCCATGCGCTGGCGCATCAGGAGCCTGCTGCCGAAGCGGATGCGTTTGCGCTGGATACGCTGCAGCTGCATGGCCGCCTGACCATCCAGGAGGGCAGCCACTGGCAGAAACAACGGCTTGCAGGGGGCGCGTCGTTCTACCTGGACCGGCTGCGACTGCCCCAGGTGAATATCGACCTCAGTGCGGGCAAGAACAGGGTCCGGATCGCCGGCGCCTTGGGCAACAAGGGGGACGAGTTGCGTTTCGACGTACAGCTGCCCCAGCCTGCCGCCGTGTGGCCAGGGCTGGAGGGCAGTGGCGACCTGAAGGGGAGCGTGCGTGGCTCGCTGGAGCAGCATGAGCTGACGCTCAGCGCACGGTTGAACCTCCCTCCGGCCTGGCAAAGCAGGGCGGCGGTGCGCACGGATGCGCTCAAGAATGATGACGAGGCGCTCGATCTACCCGCGGCCTTGCGGCAGGGGCCGGTGCAGATCGAGCTCCAGCTGGGTGGAGGCTATGCCGCTGCCGACCCCGCACACGACGTGCCGGAAAACTGGCAGGGTCGTGTTACCCGTCTGCGTGCAAGCAACCCTGAGGTGTCTGCGACGCTGGAGGCTCCGGTCGAGGTACGCCTGCAGTTCGCGCAGGCGCAGCAGCCGATGCGCTGGTCGGTAGGGGCCACTCAGCTCCTGCTGAGGTTGCCGGGCAAGCGTCAGGTGCTGATACGGCACGCCGGGTCGAGCGGTAGTGGCACGCACTGGCGCTCAGCGGGATCCATCGAGGATCTGGTTCCGGCCTGGGTTGTGGCGCAGCTGCCGCGTGCGGCTGACCCGCTGCGGGTCGCCGTGCAATGGGATCTGGCCGCCGAACCGGCGCTGGCGGGGTCCCTGCGTGTGACACGCCGCCGCGGCGACATTTATCTCCCGGGCAGCCCACCGCTTGCCTTGGGCCTGAAGCAGCTGGATGTGCAGCTGGTTGCCCGGGCCGAGGCGGGCAACCGCAGCAGCCTGAACTTGCAGGCGCTCATCGAGGGGAACCGTGTGGGCCGGCTGTCGGTTTCGGGCAATACGACTGTGGTGACGCAGAGTGGCCTTCCCATCGTATCCGAGCAGGAACGGGTGCAACTGGACGTGAACCTGAATGTCACGGATCTTGGCTGGATCTCGGCCATTGTGGGTGACGAAACCGAGCTCGGGGGGCGGATCGAGGCGTCAGCACGGTTCACTCGCGTGAACGGAGTGTGGAACGCAACGGGCACGATCACCGGAGATGACCTGCGCATCGTACGCGTCGATGACGGGATCCGCCTCATCAACGGCACGTTGCGGGGGCGTTTTACCGACACGCAGGTGGTAATCGATTCGTTGCGCTTTCCCAGTGTGATCCGGTCGACGCCGCGGAACAGTCAGGTGCGGGCATGGATCAGACAGTATGGCGACCAGGGCAGCGTGGAGGCTACCGGGTCGTGGTCTCTGGAGACCGCAGAAGGTTCGGCCGAAGTGCGTCTGAGCCGTTTTCCGGTGGTGCAGCGCGCGGACCGTTTCATTGCAGGGTCGGGGGAGATCCGGATCGAAGTGACGCCACGCCGGATGAGCATTACCGGGAAGTTGCAGGCCGATGCCGGCTGGATCAGTCTGGAAGGGGCGGAAGACCTGCCGACGCTCGA
Organism: uncultured Pigmentiphaga sp.; assembly: GCA_937891425.1. GTDB lineage: Bacteria > Pseudomonadota > Gammaproteobacteria > Burkholderiales > Burkholderiaceae_B > Verticiella. The sequence goes on from CALAGD010000075.1 coordinate 18,810, forward strand.
CTCTGACGTGGTCGTCATGAAGCATGGTGAGGTACCAGCGTCCGACGAGAGCCTGCCCTGGCGCATGGATGTCGAGGTTTCGTTGGGGCAGAACGTCTACCTCACGGGGCTGGGTTTGAGCACCGGCCTGGAGGGCGAGGTGCGCATCCGCAATACCCGATCCGGATTGCGGGCGAATGGCACGGTGCACACCCGCGGAGGCGAGTTCAGCATCTATGGGCAGACGCTGGTTGTCGACCACGGCGCGGTCACCTTCCAGGGCCCGCTTGATGATCCGTTGCTGGACATCGTCGCGATTCGCAAGGGCTTGCAGGTCGAGGCGGGTGTGCAGATCAGCGGCACCGCACGCGATCCCATCATCACGCTGGTCTCTTACCCTGACGTGCCGGACGTCGAGAAAATTTCCTGGCTGCTGCTGGGCCGCGGCCCCGCGGCCAGCGGGGCTGACGTGGGCATGCTGGTATCCGCTGCTGCGTCGTTCCTGCGTGGTGACGACAGCACGCCCTTGCACGAAGAATTCGGGCTCGACGAGCTCGGTATCCGTTCGGGCACCTCGCTTGCCGGGCGGGGGATCCTGCCCGAGCAGACGGTAGTGGGCGATATCAAGAACCTTGCCGAAAGTGGCAGTGAAGCCAACCAGTTCCTGGTGCTCGGCAAGCGGTTGACCGAGGCCATCTATCTTACGTTCGAGCAGGCGCTGAGCGGACGCGAGAGCATCGTGCGGGCAAGCTACCGTATTACCGAAACGCTGTCGGCGTCGCTGCGCATAGGGACGGTAAGCGGCCTCGACCTGGTCTGGTCATTCGTGTTCGACGACTAGTACGCCGCCGCAGTCGGTCAGTCGAACAGGTAGATCAGGGAAATCTGTCCGCTGACCTCGTTGTAGTCGAACAGGTCGACCGTGGCGCGTTGGCGGGCTGCCTGCAGGTCAAATGCCACGCGCCAGCTGCGGTTGATGTTCACGCCCAGGCGTACCTGGGCATGAACGCGGGTGCGACGGTTGCGCGTATCGCCAAAGAGCGGGCTGTACGGCTGGGTATCGCGCGCATGCAGGGCACCAACGCCAAAGCTCAGACGCGGAGTTCGTCCAGCCACCTCGGGCAATGAGAAGCTTGAGCGCAGGTCGATTCCGAATCGCGACTGGGCCTCACCGGCACGCTCCTTCTGTGCAAAATCGTGCTCCAGGGTGAAGTGCAGCGCGGTTTCATCGCCGATGGGTACCCGGGTAAGCAGGCGGGCCGTATACCATCCGGCCTGGTTGCGCGGTTTGCGCCGCTCCAGCGCGACGCGCGTGCTGGTGCCGGATGGCCCGAACTGATGTTCCGCCCACAGACCCCCGGACACGATCGCTCCGAGATAGCCTTCATCCACGCCCAGTCCGAGCCCGCCGATACGGGTACGGGGCCGGATGTCGTACCCCAGCTCCACATAGCCCGAGGTCAAACCGGGTACCGAACTGGGAAAGGGCTTGCGACCCAGAAGCTCTACGCGGGCGCTGAGGTTGTGCAGCGGCCATTGTGCCGCCCAGCTGAACGTGCTTTCGGCGTAGCCGCCGCCGCGCGCGCGATAACGGTCGTCGAGATAGGCAAGTACCGGGATGCCGTCCAGCAGGATGGTGAGGCTGTCGAGACCCGTGGCGCGGATGAGGTTCGAGCTGACACCGATGCCCACGCTGAGTGCGCCACGCTGGAAGCGCAATGTCTGGCCCAACGCCTGACGCAGCGCAGGGGGCAGCCCGAATTGCTGGATCGCGCTGTCGAGTATGTTGCGACATCCCACGGGATCGCCCAGATCGCAAAGCGAGATGCCGTAATCGAACCAGGCACCGGCGAAGTCGGGGTTGAGCATGAGCGCCTGTTCGAATGCCAGCGCGGCGGTCACCAGGTCACCACGCGAGCGTGCATCGAGGCCTGCCTCGTAGGCCTGAAGTGCGGCGAGGACTTGCGTTGCCGTGGGCTTCAGCCCCAGGACAGCGTTCGAGTCGGGCACGGTGCCGGGGGCTCGGGAAGGAGAATCGACCGCATCGCGGGCGGCAGAACGGCTACGTTGCGCAAGCGCTGGCGTCGTGACGGTACTGCGCGTGGCTCCCGCCGCAGCGGGGAGGGGTTCCGGGCTGGTTGCCGCTGCCTGCGCCGGAAGGGCACACGCGGCGAACGCGAGTGCGCACAGCAACGACAGACCCCTGGATCCCATGCTGTAGGAAAGTTGCTCCGATAAGGTCAACGGGGCAGGACGGGCGGAGAATGATGCGGATGTCACGTACTAGTCGATGCAGTTTTAGCAACAAGCCCCTTCGGCCATAGATTGTCCGGTTCGTCTGCCAAAGTGTGAAGGCCCATGGAAGAACCGTCGGGTGCGGGCAAAGTGGCAACCTGGTTTGTGGTCAGACTGGGTACGAGTCGGGCTACGGTTTCGCTGACCAGCACGGGCCATGGATAGTAACGCGTCTGGCGTTCGATGTGTGCGGCCAGGTTCGCGGCCTCGCTGACGACCGTGTAGCGCTTTTGCCCACTGCCAAACGTGTCAAGCAGGTAAGGACCCGCATGCAGGCCGAACCCGATCGCAATGGGTGGAAGCCCCAGCGCATGCAGCTTCTCGTTCAACGCTGGCAATGTACTGAGAATGGCACGTACGCTGTCAAGCGCTGCGCGTGCCTGCTGTTCCGGGGTTCCTTCACGCCATATCAGCAAAGCGCCATCACCGGCCACATTGTCGAGCATCGCGCCGTGTGCCGTAGCGTGGTGCACGACGTGGTCCATGCCGAGGTCACACCACTGCGCGAGCTTGTCGAGCGGCAGGCTGCGCGACTGGCGCGTATACCCGAGTATGTCGGCAACCAGGATGGTACCCCAGCCAGTCTCGCGGGGGACCTGATGTTGAGGTTGCTGCAACAGTCGCCGCAGTGGATAGGGCAGATAGCCGACCGCGCGTTGCGCGACCCGCTGGTGCTGGACGAGTACGCAGCGCACGAGCAACAGGGCTCCCGCCGCCAGCGCAAAAGCCGCGGGTCCGGCCGCCGGCACAAGTGCGGAGCGGGTGCTCCAGGCCACGGCCGCCCAGATGAGAGGCAGCAGCGTAGTAGTCGCCACGACCGCGAGCAGCCACCAGAGTCGGTTGGCCGTGAACGCCAGCGCGAGTGCTGTCAGAACGATCCACGCCCAGGCAAGCGGTGCTCCATAGCGAGGTTCGAACGGCAGTGCGCGTTGCAGCCATTCGCGCAACACCTGGGCATGTACTTCTACCCCTGGGACGGTTTGTCCTAGAGGGCTTGTGGCGATGTCGCCCAATCCGATTGATACGCCGCCGAACAGCACGATTTCCTGGTCGAGGAGACCGGGTGGTAGTCGGCTTTCCCAGATATCGGCCGCGGAGACGCGGCGCAGACCGCTGGGATGACGCCAGGGAATGATGAGCTGCAGGTTGGTGTCGGCGGGGAGGGCAAGCGTGGAGAAGTCGCCGGGGATCAGTTCCCATGCCGGACCGGTCCAGGAGCCGCGCCGTACTTCCCAATACGTGACCCCCGTCAGCTGCTGGATGATCGCCTGGACGAAACTTGGAGAGCAGGTATCGAGGCTGAAGTCGGCACACAGCACGCCGGGTACGCGCCGCATGACTCCATCGGGATCAATCCGGGCGTTGATGTGCCCCACGTCGACGGCCGGAATTCTGACCAGCACGGGTTCGCTGCCAAGAATGCCTGGCATGCGGTCGCGCTGATACGATTCCGGATCGAGTGTGGCCGGTACGGCGTTTCCGGTGGCGTCCGTAAGTACCGTAGTCCAGCGTGGCAGGCCCCGCACACCGGGCTCGGAGATGAGCAGCTGGCCCAAGACTGAGAGCTGGGCCGCCAGGCTGCGGGAGAATTCCAGGTTGCCTGAATCTTGTCGTGGGTCGGGCGGGAACACCACGTCCAGCCCGATCACGGTGGGTCGATGATGGGCGCGCAGGCGATCGAGCAACTCGGCCCACACCTCGCGAGGCCAGGGCCAGGGGCCCAGCGTGTCGATCGAGGCTTCGTCGATGGCCACGACCGTAATGGGCGTTGCAGGAGATTGGTCAGACCAGCCGGCACCCGCCAGGAGCAGGGCTTGCAGGCGATGCTCCATGGGATTGCGGATGCCCGGAAGCAGAAGGACCGCGGCTAGAAGCAGACAGGCGGCTGTTACCGCCTGTCGGGGGAGTCTGGCGCGAAGGGCTGCGACCAGGGTGGGCACGAGGCGATGCTATTGGCGGACACCCCACGCGACAACCCCGGAGAGCAGGCCGTCGTCGAAATTGCGCTCGACGGTAGTGACGGCGCTGTTGAGGTTCTCGCCGAGTACGCCGGCTACCGTGGAGTTGGACAGGGCGGGGTCGGAACGCAGGAATCCTCCGTTGTCGATACCCCCCGCTGCCTGGGTGGAGTAGATGCGGTCGGCGCTGGCAAAGTGCGCGTCAGTTTCGAAACTGCGGCTGTCGAAATTGACGCTGAGCCGCCCGCCGGCCACAGTGAGTTCAGTCGTGCCAGTGCTGCTGGCGAGCACGCCCGAGCCGCCCGCTGCGGCAAAGTCGACCCGCCCGCTGCGTGGCAGCTGGGTTGCCATGGCCACGACTCCGGCGCCGTAATGCGTGTTGGCTATCTGTACGGGCAGGTTCTGGCGTACGAGGTGCGCTACGCGCGTGAGTGTGGAGTCGTCGATGTTGTCGGAGCGTGTCCAGCGGCCCCAGTGCACATCGGGAGGCAGGGTGGCCAGATCCTGCGGAACCCCGGCCGGGGTCAGCGCGGCCTCGGGAAGCAGGGATGCCCTGCGCTCGGTCAGTTCGTTCGAATTCAGTGCGACTTTGGCTTCGTCGGCGCTGCTGCTGGAATCGGACGACGGCTCGCTGTCATGCGGGGGCGAAATGCGGTCGGGTGTGTTGTCAGGGTCGCGCACCATGCGGGGTGTGGCCTCGCCGCGCACCACTTCAACGTACTCTCCAGGAGTGCTTTCGGCTTTGCCCAGAAATACCGAGTTGGAATTGCACGCGCCAAACCCGGATGCGGAGCAGGACTCGGACAACGGGGCAACCACCACCGCGCCGCTGTTGACTGCGACACGTGATGCAGTGGACGTGGTGGCGACCACGAAATCGGTACCGCGCACGCCGACGGCGGCTACCGGCGTGTTGAACCGGAATGCTTCCTTGTTGGTTTCACCCACCTTGCCGGTAATGGACCGGGCGACACCCTCTTCGAGGCGATAACGTACCCGGTCGTTGGCAGCCTGCTGGCTATAGTTGAAGACTTCGATCTGGAAGAGTGAGAGGGGACGTATGGCCACCAGCCCGCCATCGGCCATGCGCACGTGCACGAACCCCCCTTCCCCCGTGACGACCGTGTCGCCGGGCTTCAGCTGGGTGCCTCGCGTGACGGGCGTTTCGCCCTCGACGGTGCGCAGGTAGGCGGGCCCGGCACTGAGTACGACTTCGCCGGCGTAGGTGTGCTGCGCAGAGGCTTCCTGGCCAGAACTGACGGCCGGCGTGCGGACCGGACCGGAATCGGCCAGGCTGGCAGTGCTGAACGAGGTGGCGACGGCGGCGAATGCACCCGTGCAGAAACGGACGAAACCGGGGGGCAGCACACCGCCTTGCGGGCTTGTCGTTCTTGCCATGATGTTATCTCCGAAGGGTGGGCACACGATTCACCGCTGGAACTGCGAATGACTGATCGGGCACTCCGGCGTTGCAAACGGGCGCCGGTGCAGTGGCTCGATGCCAGAAACGGATGGGTGCCAGTACTGCCCATGCAACCGCTGGCACCGTTCGGCAACGTCTGATTCTGCGCCCGGGGGCCGTAAAAAAATCATTATAGCGATGGCCACGCTTCCTTATTCGCAAGTGTGGGCAATAATGACGGAATACGACATCTCCCTGAAAGCGTCCGGCGGTGTGGCCGGGAGGCTTGTCGTTTGGGTTGACAACGCTGTCGTACTCTGATGAAATGAATGGCTTTGCTTTAGCCTGCAAACAACTACTCCAGGTTTTTGCGAAGACTTTCCGAAGCAGATTTTGCGGCATTTGTTTTCACCCGTCTTTGCCGAAGTCTTTGCATTGCGTGGCGTTTTTTTGAGTTCAGATCATGAAACGTACATACCAGCCTTCAGTTCTTAGCCGCAAGCGCACGCATGGCTTTCGCGCGCGCATGAAAACGGCAGGTGGCCGTGCCGTGCTCAACGCCCGTCGTGCCAAGGGCCGCAAGCGCGTTGCCGTCGTTTAAGCCTTCACCTTCTGCGGCTACTCGCGCGTCTGTCCTGTAGTGGTCGCACATCACAGCGCGTTGCCCCACATTCTTGCGGCAGTCATTTGATCTTCCCCCAAGCGCCCGGCTCCACTCCGCAAGGCAGTACGAAGCCGCGTTCAGCGGGCGGAGGGCGGGCCGCACCTCGCTGCTGAGCCTGCATGTTGCCCCAGCAGGGGAAGCCGCGCTGGGAATGGTCATTGGCCGGAGAATGGCGGCGCATGCCGTCACGCGCAACACCATCAAGCGCGTGTTGCGCGAAACATTCCGTTTGCAGCGTTCCAATCTGCCACCCGGCCTTTACGTGTTCCGTTTGCACGGCCGTGTGCCCGACATGTCACTGCGTGCTTTGCGCCGGCTGGTGCGGGCCGAGGCCGGCGAGCTCCTCGCGCGCGTGATACGATCGGGCATCCGGGGCCGGGCGGAGCCCGTGCGCGGCACGCGCAAGCCCGCTACATCCGGCTCAGGGCCCGATGGTGGGGCCCAATCACCTGCTTGAGAGCGTCATGCCTGCCATGCTAAGCGTAATCAGCAAGCTGGCGGTCCAGGTGCTGATGCTGCCCATACGCTTTTACCGCTATTTCATCAGCCCCTGGTTGCCGCCATCGTGCCGTTTCACGCCGACCTGCTCGGCCTATGCACAGGAGGCCCTCATGGTGCACGGCCCACTGCGGGGCTCGTACCTGGCCGTCCACCGGCTCTGCCGATGTCATCCGTTCGCGCCGGGCGGCGTCGATCCTGTACCGCCAGGCATGCATTCGGCACGACCGCCGGCACACCTGTTCCGCTCGCACGACAATTAACGGCTAAACTTCGCACTCGGCGCGCGGCAACGCATGAGCATGCGTGAACGCGCGGCCACCCGACCCAGAACCCATCACGCTCAATCCCGTCTACCGGCTTCATTCATGGATACACGTCGCGCCATCCTCTGGATGATCTTCATCTTCTCCCTGTTGTTCCTCTGGAACAATTGGCAGGTTCATACGGGCAAGCCGTCGTTCTTTGGAACACCGGCGCAACGCACGGAAACGGCACAAGCCACCCAGGGGAATGGCAACGGGGCGGACGACGCCAGTGTGCCTGCGGGCATTCCCGCCGAGGCTGCAACGACCGCGTCTGCCGTACCCGCGCCGGCGGCCGCCAGTATATCGGCCGAGCCGGTCGTGGTCACTACCGATGTTCTGCGGCTTACCTTCGATCCCACCGGGGCGCGCATTGTCAGGGCCGAACTCCTGAAGTTCCCGCAGGAGTCCGGTTCCGACCAGCCCGTGGTTCTTCTCGACAACCAGCCGGGCGTGCTGGTGTATACCGCCGAGTCGGGTGTGGTCGGGCCCCAGGGTTCGTCGTTCCCCACCCACAGGACGCCATTTGCCGTGACTACCACCGAGCGGGAACTGGCCGGCGACGAGCTCAGGGTCAGCTTCGAAGCAGTCAGTGGCGATCTGCGTGTGATCAAGACATACACGCTGCGGCGCGGCAGCTATGACATCCACGTCACGCACACGCTGCACAATCAGGGCAGCGTACCGGTGAGTCCGGCGGTCTATTTCCAGCTGACCCGCGACGACAGCGATCCGCCGGGCGGATCGACGTTCTACAGTACCTTCACGGGGCCTGCGGTTTACACCGAACAAGACAAGTTCCAGAAGGTCGACTTCTCCGATATCGAGAAAAACAAGGCGAGTTACGCCCGCCGCGCAGACAACGGGTGGATCGCCATGATCCAGCACTATTTTGTCAGCGCGTGGGTGCCGCAGCAGGGCGTGCCCAGAACCTACGATATGGCGGCCCTGGGCAACGGCCTGTTCGCGGTGCGTGCCGTCGAATCAGTCGGGACGCTCGCGCCGGGAGCCAGCGTTGAAGTGCCTGCCCAGCTGTGGGTAGGGCCGCAGGATCAGGACGCGCTCAGTGCCGTCGCGCCGGGGCTCGATCTGGTGGTCGACTACGGCTGGCTCACGATCATCGCCAAGCCGCTCTTCATCTTCATGACCTGGCTGCACAGTCTGTTGGGTAACTGGGGCTGGACCATCGTCGCGTTGACGGTCATCATCAAGCTGGTGTTCTTCCCGTTGTCGGCGGCAAGCTACCGATCGATGGCACGCATGCGGCAGCTTGCTCCCCGCCTGAACGCGTTGCGTGAGAAATACGGGGACGACAAACAGAAGCTGAACGCCGCAATGATGGAGCTGTATCGCACCGAGAAAATCAACCCGTTGGGTGGCTGTCTGCCCATCGCGATCCAGATCCCGGTATTCATCGCCCTTTACTGGGTGTTGCTTGCCAGCGTGGAAATGCGCGACGCGCCGTGGATTCTCTGGATCCACGACCTCTCGGCGCGTGATCCGTACTTCATCCTGCCGGCCATCATGATGGCCACCATGTTCCTGCAGATCAAGCTCAACCCTACGCCGCCCGATCCCATGCAGGCGCGGATCATGATGCTCATGCCATTGATCTTTGGCGGCATGATGTTCTTCTTCCCGGCCGGTCTGGTGCTGTACTGGGTGGTGAACAACATTCTGTCGATCGCCCAGCAGTGGGCCATCACACGCAAGTACAGCACTGGCGCCGCGCCCGCTGCCAGGTAAGCAGTCGCGCCAGGCCGGTGCCCGGTGCCCGGTGCGCGGGCGAGCGCAACGCTGGCAGACAGTCCGTCTGCCAGCGGTTCCTGAGCAAGACCGGAAGCCATGACGCCAATCTTCCAACCCATTGCTGCAATTGCCACGGCCCCGGGGCGTGGGGGCATCGGCATTGTTCGCATGTCCGGGCCGAATTTGCAGCCCATCATGCGCGCGGTCCTGAATCGCGACTCGCTCAAGCCCCGTTACGCCCATTTTCTGCCCTTCCTCGACCGGGGCGGCAACGTCATCGACGAAGGCCTGGCGCTGTACTTCCCTGCGCCCAACTCGTATACGGGTGAACATGTGCTCGAGCTGCAGGGGCATGGCGGGCCCGTGGTGCTGCGTACCCTGCTGGCACGCTGCCTCGAGGCGGGGCGCGAGATCGGCATGCGACTCGCCCAGCCGGGGGAGTTCACCCAACGCGCGTTTCTGAACCAGCGCATGGATCTCGCGCAGGCCGAGGCGGTGGCCGATCTCATCGACGCGGCGACGAGTGCGGCGGCGAGGGGCGCAGTAAAGTCGATGCAGGGCGCGTTCTCGCGCCAGGTGATTGCGCTGGGGGAACGCATTGTGCAACTGCGCCTGCTGGTCGAGGCCACTCTCGACTTCCCCGAGGAAGAAATCGACTTCCTCGAAAAGTACCAGGCGCGCGAAACGCTCGAGGGCATACGCCGCGACCTGCGGGCGATCCGGGAACAGGCCAGGCAGGGGGCCATCCTGCGTGAAGGCTTGCATGTCGTTCTGGCCGGACGCCCGAACGTGGGCAAATCGAGCCTGCTGAATGCGCTGGCCGGGTATGAAGCCGCCATCGTGACCCCGATCGCGGGCACCACCCGCGACAAGGTCGTGCAGGAGCTCAGCATTGATGGCGTTCCGCTGCATATCGTGGACACTGCCGGGCTGCGTGACACCGATGACACGGTAGAACGCATCGGAATCGAGCGCAGCTGGCAGGAGATCGAGCGTGCAGACGTCATCCTGCACCTGCGCGATGCGACTGCCCCCGCCGACGAGCTGGAACTCGACGAAGCGATTGCCGCCCGCCTGCCCCGCAATACTCCCGTGCTGACGGTACTCAACAAGATCGACCTGCTGCCGCAGCGTCCCGCGACGCAAGATGGGGTCGTGGCGGTTTCAGCGTTAACCGGGGAAGGGCTCGCCGACTTGCGCGCCGCGTTGCTGCGCATCGTGGGCTGGAACCCCACGGTCGAGTCGCCGTGGCTTGCCCGGGAAAGGCACCTTGCTGCCCTGGACGCTGCCGCCAGCGCACTCGATGCGGCGGCGGAACACGCGGCGCAGGACGATCGCGTACTGGATCTGTTCGCCGAAGAATTGCGCCTTGCTCACCAGCATCTTTGTGAAATCACGGGGGAGTTCACCAGCGACGATCTGTTGGGGGCAATCTTTTCGCGTTTCTGCATTGGCAAATAGGTTAGCGCTGCGCTCCTGCAACTGACCAGGAAGCGCCGCCAGCCTTCAGTGTGCCCGTTCCGAGTTCTGTATGGCCTGTACGCCTGACCTGTCGACACCGGTGCATCCCATCCCCGCAGCACTCGCCCTCGTGGTGCGAGGCGACCAGGTCCTGCTCGTGCGGAGGGGCAGCAAGCCTGATCCCGGACGCTGGGGGTTGCCCGGCGGCAAAATCGAATGGGGTGAGCCCATCCTGGCCGCCGCCCTGCGCGAGTTGCACGAAGAAACCGGCGTGCAGGCGGAAGTGGTACGCGTATTCGATGCGCTCGACGTCATCCGGAGTGCAGCCGACCGGGAAGTACATCATCACTATGTGCTGGTGGTGGTTCTTTGCCGCTGGATTGCAGGCGAGCCGGTAGCCGGAGACGACGCTACCGAAGCGCGCTGGTTCACGCTGGGCGAACTGCGGGCCGGTAACCTGGAGACCAGTCCACGCGTAGCCGAACTGGCCGAGACCGCCATCGCCGCCCTTTCGGCGGGAACGTCCGGCTGAAGCGGTCGGGCCGGTAGCAGGCGCGCCGCCCCCGGGCCCGCATCCTGGTTCAACAGCGCACCGGGCGTCCAGGGGGTGGTCGTGCGTAACGGTGTCCTACAATCGGAAGTTTGTTTGATCGCTTACTGCGTATACATACGCCTGGAGTTTTTGCGTCATGGCTCAATACGTTTACACCATGCAGCGCGTGGGCAAGGTCGTGCCGCCCAAACGGCAGATTCTGCGCGACATTTCGCTGTCATTTTTCCCGGGCGCGAAGATTGGTGTACTAGGGTTGAATGGGGCAGGAAAGTCGACCCTCCTGCGCATCATGGCCGGGGTCGACACCGAGCACGAAGGAGTGGCCACGCCGATGCCAGGCATCCGCATCGGCTATCTGCCCCAGGAGCCCGAGCTCAATCCGGAACATACGGTGCGCGAAGCGGTGGAAGAGGGGCTGGGGGAAGTGTTTGCCGCGCGCAAGCGGCTGGAAGAAGTATACGCCGCGTATGCCGAGCCCGACGCCGACTTCGATGCCCTGGCCAACGAGCAGGCCCAGCTCGAGGCCATCGTCGCCGCAGCTGAGGCGGATGGTGGCGACATCGAACACCAGCTCGAGATCGCGGCCGATGCCTTGCGGCTGCCGCCATGGGACGCAATCGTGGGGCATCTGTCGGGCGGTGAGAAGCGCCGTGTTGCCTTGTGCCGCCTGCTGCTGTCGAAGCCCGACATGCTGTTGCTCGACGAGCCGACCAACCACCTCGATGCAGAGAGCGTGCATTGGCTCGAGCAGTACCTGCAGAAGTTTCCCGGCACCGTGGTGGCTGTAACGCACGACCGCTACTTCCTCGACAACGCTGCGGAATGGATTCTCGAACTCGATCGCGGCCATGGCATTCCCTGGAAGGGCAATTACAGCTCCTGGCTGGAGCAGAAGGAAACCCGCCTGAAACAGGAGGAGGCCGCCGAAAGCGCACGCCAGAAGACCATTCGCAAGGAGCTCGAATGGGTGCGCCAGAATCCGAAGGGGCGGCAGGCCAAGGCCAAGGCCCGTCTGGCGCGGTTTGAGGAGCTCAGCTCGTACGAATACCAGAAGCGCAACGAGACTCAGGAAATCTTCATTCCGGTGGCTGAGCGACTCGGCAACGAAGTCATCGAGTTCAACGGTGTCAGCAAGGCCTACGGAGACCGCCTGCTCATCGACAACCTGAGTTTCCGGGTGCCGCCGGGCGCCATCGTGGGGGTCATCGGGCCCAACGGTGCGGGGAAGTCCACCCTGTTCCGGATGATTGCGGGCCAGGAGCAGCCTGACAGCGGTACCATCAAGGTCGGGCCGACGGTAAAACTGGCCTATGTTGACCAGTCGCGCGATGCTCTGGATCCCGACAAGACGGTTTTTGACATCGTCGCGAACGGGTCCGACATTCTCAGTATCGGCAAGTTCGAAATGCCATCGCGGGCCTATCTCGGTCGCTTCAACTTCAAGGGATCGGATCAGAGCAAACGTGCCGGCCAGCTCTCGGGCGGCGAGCGCGGTCGTCTGCATCTGGCACGCACCCTTGCGATCGGCGCCAATGTGCTGCTGCTCGACGAGCCATCCAACGACCTCGACGTGGAAACGCTGCGTGCCCTTGAGGAGGCGTTACTCGAATTTGCGGGCAGTGCACTCGTCATCAGCCACGATCGCTGGTTCCTCGACCGCATCGCCACGCATATCCTGGCGTTCGAGGGCGATTCCCAGGTCGTGTTCTTCGACGGCAACTACCAGGAATACGAGGCCGACAAGATCCGGCGCCTGGGAGAAGAAGGTGCCAGGCCGCGACGCATCCGCTACAAGCCGCTGGCAGGTTGAGGCCATCCGTTCCGGCCGGTGTCGCATCTGCATGGGCCCCGGCCGGGCCCACGCGTGATGCTGGGGTAACCAGTGGCCTCGGCACCAGTGCCCGCCCGGCTGGTGCCACTTGCTCGTCCGTTCTCTACCGGCGATATGCCGATCCGGTTATGTAGTTAACCCTCAAGTGCATATTGATTCTGGCATTGGATCCGTAGAATAGGGAGGCTGGCCGCGGTGTCCGCCGTACGGCCCTTCTGAAACCACAAACGATTACGGAGAACCAATGTTGCGTCGCCATTTCATGAAGTATGGGGTGGGATTGGTCCTGGCAGCAGGCGTCGTCGGCTCTGCATTTGCACAGGATCGTGCACCTACAACCATTGTGGTGGGCTTCGCCCCGGGCGGGTCGGTCGACAGCGCTGCGCGCATTCTGGCGGAACAGTTGCGGCAAATCACGGGCGAAAACTTCATCGTCGAGAACCGCACGGGTGCTGCCGGGCGCCTGGCCGTCAGGCAAACCCAGACTGCGAAGCCCGATGGGCGCACGCTCATGCTGGTACCGCACGGGCCGATGACGCTGTTCCCGCACATATTCAGCAATCTCGGTTTCGACCCCAACAAGGATTTCACGCCCATTTCACGCGTGGCCGTCGTGGATTACGCCCTGGTGGCTGGCAATGACGTTCCCGTATCCAACGGGGCACAGCTGAAGGAATGGGCCACGAAGAATCCGGGCAAGGCGAGCTTCGGTACGCCTGGGCTGGGTACTATCCCGCATTTTGCGGGTGAGATCATCGGTTCGCGTCTGGGGGTGAAGCTTACCAGCGTACCCTACAAGGGCTCGGCCCTCACCGCCAATGACGTGGCAGCCGGCGTGATTCCTCTCGGTGTCATGCCCACGGCAGATGCGGTCAACATGGTCAATGCCGGCCGCATGAAAGTCATCGGAACCAGTGGACAAAAACGTTCACCCCTGACGCCGGACTTCCCTACGTTGAAAGAGGTTGGCATCGATTACGTGCTTGACGGCTGGTACGCTGTGTACGGTCCAGCGGGCATGAATCCGGAAGATGTGCAACGCTTGAATACGGCCCTCCAGAAGGCATTGCAGAATGAAGACGTGATCAAGCGCTTCGCCGCCGTTGGCCTGATCGCGGCGGGCAGCACCCCCGAGGAGCTGGTTGATATCCAGAAGGCAGAATCGGACGTGTGGCGCCAGGCCGTGGAGGAGACCGGCTTCAAGCCGCTCGAATGATTTGATGTTGCGCTGGGCCCAGAAGCTGCGACGGGGCCCACGTCTGTACCCATGACTGGCACAGCACGCCATGCGTGCTGTGCCTTTTCATTGGCGCGTGAGCAAGAACCTGCAGTACACGAAGACTCGGCGGCGCTGCCGCCCGCCCGATGACGTGAAAAGCCGGCAAGAGGAAGGCGGTTACTGGTTGGAGGCCAGTTCGACCTGGTCGACAAACCGGCGCGCCCCGTTATAGCGCTTTGTCCAGTAGCGGCTGGACAGGCTTTCGACGCGCACCGCAGCGCCTTTGCGGGGAGCGTGCACGAAGCGGTCGTTGCCGATATAAATGCCCACGTGAGAGTAACGCCGCCCGCGCGTGTTGAAGAAAACCAGATCGCCCTTGCGCAGTTCGGAGCGCTTCACGCTTTGGCCAAAGCGTGCCTGTTCGGCCGAAGAGCGCGGCATTTCCAGCCCAAGCGACTTGCGGGCGGCGAACCAGACCAGGCCGCTGCAGTCGAAACCCGACTCGGGGGAAGTGCCACCAAACTTGTACTGGGTACCTACGTGGCTGAGGGCCGTGGAGACGAAACGCTCTGCAGCGGGAAGCGCATTGCCCTGCAACCCCGGATTGCCGTTCGACCACTGGATGTCGAGACTGGTGATCAGTTCGTGGAGCTCGTCTGCGTGGTCGCGGTTATCGGCGTAGGCGTCGTCCAGCTGGGCCGTGGAGGACGAGAGCGTGCTGCAACCGCTGAGGAACAGGCTGGATACAAGGACCAGAATGCAGATCGACCGGGATCGCGCAAAAAGAGATCCTGACCAAGGCGGGATGACAGGCATGGCGTGGGCGCAGAGGTGGGGTTGACAGGAACGCGGAACGAGCCGCAGGGTTACACTGCTGAAACGAAGCGCAAACCTGTGATACAAACCAAGTCAAACCTTACCGGAAGTAAGGTTTAAAAGTCAATAAATCAAACCCTTAGTTTGCAAACCTTACAGGCAATTGCTTTCAGATGTAACGGGGTGGAAGCGCTGCGCTACCGTTTGGGGGACCTGCGTGCTGCGCAAGGGGGCTATAAACTACGCGGAGCCTGTCGCTCACCAAAGGAGTCACTCATGCAAATGAAGCCGGTTCTCACCATCGCGGAAGTCAAGAAAATCCTCGCGGCTGCGGAGGCGTATGCCCTGTCCAGGCAGTGGGCGGTTTCCATCGCTGTGGTCGATGACGGAGGGCATCTGCTGGGCCTGCTGCGCCTCGATGGTGCGCCCGCGTTCACGGCTGCCATGGCGCCCGCGAAAGCATCCACGGCAGCACTCAGTCGTCGCGAGTCCAAGGGTTTCGAGGACATGATCAACAACGGTCGCTTTGCTTTCCTGTCGGCGCCCGTGCTGGAGGGGATGCTCGAGGGTGGGGTGCCCATCGTCGTGGACGGCCATGTCGTCGGGGCCGTGGGGGTTTCCGGCGTCAAGTCGCACGAAGATGTGGAGATTGCGCGGGCAGGCATCGCTGCACTCGAGTGACCTGCGGTGCGGGGTCACCGGCACGGGTCCGTGTCCCGTCAGGCCTTCAGGAAGGCAGCTACCATCGCGTCGCTACAATAAACGGATTCGGGTGCCGGCACGGGCGATCGACCTGCTGCGGCTCCCCGGGCCACACCATTCAGAAGGGGCGTCGCGATGTCGAAAGCTATTCATTCCGTTCTTGTCGAAAACCGGATTTTCCCTCCCCCCGAGCAGTTCGCCTGTTCCGCCCGGGTCAACAGCATGGAAGCGTACCGTGCCCTGTGTGCCGAGGCGGAGCGCAATTTCGAAGGCTTCTGGGCGCGTCATGCACGCGAGCAGCTGCAGTGGCATAAGCCCTTTACGCAGGTCCTGGATGAATCGAACGCCCCGTTCTACCGTTGGTTCGACGACGGCGAACTCAACGTTTCCGCGAACTGCCTGGACGTTCACCTGACCAACGGCAACGCCGACAAGACCGCCATCATTTTCGAAAGCGATGACGGCGAGGTAACTCGGGTCACCTACGCCGAGCTGCATGCTCGCGTCTGCCAGCTGGCCAACGCCCTGACCACGGCGGGGTTCAGAAAAGGAGATCGGGCCGTCATCTACCTGCCCATGTCGATCGAAGCAGTAGTAGCGATGCAGGCATGCGCCCGGCTCGGAATTACCCATTCGGTCGTGTTCGGCGGTTTCTCGTCGAAGAGCCTGCACGAACGCATCGTGGACAGCGAAGCCGTACTCGTCATCACCGCCGACGAGCAGCGCCGCGGGGGGCGGTCCATCCCGCTGAAGCCTGCCGTCGACGCTGCGCTGGCTGCGGGCGGGTGCGAGCGGGTGCGCAAAGTCATCGTGTATCGCCGCACGGGCGGGCAGGTTGGGTGGAACGACGTGCTCGACACCTGGTGGCACGATTTCGTGGCGAGTCAGCCGATCAACCACGAGGCCGAGCCGATGGAGGCCGAACATCCTCTGTTCATCCTTTACACCTCAGGGTCCACGGGCAAACCGAAGGGCGTCCAGCATGCGTCGGCTGGCTACCTGTTGTGGGCCAAGCTGACCATGCAGTGGACATTCGACATCCGGGACGACGACGTCTACTGGTGTACGGCCGACGTGGGCTGGATCACGGGTCATACCTACATTGTGTATGGGCCGCTGGCGACCGGTGCCACCCAGGTCATTTTCGAGGGGGTGCCTACCTATCCCAACAGCGGCCGTTTCTGGGAGATGATCCAGCGCCATCGGGTCAGCATCTTCTACACCGCGCCCACGGCCATTCGCTCGCTCATCAAGGCAGCACAGGAAACGCCTGAATATCACCCGGAGCATTACGATCTTTCCAGCCTGCGCCTGCTGGGCTCGGTGGGAGAGCCGATCAACCCCGAAGCCTGGGTGTGGTACTACGAGAACGTCGGTCGTGGGCGTTGTCCCGTCGTCGATACCTGGTGGCAGACGGAAACCGGCGGTCATATCCTCGCGCCGCTGCCGGGGGCGACACCGCTCAAGCCGGGTTCATGCACATTCCCGTTGCCCGGCATCCAGGCTGCCGTCGTCGACGAGACGGGCGCAGATGTGGATGCGGGCAAGGGAGGCTCGCTCGTCATCCGCCGCCCCTGGCCTGCCATGATCCGCAACGTATGGGGCAACCCCGACCGCTTCTGCAACGGGTACTTCCCGGCGGAGCTCGGTGGCAAGGTCTATCTTGCGGGCGACAGTGCCCTGGTCGACCGTGACGGCTATTTCTGGATCATGGGCCGCATGGACGACGTGCTGAACGTGTCCGGACACCGCCTCGGCACCATGGAAGTCGAATCAGTGCTGGTGGCGCACCCTTCCGTGGCCGAGGCGGCCGTGGTGGGTCGGCCCGACGAAGTTACAGGAGAAGCGATCGTGGCGTTCGTGGTACCCAAGCAGGCCCCGGCTGATGAAGCCGAGGCAGCCAAACTGGCGCGGCAGCTGCGCGACTGGGTAGCGCGCGAGATCGGCCCGATTGCCAAGCCGCGCGAGATCCGCTTCGGCGAGAACCTTCCCAAGACGCGCTCGGGCAAGATCATGCGCCGATTGTTGCGCCAGGTTGCGGTGGGTGCCGAAATTACGCAAGACACCTCCACGCTCGAGAACCCGGCCATTCTGGAGCAACTGGGGAAGGCTCTGTAACCCGGTGCTGGCGTTTTCCTGGGTGTCCGCGACGTCGGCGTTTCTGTGCTTGGCCTGTCAGCCCCAGCAGGGTGTCCCTTTTAGGGTATTTCCCTAGTGTACAAATCTTGCTGCAACGCCATAATGCACACCATGCAGTGGAGGAGACGGGCCCTGCATGGGTAACAAGACGCCTACGGCGCATTTTGAGCAGCACTTATAAGAAATCGAGGAATCAGGTGCGGCTGGGTATTGGAGGAGTACCTGGTCGCACCCCCTCCCAAAGCGAGACGCTCAGTGCACCATCAATGTGTCTGGTATTCGGCCGCGAATCGCGGCCGTTGTTTTTTGTGGTCCATCGCACCGTGTCTGACAGATGCCCAGCTTGGAGGCTGCTTCCGTGGTCGGCGTCTTGCCGGGGAGCACGGGCAATCTTCCGCGCAGTCTGCTAAAATTTACGTTTTTGCAGCAACGCCGTTTGCTGCCAACCCGGACAGATGGCCGAGTGGTCGAAGGCGCACGCCTGGAAAGCGTGTATACGTGACAAGCGTATCGGGGGTTCGAATCCCCCTCTGTCCGCCAAGAATTCATCTAGCTAAGTCTCGCAACACCTACCAAGCCCGCATGCTTACTGGCACTGCGGGCTTTTTGTCGTCTATCGCCGCGCACGCTCATCCATTGACATCTACGGTAGGGTGACGGTAGTTTAGGCGGTATCCACGTACCGTCATGGGTAGATACCGTCATGAAGCTAACCGATGTCGCCGTTCGGCAGGCAAAACCCCGAGATACGCCATACAAGCTGGCCGATGGCACCGGCCTGTACCTGCTGGTCAATACGGCGGGGAAGTATTGGCGCTACGACTACCGCTTCGAGGGCAAGCGCAAAGAGCGCTGGCACGCGAGTCAATATAAAATCGCTGCCTGAACCCGGGGCTAAGGACTGCATAAAACGGCGGCAATATCAGCGAGGGAAATGTGTGGATCGCCGTTCACCATGGAAATGTTGTTAAAAAAACAAGCCACGCAATTTCACTATTCGGACAGATATGGGAATTTCATTGCAGAGGTTTCGGTAGATCGTCGTCTCTGTGGGTTCGAGTAGGCTAGGTTGGGGAGGCGACATGGATAAGTGGGCCAAGTATGACCAACCAACGTATGCTCGCACAAAATTCGCTATTGACCCCTCGCCCGCCCCCGTTGAGGATGTACAGACGACGGTAGGTGAGTGGCAAACTGCCCCCCTTGCGGGGCCAAAGGTCGTACGTTGGCGATTTTTGCGCACCCCCATAGGAGGGATGAATGAGATCGAATGTGAGCAAGCAGATGGTCTGCGGTACCGGGGGATGATCCACATTACTACTGTCGAGCATAGAAGCTGGGGGCGGACCCCGACCGCTAAACAGGCCAAGCCGCGAAAATGGTGGAGCCTTTGGCGAACGTAACCTGGGGTACAAGCGGCTACATGGCCGAAAATGCACTTCTGGTTTTTTAGGGGCTATATTTACGAGACCCATGACAGAGGGGTACACCCCACTTCGCTCAGTCCACGGGGGGACCCTAGGGGGTGGAGCTAGAGTGGTAACGGCGTGAGGTATCGGTGTCACAACCAGTGGGAGTTGCTTCCCATACTGGGGCACAGGGTGCTTGGGGTGACGGTAGTTTTGACGGTATCTGCCGTCGGAATTTCTTTATATCGTTTGTTTGCGCGGCTTACAGGGGTTTGTATGAATCCCCCTCTGCGCCAGTTACTGGTCTTCGGTACTTCGCGCCGTTTGCATGAAACCCGCAAGAGCAAAGTAAGCTTCCGGCGAACACACCTTGCGGCGCGGGGCCGGTCCCTGAAGAATAGGTGCCCACTTCAATTT
>CALAGD010000076.1 GCA_937891425.1 uncultured Pigmentiphaga sp.
GGCGGCGGCTGACGCTGACGCCAAGCTCGAGAAGAAGGCCAACTGACACTACAGGCCCGTCATTGAGCCAATGAAAAGGGTCCGGCAATCCGGACCCTTTTTTCATCGCCGATGCTTTCCTAGCCCAGCCAGACGCGCGCATTGCGGAACATCCGGAGCCATGGCGTATGTTCGCCACCGGAGTCAGCCGGGCCCCAGCGCTCGGGCGCCCACGACAGCTGCACGCGCCGGATGCTGCGTTCGGGGTGCGGCATGAGCACGGTAACCCGCCCGTCGGGCGTGGTCACACCCGCAATGCCGTTCGGCCCGCCGTTCGGGTTCGCCGGATACTGTTCCGTGACATTGCCATAGTTGTCGACGTACTGCATGGCAATCTTCACTCGCCCGGCATTGCCCTGGCGTTCGAAATTGGCTTGCCCCTCGCCGTGCGACACCACGATGGGCATGCGCGAGCCCGCCATGCCGGCGAAGAAAATCGACGGTGACTCGGGAATGGTGACCTGCGACAGACGTGCCTCGAACTGTTCGGAACGGTTGCGCGTGAACATTGGCCAGTCTTCGGCCCCAGGAATCATGGGTGCCAGCGCAGCCAGCATCTGGCAGCCATTGCACACCCCCAGAGCGAACGTGTCATCGCGCCCGAACCAGGCGGCAAAGGCATCCGATAGCCGCTGGTTGAACCGGATGGTGCGCGCCCACCCCTCGCCTGCCCCGAGCACGTCGCCATAGCTGAATCCACCAACCGCCACCAGCCCGTGGAACTGGTCGAGACGGAGTGATCCACTGAGCAGGTCGGTCATGTGCACGTCCCATGCAGAGAACCCTGCCAGGTCGAACGCATGGGCCATTTCTACATGACTGTTGCAACCTTGCTCGCGCAGGACCGCGATGCGCGGACGCACTCCGGTTGCAATGTACGGTGCCGCGATGTCCTCCTGCGGATCGAACTCCACATGTGCGGAAAGCCCCGGATCATTCGTATCCAGCCAGCGATCGAACTCGCTGTCGGCACATGCGGGGTTGTCACGCATGCGGGCAATCTGATGGCTGACCTCGCTCCAGGCACGGCCCAGCTCGGCGCGCGGGCGCGACCAGACACACCGTCCATCGCAATACACTTCGACCAGATCACGCGTGTTCAGACTGCCGATGACGTGGGAATGTCGGGACAGGCCTGCTTCGCGCAGGATGCCCAGCACCGTGTCGCGTTGCGTCGCCGGCACCTGTACGACCATGCCCGCTTCTTCAGCGAACAGCGCACGGATGATGGCTTCCTGGCGCTGCACTGCAACCTGTTCGGGGCGAATCTTGTAATCGCCCCAGTCAGCGACATGCTCGTCGAAGGTCAGCATGTCAACGTTGATGGACACGCCCACATGCCCGGCAAACGCCATTTCGCATACGGTGGCCAGCAGGCCGCCATCGGAACGGTCGTGATAGGCCAGGACCAGACCCCTCTCGGTCAGGCTGCGCAACGCGGCAAACGCCCGCTTGAGCAGTTCCGGATCGTCGATATCGGGTACCGCATCGCCCACCTGACCCAGCACTTGGGCAAGCACCGACGCACCCAGGCGATGCCGGCCCCCGCCCAGGTCGACCAGGATGAGTACCGTGTCACCAGCGTCGGTGCGCAGCTGGGGCGTCAGCGTGCGGCGCACGTCATCAATGGGCGCGAAGGCTGTGACGACGAGCGACACGGGTGACAGGACGGTGCGCCGGGTGCCATCCTGCTCCCATACGGTCTTCATTGAGAGCGAATCCTTCCCCACCGGAATCGACACTCCGATGGCCTGACAGAACTCGCTGACTGCTCTCACGGTATCAAACAGGGCGGCGTCCTGTCCGGGTTCGCCGCATGCGGCCATCCAGTTCGCCGACAACTTGACACGCGCGAGCGATGCTACCGGGGCGGCCATGAGGTTGGTGATGGCTTCGGCCACGGCCATGCGGCCGGACGCCGGAGCATCCAGGATCGCCAACGGCGTGCGCTCGCCCATGGCCATGGCCTCTCCACGGAATCCCGTGTAGTCGGCCAGGGTAACAGCACAGTCGGCCACCGGAACCTGCCACGGGCCGACCATCTGGTCACGCGAGGTAAGTCCGCCCACGGTACGGTCGCCGATGGTCACGAGGAACGACTTGTTGGCTACGGTGGGATGACGCAGCACATTCAGGACCAGCTCGTCGAGTTCGCGTCCGACGACGTCAAGCGCCTGCCGATAAGCATCCTTCCTGGCCACGTCGCGCTCCATCCGGGGCGGTTTGCCCAGGATGACGTCGATGGGAAGGTCGACTGGTCGAGGCGGTGTCCCTTCCAGGCGCACACCCGGCAATGGATCGAGTCCTTCGCCATCGACCACGCGCAGCTGGCGATCCTCCGTGGCCACGCCCACCACTGCGAACGGGCAGCGCTCACGCGCTGCGATCGCGGCAAACCGGTCGAGGTCGTCGGGCAGGATGGCCAGGACATAGCGCTCCTGCGATTCGTTCGACCAGATCTCGGCGGGAGACATGCCCGACTCTTCCACGTGTACTTCTTTCAGGTCGAACGTGGCTCCCCGACCGGCATCGTTTACCAGTTCGGGAAATGCATTCGACAGACCGCCCGCGCCCACGTCGTGGATGGACAGAATAGGGTTGTCCGCCCCGAGTTGCCAGCAGCGGTCGATGACTTCCTGAGCACGACGCTGCATCTCGGGATTGCCACGCTGGACCGAATCGAAATCGAGCTCGGCCGTGTTGCTGCCCACACCCATGCTGGAGGCAGCCCCCCCGCCCATGCCGATACGCATGCCCGGCCCGCCCAGCTGGATGAGCAGGGCTCCCGGCGGAAGCGGCTTCTTGTGGGTCTGGTCGGCGTCGATACTGCCCATGCCGCCCGCAATCATGATCGGCTTGTGGTAGCCCCAGCGCACATCGCCCGCGGTCTGCTCGAAACTGCGGAAGTATCCCAGCACGTTGGCGCGGCCGAATTCATTGTTGAAGGCCGCGCCCCCGATGGGACCTTCGATCATGATGTCGAGCGGTGATGCAATGCGGTCGGGCATGCCGTGGTGATCGACCTCCCAGGGACGGGGTGCGTCAGGCAGCCGCAAATGCGAGACCGTAAACCCCGTCAACCCGGCCTTTGGGCGTGCGCCGCGTCCTGTGGCGCCTTCATCACGAATCTCGCCACCTGCCCCCGTGGCCGCTCCCGGGAACGGGGCAATGGCTGTGGGATGGTTGTGGGTTTCCACCTTCATCGTGATGTGTACATTGGCACGCCGGCGCAGGTATTCATGCCCGCCAGGCTCGGGATGGAAACGCTCGGCTTCGCACCCTTCCATGATGGCCGCATTATCGGCATACGCCACCACTGTGCCCAGCGGCTGTGCCTTGTGCGTGGCACGAATCATGTCGAACAGGGAAACGTCCTGCGGCTGACCGTCGATGACCCAGCGCGCATTGAAGATCTTGTGCCGGCAATGTTCGCTGTTGGCCTGCGCGAACATGATGAGCTCGACATCAGTGGGGTCGCGCTCCAGCGAGGTGAACGCGCCCACCAGATAGTCGATCTCGTCTTCCGACAGGGCCAGGCCGAACTGGACGTTGGCCGATTCGAGTGCTTCCCTGCCCTGCGCCAGCACAGGCACCGTGGTCAGCGGCTTGGGCGGCAAATCGGCAAACAGTGCAGCCCCATCGAAGACATCGTCGACCACCGTCTCCGTCATGCGGTCATGCAGCCGCGCTGCAATCGCCCCCAGCAGATGCTCGGGGATCGACCTGGCACCACCCAGCAAGCCACGTTGTGGCACCAGCGTGTAGCGCACCGCGCGCTCGATGCGGTGTACCGCCTCGAGCCCGCAGTTGTGGGCGATGTCGGTCGCCTTGCTGGCCCAGGGAGAAATCGTGCCCAGCCGCGGCACTACCAGCAGGCTCAGGCCTTCCGGCTGGCTGCCGGCCGGCGCGCCGTAGCGCAGCAGCGCTTCCAGCCGCTCCTGTTCCTGGGAATCCAGCGGCCTGTTCACATGTACGAAATGCACATAGGTGGCATGAATGTCGGCAATGGGCGCGCCCGTTTCCCGTACGCGAGCAAGCAGACGCTCGCGACGAAACGGCGACAAGGCAACAGAACCGGACAAGCGGAGAATAGTTGACACGGCGGGCTCGATGGAGAGACAGACAAACAAGCGCCATTGTACTTTGGCCAGCCTGTCCACGCCGCCCGGATGCGGCCGCGGTCCACCGGTGTTCCGCGCACCCGAAAGCTGTCTGTCAGTTGGTGTATGCTGCGACGTGCAGCCGGCGGGCCATCAACTCCGCCGCACAGGCGTCCCGCTCGCGTCACGCCTCCTCCCCACCCGACGACATTCACGTGTTTGCCGGCGCGCAGGCGCCTGCCCTTGAAACACCGCAGGGTCATCCCTATAATTAGCACTCAGCAGGGGCGAGTGCTAACAGCCCTCGCATCCGGTGGCGACACTTCCGCTTGCACGCCTCTTTGCCGTACCGGCTTCTTTCGTTCTTTTTTGCGTGCCAGCACCGTTCGCTTACCAACAACAAGTTATCCAACAATTTCCTTTCATCTCTCAACCAGTAACAGGAGTCTTTATGGCCCTCCGTCCTTTGCATGATCGTGTGATCGTCAAGCGCCTGGACAACGAGCGCAAAACCGCGTCCGGCATCGTCATTCCAGACAGCGCTGCCGAAAAACCCGATCAGGGCGAAGTCATTGCCGTCGGACCCGGCAAGCGTACCGAAGACGGCAAGCTGCTTCCCATGGATGTGAAAGTCGGCGACAAGGTATTGTTCGGCAAATATGCCGGCCAAACCGTCAAGGTCGACGGCGAGGAAGTACTGGTCATCCGCGAAGACGAAATTCTGGCGGTCATCCAGTAAGCGCGCAGGCTGTCCGGCTGCGTTCCCCATACCGGGTGAACCGCGCACCTGCACTGGTCAGACCCCACATCAAGTTCACCAATCAAGGAATATCACATGGCTGCAAAAATTGTCCATTTCGGCGACGACTCTCGCGCTCGCATCGTTCGCGGCGTGAACATCCTGGCCAACGCCGTCAAGACCACGCTGGGCCCCAGAGGCCGTAACGTCGTGCTCGAGCGCTCGTTCGGTTCGCCCACCGTCACCAAAGACGGCGTTTCGGTTGCCAAGGAAATCGAACTGAAGGACAAGTTCGAGAACATGGGCGCGCAACTGGTCAAGGAAGTTGCTTCCAAGACCAGCGATAACGCCGGTGACGGCACCACTACCGCTACCGTGCTGGCCCAGGCCATCGTCGTCGAAGGCATGAAGTACGTGGCCGCCGGCATCAACCCCATGGACCTCAAGCGCGGCATCGACAAGGCCGTTGCTGCAGCGGTTGAAGAGCTGCGCCGCATCTCGCGCCCCTGCACCACCAGCAAGGAAATTGCCCAGGTTGGCGCCATCTCCGCGAACAGCGACGCCTCCATCGGCCAGATCATCGCCGATGCCATGGACAAGGTCGGCAAGGAAGGCGTCATCACCGTCGAAGACGGCAAGTCGCTTGAAAACGAGCTGGATGTCGTCGAAGGCATGCAGTTCGACCGCGGCTACCTGTCGCCCTACTTCATCAACAACCCCGACAAGCAGGTCGCCGTCCTCGACGATCCGTACGTCCTGATCCACGACAAGAAGATCAGCAACATCCGCGACCTGCTCCCGGTGCTGGAGCAAGTCGCCAAGGCCGGCAAGCCCCTGCTCATCATTGCTGAAGACGTCGAAGGCGAAGCGCTGGCCACTCTCGTGGTCAACAACATTCGCGGCATCCTCCGCACCGCCGCGGTGAAGGCTCCTGGGTTCGGCGATCGCCGCAAGGCCATGCTGGAAGACATCGCCATCCTCACCGGTGGTACCGTCATCTCCGAAGAAACCGGCCTCACCCTCGAGAAGGCTACCCTGCAAGAGCTGGGTCAGGCCAAGCGCATCGAAGTTGCCAAGGAGAACACCACCATCATCGATGGTGCTGGCGATCCCAAGGCCATTGAGGCCCGCGTCAAGCAGATCCGCGTCCAGATCGAAGAAGCCACGTCCGACTACGACCGTGAGAAGCTGCAAGAGCGCGTCGCCAAGCTGGCCGGCGGTGTGGCGGTGATCCGCGTGGGTGCCGCCACCGAAACCGAAATGAAGGAGAAGAAGGCCCGCGTCGAAGACGCCCTGCACGCCACCCGCGCTGCCGTTGAAGAAGGCATCGTTCCTGGTGGTGGTGTAGCGCTGCTGCGTGCCAAGGCCGCGATCGAGAAGGTCAAGGGCGACAACGCCGATCAGGACGCCGGCATCAAGCTGGTGCTGCGCGCAGTTGAAGAGCCCCTGCGCACCATCGTCTCCAACGCTGGTGAGGAAGCCAGCGTCGTGGTCGCCAAGGTGGCCGCAGGCGAAGGCAACTTCGGTTACAACGCCGCTACCGGTGAATACGGTGACCTGGTCGAACAAGGCGTGCTTGATCCCACCAAGGTCACCCGCACCGCCCTGCAGAACGCCGCATCGGTTGCCAGCCTGATCCTCACTACCGAAGCCGCCGTGGCCGAGCTGGTTGAAGACAAGCCCGCCAACGCCGGTCCTGGTGCTGCTGGCATGGGTGGCATGGGCGGCATGGATTTCTGATCCATCCGATCCATGTACCTGCTCGTACGCACGCGCATGCGTGCGTACGGC
>CALAGD010000077.1 GCA_937891425.1 uncultured Pigmentiphaga sp.
GGGTGCCCCTGATGCGCGCTCTGCAATATGCTGCAGCGCCCGCCAGCATGCATCCCGCAGCAACAAGATCAACATGCAAGGAGGCCCGATCGTGTTCAAGAGAATCACCATGGCGTCGGTGCATCTGGTGGAGCGCTGGTTGCCCGACCCATACGTCCTGGTCGTCATCCTCACGCTCATCACCTTCGTTGCCGGGCTGCTCATCGGCAACACTCCGATGCAGATGATCGATCACTGGGGCTCCGGCTTCTGGAACCTGCTCAGCTTTACCATGCAGATGGTGCTGATCCTGGTTACGGGCTGGGTGCTCGCCACGACCGCGCTGTTCCGGCGCATTCTCGAGGCTGCGGCCCGGCTCATGCACACGCCGGGCCAGGCCATCGTGGGCGTTACCCTCATCGGCCTGATCGCGAGCTGGATCAACTGGGGTTTCGGGCTGGTCATTGGCGCGATGGCTGCCAGGCAGATCGCGCGGCAGGTGCCATCCGTCGACTACCGGCTGCTCATCGCCAGCGCGTACTCCGGCTTCCTCGTATGGCACGGCGGTCTATCCGGGTCCGTGCCGCTCACCATTGCTACGCCGGGTCACTTCCTGGCGGACAGAATGGGGCTCATCCCGACCAGCGAGACCATCTTCTCAGCCTACAACCTGGGCATCATCGTGGCGCTGTTCATCGTGGTGCCCCTGGTCAACCGGCTGATGATGCCGGGCGACGGCCAGGCGGTCACGGTCGACCCCGCCCGATTGGCCGATGAACCCGAGGCGGCGCGCTCACCACACGAAACGCCCGCGGAGAAACTCGAAAACAGCCTGCTGCTGTCACTCGCCATCGGCATCATGGGTCTGGTCTTCGCAGCGTATTACTTCCTCACGAAGAACGGGGGGCTGAACCTCAATATCGTGAACTTCATCTTCCTCATGCTTGGAATCCTGCTGCACGGACGCCCGTCACGCCTGCTCAAGGCGGTCGATGCCGCAGCCCGTGGCTCGGCAGGCATCATCGTCCAGTTTCCGTTCTATGCGGGCATCATGGGCATGATGCTCGACTCAGGGCTTGCCCAGGTCATCTCGAACTGGTTCGTCTCGATATCGACCGCCGACACGCTACCTCTGTTCTCTTTCCTGAGCGCGGGGCTGGTGAACGTCTTCGTGCCTTCGGGAGGCGGCCAGTGGGCCGTGCAGGGCCCGATCATGGTTCAGTCGGCGATGGAAATCGGTGCCGATCTGGGCAAGGTGTCGATGGCGGTGGCCTGGGGTGATGCCTGGACCAACATGATCCAGCCGTTCTGGGCCCTGCCGGCGCTTGCCATCGCCGGCCTGCGCGCCAAGGACATCATGGGCTTTTGCCTCATCATCCTCGCGGTCTCGGGCATCGTCATCGGAGTCGGACTGATCATCTGACGCAGCCTGCTCCACGGCCGCAAGCACGAGGCACCCAAAGTGTCCGGGCCATGGCCTGCTCGTCCGGCCCACGGCCCTGCAGGCGCGGACCGGCCTGCAAAAGCGGTGTCGCGCGGCATACACCGCAGCAGATCCGCGCCGGGAGGGTGGCGGCCCAGGGCACCACGGCACCGTTCCGGCGCCCGCCAACGCGGGGCACGCGGCGCGTATTCAGGAACTCTTCCAGCGTCTCGCCCCGCATCGCCTGCCACATGATCTGCTCGACACTTTCCGCGCCACCCAGCTGCATGAACTCGGCGTGGGTCATGTGTGTCAGGGCTTCCGGGTTCCGCTATTTGGTGTATGGAAATGCGGGCGGGGCCCAAATGAAAAAAGCACGGCTTTCACCGTGCCTTGCGTCGAACTACAGGATGCTGCGAAAACCTGGTCGGGGCGAGAGGATTCGAACCTCCGACTCCTGCGTCCCGAACGCAGTACTCTACCAGGCTGAGCTACGCCCCGACTACCCCAAGCCTTCTTGTCAAAGGCTAAGGAAAGGAAGAGATTCTACCACATATTTTCACATTTGCTAAAGCCCACCAACCCGCCGGCACCCCGGCACTCAGACCCCTGCTCCGTCCGTCGCCGGCTGCCGGCCGCCAGCTGCATGGCCGACACCCGACACGCGCACCACAAAGCGCGCGACGTTTTCCGCAAGACGCGTATCCTCCGAGCCCAGGTGATGCATCTCCGAAAAGTGATTGTGGTCGTCGAGCACCAGAAACATGGGCATGACACCCCTCCGGTTCACCACCGACATGGCAAGGTGCAACGCCTGCGAGTGAAACAGTGCCGGCTCGTTCTCGGCCACCACCAAAAGCAGGGGAATGCTGCAGCCCGCCAGGCCGTGCAGGGACGACCGCTCCTGGTGCAGACGGATGTCGCTGCCATAGTAGGCCTGCACCGATTCGCGCAGCCCCGCCGATACGATGTCGTACAACCCCGACACCAGAATGGCACCGCGCACCTCAGGCACGGACTTGCCCCGCTGATGGGTGATGGCGAGGAAATCCGCCACATGCGCAGCGCCCGCCGAGTGCCCCATGAGCACGATGGCATTCGGATTGCCCCCGAAGTCAGCGATGTTCTCGATGACCCAGCGCAACGCCGCCGCAATATCGTTGGCCGCTTCCGGCCATTGTGCTTCGGGCGCCAGCCGGTAGGTGATGTTGACCGCGACCATGCCCTGGCTGACGGCCCAAGTGCCAAGATTCTGGTAGGTGTATCCGCCCGGTTTGCGCTTGTCGCCACCGGTGAAGCCACCACCATGCACGAACACCAGCACCGGTGCCTCCTGCTGCCGCGGCGAGTAATAGACATCCAGGCGGTGGCGACCATGGGGTCCGTAGGCAAGGTCGAAGGCGCACTGTGCCCCGGCCGGCGACTGCCGCCTGGCCTGGGCCCACAAGCGCTCGGATTCCGTACGCACGTGATCATCGAGCGTTCTGCCCAGCTTGCGCGTTGCATTCAAGAGGGTCACAACCGACGTGTACTCCATGACGGGCCACCTGCAGGTCTGGTTTGAAGAACCGGGAAAAGAACGCTAACACGCAAACGGACAGATGTGAATCAGGGACCGGCAACCCGCGTGGGCTGGCCGCTTACAGCGACCGGGCAAGCGGCAGCTTGGTACCGGCAATGGCGCGCTCCTGCATCACGCCCCGCTTGAACCGAAGCAGCCGCGCTGGCCGTCCGGCACGACCGGCAAGAACTTCCCCGGTTTCTTCCACGAGCTCCTGTTGCTCGATGAGCCGGCGAAAGTTCTGCTTGTGCAGGTTCCGGCCAGCCAGCGCCTCGACAGTCTGTTGCAGTTGGAGGAAGGTGAACCCCGCCTCGGGCATGAGCTCGAACACGACCGGCCGATACTTGATCTTCGCCCGCAGGCGGGCAATGCCAGTTGCCAGGATGCGACGGTGGTCGTAGCGCATGGGCGAGCCCGGAATCGGGAGGTGCACACCGACGTCGAGCGCGTCGCGCCCGGACGCCCCCGCCCGCTGACGCCGCGTGCGCAGCGCTTCAGGCACCAGGCCCGCCTCATAGAGCAGTTCGTAGCGCTGCAGGACCAGGTCCTCGTTCCAGGGATGGCCATCGAGCCCGAACGTAATGGCCACCCGCTGCTCGCGCTGCGCCAGCTCTTCATGGCTGCCAGCGCTGCCTGCCCAGCGCCGCAGGGCGGGCACGATGGTGTCCCGGATCATGTCTTCTGCCGCGGATACGCCGCGGACATCGCTGCCACGCCGGTCTTCCCAAGGGAAGTAGCGATACCAACTGCGCCAGTCAACACCGGCAGACGAATCGGCCACCGCTTCGCGCGTGAGCGCGAGGTAGCTGATGGACATGACGCGGCTTGCGGTGCCCGACTCATCCACGCGATCCTTGTCGGCGAACGTATACAGTTGCTCGACATAGCCCAGGGGATGATGGGTCTGTTCCTCCACCCAGGCGCGCAGTCCCGTCTGCAGTGAGCGGTGCTGCTGCTCGAATGGCCCCGCGGGCAGGCTATCGCCCTGGTTGGTCGTGAGTACGCGCGGCTCGTTGTCGGTTACCGCCACGACCACGGCGACCAGCTCGACCAGTACCGCATTCTCTACACCCATGCCGTGTCTTTCACCTGCGACGTGGCAGATTGACCAGGACGATGCCGATCAGAATGAGCAGGGACCCGACGATGAACGCCAGAGTCAGGGGCTCATCGAGCAGCCACACCCCGAAGAACACGCCGAACACCGGCGTAAGAAAGGTGAACACCGACATGCGCGACGCCAGGTAACGTCGCAGCAGCCAGAACCAGGCCATCAGGCTGAAGAAACCCACGACCAACACCTGGTAGGTCATGCTGGCCCAGGCGAGCGCGGTCATGGAATGGATGGTGGCAACACCCATGTACCACGCGAGGGCGAAGATGCCTACGCTGGCAACCACCAGCTGGTACAGCAGTGTCTTGGTGGGCTCGATCTCGGAAAGCGTCGTCGAGCGGATGACTACTGTCGTCATGCCCCACAGGAACCCGGCTACCGTACCCAGGATGTCGCCCACCCACATGTAGGGATACTCGCCTTCCGCAACGATGAATCCGTGAGAGAAGGCGACCACGACACCCAGAAAGGCTACGAAAACGCCGACCCATTGCAGTCGACCCATCCGCTCACCCGGCACGAAGATGTGCAGGCCCAGCGTGGTGAAGATGGGCTGGGTGTACAGGAATACCGACATGTGCGAGGCGGTGGTGTATCCCAGACCCAGCGCAATCAGCATGAATTCGAGCGCGAAAAGCGCACCGGCGGCGAGCCCGGGCCAGAGAGTACGGTCGCGGTTGAAGATGGGGATGTTGCGCGCCAACATGAACAACGCCACCATGACTGCGGCGATACCCGAGCGAATGGCGATCTGCATGACGGGAGCGACCGACGGCGCGGCGACCTTGATCGCCACCTGCTGCAGGCCCCAGATGAGGCACAGGGTAACCATCAGGGTAACGGCAAAGCCATCCAGCGGCTTGCGAACGGTCGGGGTAACGGCAGCCATGCCCTCCACCGGATTGCGGACGTTGCTCATTCAGACAGCTCCTCTGCAGGCACTCACGCGCGGCACATAGCCCGTCCCGCGGACCAGGCTACCCGGCAAGGGTACTCAATGTGCGCGCTCGACAGCAAACTTGCAGAATTCGAGCATAGCCTGTTTGAAAACCGAATCGGGGAATTCGCGGATGGCGTCAGCGGCGGCCTGCGCTTCGCGGCGCGCAGCTGCACGGGTGTGATCAAGGGCGTCGGTCTGGGCGATGGCCGCGGCAACCGCGTTGAAATCGCCATGACCGTTTTCGATGGCGGCGCGCACCAGACGGCGCTGGTCGTCGGAGCCAACCTGCATCACCCGGATGAGCGGCAGGGTAGCCTTGCCTTCGCGCAGGTCGTCACCCACGTTCTTGCCCAGCTCGTCGACATCGCCGTTGTAGTCGAGCACGTCATCAATAAGCTGGAAGGCCGTCCCTACGCGCCGCCCGTATTCGGCAGCGGCCTCGATGAGCCGCTCACCCGGCTGCGCCAGCATGGCACCCACCTGGGCGGCTGCCTCGAACAGGCGCGCGGTCTTGTAGCGCACCACCTGCATGTAGCGCTCTTCCGTTACGTCGGGATCGTGTACATTGAGCAGCTGCAGCACTTCGCCTTCTGCGATGACGTTGGTGGCATCGGCCAGTACGCGCATGATCCCCATGTCGCCGGTTTCCACCATCATCTGGAAGGTGCGCGAATACAGGAAGTCGCCCACCAGCACGCTCGCCGCGTTCCCGAAGATGGCATTCGCGGTCTGCCGCCCGCGACGCAGTTCGGACTCATCAACAACGTCGTCGTGCAGTAGCGTAGCGGTGTGGATGAACTCGACCACCGCGGCAAGCTGATGGTGCCAGGGCCCCTCGT
This sequence comes from uncultured Pigmentiphaga sp., assembly GCA_937891425.1. Classification (GTDB taxonomy): domain Bacteria; phylum Pseudomonadota; class Gammaproteobacteria; order Burkholderiales; family Burkholderiaceae_B; genus Verticiella. Next base: position 5,857 of record CALAGD010000077.1, read on the forward strand.
AACCGAGGGCACGCGCCATGAGCATGAGCAACGCAGGCCGCATGCGCTTGCCGCCACCCTGGATGATGTACTCGCCGATCGTACGGATGAGTACGACGTCGGAAGTGAGCCGGGAGCGGATCACTGCGTCGAGCGCTTGCATGTCGCTCGCGATGGGCGCAAGTAAAGAAGGCAGACTCAAGATGCTTCCAGACTGTCAAGTAACGAACCGGCCGCCTAGCGGTGCTGATCGCGAAATTATACTAATCGAAACAAAGGCCAACGCGCCCGCCCCACGAAACCGCGGGCTCGCGGCAAGGTACTAGTGTACGCCGGTTGTGCTGCAGTCAATGGCACGGCGCACCCCCCCCGTTCTCACACCACCCGACCGGAGGCCCAGCTTGCAGACCCGAATCCGTTCCACCATCCATCCTCGCGTATTCTTGGGCTCGTCGCTGATCGTTGCGGTTTTCCTGCTGATCGGCATCGTCTTTCCACGCGACGCGCAAGTCATATTCAACGCCCTGCAGGAAGCGGTCACGCACAATTTCGGCTGGTTCTACATCCTGGCGGTGGCCCTGTTCCTGTTTGCCGTATTGTTCATCGCACTCAGCCGGTACGGAAATCTGAAACTCGGGCCGGACGATGCCGAACCCGACTATCCCTACCTCACGTGGCTGGCCATGCTGTTCGCGGCGGGCATGGGCATCGGACTGATGTTCTTCGCCGTTGCCGAGCCACTGCAGCATTACTCCGCCCCGGTATCGGCGCAACCCTACTCGGTTGCCGCCGCGCGCGAATCGCAGGTCATCACGTTCTTTCACTGGGGCTTTCATGCGTGGGCGGTATATGCCGTGGTGGGCCTGTCCCTGGCGTATTTCTGTTTTCGGTACAACCTGCCGCTCACCGTGCGCTCCGGCCTGTACCCCCTGCTTGGGAAGCGCATCAACGGCTGGCTGGGCGATGCGGTCGACATCTTCGCCATTTGCGGCACCCTGTTCGGCATTGCCACGTCCATGGGTCTGGGCGTGCTGCAGATGAACGCGGGCCTGGCTTACCTTACCGGCATGCCCCAGGCGGCGTGGGTACAGATCGTACTCATCGCACTCATTACGGCCCTGGCCACGGCCTCCGTGGTGAGCGGACTCGACGTCGGCATCCGCCGGCTTTCGGAAGGCAACCTGATTCTGGCCGTCACGCTGATGTTGTTCGTGCTGGCGGCGGGCCCAACCGTGTTCATCCTGAACGCATTCGTGCAGAACATCGGAGCCTATTTCGACGACTTCTTTGCGCGCGCCTTCACCACCCAGGCTTTCCGCACCCAGGACTGGATGAAGTCGTGGACCCTCTTCTACTGGGCCTGGTGGATTTCATGGTCGCCGTTCGTGGGCATGTTCATCGCGCGCATCTCCCGCGGCCGCACCGTGCGCGAGTTCATCTTCGGCGTGCTGCTGGTACCGACGTTCTTCACCTTCCTGTGGATGACGGTGTTCGGCAACACCGCCATCTACATCGATATGCGCATCGCCGATGGTTCCCTCTCCAAGGCCGCCGCAACGGATGCCTCGATCGCCCTGTTCGAGTTCCTGGAATACCTGCCCTGGCCGCCGCTCACATCGGCCCTGGCGATCGCCCTGGTAGCCATTTTCTTCGTAACTTCGGCGGATTCCGGCTCGCTCGTCATCGATACCCTGGCGGCGGGAGGCACGGAAGATGCACCCGTATGGCAGCGCATCTACTGGTGTTCACTGGAAGGGGTAACCGCTGCGTTGCTGCTGCTGGCGGGCGGGCTGTCTGCTCTGCAGACCGTCACGCTGGCCAGCGCGCTGCCCTTTACGGTCATCATGATCTTCCTTGTACTGGGCCTGGTGCGCGGCATGCGGGCCGACCTCGCGCGCCAGACCAACCGTGGCCCGTATGCTTATCCGGGGCCGGAGGTGTCCTGGCGGCACCGCCTTGCGACCATCCTGTTCTCTCCGCGCAAGGCCGACGCGCTGCGCTTCATTGAAAACGTAGCCCGCCCCGGTCTGCAGGAAGTCGCAAGCGAGCTGAAGAAGCGCGGCGTGCAAGCGACGGTGCAGGATCAGGAAGATGGCGGCGTCGCCCTCATGGCCGTATCGGAAAACACGCGCAATTTCGTCTATGGCGTCCGACCACAGGCGCGGCGAGTGGCTGCCTTTACAGCCCGTGACGTGCACAGCGAGCAGACCCACCCGCACGAATGGCAGGTGCTTACCGTCTTCAACGACGGTCGACGCGGTTACGATGTGCTTGGCCTCACCCGCGAGCAGCTGATGCACGACATCCTGGCACGGTTCGAAGAGTACTACCAGCTGGTGACCTCGACCGAAGCCGCGCTGTATGCAACCTCACCCGACCCGGGCTGACGTGCGCTGGTTTGACAGCAAAGGGGTTCTCACGTAAAATTTAACGTTTACTTGAAACTTGGCCCAATTGGGCCTTCGTTTAACGGTTAATTTGAGGTCTACCCATGTATGCGGTCATAAAAACCGGTGGCAAGCAGTATCGCGTTGCTTCCGGCGAAAAGATCAAGATAGAACAGATACCGGCAGACATTGGGCAAGAAATCGCGCTTGACCAGGTACTGGCAGTGGGCGAAGGCGACCAACTCAAGGTTGGCACCCCCCTCGTTGCCGGAGCCGTCGTCAAAGCTACGGTTCTTGCGCACGGTCGCCACGACAAGGTTCGCATCTTCAAGCTGCGCCGGCGCAAGCACTACCAGAAGCGTCAGGGCCATCGTCAAAACTACACCGAAATCCGCATCGACTCGATTTCGGCATAATGCGTTCTAGTGCGCCGTCGCCCACGGACAGCGGCGCTACTCACGGAGTTCATCATGGCACAGAAAAAAGGCGGCGGTTCCACACGTAACGGTCGCGATTCCCACGCCAAGCGACTGGGCGTCAAGGTGTACGGCGGCCAGGTTGTTCCCGCCGGTTCCATCATCGTGCGTCAGCGCGGCACCCGCTTCCACCCAGGCCGTAACGTCGGCATGGGCAAGGACCACACCCTGTTCGCGCTGGTCAACGGCACGGTGAAGTTCACCGTCACGGGTCCGCAGAAGAAGCCCACGGTTTCGATCGAAGCCTGAGGCGTTCGCACCCGTCCCTGACGGGACTGCACGACCACCCTTTTCCCACCAGAGCCCTGTCGCTGCCGGCAGGGCTCTTGTGTTTGCAGCATCCGCACCCATGGCCTGCCGACTCACCCCGGTAGTGGCCCCCCAAGGAGCTCATCCGATGAAATTCGTTGACGAAGCCACGATCGAAGTCGTCGCCGGCAAAGGCGGCGATGGTGTGGCCAGCTTTCGCCGCGAGAAGTTCATCCCCAAGGGCGGTCCCGACGGGGGTGACGGCGGACGCGGCGGTCACGTCTACGCCATTGCCGACCGCAACATCAACACGCTGGTCGATTTCCGCTATGCGCGCATCCATCGCGCACAGAACGGGGAGAACGGCCGGGGCCGCGACCAGTACGGTGCTGCCGGCAACGACGTCACCATCCGTGTTCCCGTGGGCACGGTCGTTTTCGATGCTGAAACGGGCGAACAGCTGTTCGACCTGACGCGCCACGGCGAACGCGTAATTCTCGCGCGCGGCGGACGAGGCGGCCTGGGCAACATTCATTTCAAATCGAGCGTCAACCGCACCCCGCGCCAGTTCACCCGAGGCGAACCGGGCGAACACCGGCGTCTGCGGCTCGAGCTGAAAGTCCTGGCTGACGTGGGCCTGCTCGGCATGCCGAACGCAGGCAAGTCCACGTTCATCGCCAAGGTTTCCAATGCCCGCCCCAAGATCGCCGATTACCCGTTCACCACGCTGCATCCCAACCTGGGCGTGGTGCGCACCGATGCGGGACGCAGTTTCGTCATCGCCGACATCCCCGGTCTTATAGAAGGCGCATCCGAAGGCGCGGGCCTGGGACACCAGTTCCTGCGCCATCTCAGTCGCACCCGTGTGTTGCTGCACCTGGTCGATGCTGCACCTTACGACGCGCCTGGCGATCCGCTGGAGCATGCCGTGCAGTGCGCGCGCGCCATCGTGGAAGAGCTGAAGCGTTACGACCCTTCCCTTTATGAAAAGCCGCGCTGGCTGGTGCTGAACAAGATCGACATGCTCGAGGATCCAGTCGGGTTCCAGGAAAGGTTCTGTGCGGCCTTCAACTGGACCGGCCCGGTCTATGCCATTTCGGCCCTGACGGGCGAGGGCACCACGGAACTCATACGCGACCTGCAGAACTACCTTGATGCCGAACGCTCCCGCGAACACGCGGCACAGGAAGCTGCCGAAGCGCAGACATCCGGCACCGTTCCAGAGCGGCAGGCGCTTCCCCCCGAAGACCCGCGCTTCGCGCCCGACCGCCGTAACGTCGACCTGCCCCCTTCCTCCGACGGTTAAACTTGTATCAGACGCCTGGATGCACCGCAGCCTTCGGGGCTGCGGTGTGCGTGCACGGCAAGTTTCTGACATTGAACCCACGACTCCGAGTTAGCCCCTTTTCGCGCGCGTCGCACATGAACACCCCTTCCGTCGTTGCTTCTGCCACTCGTATCGTTGTCAAGGTTGGCTCCTCGCTGGTTACCAACGAAGGCCGAGGTCTCGACCACAATGCACTGGCCGCCTGGACCGAACAGATCGCCGACCTGCGCCGCCAGGGCAAGGAAGTGGTGCTCGTGTCCAGCGGAGCGGTAGCCGAAGGCATGGCGCGTCTGGGCTGGAGCACCCGACCCACCGACATGCACGATCGCCAGGCCGCCGCAGCAGTCGGACAGATGGGGCTGGTGCAGGCCTACGAAGAAGCGTTCCGCCGCCACGGCATCATCGGTGCACAGATCCTCCTCACGCATGAAGACCTGGTCGATCGCCAACGTTACCTGAATGCGCGCACCACCCTGTTCGCGCTCCTGCGCCTGGGGGTAGTGCCCATCGTGAACGAGAACGACACGGTGGTAACCGACGAGATCCGTGTGGGCGACAACGATACGCTCAGCGCACTGGTCACTAACCTGATCGAGGCGGAAGTCCTGATCATCCTCACCGACCAGCGCGGCCTCTATGCCGCGGATCCACGCCGCAACCCGGACGCCCGGTTCATCGACGTAGCCACTGCGGGCGACCCCGAACTTGAGAAGATGGCAGGCGGGGCCGGTAGCCAGGTCGGTACCGGTGGCATGTACACGAAGGTAGTCGCGGCCAAACGCGCCGCCGGCAGTGGCGCACACACGGTGATCGCTTCCGGGCGCGAACCCGAGGTGCTGGTACGGCTGGCGCGGGGGGAAAGCATCGGCACCACGCTGCGTGCCCACGAGGCCCGCTGGTCGGCGCGCAAGCGTTGGCTAGTCGATCACCTGCGCCTGCGCGGCCGGCTCGTGCTCGACGACGGCGCCATCAGGGCCCTCAGCCGCGACGGCAAGAGCCTCCTGCCCATCGGGGTGACGGCGGTGATTGGCAATTTCGAGCGGGGGGATGTGGTCGCCTGTCAGGACGCAGAAGGCCGCGAATGGGCACGCGGGCTGGTGAATTACTCGTCAGCCGATACACGGCGCATCATGCGTCAGCCCTCGCACCGCATCGGGGAAATCCTGGGCACGATGAACGAGCCTGAACTGGTGCACCGCGACAACCTGGTCGTGCTGCGCGACTACGACGGTCATTGAATACCGTACCCGCACACGCGGCACGCGAAGTGCAGCGACGCACGGCGTCACGTGGCAGCTGCCGTAACGGTGCTGACGCTGCCAGGCCACCGGCTATTCGGTGCCGGGCGTGACCAGCAAGGGCTCCTCCCACTCTGGCACATGCAGCAGCGATTCGCGCTGCGGATGCCCGCGCTCGCCGGCACGGTCGCGCCCGTGCATGTGCTGCCTGAGATAGCGGGTATCGTTACCCTTCCGGAACAGGAAGGGCGACAGTTCATTCAGCGCCTTGATGTAGACCTCGCGTTTGAACTCGATCACGGTGTCGAGTGGAACCCAGTATTCGCTCCAACGCCAGGCGTCGAACTCGGGATGCTTCGTGGCACGCAGGGAGACATCGGAATCGCGCCCCAGCATGCGCAGCAGAAACCAGATCTGTTTCTGACCCTTGTAATGCCCGCGCCATTCGCGACGGATGTAGCGCTCGGGTACCGTATAACGCAGCCAGTTGCGCGTACGCCCCAAAATACGGACATGCTCGGGCTTCAACCCGATTTCTTCGTGCAGCTCGCGATACATCGCCTGCGCGGGGGTCTCACCATACTTGATACCACCCTGCGGAAACTGCCACGCATGCTCGCGGATGCGCTTGCCCCAGAAGACCTGGTTCTTGTGGTTTACGAGGATGATGCCGACATTGGGACGGTAGCCTTCACGATCGAGCATGGCCACCTCCAGCATTTTCTATACAATTGAGATCGATTATATCGACTGCCCTCTCACTAGGCGAGGTTTTCGGGTTTACCCCATCGCCGCACTCCTGGGCCCCTTCATTCAGCCATGCGCGCATCCAGATACCACATCAATACCCTGAAAGAAGCCCCGGCTGACGCCGAAGTCATCAGCCATCAACTCATGACGCGGGCCGGCATGATCCGCCGCCTCGCGGGCGGCATCTATACCTACATGCCGCTCGGTCTACGTGTCATCCGGAAGGTGGAAGCCATCGTGCGTGAGGAAATGAACGCCGCGGGCGCCATCGAAATCCTGATGCCAGTCGTACAGCCTGCCGAGCTCTGGCAGGAGTCCGGCCGCTGGGATGAATATGGGCCGGAACTGCTGCGGTTCAAGGATCGCCACCAGCGAGACTTCGTGCTTCAGCCCACTTCGGAAGAAGTGGTCACCGACATCGCACGCAACGAGATTCACAGCTGGCGCCAGTTGCCGGTGAACTTCTACCACATCCAGACCAAGTTTCGAGACGAGCGGCGCCCGCGTTTCGGCGTGATGCGCGGCCGCGAGTTCACGATGAAGGATGCGTACTCGTTTGACCGCGACGAGGCAGGCGCCGCCGAAAGCTACCAGAAGATGTTCGATGCGTACGTCCGCATCTTCCAGCGGCTCGGGCTGCAGTTCCGCGCGGTCGCCGCCGATACCGGGGCCATCGGCGGGTCGCGCAGCCACGAGTTCCAGGTCATTGCCGATACCGGCGAAGACCTGATCGTCTACGATCCGCACGGCGACTATGCTGCCAACATCGAGCTTGCCGAAGCACCGGTGCTCATTGCCGAGCGCGCCCAACCTGCCCAGGCCCTGCAGAAGACTCCCACCCCTGGCACGCAAAAATGCGAGGCCGTGGCCGAGCTGCTGCAGCTGCCCCTGACTCAGACCGTGAAATCGGTGGTGCTTGCTACCGACGGGGAGGAAGGTACCACGATCTGGCTGCTGCTCATCCGGGGCGATCATGAACTCAACGAGGTCAAGGTCGGCAAGCTGCCCGGTCTTGCCGGTTTCCGCTTTGCCACCGACGACGAAATCCGCGACACTTTCGGTGCTGAACCGGGCTACCTGGGGCCCATCGGCACGCGCAAGCCCGTGCGTGTGGTGGCCGACCGCACGGTTGCCAACATGAGCGACTTCGTATGCGGCGCCAACGCCGACGGCTTCCATTACACCGGAGTCAACTGGGGGCGCGACCTCCCCGAACCCGACCTTGTAGCCGACATCCGCAACGTGGTGGTCGGCGACCCTGCCCCCAGCGGCAAGGGCGGTCTGGCCATCCAGCGTGGCATCGAGGTCGGACACGTGTTCTTCCTGGGCACCAAGTACTCCAAGGCACTGAACGCCACCTTCCTCGACGAGACCGGCAAACCGGCCCTCATGCAGATGGGTTGCTACGGCATCGGCATCACGCGCATCGTGGGTGCGGCCATCGAACAGAACCACGACGAGCGCGGCATCGTCTGGCCTCGTGCCCTGAGTCCATTCGATGTCGTCATCTGCCCGGTTGGCTGGGGCAAGAGCGAGGCCGTCCGCGCCGCCGCCACCGAGATCTACGAAGGGCTGCGCGCCCAGGGCGTCGATGCCATTCTCGACGATCGCGACGTGCGCCCCGGCAGCATGTTTGCCGACTGGGAACTGATCGGCATTCCGCTGCGCGTGACGGTGGGCGAACGCGGCCTGAAGGATGGGGTAGTTGAAATCCAGCGCCGCCGCGACACCGAAGCCACCAGGGTGCCCGTGCAGGAAGCCGTGACCCGCACGCTCGAGCAGCTGAGGGCCTGAGGCAGCACGCCAACCCGCCACCCACCCGGCACGAAAAAGCCCGACGCACAAGCGACGGGCTTTTTCTTTTGCTGCGAGTTCGATCATTCGTCGGGCCTACCGGCGTTTCACGGCCACGGATCTGCCGTTCGTCGCATTTCCGTGGCCGTACCTGCCAGCGCCGAGCATACTGCACCCCAGATGTGCCGTCTCGGGATGCTTCCATCCCGACTTCCCGCCACGAGGTGTACCATGCTCGCAGTGCTTCAATCGGCAGGCTTCACGCCCGCCATCCTGGTCCACACGATCGCCGCGCTCGCTGCGGTACTGTCCGGCATCGGCATCTTCCTCGCCCGCAAGGGCACGGACACCCACCGGCTGCTGGGACGCAGCTGGGCCGTGCTCATGCTGGTCGTGATCGTGTCGTCCTTCTTCATTCGCACCTCCGGCAGCTATTCGTGGATCCACCTGCTGTCGGTCGGGAGCTTGATTGCACTGGCGCGCGCCGTGTATTTTGTACGCAAGGGCGACATCCGCGCACACCGCTATACCATGCTGGGCCTATATGCTGGTGGGCTGGTGCTGGCCGGCATGTTTACCCTGCTGCCATCGCGCCTGCTTGGCAGCTACCTCTGGCAGGTTCTGGGCTGATTCCCGCCAGTCTTGCGCCGGCTTGCACCCTCACTTCTCCGCCAGGCTCAAACCATGCGGCCCGTTTTTCTGCTCGCAACGCTTCCGCCAGTACGCAGCGCGGCCTACCGCGCTGCGCTCAAGGCAGAAGCCCGCCCACTGCTCGGTGCCCTGGCCGGCACGCTCGTGGTGTGCGTGGTCATCGCCGTGCTGCTGGGCCGTTACGTCCCCGAAACCCAGGGGTACGCGCATGCGCTGCTGAACTCGCTCTGCATCGGACTGCTTGCGTTCGTACTGATCAACGTGACGCGTGTCCTGCTGTGGCCGCGCCGCGCGCCGCCATTAGCGGGCATGCTCCTGTTGCTGATCATCGGCATGCCGGCCAGTCTGATCCTGGGTGCCAGCTTCGCCGCCATGCTGCTGGGCGAAACCGCCGACTGGCTGTGGCAGGACCACGGCGGGGTACGTGCAGCCGCCGTGGTTGCCACCGTCATCGGCACACTCACCATTACCGTCGCTGCATGGGTGCACAAGTACACGACGGCGGTCCGCCTGCAATCCGAACTGCAGCAGGCCCGCGCCGAGGCCGCACGCCGTCTTGCCGACGAGGCCCAGCTGCGCCTGCTGCGCGCCCAGCTTGAGCCACACATGCTGTTCAACACGCTTGCCACCTTGCGCACCCTGATCGGGCTGGATCCGGCTCGCGCCCAGACCATGCTCGACGATCTGGTTTCGCTTCTGCGCGCCACACTGCAAGCGTCCCGCCACGACACGCTGGAGCTGGCATCCGAGTTCGCGTTGCTCGAGCACTATCTGCGCCTGATGGCGGTGCGGCTGGGCCCGCGCCTGCGCTTCGAACTGCATCTGGCGCCGGAGCTGGCCCAGGTGCAGGTGCCGGCCCTGCTGCTGCAGCCACTGGTCGAGAACGCCATACGGCACGGCATCGAGCCGCTGCCCGCCAATGGCGAGATCCTGGTTCATGCGCGGCGTCGGAACGGGTTGTGCGAGGTCAGCATCACCGACAATGGTCTGGGTTTCGACCCAGTTCTGGCGAACAACCCATCTTCCGGGGGTGCTGGCGCCGGATTTGGCCTCGAAGCCGTGCGCGCGCGCCTGCGGGCGGCATGGGGTGAACATGCCCGGCTCGAGATCGAGTCGCCCGCACCGGAGCATGGCGATCGCGGCACGCGCGTCGTCCTCGCCTTTCCCGCGTCGCATGCCGATGCAGCCCATGATTGATGCTCTTGCAGGCAAGCACATGCACGAAACCCCTGCCCGCCAGGCTCGTGCCGTAATCGCCGAGGATGAGCCTCTTCTGGCCGACGCCCTGCGCACCGATCTGGCGACGCTGTGGCCCGAACTGGAGATCGTCGCCAGCGTGCGCGACGGTCGTGCCGCACTCGAAGCCATCTGCGCACATCAGCCGGACATCGCATTCCTCGACATCCGCATGCCGCTCATGGACGGCCTTGAAGTGGCCCATGTACTGGCTGAGGAATGGCCTGAGCCCCCGGGAGCATGGGGTGGTGAACAGGCGGCAATGCAATCAGCTGCCGCAGCAAGTTCCCTGCAGAACGGTCCACCCCTGCTCGTCTTCGTGACGGCCTATGATGCCCACGCCATCGAAGCTTTCGAACTGGCCGCGGTGGATTACCTGCTCAAGCCCGTCGAGCGCCGGCGTCTGCAGCTGACGCTTGAGCGCCTGCGGCAGCGCCTGGATCAGCGCCACACGGCTTCCGACGCGCTCGGGCAGCTGATCCGCAACGTCGCGCCCCTGCTGGCGCATGCTGCAACTCGCGACCGCAGCCAGGAGGCCAACAGGCTTCGTCATATTACCGCTGGCGTAGGCAACCAGGTGCGGGTAGTATCCCTGCACGAGGTCGTCTATCTGCAAAGTACCGACAAGTACGTTGCCGTTGCCACACCCACGGGGGAACTCCTGCTGCGCAGCAGCCTCAGCGCGCTCGAACCCCGGCTGCCCGAGACGTTTCTGCGCATCCATCGCAGCTGCATCGTGAACATGGACTACGTGTCGCACGTGGCGCGCGACGAGTTCGGCCGGGTGCGTGCACACCTGCGCGATCGACCCGAATCGCTACCCGTAAGCCGGCTGTACGTACATCATTTCCGGGCCATGTAGACGGCGAGCACGCAGAATCGCGCTGGCTTGATGCCAGCACGCGCCCACAGGATCACGCACCGCGTCGCTGGTAGCGTCCGCCGTCAAGCCGCACGACCTGTGCGTCGAGCTCGAGCTGCAGCAGCGCCGCGTGCAGCGCAGACATCGCAAGACCGGTGCGCCGCTGCAGGTCGTCGATGTGCACCGGGTCGAACCCGAGAGCATGGAGCACACCCGCGGCTGGATCGCCGATTTCGTTGTTCCCCTTCGATGTACCATCGGTCGTGCTCACGGCGTCGTGGACCTTGAGAAACTCAGGGCCCGGGCCGACCGGTTCGGGCACCTCGGCGGTAAGCCGGGATCGCGTAGACCGTTTGCGGATGAGCGACGCGCCCCCAGGCGTTGTGCCAGCGGCCATGCCAAGTTCGCTGAGTATGTCCTCCGCGGTTTCCGTGAGTTTTGCACCTTGCCGGATCAGCGCATGGCAACCGCGCGCCAGCGGCGAATGAATGGAGCCTGGAATGGCGAACACTTCACGACCCAGTTCCCCTGCCAGCCGGGCCGTGATCAGCGAGCCGCTCTGCAGCGCCGCTTCCACCACCAGCACACCACGCGCAAGCCCGGCGATGAGACGGTTGCGCCGCGGAAACTGATATCGCTCGGCACGCGTGCCCAGCGGAAGCTCCGACACGATGGCGCCTTGCGCGGCGATACGATGCGCCAGCTCCCTGTGGCGCGCGGGGTAGACCAGGTCAGCGCCAGTGGCGATGACGGCGATGGTGCCCGCCCCCTCTGCCCCCGCTGCCAGCGCCCCTTCATGCGCCGCGGCGTCGATGCCGGTTGCCAGACCGCTGACCACGCACCACCCGGCCTGCGCAAGGTGCTGCGCGAACGCATGAGCGTTGTCGCAGCCACCCGGGGTAGCGCTGCGCGAGCCGACGATGGCGATGGCAGGCAGCGCCAGCCGCTGGAGGTCGCCCACCACATACAGCACGAGCGGCGGATCGTGGATCTCGAGCAGTCCGGCGGGATAGCTGGTGTCGGCCAGGGTGAGAATATGGTGCTGCGGCTGTTCGGCCCAGGCGATTGCGGCATCGATGGCCGCGGCAAGCTCGGCTGATGGCGGGCTGGCGAGTTGCCGCGCCACCACGGGGTCGAGCAGTTTCAGGAGCTGCCCATGACCCAGCGCATATACGTCTTCCGGCAAACCGGCATGGGCCAGCAAGGCACGCTTCCGGGAGGGCGTCAGGTTCGGTTCCAGCGCGAGCCTGAGCCATGAGTAAAGGGTTTCGTCGCGGGACATCGTGATCGGGTCTGCCTGCAAAGCACCCCGGAATGTGTACCACGATTGGACGCCCCATGCCTGGAGGTGCCGTCACCACAACGCGGCAGCACGCAGCGAGCCGGCCGCGGCATCAGTCCATCAGACGCTGCCGCTCGCGCGAGAACCATGCCCCCAGTACCTGAGTTACCTGCTGCTTTCCATGATGCTCGCGCTCGAGCAAGCCGACCGTGCGCATCACCGGGCGGCATGGCAGCTTCTTGACGATCAGCTGCTGCTCCGCCCACTCTGCGTTGGCCAGATGGGGCACGATGGCGATACCGTGGCGTTGCCTGACCAGCTGCACGATGGCCTCGACCGAGTTGAGTTCGAGCGCGACCCGCGGCTCTACGCCAAGCCGCTGCAGCGCGTAGGTAACCAGTCGTCCTGTCCAGAGCGTACGATCGAACTGCAGGAAGGGCTCGCGCTCCAGCAGGTCGCGCACGTTGCGGCGCGCCATGTCGGGAGGTGCGATCAGTACGAGCGGTTCATCGTAGAACGGCGTCCACTTCAGCCCGGCCGGCACCCCATAGGGCGGCTGCGTGACAACTGCCGCATCGAGCTCACCTTTGGCTACCATCTCGGCAAACTGGCCCGACTGCCCCGCGAGCAGACGCAGGTCGAGGTCGGGGTAGTCGTGGCGCAACCGGGCCAGTGCACCACCAAACGCCCCCATCAGCGCCGACACCAGCGCCCCCACGTGCAACGTGCCCCGCACGCCTCCCGCGCCCAGGTTGCGCAGCGCTTCGTACTCGTCCACCAGGCGCTGCAGGCGCGCGAGCACCTCGCGCCCTTCCGGCGTAACGGCAAAGGTGTGCGCTCCCCGCTCGAACAGGCGTACATTGAGCTCCGATTCCAGGTTCTTCACCTGGAGGCTGACTGCTGCCTGCGTGAGCCCGAGTTGCCGCCCCGCCTCGGCAAAACTGCCCAGGCGGGCGGCCGCGATGACGGTCCGGAACTGTCGGATCGAGGCCATGATTGATATAAAAATTTCTTGGTCTTAAAGAAATAATTAATAGTTTTACTTTTGTCAAAGCCTGCGGCACCATAGGACGAACCACGCCTTGCCGGGACATCAACCATGTCAGCTTCCGCACCCATGTTACGTGTCGAGGTCTGGCGCGGTGGCGAAGAGGGCCGTTTCCAGACCTACGAAGTGCCCCGCCGCACCAGCCAGACCGTACTCGACGTCGTCACGTACATCCAGCAGACCCTCGACTCCACGCTCTCATACCGCTACGCGTGCCGTGTGGGCATGTGCGGTTCGTGCGCAATGCGGGTCAATGGTGTTGCGCGCTGGACGTGCCGCACCCATGTCACCAGGGTCGCCGACGACGACCGCCTGCAGCTCGCTCCGCTGGCCAACTTGCCGATCGTGAAGGACCTGGTCACCGACATGGCCGAATTCTTCAACAAGAACGACCGCGCCCTTGGACGCTTTCGAGGCAACCGCAGCCGGCACGAACCCATGGCCCAGGTCAGGCCCGACTCTCCGGCACGCCGGGAAGCCGACGCCGGCATCGAGTGCATTGGCTGCGCGGTCTGTTATTCGTCATGCGACGTTGTTGCATGGCGCCCCGATTTTCTCGGGCCCGCCGCTCTCAACCGCGCCTGGACGCTGGTGAATGACGAACGCGACATCGAGCGCGCACCGCGCCTCGTGGCGGTGGCCGGCGATGGCGGCTGCCATGCCTGCCACACCCAGGGATCATGCACCGTGCGCTGCCCCAAGCACCTCACGCCCACCGCCAGCATCGCGGGGCTGAAACGGGTTACCGCCCGCGCCCTGCTGCGGGGCGAAATGCCGACCACGGAGGGGAACTCGTGAAACCACAAGTCGTTCAGCAAGTGCGCCGCTGGTATTGGCAGCGCATCACCGCCATGATCATGACGCTGTTCGTGCTGGTGCACCTGGTCCTGATGATTCATGCCATCAAAGGTGGGCTCAGTGCCGGCGAGATCCTTGCACGCACGCAGGGTAGCGTTTTGTGGGCACTTTTCTACGGTCTTTTCGTGGTGCTGGTGTCGGTCCATGCATCGATCGGCCTGGGCAATATTCTGGTGGAATGGGCGCGACTGCCACAGGGCAGCGCCCGCCTCATCAGCAACCTGGTGGCGCTCGCCCTGCTGGTGCTGGGATTGCGCGCCGTCTGGGCAGTCACTTGCGGGAGCATGCCATGAAGATCAACGATGCACGCAGCCGGCATCACGCAATCTGGTGGACTTTCGTCGTGCACCGCGTATCCGGGCTTTTGCTGACAGTGTTCCTGCCCATCCATTTCTGGACACTGGGCCTTGCGCTGCAGGGAGAGTCTGCCCTGGACCGGGCACTTGCCTGGTACGAGGCGCCTGTTTTCCGGTGGGGTGAGTGGCTACTGGTGTTGCTGCTGACCGTGCACGCCCTGGGCGGCATCCGCCTGCTGCTGATCGAGTTCCGGCCCTGGCGCGGACTGCGCCGCGGCTGGATCGTCGCGGGCGGCATCATCGCGCTGGCGACTTCCCTTCTCTTCCTGAATGCGTCATGGAAATGAGCACGTCTATGCAAACTCTGGACTACAAGCAAGTCGAGGAGGCGGCACGCGAGCTGTATATCCGCGCCCTTAAACGCCTGCCCGACGACATCAAGGAAGGTTTCAACCAGCTGCTGAGCATGGAAACGTCGGAGCGTGCCCGTGGCATCCTCGGCACCATGGTCACCAATATCCGGGTTGCCGAAGAACACGACAACTTGCTCTGCCAGGACACCGGGCTACCCATTTACAACGTCTTCATCGGGCGCAACATCGCGGTCGATGGATGGGCGCTGAAGGAAGCGATCCGCACCGGCTGCGAGCGCGCCACATGCGAGCATCCGCTGCGCTCAAGCGTCGTCCACCCCATCAGCCGCAAGAACAACCACACCTCCAGCGGCCCCGGCGTGCCGGTCATCCATGTGGACTTTGTCGAAAATCCGGACACCTTCGCGATCGAAATGATTCCCAAGGGCAGCGGCTCGGAGAACAACTCGTTCCTGCACATGCCCGTGCCGGCGGAAGGCATCGCGGCGGTCAAGCGCTTCGTCATCGATTGTGTGGTCAATGCCGGGGGCAAGACCTGCCCGCCCACCATCGTGGGCGTGGGCGTGGGCGGAACCTCTGACCTGTGCGTCCATCTCGCCAAGAAAGCTGCCACGCGCCCGCTTGGAAGCACCTGCCCCGACCCCTTGGGTGCGGAGCTGGAACGCGAACTCTCAACGGCCGTCAACCGCCTGGGAGTCGGCCCCCAGGGGCTGGGAGGCGATGCCACCGCATTTGCCGTACATGTCGAGCTGGCGGCCACGCACATCACCATGAACCCCGTAGCGGTGAACATGCAATGCCATTCAGCCCGCCGCGCCAGGGCCACGTTTCGCGACGGGCGCATCGAATACGGCTATTGACCGGAGGCAGCCATGGCACACTTCGAGTTCCACATGCCGATCACCGAAGCGCAGGTGCGGCAACTGCACGTGGGCGACACCGTGACCCTCCAGGGCACGTTGTATGGCATTCGCGATGCCACCTGCATTGCCCTTTTCGACCGCGGGCGTCGCACCCGCCTCGACCTGAACGGCCATGCCGTGATCCATACGGCGCCGAACGTGCGCAAGGTGCCCGCGAGCACCCACTGCCCGGTGGGCTACGAACCGGTATGCATCGGCACCACCACCTCATCGCGCATGGAACGTTTCACGCGCCAGCTCATGAGCGAGTACGGGGTACGCTTCATCATTGGCAAGGGCGGCATGCATGAAGGTTCGTTGCGTGCATTCCAGGAATTGGGAGGGGCCTACCTGGCCATCGTGGGTGGTACCGCCGCACTCGAAACCACGTGGATAGAGCAGATCGAAGATGTGGATCTCGACGATCTCAACCCCGAGTCGCTTTGGAAATTCCGGATCCGCGACTTCGGGCCGCTGCTGGTAGGAATGGACAGCCACGGCCATTCGCTGTACGAGGACGTGAACGCCACGGTCAGAGGAAACCGCGATGTCGTGCTTGCGTCGCTGGGGGTCGCATGAGCAAGCCAACGTACGACACCCTGACCACCGACATCCTGATCCTGGGCGCAGGCGGCGCGGGATTGTTCGCAGCCCTGCATGCCCATGCCGCCAATCCATCGCTCGACATCACGATCGCAGTGAAGGGGCTGCTGGGCAAGTGCGGCTGCACCCGCATGGTCCAGGGTGGGTATAACGTCGCCCTTGCCCCGGAAGACTCACCCGAGCGGCATTTCATGGATACGATCGAGGGCGGCAAGTGGCTGCCCGACCAGGAACTGGCCTGGACTCTGGTTACCGGGGCCATCGAACGCATTCACGAGCTCGAGAACGAACTCGGCTGCTTCTTCGACCGCAACCCCGATGGCACCGTGCACCAGAAGGCGTTCGCCGGCCAGACCTTCGACCGGACCGTGCACAAGGGCGACCTGACCGGCATTGAAATCATCAATCGGCTTGCTGAGCAGGTGTGGGCCCGCAAGATACGGCGGCTGGAAGAGCATCGCGCCATCGAGCTGATTCCTGCGGCAGACGAACATGCCCTTGCCGGTGTACTGATGATCGACGTGCGCACCGGACGCTACCGCCTGGTTCGCGCCAAGGCCGTGCTGCTGGCCACGGGCGGTGGTCCTACCATGTACAAATATCACACCCCCTCGGGCGACAAGAGCTGCGACGGCCTGGCCATGGCCCTGCGCGCAGGCTTGGGTCTGCGCGACATGGAGATGGTGCAGTTCCACCCTACCGGTCTGCTTGCCGGCCCGGGCACCCGCATGACGGGCACGGTGCTGGAAGAAGGGCTGCGGGGCGCAGGGGGTTACCTGCTGAACGGCAACAAGGAACGCTTCATGCACCAGTTCGACCCGCGCGGCGAGCGGGCTACGCGGGACGTCGTGGCGCGCGGCATCTTCTCCGAAATGCGTGCCGGGCGCACCTCACCCAATGGCGGGGTATACATCCAGATGAGCCACCTGGGGCCAGACCGGGTGCGCCAGATGTTCAAGGGCATGGTCGAGCGCTGTGCCGACTGCGGGTTCGACCTGGCGGGTGGCCTGGTGGAGGTCGTGCCCACGGCACACTACATGATGGGTGGTGTGCTGTTCCGGCCTGACTGCTCCACCGAGATGCCCGGTCTGTTCGCTGCCGGTGAGGATACGGGTGGCGTACATGGCGCCAACCGGCTGGGTGGCAACGGAGTGGCCGACTCGACCGTCTTTGGCGGCATCGCAGGCGACTCGATGGCAGCCTGGGTGGACGGCCGTGCCCTGCCTCCCGTAGACGAAGACCGCATCGCCGCGGCCATCGCCGCGGCCGAACGACCGTTCAGCCTGCCCCCCGGCAACATCCAGGCGCTGCGCGAGCGGCTGATGGAATGCATGTGGGAAGATGCCGGCATCGTGCGCAATGAGGAGGGGTTGCGGCGCGCCGCCACCATGGTCGAGCAGCTCGCCGCCCAGCTGTACTCTACGGGCGTGAGCGACAGCGGCCGTGCTTTCAACCTCACCTGGCACGACTGGCTCAACCTGGAGAACCTGGTGCAGGTCAGCCGCGCCATCATCTGCGCGGCCGCCAGCCGGGAAGATTCACGTGGTGCCCACTTCCGTGAAGACTACCCCGAGACCCGGGATCTTGAGAACTCCTGGTATTCGGTTGTACGGCTGAACGAAGAGCAGATTGAACTGTCACGCGTGCCGGTGGAATTCACCCGCGTGCGGCCGGGCGAAACCCTGCTGGCCGAAACTCCGGCACACGCAGGCCCGCCGGCCTGAATGCGATGGAAACCGTGTTCCTGGTGGCCCTGGGCGGGGCCCTGGCAGGGTTCGTTCAGGGGCTCGCGGGATTCGGGTTCGGCCTCACCGCGCTGGCGGTATGGTCGTGGGCACTCGAACCGGCCAACGCGGTGCCAGTCGTGGTGTATGCATCGCTGGTAGGCCAGCTGTTGGCCGTTCCGTCCATGCGGCGCCACTTCGCCTGGCGCCGCATGCTGCCCTTCATGCTGGGTGGCACGCTGGGCGTACCACTGGGCATGTACCTGCTTCAGCACGTCGAACCCGTGCTGTTCAGATTCAGTACGGGCATGGTGCTCACGGCCTACTGCACTATCCTGCTGGCGATTCCCCGAGTTCCCCGCGTTACGCACGGAGGTCGCGCCGCGGATGCCGTAGCTGGCTGGATGGGCGGACTGATGGGCGGATTCGGTGGCATTCCCGGCCCGGTACCCACCTTGTGGTGCACGCTGCGCGGCTGGCCAAAGGACCACCAGCGCAGCGTTTTTCAGGCGTTCAACCTGTACATGCATGCCATCACGCTGGCAGGCCTGTATCTGAACGGCATGATCACGCCCGAAGTGCAACGGCTTTTCCTCGTCGTCACGCCCGCCATGCTGCTGCCTACGCTGGCAGGCCTGCGCCTGTATCATCGTCTTTCAGACCATGGCTTCCGACGCGTCCTGCTCATCCTGCTGGCCCTGACCGGGGTGGGGCTGCTGGTCAATACCACCGGTCAGGTCTTTGCGAGGTTGCCGTAGCCGAAGGTGCTGGTTGCACGCCTTCCGGGGCGTCTTACTGGATGACGATGTTGCGCTCCTTTACTACCTTCGCCCAGTAGGCGCTTTCTTCCTTGAGGGCTTTCTGGAACTCCGCGGGCGTATTGCCGACCGGCTTCATGCCCAGCTGCTCGATGCGCTCCTTTACATCGGGCATGGCGAGCACCTGCACCGTGTCGTCGTGGATCTTCTCGACGATTTCGCGCGGCGTGCCGGCAGGCACGACAAACCCGAACCAGCCATAGTTGGTGAACCCGGGCATGCCTGCTTCGGCGGCGGTCGGCACATTTGGCAACATGGGCAGCCGCGAATCGCCGGTAACCGCCAGCGCGTTGATGCGTCCGCTTTCGACCAGGCCGCTGACGGCACCGGCATTGCCCACGACCAGGTCGATCTGGTTGGCCATCAGGTCGGTATAGGCAGCCGCCTCGCCGCGGTAAGGCACGTGGGTGACCTTGATGTCGGCCGCGTACGCGAAGTTCTCACCCGCCATGTGCACCTGCGAACCCAGGCCAGCCGAGCCCATGTTCAGCTTGCCGGGGTTCTTCCTGGCGTACTCGATGAGCTCCGTGAGCGTGGACACGGGCACCCCCTTCGAAGTGACCACGACCATCGGACCCGCTGCGACGTTGGTGACGGGGATGAAATCCTTCTGGACGTTGTAGGGCAGGTCCTTGTAGAGATGAGGATTCACCGTCAGGATGCTGCCCGAGGCCATCAACAGCGTGTAACCGTCGGGGTCGGACCTGGCCACGGCAGCTGTACCGACATTACCCCCAGCCCCCAGCTTGTTCTCGACCACGACACTCTGTCCCCATAGTTTCGAAAGCCGGTCGGCCATGAGTCGGGCCACCACATCGGTGGTTCCTCCGGCGGAAAACGGCACGACGATGGTCACCGTGCGGTTAGGCCAGCTGGACGCAGCAATGGCGGTACCTGCGAGGCCCAGCAACAATCCTCCGGCGACCAACCCCTTGAACCAGATCCTGCGCGTTGACACGGTCCTTTTCGTAGTCATATGAGTCTCCATCCTTTGCCTTTCTGGCTATCTGTTCGACTGCAACCTGAACATGAACCGGACGAAACGCCGTCCGCTTCGATCACGTTACGCAGAACTGCGCGTGGGACGGACCACCCTCCTCCATCGATCCGTTCATGGGGCGAGCGTGCTCGCCCCCGCGGCCCAACCGGGCCTACGCGCTTTCATACAGGCGGGTCAGCACGAACTCCCGATGACCCAGCGCTTCGGCCGCCGTCCAGCGTCCGTTGATGGTCTGCAGCATGCACTCGAGCACACGGTCGCCCGCCTGGTCGAGATTGATTTCACGCTGCAGCAACGCCGTGACGTCGACGTCGATATGCTCGCTCATGGTACGCACGGTACGCGGGTTGGCGCAGATTTTGATGACCGGCAGGATGGGGTTGCCGATCACGTTGCCCTGGCCGGTAGGGAAGAAGTGCACGACAAAGCCCGAAGCCGCGCACAGAGTGACCATTTCGGCAGCCGCCGACGACGAATCCATGAACCACAGTCCCGGGTGCGTGGGCACCTCGGCCTTGTCGAGTACCCCGTCAACCCTGCACCTCTTGCCGATCTTCTGGATGTTGCCCAGTGCCTTCTCCTCGATGGTGGTCAGACCGCCGGCAATGTTGCCCTTGGTGGGCTGCGATTCAGACAGGTCGCTGGTCTTCCAGCGGTCGATCATGGCCTGGTAGCGATTGAACATGAACATGAACCGCTCGCGCACCTCGGGGCTGGCGCAGCGTTCAGCCACGATGTGCTCGCCACCAGTGAGTTCGGAAGTTTCGCCAAACAGCAGGGTGGCTCCGAGATCGTAGAGCTTGTCGAAGGCATTGCCCACCGAAGGGTTGGCGCCACAGCCCGACGTCGTGTCGGACTCGCCGCACTTGGTGGAAACCCAAAGCTCATTGATGGCACATTCTTCTCGCTGCAGGGAGGTGGCGTAATGAACGAACTCCTTGGCCTGGCGCGAGGCGCGCATGATGGTGTCGAGATCGCCATGCAGCTCGATGCTGAAGCCGGCCACCGGCTTGCCCGATGCGGCAATGCCGTCGACCACGCGCCGGGTCCAGCCTTCCTCGATGCCGATGACCACCACGGCGGCCACGTTAGGATTGCAGCCCGTGCCGATCAGGGTACGAAAATGCAGTTCCAGATCTTCACCGAACTGGAGGCGGCCGTAGGGGTGGGGCAGCGCCATGGTGCCCTTGATGTTGCTGGCTACGGCTTCGGCCGCCGCATTGGAGATGTCGTCGACCGGCAGGATGATGACGTGGTTGCGTACCCCTACGCGACCATTGTCACGACGATAGCCGAGAAAGCGGGTAGAAGAAGAAATCACGGACATGACAGCATTCCTTTCGGGGTGGATACGATGCTGGCTCGGGTGTACTACCAGCGCTTCGTCTTGATGTTGTGGACATGAGCGTGCTCACCTGCCCTGATCGGGGCCACGACCCGGCCGATGTCGACCCCATACTTGTATACGGTATCGCCCACGTTCATGTCGGTGAGGGCCACCTTGTGCCCGATGGGAATGTCCTGCAGGGCCCTGATCTGGATGAACCTGTCGTCATCCATGACCCAGGCGGTCATGTCGGTACCTGCCTTGACCCCCTCCACCACGACCACAGCCACTGTGTCTTTGGCGTCATGCAATATGGCATGAATCATGTTTTCCCTCGTTGACCAAGAAAAACGCCTGCGCCTGACGTTCTGATGCCTGGTACCATGCTGTGGCTATAATCGTATTCATCTAATTCATACAGGTCAAGTAAATCATATATATGACTTGGCACATATAAATATTCATCCAGGTTGGCAGGGGAATTATGATTACGTGATCCGCATTCCTGGACCCTTACATGACGAATCGCGAAACAACCTTGAGCCCTTCCGGGATTCCGCTCTATCAGCAGGTGAAGCGTGCCTTGCTGGGCGCGCTGGCGGCCGGCGAATGGAGACAGGGGGAATCGATTCCGCCCGAAAAGACGCTGGCTGAACGGTTCGGCGTGTCGATTGGCACCCTGAGGAAAGCCATCGACGACCTCACTGCGGAAAACATCCTGGTGCGCCACCAGGGGCGCGGCACGTTCGTCGCCATCCACGACCGCAACCAGCACTTCTTCCGGTTCTTCCGGGTCATCCGGCAGGATGGCGAGAAAACCTACCCCACCACGGAACTGCTGCGTTTCCGCCGTTTGCGCGCCAGCGAGGAAGCACGCGAGAAGTTGCAGCTGCCGTCGGGGTCGCACGTATTCGAAATCATCAACCGGCTCAGCCTCAATGGCGAGCCCGTGGTGCACGATACGCTTACCCTGCCTGAAACACTGTTTCGCGGGCTCACCGAACAGCAAATGCGCGATCGCCCCAGCACAATCTACCGCTTCTACCAGGAAAGCTTCGGGATCAACGTCATCGGTACGTCCGAAAAGGTACGGGCGGTTCTTGCCACCGCCGACCACGCCGAGGTACTTGGCGTGCAACCCGGAAGCCCCCTGCTTGAACTCAGGCGCATCGCGTATTCGTTCAACAACCAGCCCGTCGAGTGGCGGGTATCCCGCGTGAATACGGAGCACTACGAATATATCGGTCAGGAATACAAGCGCAACTGACACGGCGCGGCCCCGGTGGGAGGAGACAGCATGAGAATCGTCATTTCCGAGTTCATGGATCCGGCAGCGGTCGACCGCCTGCGCGCGCGTCACACCGTGCTCTACGACCCGCAACTGGTGGATGACCCGCAGTCGCTGGCCACGGAACTGGCCACTGCCGATGCTCTCGTCGTGCGTAACCGCACGCAGGTGCGCGGCCCGCTGCTGGACGCCGCGCCCCGGCTCAAGGCAGTGGGGCGGCTGGGAGTTGGCCTCGACAACATCGATGTCGATGCATGTGCGCGCCGCGGCATTCGCGTCGTTCCCGCTACCGGCGCCAATACCCGCGCGGTGGCCGAGTACGTAATCGCGGCGATCATGCTGTCGTTGCGGCGCGTCTACTTCAGCACCGGGCAGGTCAGCACCGGCTCCTGGCCGCGCACGGAGCTCGCGCAGGGCCTGGAAGTCGCGGGGAAAACGCTCGGACTCATCGGATTCGGCAGCATCGGACGCCTGACTGCCCAGCTCGCCCGCGGCCTCGGCATGCAGGTAATTGCGCACGATCCATGTATCGCAGCCGACGACCCGACCTGGCATGAAACCGGGGTGGCCTGCCGCGAGCTCGACGCCCTGCTCGCCGAATCCGACGTGGTCAGCCTGCATGTGCCGCTGCTCGAATCCACGCGCAACCTGATCGACGCCGCGCGGCTGGCGCGCATGAAACGGGGCGCCATCCTCATCAATACCGCGCGCGGTGAAGTGCTGGACGAGGTTGCACTGGCCGCGGCACTGCGCACCGGGCATCTGGGTGGCGCGGTGCTCGACGTTTTCCATGAAGAGCCATTGCCGGCCGCCAACGCCTTCGACGGCGCGCCCAATCTGGTTCTCACGCCTCACATCGCCGGTCTCACGGTCGAATCCAACGCACGCGTCAGCCACCTGATCGCCGAACGGCTGGAAGCCACCCTTCAAGGTTGAGCGCGACCGTCAGAACAGTTCATCGTCTTTCAGGAGGAGACACCACATGGCCGTCTGCAGGCTCGAAGAACTCATCGACATGGCACGCCGCGCGCTGATGGCAGCTGGCGCATCGCACACCATGGCAGACAGCACGGCCCGCGTGGTGGTGCAGGCCGAAGCCCAGGGGTTGTCTTCCCATGGGTTGTCACGCATTCCGCAGTATGCGGCACATTTGCGCAATGGGCGTGTCAACGGGGCTGCCATACCGCGCATCCACGCTCAGCGCGGGGCCGGCGTGCTCATCGATGCCGACGAAGGGCTGGCCTTTCCCGCCTGCGAACTGGCGGTGCACGAAGCCGCCGCACGCGCGCGCCGCTACACCATCGGTCTTGCCGCGGTCACGCGCAGTCATCATTTCGGTGCTGCCGCCATCCACCTGGAGCCACTTGCACACAATGGTCTGGCAGGAATGGCATTCAGCAACTCGCCCGCCGCCATGCCGGCCTGGGGTGGCAAGCGGGCATTGTTTGGGACAAATCCCATTGCCGCCCTTTTCCCCCGTCCGGCGCACGACCCCATCAGCATTGATCTTTCATTGTCCGAAGTGGCGCGCGGCAAACTGATGATGGCGGCACGCGAGGGACGCTCCATCCCCTTGGGCTGGGCGCTCGACAGGCATGGGCAACCCACCACCGATCCCAAGGCCGGGCTCGAAGGCATGATGTGTCCGGCAGGCGGTGTCAAGGGCGCCATGCTGGCGCTCATGGTCGAGCTGCTGTGCGTCACGCTTACCGGCGCCGCGTTCGCCTACGAGGCCGATTCCTTCTTCACCGACGAAGGCAACCGTCCCCATATCGGCCACCTGTTCCTCGCCATCGACCCATCCGCCCTTGCCGGACGGGGCGTGTACGACGAACGAATCGAGACGCTGGTGGCGGCAATGCTGGCGGATCCGGACGTGCGCCTGCCCGGGGCGCGGCGGGTGGCGCTGCAACGGCGTGCCGAACGCGAAGGCCTGGACATCCCCGACAGCCTCATCGCCTCCTTGCAGGCATGAGCTGGTGCCCGCCGCAGCGCGCAGCGGCTCCTGACGCCACGGGCGCCACCGTGCAGACGCTGCTGCAGTGGAACTTCGCGCGTCTCGGGCGTTCCAATAGACGAATCCTATTGGAACCGAGCCCGCAATTTACCTATAGTAGAATCTGCCCTCATGACCGGGTCCCGTGCCCCTGTCCTGCAAGCGCGGGCCGGCCGCCCGATGGGTCGCATCTGGCCCGCTTGCGGGGGCCCTCCCGAGTCGTAGCGTAGCCCTTAACTGGTGAGTCCATGGCCGTTCTGCCCATTCTTCATTACCCTGATCCTCGACTGTTCAAGGTTTCGCAACCCGTCGAACAGATCGACGACAGCATCCGCCAGCTGGTGCGCGACATGGCAGAAACCATGTATGCAGCGCCCGGAGTGGGCTTGGCTGCACCCCAGGTGAACGTGCACCAGCGCGTGGTCGTCATCGACGTCTCCGAAGAAGGCAACCAGCTCAGGGTGCTGATCAATCCCGAGATCATCTGGCGTAGCGACGAGATCCAGGTATACGAGGAAGGCTGTCTTTCGGTTCCTGGCATCTACGACAAGGTCGAACGCGCTGCCCGAATCCGTGTGCGCGCGCTCAATGAAGATGGCCAGCCGTACGAGTTCGAGGCCGAGGGGCTGCTCGCCGTGTGCGTGCAACACGAGATCGATCACCTCGACGGCAAGGTATTCGTTTCCTATCTGTCGCCGCTCAAGCAATCGCGCATCAAGACGAAACTGCGCAAACAGGAGCGCGAACGACAGGCCGTCACCGCAGCCTGATTCCTTTCGCGAACCGCCCCGACCTCGACGGGGTGTGCTGTTCCTGCCCTCCGCCCCGCCGGACCCACGCCTTGCCCGTGTCTGCTCATCATGCGCCTGGTATTTGCCGGAACCCCCGAATTTGCCCGCGTCGCCTACTCCCATCTACGCGACGCGGGGCATGACATCGTCCTGGTCCTCACCCAGCCCGACCGGCCGGCCGGCCGCGGCCTGAAGCTTACGCCCAGCCCGGTCAAGCAGGCTGCACTTGGCGATGGCGTTCCGGTGCTGCAGCCGCGCGGCCTGCGCCTAGACGGACGTTACCCGGCCGACGCGCGCGAAGCAGAACAGGCGCTGCACTCGCTGCGACCCGACGTGATGGTGGTGGCGGCCTACGGGCTGATCCTGCCGCGCTGGGTACTGGAGCTTCCATGCAAGGGATGCCTGAACATCCACGCCAGCCTGCTGCCTCGGTGGCGCGGGGCCGCACCCATCCAGCGCGCGATCGAGGCCGGTGACGAGGAAACCGGCGTTACCATCATGCAGATGGACGAGGGGCTGGATACCGGCGACATGCTGCTGCGCGTGGCCGTCCCCGTCGATGAACACACTGCCGGCAGCCTGCATGACGTTCTCGCCGACCTGGGCGGCCGCCTGATCGTACAGGCCCTCGAGCACCTGGCGGCTGGCACCCTCAAGGCCACTCCCCAGCCGACCGAGGGCGTGACCTACGCGACCAAGATCGACAAGGCCGAAGCGCGGCTTGACCTGCGGCGTCCGGCGCGCGAGCTCGAACGCAAGGTGCGGGCGTTCAATCCCGTACCCGGCGCATCGCTCCCGCTGCCTGGCCTGGACGAACCTGTCAAGATCTGGCGCGCGCAGGTGCTCGAGCAGGCAACGGACCAGCCGCCCGGCTCCATCGTCCGCGTTTCACCCGAGGGCATCGACCTCACCACGGGCGACGGCGTGTTGCGCCTGCTCGAACTGCAGCGTGCTGGCGGCAAACGACAGCCCGTCGCGACCTTCATTCAGGGATGGAGCCCGGACCCTTGAACGCCACAGCGTCCCCCGGAGAGCCTGTTGCGTCGCGGTCGGCGTCCGTGCCGCTGGCGTCGGCCCTGTCGGCCGCGGCCAATGCCGTCGCGGCGGTACTGAACGGCATGGCCCTGACCGATGCGCTCGACCACGTGCCGCCACCACACCGGCCCGCGGCGCAGGACCTCGCCTTCCACCTCATGCGCCGCCTGGGCCGCGCTCGTGCCCTGTTGCGCAGCCTGGTGCCCCGCCGTCCACCCAGCCCGCTGGCCGAGGCCCACCTGCTGCTTGCCCTGGCACTGCTCGACGTGGGCCCGGACGATGCACACGCTCCGCGCTACGGCGCCCATACCATCGTCGACCAGACCGTCACGGCGTTGGCCGCGAACCGGAGACTGCTGGGTTTCAAGGGATTGGCGAACGCAGCCCTGCGCCGCTTCCTGCGCGAGCGCAAACAACTGCTGGAACAGATACTGGACCTGCCCGAAGCGCGGTGGAATTACCCTGGGTGGTGGATCGAGCGGGTCCGTGCCGATTACTCCGCGCAATGGGAAGACATCCTGCGCGCCGGCAATGCCCCCGCACCCATGATCCTGCGCGTGAACCGCCGCCGCACGAGCCGCGACGCATACCAGGCATTGCTGGCCGCGAGCGGCATTGATGCCACGGCCGTCGGCGCAGACGGTCTGGTGCTGGCGCGTGCGGTGCCGGTGTCACAGCTCCCCGGCTTTGCCGAGGGCTGGTGCTCGGTCCAGGATGCGGGTGCCCAGCTCGCCGCGCACCTGCTCGCCCCGCGCGATGGCATGCGCGTACTCGATGCATGCGCCGCCCCAGGCGGGAAGACCGCCCATCTGCTCGAGCTGGCCGACCTTGACTGCCTCGCCCTCGACGTAAACCCACGAAGGCTTGCGCTCGTCAGCGACACGTTGCAGCGGCTAGGCCTGCACGCCACGCTCGTGGAAGGTGATGCAGCTCACCCCGGGCAGTGGTGGGACGGACGACCGTTCGACGCCGTGCTGGCAGACGTCCCGTGTACCGCCTCGGGCATCGTGCGGCGCCACCCCGACATCCGCTGGTTGCGCCAGCCCGCCGAGCTCGAGCGCGCCGCCGCGCTGCAACGCGATATCCTGGATGCGCTTTGGCAGGTCGTTGCACCGGGTGGTAAATTGCTTTATGTCACCTGTTCCGTGTTTCCCGCCGAGGGGGAACTCCAGGCCCAGGCGTTCATTGCACGCCATGCCGACGCGCGCCGCTTGCCAGCACCGGGCCAACTGCTGCCGGCATTGCCCGATACAGCGCCTGGCCAGCAGCACGACGGGTTCTTCTACGCGCTTTTCTCCAAGGCCTGACACTGCATGCCGCGCCATCCGGTTGCCCGCCTGTTCCTGTGCCTGCTGTTGCTGCTCCCGGTCGGAGCAGGTCTGTGCGCACAGGAAGCGCAGGTCGAACACGTGGCCGTCACGCTCGGTCCAGACGGCTGGCGGCTCGACGCCGACATCGACTTCGAGCTGAATCCGCAGTTGCGTGAAGCCGCAGAGCGCGGACTGCCGCTGTATTTCACGGCCGATGTCGCCATTTCAAAGCCACGCTGGTGGTGGTTCGACCAGCCCGTCATCCGGGAAGAACGCACCTGGAGCATTTCCTACAACGCCCTGGTGCGCCACTGGCGGGTGGGATCGGGCGGGCTGGCGATGCCGGTGTCCACCCTCGACGAAGCGCTCACGCAGATCAAGCATATCCGGGGCTGGCGCATTGCGCCAGCGGGTGCCCTCCAGCCCGATACCCGCTACCATGGCCGCATCCGGCTGCGCCTCGACGTCACGCATCTGGCGCGCCCGTTCCAGGTGAATGCGCTGAACAGCAGCGCGTGGTCCCTGACCACGCCTTGGCGCTCATTCACCATCGACACGCCATCCAGAATCAACGTGGCTGACAATCCGCCGTGAGACGACTACTGCGCTTCCTGCTCATCTGTGGGGTCGTCAGCGCCTTGCTGCTGCTGGGGTTGCTGGCCTGGTCGACCAACAACGCGTCGCGGCTCGAAGAGTACTACGGCGTACTGCTCGCGCTGAATACGATCGTGGCGCTCGCACTTGGCGCGTGGGTGATCCGGCTCACCACACGCCTGGTAAAGCAGCTGCGCCGTGGGCAGTTCGGTGCCCGCCTGACAGCACGCTTTGCCCTGGCCTTTGCACTGGTCGGCATCGTTCCCGGGGTGCTGATCTACACCCTCTCCGTACAGTTCCTCTCGCGATCCATCGAATCCTGGTTCGACGTCAAGGTCAACGCCGCACTCGACGCCGGGCTGGAGCTGGGCCGTGCAGCACTCGATTCACGGCTGGCTGAACTCCAGAACAAGGCGCGTACCTTGGCGCTCGAGCTCAGCGAACTGGACAACCCCTCTGATGCCGAGATCGCACTGGTGCTGACGCGCCTGCGCGAGCGCCTTGACGTGCCGGAGGCCATGGTGTTCAACACCAATGGCACGGTGGTGGCGTTCTCCACCAGCAGCTATGGCACCCTGGCACCCAGCCTGCCGCCGTCCACCGTGCTGCAGCAGGTGCGCACCCGGCGCCAGTACGCGGCCGCCGAAGCCGGCACCTCCACCGGGCTCGATTCCGACGGCCGCGACATCACCTTGCGCGTCATCGTGCCGCTCGTGTTCCGCGAGGGATATGGCACGCTGAACGTGCTGATGCGACCCGAACCACGCTACTTGCAGCTGGTCCAGCCCATCCCCGACTCGATCGCGGAAGCCGCCAACATGGTGCAGGCGGGCTACCGCGACTACCAGGAACTGGCGCTCGCCCGTCTGGGATTGCGCAAGCTGTACGGCATCACCCTCACCCTCGCCCTGCTGCTCGCGGCGTTTACCGCGATCGCGGCCGCCTTCACGCTCTCGTCACGCCTGGTGCGACCGCTGCTGCGCCTGGCGGCAGCAACCCAGGCAGTCAGCGTGGGCGATTTCCGCCAGCTCCCCGAGCCACACGCACGCGACGAGATTGGGCAGTTGACACGTTCGTTCAACGCCATGACGCGCCAGCTGGCGGAAGCGCAACGCATGGTCGAGAACAACCGGCAACAACTCGAACGCTCCAACGCCTATCTCGAGAACGTCCTGGCCACGCTGTCGTCCGGCGTGCTGGTGTTTGACGAGGCCTTCCGCATCACCACCGTGAACCAGGGCGCTCAACGCATCCTGCGTACCGACCTGCGCACGGTAAAGGGCCGCCCGCTGGAAACCGTGCAGGGCCTGGAAGCGTTTGCCCGCGGCATCCGTCAGGCGTTTGCCGAGCACAAGGCGGCGGCCAGCGGACGCCATCACTGGCAGCACCAGTTCGAGATCAGCCTGGAAGGCGATCCGAATGGCGGCCATGGCCATGCAGACCAGCTCGCTGCCGACACCCGAACCACCAGTGTCATCCTGCTGGCGCGCGGGTCACATCTCATCGTGGATGGCGATGCAGGCTACGTCGTGGTGTTCGACGACATCACCGATGTCATTTCCGCCAACCGCATCGTGGCATGGGGAGAAGTGGCTCGACGGCTGGCACACGAGATCAAGAATCCGCTCACGCCCATCCAGCTGTCGGCCGAACGGCTCCTGCTCAAGCTCGAAAACAAGCTGTCGGAAGACGACGCCGCGCTCCTGCGGCGGGCGACCACGACCATCGTCAACCAGGTGGCCTCCATGCAGGCCATGGTCAACGACTTCCGCGAGTATGCCCGCACGCCCGCACCCACCCTGAAAGACCTCGATCTGAACGCCATCGTCGCCGATGTGCTGGTGCTGTATGGGTGGGATCCAGTGCAGGCCCCTGCAGGCAGCGGTGAAGGAGCCACGCTGGACATCACACTGGAACCCGACCTCCCGCACATTCTGGGCGACGCAACCCAGATCCGCCAGATCGTGCACAATCTGCTGAGCAACGCTCACGACGCAGTGGCCGGGCACGAGCATGCGCGGGTTTCGGTAATCACGCGGCGGGCCAACGCCCGCCTGCCAGACGGCACGGAGCTCGCCGCTGTGCAGCTCACGGTTGCCGACACTGGTCCGGGCTTTCCCGACAACGTACTGCAGCGTGCGTTCGAACCGTACGTCACCACCAAGCCCCGGGGTACGGGCCTGGGTCTCGCGATCGTCAAGAAGATCGTAGAAGAGCACAAGGGCCGCATCGAACTGGCCAATCGCGCCGAAGGCGGTGCGATCGTCTCTATACTATTCACGCAATTGGTCAAGCCGGTCCCGAGCATGGATAATGACCAACGTACGCACGAAGCGGCCTCATAACCCAAACGTTTGTATGAGAAGGTAGCGCATGGCCAAAATTCTAGTGGTCGATGACGAAATCGGTATCCGCGAGTTATTGTCCGAGATTCTCTACGACGAGGGCCATACCGTCGAACTCGCCGAGAACGCTGCGCAGGCCCGGCAAGCCCGCCTCGCCGGCCGCCCCGATCTCGTACTGCTCGACATCTGGATGCCCGACATCGATGGCGTCAGCCTGCTCAAGGAGTGGGCTTCGCAGGGCCTGCTGACAATGCCTGTCATCATGATGAGCGGACATGCCACCATCGATACCGCCGTCGAGGCAACCCGCATCGGTGCCATCAACTTCCTGGAAAAACCCATTACCATGCAACGCCTGCTGCAGGCGGTGGAAGCTGGACTGCAGGCGGGCGAACGCAGCCTGCGCTTCGGTACCCAAGCGATCAACACCTCCGCTATGCGCAGCACCCAGCCTGCCGCCACGCCTGCCCCGCCCGTTGCGGTTGCCACGCCCCCCGTCCCCACCAGCCCCGCCGGCAACAGCGTCACGACCGCGGGCAGTGCGGCGCTGACCCCAGCACCGGAAACCGTCGTTGCGCCCAACTCCATTGCCGTTGCGCCGGACGAGCACAGCGCGCCCACGGGCACCATCTTCCTGAACCAGCCGTTGCGCGAGGCACGGGACGAATTCGAGCGACTCTATTTCGAGCACCATCTGGCATGCGAGAACGGCAGCATGACACGCGTCGCCGACAAGACCGGCCTCGAGCGCACGCACCTGTATCGCAAGCTCAAGCAATTGGGAATCGACGTCAACCGGCGTAATCGTGCCGGGAACCGCAACAATTGAAAGATTGAAAGCGAACGCAGCAAGGGCCCCGGCTTAACCTCGATGCCTTTCCATGTTTTGGGGGTGTGATTGAAAATCATCATCCTCGGAGCCGGACGCGTTGGTACCAGCGTGGCGAAGAATCTGGTCTCCGAGCGAAACGATATTACTCTGATCGACAACGACCCGACACGCCTCGTCGGGCTGCAGGATCGTTACGACCTGCGCGTGCTGGTTGGCAGTGGTACCCATATTTCCGTGCTCGAATCCGCAGGGGCGGCCGATGCCGACATGCTCATCGCGTGCACGGCAAGCGATGAATCCAACCTGGTTGCCTGCCGGATCGCGCGCCAGGTGTTCAACATTCCCCAGCGCATCGCACGCATACGATCAAACGAGTTCGTCGACCGGCCCGACATCATCGGCGCCGAAGGTTTCTGCATCGACCACCTGATCAGCCCGGAACGCAGTGTCACGGCCTATCTGGAACGCCTGGTACGTTTTCCCGAAGCCCTGCAAGTAGCGGATTTTGCCGACGACAACGTCACCATCGTGCTGGTGCGCGTGGGCCAGAACAGCCTGCTGCTTCGCCAGACCGTGGCAGACATTGGCAGAATGTTCGCCTCGACCATCCATGTACTTGCCATCTTCCGCGACGAGCGGCCCATCCAGTTCTCTGCGGACACCGTATTCCAGATCGACGACGAAGTCCTGGTTCTCATCGAGACCCAGCACCTGCGCAGCGTGATGCACGAGCTCGCTCAGGTGCGGAGACAGGCCCACCGCATCATGATCGGTGGCGGCGGCAACATCGGCGCCCGCATCGCGCGCGAGCTATCGGAGCAGGGCTACCAGGTCAAGCTTATCGAACACGATCCCGAACGCTGCGAGCGGCTCGCCAGTTCCCTGCCGGCCAATGTGCTGGTACTGAACGGCGACGTCACCGACGAGGCCCTGCTCGAAGAAGAAAACATCGACAGCATCGATGTCTTTCTGGCGGTCACCGACCAGGATGAAAGCAACATCATGTCAGCCCTGCTGGCCAAACGCATGGGCGCACGCCGCGTCATGTCGCTGATTGCGCGCAAGTCGTACGACGAGCTCATGGAAGGCAGCCGCATTGATGTTGCGGTCGCTCCCGACCAGACAACCATCGGCGAACTGCTGCGTTACGTGCGCCGGGGCGACGTGGTGAAGGTACACAAGATACGGCGCGGCAGCGTCGAGGCGCTGGAAGCCATCGTCCATGGCGACGCGAATACCTCACGCGTGGTGGGGCGCCGTCTTGGCGAGATTCCGCTCCCCAGCGGCGCAACCATGGCAGCCGTGGTACGGGGTGACAGCGTGCTGCTGCCTACCGACGATCCTGTCATCGAGTCCGGCGACCACGTCATCGTGCTCGTGATGCGGCGCCGTCTGCTGCCCCAGGTGGAACGACTGTTCCAGGTAGCACCCTCATTCTTCTAGGCTACGCATCGTATTCAGCCATGTCTCAATTGCAGCGCCTGCTGGTCCTGGTGAACTTGCTCGGGTTCACGGCCATGCTGTTCGCCTTCCTGATGCTGATTCCGGCGGGCGTCAGTCTGTACCTGGGCGAATCGACGTTCCCGGCGTTTCGCGATGCTTTCCTGGGAACGCTGCTGGCGGGTGGTGCCGTATTCCTGGCCAGCCGCACGCGACAGCCGCTGCGATGGCCCGATGGCTTCCTGCTGGTCGCGCTGACCTGGCTCGTGCTGCCCCTGGTGGCGAGCGTGCCCATCTGGCTGTACTTCAACCGTGCTGGCATCCCCATTACCTTCACTCATGCCTATTTCGAGGCTGCGTCGGGTCTCACCACCACCGGCAGTTCCGTGCTGAACCATCTGCAGAGTCTTCCTACCACCATCCACGTATGGCGCGCCACGCTGACCTGGATCGGTGGACTGGGTGTCCTGGTGCTGACGGTAGCGGTGCTGCCCCACCTGGGGGTGGGCGGCAGCCAGGTGATGCGTGCCGAAACCCCCGGCCCGATGAAGGACGAAAAACTCACCCCGCGGATCGCCAGCACGGCCAAAGGCATGTACGCCATCTATCTTGGTCTGTCGGCCGCCTGCGCGCTGGCTTACTACCTGGCTGGCATGCGCGGCACCGACGTGTTCGTTCACATGGCCGCAACCGTCAGCCTGGGCGGTTTTTCCACCCGTGATCAGGGTCTCGCCGCGTTCAACAGCCCGGCCATCGAATGGGTCGCGATGGTGTTCATGCTGATCTCGGGCATCAGCTTCGCTACCCACTTCAATGCCATTCGCTACCGTTCGCTCGGTCCATACCGACGCTGCGCCGAAACGCCGTACTTCCTTGCCATCAGCCTCGGGCTCGGCGTGTTCGTGAGCGCCTGGCTGTATCACCGCGGCATTTACGCGACGCCCGAAGAAGCGTTGCGCTATGGCATGTTCAACACCATCTCGGTGGTCACCACCACCGGATTCGCAAATACCAATTACGACGCATGGCCGGTATTCATACCGCTGCTGCTGCTGATCTTTTCCTGCTTTACCGTATCGAGCGCATCACCGGGCAGCGGACTGAAACTGATCCGCATGGTCCTGCTGCTGAAGCACGCGCGTCTCGAGCTGCTGCGCGTGGTACACCCGCGGGTAGTGGCACCTTTGCGCCTGGGCGCGCGCCTCATCGACGCACGCGTCATGCAGGGCATCCTGGCCTTCCTGTTCCTGTACCTGACCACTCTCGCCATTGCATCACTCCTGCTGATGGGGTCGGGGCTGGAACCCATGACCGCCTTTACGGCTGCCCTGGCCTGCCTGAACAACCTCGGACCGGGCCTGGGCGAGGTGGGGCCTGCAGGCAGCTACCACCTGTTCACCACGTTCCAGACCTGGGTCTGCACGGCCATGATGCTGCTCGGCCGTCTGGAGCTGGTCACCGTCCTGGTGCTCTTCACACCGACTTTCTGGCGCCGATGACAACCCGGTGCGACGCCGCGTGCATGCCCTCAAACCACGCGGCTGCAGACGCGGCACGACGCTTGCTGGACTCCCGACAGTAATTCAGGAAGGAGTTGACATGAAAATCCATACCCTCGCCAAGGCGGCTGCGATTGCAGCCATTTCCGTTGCTGCAACAGGCTGCACGGCCTGGGACAGCATGAGTTCGCGGCAGAAAGGCGCAGTAACCGGCGCGGGCGTTGGCGGCGTAGCCGGTGCAGTGCTCACCGACGGCAGTGTGCTGGGAACCGTGGGTGGCGCTGCGATCGGTGGCGTGGTCGGCGACCAGGTTGGCAAGAACCGCTAATTCGGATCCCGCCGAGACCCGGGCGCGACCAGCAGCCAGAGCACGGCCAGCAAGGGCCAGACCACGGCCAGTTCACGACTCAGGGGTCCCAGAAAGAAGGGCTCGATGCGTCCCGTGCTCAGGGAAGAGACGAAGTACTCGCTTACCGGGAACACATTGACCAGCATGGTCTGCAAACACAGAGCCCCCAGGGCAACGCGCCGCTGCCACTCGCGTGGCACATGACATAGCAACACGCTCAATACGACTCCAAGCGCCACGCCCTGCGCAGCGCCCGGCGTAACCCAGCCCCACCAGTCCCTGCTGGCTGTCGGCTCGGCCAGCCGGGCTGCCGCCTTCACCGCCAGCCCTCCTGCAACCAGGCCCAGCACGGCGCCGATGCGCATCAGGCGCGTGCGCAGGCAATGTGCAACCAGCATCGTCACGCCAATGATGCTCAGGGCGGTACAGACCGTCTCCGCAATGACCCGCAGGTCTGGGGCTGGACGCGCCACGGATGGCATCCACAGGTGCAGAGGCACCAGATTGCGCCCAAGAATGGCAGCCACGTCGCCCGTCGCGAACAGCATGGACTGCGGCGACGCCTGTACGATGAGCCAGACCAGAGCCAGCAGTCCCGCGGCCTGCGTGTGCGGCAGAAACAGCCGTGCGCGCCAGCGCGTGCTCCGACCTTCGTCGATCAGCGGCCGCGCAAGCAGTGCTCCGGCGATCGCTCCGCTGCCCATTCCGACGACGTTCGCAAGGAAATCGAGGTTGGACGATATGCGGTCGGGCAGGAAGGTCTGCAGCGACTCAAGCGTGCCCGAGAGTACGGCACCTAGCGTGACGGCCGCGACCACGGCGCGCCAGCCGGTCAGCGCGGGACGCAACGCCCAAACCATGAGCAGCCCCACCGGGACATAGGCCGCGGCGTTCGAGACCACTTCTGCGCAAGTCCAGTAGGTCGGAGGCAACGGGGCGCTGATCCACGCCCACGGTGACAACCCGAGATGAGTCCAGCCGCGTATGGGGAACAGGCTCGCGTAGATGACCAACCCGACCACGACTACCAGTGCGAGGCGGGCAGTCGGGGAGCCACGCGGCATGGGATGCAGCGCGGCCCCCATGCGGTCAGCCTCCGTGGTGGCGCAACTGCGGCTGCCGCGCCAGCCATTGCGCCACCGCGTCGGTGGCCGCGTCGACGCCCTGCCGTAATGCGTAGGCACCTCCCGGCGCGTCGTTGGTCTCGGCGGGAACGCTCATCGCGAAGCGCAGCTGGTCGATGACCTGACCATTTTGGGTCAGTACGACACGTACCGCGATTTCGCCCGTACTTTGCACCTGTCCGGGCATTGCGCCAGGCTTGAAGACCTGTTCG
Source organism: uncultured Pigmentiphaga sp. (assembly GCA_937891425.1). Lineage (GTDB taxonomy): Bacteria > Pseudomonadota > Gammaproteobacteria > Burkholderiales > Burkholderiaceae_B > Verticiella. The sequence continues at coordinate 41,853 of CALAGD010000077.1, forward strand.
AACCGGTCGAGATACACGCGAACTTCAGGCAGCGTCCCCGACACGTTGGTGAGCACCACCGGCCCTTCCAGCGAGAGCCGGTCGCGCAACCGTTGCGCAAACAGTTCGCCTGGTGGCGATGCCCACTGATACGATGCGTACGCATTGGGAGCAAGGGACCCTTCTTCGCGCCAGATCACGCCATCGCCCCTCAGCAGCGGAGCCGCCTCGACGGAACTGACGACCAGCGGCACCCGTGGCGGCAACGACGTACGCAATTCGCCCGATGTACTGATGTCGAGCACCTGCGGTGGCGGCGGAACGTCGCCAAGGCCCGAGCATCCCGCCATTACGCCGGCCAGAGCCAGACCCATCCCCATCCCGGCACGCCGTACCCCGCGCCAGATCGACTCCCGTGCTGTTTCAGATCCGTCGTTTCTCATTCTCGTCCGGATTCCCATTGTTGGTTCCATTCAACTACGAACACCCGACACGCGCCGGTGTCGCGCAAGGCCAGTCGCCCTGCTTCCGTTCCACCCCTGCAGTGTCCGTGAATCATCGGGGGTCGCGCCGTTGCCAGGTTGCGATGGGCTCGGACCCACGCGTGCGGGTACCGCCGCCCGACCCGGCGTTCGGTGTTCCCGCGCCGTTGCCCGAAGTGCCGAAACCCGCAAAGCCTGGCTCGCCGGGCCCGGGTCGGGGCTGGGGGCTACCGAACAGCACGGCCTGTGGCGCGCGTTCGACCGCGCGCAGCGCGCGCGTTGCAGCCGATGCGGCCTGGCCGATATCCGTAATGGTAGTCGACACCTGCGGGGCCAGATCGGTGAACGTGCTGGTGGCGCGCCTGATCTCGGTAACGGTCTGCGTTGTCTGATCGACCAGCCCGCCCGGGTTCGTAAGCACCTGTATGCCGCGGCGCACGTCCTGTGCCAGGCCACTGAATTCACGCGCGGCCACCCCGGCATCGTTGGACGCCCGGGCCAGGGCCGTGAGCAGCGGATCGAGGCGTTCGATCGTGGGCTGCAGCTCGGTCAGGGTCTGGTTCGCAAGCGCCGAGAATTGCGCAAGGTTCTCGAGCGTCGTAGTGAATGCCTGCTGGTTCGTCGGACCCAGCAGCTTCTGCAGCTCGACGACCACCTGTTCGATCCCGTCCATGAGCTCGGCTGCGCGGTTCATGACACGCTCGCTCAGGCCAGGTTGCATCATGATGCGCGCTACGTGACCAGGCGACGAATGGATCGGCTTGCCCGGCTTGCCATCATCGTCGAGATCGACATAGGCGACGCCTGTGATCCCTTTCATGGCGACCGTGGCCTTCAGCGTATCGGTCATCGGCGTGCCCTCGCGCACCCCGATGCGTACCAGGATGGCGCCCGTAAGCTCGGGGTCGAAATGGATCGCCTCCACCTTGCCTACCGGCAGCCCCCGATACCGTACGTCGGCCTCGGGCGCGAGACCCTGCACGGAGTCCACCGTGACCAGGTCGTAAGGGATGAGCTGGGCGTGATCACTCTTGAGCCAGAAGACGGTAAAGACGGCTGCCGCCAGCAGCAGCACCGTGAACAACCCCGCAACCAGCGCGTGACTTCGATTTTCCATGAGATCAACCCTTCTTGTTCTTCCCTTTGTCGAGCTCCACGCCCTCCAGCGCACGGAGCCCCCGCTCTCCCAGGAAGAAGGTCTCTATGAACGGATGTTTGAAGGCCAGCACTTCCGCCACCGGGGCACAGATGATGACACGCTTTTCGGCGAGCACCGCCACCCGGTCGGACAACGCGTACAACGAGTCGAGATCGTGCGTGATCATGACCACGGTGAAGCCGATCTGCCCGTGAATGCGCTTGATCAACTCAACGAACTCGTCGGAACGCGTCGGATCGAGCCCTGCCGTAGGCTCGTCCAGGAACACCAGTTCGGGATCAAGCGCGAGTGCACGCGCCAGCGCGACCCGTTTCACCATCCCGCCGGACAGGTCCGACGGCGCCTTGACGGCATCCTCCGGCGTCAGCCCCACCAGGGACAGGCGTGTCAATACGATCTCGGTGATGAGGTCTTCCGGCAGTGCACGCAACTCGCGCAGCGGCAGCGCGACGTTGTCGAAGACGGACAACGCCGAGAACAGGGCACCGCCCTGGAACAGGACCCCCCAGCGCTGACGCAGTTCACGCAGCTGGCGCACGTTGCCCTGGTTGACCTGCTGGCCGAATACGTGGATGGTGCCGCGCGCGGGCCGCTCCAGCCCGAGAATCTGCCGGAACAGTACCGATTTTCCGGTACCCGAGCCGCCCACCACCGTCAGGATCTCGCCACGCCGCACCTGAAGGTTGAGACCGTCATGCACCACATGACGCCCGAACGCCGTGCGCAGGTCGCGCACATCGATGACGATGTCGTCGTTCTGCGGTTGCACGGCCTGCGCAGGTTCAGCGGGAGATGCGGCAGCTACCATCCGAGCTCGTTGAGAAGAATTGCGCAAATCGCGTCTGCCAGGATCACGGCCGTGATGGCCGATACCACTGACGCGGTCGTACCACGTCCCAGGCTTTCAGTGTTGGGCTCGATGCGCAAGCCATAGTGGCACGCGATCAATGCGATCAGCACACCGAAAATGATGCCCTTGCCGATACCGATCCAGAAATTGGTAATCGAAATGACTTCACGCAGCGACAGAACGAACCAGGTAAGCGACAGATCGAGCGTGAAGGCTGCAACCAGTGCGCCACCCAGCAGCGCTGCGAAGTCGGTCCAGATCACAACCAGTGGCAGCGAAATGGCCAGGGCCACCACGCGCGGCATCACGAGCCGCTGGGCGGGCGAAATGCCCATGACGCTCATCGCGTCCAGTTCCTGGGTAACACTCATCACGCCCAGCTGGGCAGTGATCGCCGACCCGGACCGGCCCGCCACGAGGATGGCCGCCAACACCGGGCCGAGCTCGCGCACGATGGAAACGCCAAGAAGGTCAACGATATAGACCGAAGCGCCAAACAGGGCAAGTTGCTCCGCCGACAGATACGACAGCACGACCCCGATGAGAAAACCCACCAGCGCGGTAATGCCCATGGCCTGGGCCCCGGTGTAATACAGCTGGGCCGAAATTTCCTTCCACGGCCCGCGCAGGGGACGACCGATGAAGCCGAGCAGGTGCAGGGTGAACATCCCCAGCAGCCGCAGGAAGTCGACGCCCTGGGTGGCCAGGTTGTAGACACCGTCACCCACGGCGCGCAGTGCGGCAAATGACTCGCGCGGTGCGGCAGGCAGCTTGCCGCCGCTATGCTCGGCCACCATCTGCAGCGTATCTCGCACCGCGGGCGACATGTCGACCTGCGCGGGCAGGGCGCCACCCCAGGCACGCCAGAGCAAGACCGCACCCACCGCGTCGAGGCGAGAAACCTGGGTAAGATCCCAGCGGGTCGCCGAACGCGCGGCCGCAAGCGCGCGGTTGCGCCGCTTCACCTCGCGTCGGCTGCGCAGCGCCTGGACGTTCCATGCCCCGCAAAGGCGGACCACAGTCTCGGCACCCGATCCCTCCACGATGACGGGGTCGATATCCTTGGGCATGAAACCGGTTTACTCTTTCTTTTGCACAAGTTTTCAATCATACCGGAGAAAGCCGCGTTTACTTCAGCAAATTCGGTGCTCCGTTACGCCGTGACAACCTTGCTTCCGAAGCCTCCCCAACTCCCCTCTCCTGACGAGCTGGCAAGCCAGCTGCGCGCGGTTCTCACAGACTGGGCCGAAGTGCAATGGTGCGCAAGCACGGGCTCGACCAACACCGACCTGCTGCAGGCCGTGAAGGCCGGCGCCCCTGCCCCGCGCCTGCTCGGCACTCATTTGCAGGAACAAGGGCGCGGGCGTGCGGGGCGCAGCTTTCAGGCCGGGGCCGGGGACGCCCTCATGTTCTCCTGCGCCTTCGCTACGTCCCTGCCGCTGATGGCCCTGCCAACGCTTTCGGTCGCCTTCGGGCTTGCTGCCACCGACATACTGGCGGCAAACGTGATCACGCCCGACGCACTCTCCATGAAATGGCCCAACGACATCCAATGGCATGGTGCGAAACTGGCCGGCCTGCTCACCGAAGCCGCGCCGGCAAGGTCGGGGGCACACCCGCACGACAGCTCCGGAGTCCGACAGATCGTGATCGGGATGGGCATGAACCTGCGCGGCGCTGACCGGCTGAGCCATGACCTGGGCCGGGCGGTGGCCGACTGGGCCTGCACCGGCAGCGCCGCCCCCATTCATTCGATCGTGGCCGGGCTTGCCCGCGCATGGCAGGAAACGGTCGCCTGGGCCGAGCGTACCTGGCAATCCGCTCACGGCCTGGCGGGCCTGGCATCACGTCATGCCCGACGCGACGCATTGCGGGGCCAGCCCATCAGCGTGCAGGATCAGGGCGAGGAACTGTACCGGGGCATCGCCGCGGGCATCGACGACTTCGGCCACCTGCTGGTCGATACCCCAGCCGGACGCACCCGGGTAGTTGCAGGCGATATTTCCGTCCGCCCGCGAGCTGCGGCCCCACGGACATCGGGCAGGTAACGGCACATTCCAACGGTTGGATGAACCCAGACATGAAGCTCCTGATCGACGCCGGAAACACCCGCGTCAAACTGGGCTGGCTCGACGCCCAGGGACGACGCGAACCCACACCGGAGGCCATCCCGCACGCGGAGCTCGAGCATCGCCTGCGCATTTGGCTGCAGGCGTTACATGCACCAGTGACCGCGGCGGTCGGCGTCAGCGTGGCGTCCGCAGACATTGCTCGCACCATTGAACGGCTCGTGCATCAGGCGGGCGCCGTGCAGGTGCGCTGGCTGCAAGCCGAACCCGCCACCGCCGGTCTGGTCAACGGCTACGCACGCCCCGGGCAGCTGGGTGCCGACCGCTGGCTGGCCCTGGTCGGGCTGCAGGCACAAGGGCGCCCGCGCCCGGCGCCCGGAGGCGAAGCGGGCAATTCGTCCGGGTCGGAACACCGGGACATGTTGCGTGCCCCAGTCATCATGCTGGCGTCGCTGGGCACTGCCACTACGGTCGACACCATCTCGCCCGAGGGCGTGTTCGAAGGCGGGCTGATCCTGCCCGGCTACGACCTCATGCTGACCAGCCTGGCCCGGGGCACCGCCAATCTGCCGCTGGCCCGGGGAGCATTGCGACCCTTTCCCACCAACACCGATGACGCGATCGCGTCCGGGGTCGCCGCGGCCCAGGCGGGTGCGATCGTCCGCCAGCTCATGGAGGTCCGCCAGCGCTGGGCCGGGCACGAAGCGGTCCTGTACCTCACCGGCGGTGCTGCGCCGCGAGTGAAGCCGGCCCTGGACCGGCTCATGACCCACGCCGGCCTCACGCTGCCGGTACATTTCGTGGATAATCCCGTCCTGAACGGTCTTGCCGTGGTCGCTGCGGGCAAATTGGCCGACGCGACGGCGGCCGACCCGCCCTGAAGTGCCGGCACCGGGCACCGCGGCGGCCATCCTGGTTCCGACGTCGATCACGATCGCTCACCTATGCGCTTGTTATTCTTTCTGGTACTGATCGCCAACTTCGTGGTGTTTGCGTACGGCACTGGCGCCTTTGGGCCCTCGCCACAAGAGGCCGGTCGCGAACCGCTGCGCGCGACCCAGCAGATTCGCGCCGACACGCTCATCGCGCGTCCGATTGCCCCCGTATCTTCCGCACCAGCGCGGTCGTAGACCGCTCGTGCCGGAAGGGGATGGCAACCGCACGCCCTCCCCAACTTTCCACCAGCCGCGCTTCAGGCAGCACCTGCATGTCGTAGTCACCGCCCTTGACGATCACGTCGGGGCGCAGCTCGGCGATCAGCTGCAACGGTGTATCTTCGTCGAAGCTGGTGACCGCATCCACGCTCGCCAGCGCCGCCAGCATGGCCGCACGGTCAGATTCCGGATTGAGGGGGCGTTCTGGCCCCTTCCCGAGGCGCCGCGCCGACGCATCGGTGTTCACCGCGACAATGAGGGTAGCACCCAGCCGGGCGGCCTCATCGAGGTAGGTGACATGGCCACGGTGCAGGATGTCGAAGACTCCGTTGGTGAACACCAGCGGTCGCGCAAACTGCCCTTCGCGCACCGCCTCAACCAGCGCGGAGCGCGTCCAGATCTTGTTTTCGAAGCGCACTTCAGCCATGCATGATTGCCGTAAGGAGTTGCCCGGTGCCGCACCATGGCCCCGCATATAGGCACAGGCAAATGCAACTTGGTAGTATTCGGGAATTCGGGGGTTGCACCATGACGCAGATTCATTTTACGTTCAACACACCCGACAGCCTGCGCGCAGCCTGCGAGATCGCGGCACGTCGGTACCGCCGGGGCGAGCGACTCGACGTCTTCTGCTCCCGGCCCGAGCGCCTCGCGGCGTTCGACGAGCTGTTGTGGCAGTACGAGCCGACGGCCTTCGTGCCGCATCTGCCTGTCCGCCACCCGCTCGCCCTGCAGACCCTCATCCGTCTGCACGACGAGGCCGACACGCTGGCCGCGCCGTGGGTACTGAACCTCGACATCGAGTGCCTGCCCGGTCCTGAACGTTTCGCCCACATCGTCGAGGTGGTGTCGACGGCGGACGACGAACGCTCCGCCGGACGCCAACGGTGGCGGCAGTACCGGGCGGCCGGTCTTGCCCTGGTCCAGCACGACGCCGCCAGGAACGATCTACCCTGAGAGTCCTCTAGCCTATGTCCCGACTTCCGCCCTTTCGCAAACGCCGCGAACCCGTCCTCCAGCAACGCGCCGAGCCGCACCTCGATGACGCCTTGCGCAGCGAACCGCGCCTGGGCGGCTTCGGCGACGACCCGGCAGCGGGCGCCGTGCCAGACGAACTGCCACCCCCGGCGGAACCGCATGAAGCGTTCGACGCCGTTCCGGTACTGACTGATATCGTTACGCCCGAAGTACCCCGTGCGCCAGCGGCAACGCATGAGCCCGCACTGCGTCCGCCCCCCCGTCCGGTGCCCGGTCAGCGCGCGCGCGACACGGCCCCGCCCTTCTCCGACCGCATACGACGTCCCATCGACGCCCTGCGCCAACCGGCCGCTCCCACGCAGGATCCCGCCCCCCTGCGTGAAACCATCGTGCGTCGCGAGGTCCCCAGACAACGCGTGGTGCCCCGGCAGGAATCGCTGCAGCCTGGCGGGCACGATACCCGGCTGCACCACCCCGACCCTGTGCCCACGGCAATCCAGCCGGAACCCGAGTACGTCATTGCCCCCAAGTCCCTGTCGACGGGTATCGCCACTTACCCCCCGGCAAGTCCGCTGGATCCCATCAACGCTGCGCCGGCACCGGTCCGACCGACCATGCCCGAGCCGGCTGCCGCCCCCGCACCGGTTACGGCACCCCCGTCCATCCGTGAGCCGGTCGGACCATCTGCCGCGCCGCAAGTTGTGCCGCAACCCCCGGCAAGTGCCACGCCAGCAGATTTTGTCCCGTTCCCCGACATGCCGGACAACGAGGCCGCCGTAGCCGGCGACGACATCGACGAGGCGCTGGTCGACGCGATCACCGATCGCATCCTGTCCGTGCTCGAACCGCAGCTTGCCGACCTGGTGCACGATGCGGTGCGCGCCGCCCTTGCCACCGCGCGCAACACCCGCTGAATGGATCCGGACGGGGCCTGCAAGTCGGTGCACCGGCCGCACCCACCGCATGGTCGGTGGTTATCCCGTCTGCCCGAGGCTCATCTGCACTGCCCGGCCCGCGCGGTTCGGGCTGCCACCCTTTGCCGCCGCTGCGGGCCGCCCCCGAAATAGACCCTAAAATAGCCGTTGGACTCCAACTACTCGTAATTCCATGACTTCGCCCGACACCGAAACCGCTACACAGGAACTCCCCAAGAGCTTCGAGCCCAAGGCCATCGAGGCCCGCTGGTATCCCGAGTGGGAAAAACGCGGCTATTTCGATGGGGGGCGCCATGTAGATCACCCCGCCGGCGTTCCTGCCGGATTCGAAACATTCGCCATCCAGCTCCCGCCCCCGAATGTAACCGGCACCCTGCACATGGGGCACGCATTCAACCAGACCATCATGGACGGGCTCACCCGTTACTACCGCATGCGCGGGTCCGATACGGTCTGGATTCCCGGTACAGACCACGCGGGGATTGCCACCCAGATCGTGGTTGAACGCCAGCTGGATGCGCAGAACGTTTCGCGCCACGACCTCGGTCGCGAAAAGTTCGTCGAGAAGGTCTGGGAATGGAAGAAGTATTCGGGCGATACCATCACCGGCCAGATGCGGCGCCTGGGTGTATCCACCGACTGGGCGCGTGAATACTTCACGATGAACGACAACATGTCGCGCAGTGTGGTCGAAGTGTTCGTGCGACTTTACGAGCAGGGCCTCATCTACCGCGGCAAGCGGCTCGTCAACTGGGATCCGAAGCTGCTCACGGCGGTCTCCGACCTCGAAGTGGTCATGGAGGAAACCCAAGGCAAGCTGTGGCACATCGAATACCCGTTCGTTGACGGCCCACAAACCATCTGGGAAGATGGCGCCCCGCGTGTGATCAGCGGCATGATTGTGGCCACCACTCGCCCCGAAACCATGCTGGGCGATGCCGCAGTCGCGGTGCACCCGGAAGATCCGCGCTACCAGCACCTCATCGGCAAGCAGCTGCACCTGCCCCTGTGTGGCCGCACCATCCCCATCATTGCCGATGACTTCGTCGATCCGAAGTTCGGTACCGGCTGTGTCAAGATCACTGGGGCCCACGATTTCAACGACTATGCCTGCGCACAGCGGCATGGTCTGCCCCTCATCGTGATCTTCACCCTCGACGGTCGCATCAACGAGAACGGCCCCGAGCAGTTCCGCGGCATGGATCGCTTCGATGCGCGCGAGGCCATCGTAGCAGCCCTGGACAAGGAAGGGCTGCTCCGGAAGGTCGAGGCCCATACGCTGATGCTGCCCAAGGGCGACCGCACCGGTACGGTCATCGAGCCCATGCTCACCGACCAGTGGTTCGTGGCCATGACCCGGCCTGCCCCCGAAGGCACGCTGTTCCCGGGCAAGACCATCGCCCAGGTGGCCCTCGAAGCCGTAGCCGAAGGCAAGATCCAGTTCCATCCCGCCAACTGGGTCACTACCTACAATCAGTGGCTGGAAAACATCCAGGACTGGTGCATCTCGCGTCAGTTGTGGTGGGGCCACCGCATTCCCGCCTGGTATTCGGAAGACGGCCAGGTCTTCGTCGCCCGCACCGAAGAAGAAGCTCTGCAGCAGGCACGTGCTCGCGGGGTCAACGGTCCCCTGGCACGCGATGAAGACGTACTTGATACCTGGTTCTCGTCCGCCCTGGTGCCGTTCACCACACTGGGCTGGCCCGAGCAGACGCCCGACCTGCAACGCTACCTCCCCTCAAGCGTGCTGGTCACCGGTTTCGACATCATCTTCTTCTGGGTTGCGCGCATGGTCATGATGACCATGCACTTCACCGGCCAGGTGCCCTTCAGGAACGTGTACGTACATGGCCTCATTCGCGATGCACAGGGCCAGAAGATGAGCAAGTCGAAGGGCAACACCCTCGACCCGGTCGATCTTATCGACGGCATCGGACTGGAAGACCTGGTCGAGAAGCGTACACGCGGCCTCATGAACCCGAAGCAGGCCGACAGCATCGCGCGCCAGACGCGCAAGGAATACCCTGATGGCATTCCCGCCCTCGGGGCTGACGCCCTGCGCTTCACCATGGCCGCCTATGCCACGCTGGGCCGCAACATCAACTTCGACCTCAAACGCTGCGAGGGATACCGCAACTTCTGCAACAAACTCTGGAACGCGACGCGTTTCGTGCTCATGAATACGGACGGTCACGACCTCGCCGGAGAAACCGAATACTCGGTGGTCGACCGCTGGATCAGCAGCCAGCTGCACCGTACGCTGGCGGAAGTCGAACAGGGCTTTGCCACCTACCGTTTCGACCTCATCGCGAACGCGATCTACCGCTTCGTGTGGGACGAGTACTGCGACTGGTATGTCGAGCTGGCCAAGGTGCAGATCCAGCAGGGCACGCCAGCCCAGCAGCGTGCCACGCGCCGCACCCTCATCGAAGTGCTCGAAGCCGTACTGCGCATGGCCCATCCCATCATTCCGTTCATCACGGAAGAGCTGTGGCAGAAAGTTGCCCTCACCGCCCGCAAGCGCATTGCCAACGAGCAGACGTCGGTCAGCGTGCAGCCCTACCCGCTGGCGGGCGAGCACGCGCTCGACACCGACGCGGAAGCCGCGGTCGCGGAACTGAAGGCCCAGACCGACGCAGTTCGTGCGCTACGTAGCGAAATGGGCCTCTCGCCCGGTCAGCGGGTACCGTTGAATGCCGTCGGCGACACGCAGGTGCTGGGCCGGAACGCCCCCTATCTTGCCGCGCTCGCGCGCCTGTCGCAGGTGAACATCATCGACAGCCTGCCCAACATCGGGGCGCCCGTGCAGGTTGTGGGAACTACGCAGCTGATGCTGCATGTCGAGATCGATGTCGAAGCCGAAAAAGCGCGCCTCGACAAGGAAATCGCCCGGCTCGAAGGCGAAATCGGCAAGGCGCAGAAGAAGCTGTCCAATCCGAGCTTCGTCGAACGAGCGCCGGCGGCCGTGGTCGAGCAGGAGAAGGCCCGCCTGGCCCAGTTCTGCGCAACCCTGGAACAGGTGCGTCAACAGCGCGCACGCCTGTAAGTCCGCTGTCTTGTGTGGCGCAGCATACGCATGCAGTGTCTGACCGTCACGGATTCCACCGCTGAGAACCAGCCTTGCATGAGGCGCCGAGCCGCGTACCGTCCCGTTTCACCCTGCGGGTAACGCAAGCATATCAGGGCATCGGATCCGCACCTTCGGGTGCGGCGCGAGATCTGTCTTTCGCGCCGCACCAAGAGCGGAATTAGAAAATGCTTTAAAATAATATGTTTGCGCTCAGCACACGGGGTATCCCGGTTTTTCGTTGATGCGTCCACCTTTTTCTCGCTTTTTTTGGGGGGTGCGATGCAAGGCTTGCATCTAACCGGCGATCTCTATGGCTGCAACTGCCATAGCGCCTTGTTAACTGATTTGAAAACGCTGGTCGAAGCGTGCCGTCAGGCGACGATCGACTCTGGTCTGACGATAGTCGACGAGAAGTTCTATCCCTTTCCGGAAACCGACGGTCAGCCCGGCGGCATCACCGGTACCTTGTTGCTTGCCGAATCACATCTGGCCATCCACACATGGCCCGAGCGCCGTGGCGTCACTCTCGACGTCTACGTCTGCAACTACATGCAGGACAACTCCCGCAAGGCACAGCAACTTTTCGACACCTTACTGGCCCAGTTCAGGCCCGAATCCTGGCAGGGCGAGCGCATCATGCGCGGCGATTTGTCGAAGGCACAAGCCGAGTCAAATTCGCTGCTGCTGGAATGGAGCAATCCGAACACGGCTTACGGTACCCGTTCGCGGCGAGTCCTCGAAGAACTGCAGTCAGACTACCAGCGTATCGACGTACACGATACACCGCAGTTCGGCCGGCTGTTCCGGCTCGACGGACGCTTCATGACGTCCGAGAAAGACGAGTTCATCTATCACGAATGCATGGTGCACCCTGCGGCCATGGCCCTTGCCGAACCCAGAACGGCGCTCGTCATCGGTGGCGGCGATGGTGGCTCCAGTGAAGAGCTGCTCAAGCATCCCAGCATGCAACGCGTGGTGATGGCGGAGCTCGATGGGGAAGTCGTCGAAGTAGCCAAACGGCATTTCCAGTCTATTAACCGGGGCGTATTCGACGA
>CALAGD010000078.1 GCA_937891425.1 uncultured Pigmentiphaga sp.
CGACCGCATGATCCGCGGATGCTCGCTCGGCTCCACCTCGCCACCGATCAACAACTCCTCGTACAGCTTTTCCCCCGGCCGCAAGCCCGTGATGCGTATCTCGATGTCCCCGGCGGGGTTCTCGGCCGTTTTCTCGGTGAGACCTGAAAGTTCGATCATGGTGCGTGCAAGATCCATGATTCTTACGGGCTCACCCATGTCGAGCACGAACACTTCGCCCCCCTTGGCCATGGCCCCAGCCTGGATGACTAGCTGGGCAGCCTCGGGTATGAGCATGAAGTAACGGGTAACATCCGGATGCGTGACCGTAACCGGGCCACCTTTCCTGATCTGTTCCTTGAACAGTGGTACCACCGAACCCGACGAACCCAGCACGTTGCCGAACCGTACCATGCTATACACGGTATGGATGTCCGGGCGCTGGGCGAATGCCTGGAAGATGAGCTCGGCACAGCGCTTGGTGGCGCCCATTACGTTGGTTGGCCGCACCGCCTTGTCGGTGGAAATGAGCACACAGGTTTCAACCCCGAATTCGGCCGCGGCCTGGGCCACCACCAATGTACCTTTCACATTGTTGAGGATGCCCTGGGCGGGGTTGATCTCAACCAGTGGTACATGCTTGTATGCGGCGGCGTGGTAGATGGTCTGCACATGGTGTGTGCGCAGCAACATTCTCACCAGTTGCTCGTCGCACACCGTACCCAGGTATCCGCTCACCCGCAGCTCGGGGAAGCGCTGCCGCAGTTCCTGCTCGATGGTGTAGAGCGCAAACTCGGAATGATCCAACAGGACGATGTGCGCGGGTTTCTGTGTTGCAATCTGACGGCACAGTTCACTGCCTATGGAACCGCCCGCCCCGGTTACCAGTACCACCTTGCCGGAAACGCACCGTGCAAACAGGTCTTGACGGGGTGGAACGGGTGGTCGCCCGAGCAGGTCTTCTACCTGTACGTCGCGTATGGCAGCATCCGATACTTTGCCTTCCACCAGCTCGGCCAGCGGTGGCAGGGTGCGCACAAGCGCGCTCGCACCCTGTAACATGTGCACAATCTCGCGCCTGCGCTGGGGCGACGCTGAAGGCATGGCAATGATGATTTGCTGCAGGTTGCACTTCTGCACCAGCTCCTTCGCCTGGTAAGGCGCATACACCTTCAGGCCGGCCACCTGGGTTCTGTGCAGAGAACGGTCATCATCAAAAAAGCACACAGGCCAGTAGGCGCGGCTGGTACGCATGGCATTCACTAGCTGCACCCCCGCCTCGCCCGCACCATACACCGCCACGCGCGGCACCTCGCGCCGGCTACGTGCCTGGTTGGGGCGCAGCACGGCCCTCGCCCCGTAACGCGACACAATGACGTAAGCAAATGCAATGAGCCAGTAGATGAAGAAGCTGGACCGCGGTGGCACCGCATCGGTCAACAAGCTGACGGCAGCGAATGTGCACACGGCCGAGAGCGTCAGCCCTATGACGATCAGCTTGAGTGCCGACGCATCGATGTATCGCACCACGTTGTGGTAGAGCCCGCACACGTAAAAAATGGGCACCGTGGCAAGACCCATGATGATGGGTGGTGCAAGGCCGTAACGGGCTACCAGGGTGGTATCACCAAGGCGAAGGTAGCAGGCAGACAGCAGGCACAGCGGCAATACGATCAGGTCAACAACGACCATCACCGCCATTTTCTGGCGACGCGATAAGGAAAGAATCGATTGCCGTAGCCGTGTAAACATGCGTTTTTCTTGTTGATTGACTTCCTGCCACCCGGCCAGGGCCACCTGCCGCCATCTGGTTTGCGTGTGGCTCAAATCCGGAACCGAGCCACCGAGTATACCTTCGGCTTGGAACGGTTCTATGAACGATTGTTACGGGCCTATATCAGGTTCTGTGTGAACTTACACGCTGAACGCATGTGCGTATTACGCACATCCATGGATGAGGACCTGCACGCCAGTCGCTCGCTATTTCAAATCTTATATAGAGAATCACAGTTTATGGAATTCTTTGGTGACGAAGATTCTGCCTGCTTCGCGTCTGTCCACGCCTATCTGAATCAATCGTGAATCAATCGAAACATGCAGTCAAAAATGGTGTGTTTTGCTTACAGATGCAAGAATCCGGCTGACAGGGGTTGATGCTCTCAATACGGCAAGTCACCGTTCGATCGCCCGCCGTGTGTAGTGCTCACACAACATACAAATGTAATATATAGTAACAATGTTTACGGACCACCATGTTTCGTGTTAGTACACCATCGGGCGTTCAAGTGCGGGTGGCGCAACCCTTCTAATGCCGCACACCCAACTCCACCTCCGCGTTGGCTAGCGGTTTGGCCAGCACCTTGTCGATGCGCTTGCCGTCCATGTCCACTACTTCGAAGCTCCAGCCTTCCCACCTCACGCGGTCGCCCGTGTTGGGGATGCGCCCCAGCAGCAGCAGGATCATGCCGCCCAGGGTGTGGTAACGGCCCTTGTCTTCTTCGGGTACGGTGCGCAGTTCCAGCCGGTCTTTCAGTTCGGGGATGGGTATGGCGCCTTCCAGCAGCCACGAACCATCGTCGCGTGCGATGGCCCAGGCTTCTTCGTCGTCTTCCAGGATGAGCTCGCCGGTGACCGTGGCCATGACGTCGCGCAGGGTGACCATGCCATCGATGCCGCCGTACTCGTCAATGACGAACGCAATCTCGGTATTGTTCTTGCGGAACTCTTCGAGCAGCTCCAGCGCGGTCAGCCGCTCCAGCACGAAAATCGCGGGCTTGAGGTTGGCCCGGAAGTCGGGTTCGTTCCCCTTGGCCAGGTCGAGCAGGATCTGCTTGGCCTGCACCACCCCCAACAGCTTGTCGAGCGTGCCGTCGCACACGGGCAGGCGCGAGTGACCGGATTCAATGAGGCGCTGCAGGTTTTCCTGCCAGGGCGCGTTGACGTCGAGGAAGATGACGTCGGAGCGCGGGATCATGAGCGACACCACGCGCCGGTCATCCAGCCGGAATACGTTGCGCACCATTTCGTGTTCGGGCAGCTCGAAAATCCCCGCCTCGGAGCCTTCTTGCAGCATGGCGACGATCTCTTCCTCGCTTACCGTGGTAGGAGACGGCTTCACACGCAGCAGGCGCAGCAGGCCGCGGGTGGATATCGACAGCAGCTGCACGAAGGGTGCGGTGATCTGCGCCAGAATCTGCATGGGACGCGCCACCAGCCGCGCGATGCGCTCGGCGCTGATCTGCCCGATGCGCTTGGGCACCAGTTCGCCCACCACGATGGAGATGTACGTAACCAGCACCACAACCACGGCGGTGGCCGTTACGGCGGCAGTCTTCTCTTGCATGCCCATCACTACCAGCCACTCTTCCAGAGGGTCGGCCAGTACGGCATCACCCACGATGCCGTTCAGCAAGCCGATGGACGTGATGCCGATCTGGATGGTAGACAGGAACCGTGTGGGATCTTCGCCCAGCTTCAGCGCCACGGCTGCTGACTTGTCACCCTCTTCTGCCCGCTTCATGAGGCGCGCCTTGCGCGCGGTGACCAGGGCGATCTCGGACATGGCGAACACGCCATTCAGCACGATAAGCCCGAGGAGGATCAGGACTTCCATAGGAGCGAACCCTGGGAAGCGGCGCGGTGACCACGAATGACAGACCCGCGTTGCAGTACGGTCATGCGTGGGAAATCAGGGGTACAACCGGAGTGTGAACCTCGTATACAGCCAGACACGGATGGTGAGAACAGAGAAATGACAAGGGCAATAATGTAACTGATGTTGGCAGGCAGGGTTTTGTGCGTTGCAGCAGATTCGGTCGTCCGGGCCCCCGCCCTGCCATTGTCAGTTCCTCGTATCAGTCGTATCAGTAATGCGGCGGAATCTCGTCGCCCGGTTCGTGGGGTGTGCGCCCATCCACTTCGGGGATCTGGTCGCGCAGCACCACGACCTCGCGCGCGAGCGCTTCGATCTGGCGTTGCTGCTTGACGACGGTTTCGTTGAGCCGGTCGAGCATGTCTTCCGCGAAACTGAGCTTCACCTCAAGGTCGGTAACCCGACTTTCCAGACTGGACGACATTGCTACCTCCTGTTGTTCGCAACCGGGCTTCACGCCATTCGAGCCGTTGTGCCCTGATGTGCCGCCGGCGAGGGTTCGCCCCGACAGGAATGAGCCTAGCACATGTACCGAAGCGCCGTTGACGATGGGTGCCGCGCGCACCGACTGCTTGCGGATGGCATCCAGGTTGATGCCCGCGGTGGACGACTTCCTTTGCAGCTCTTCGAACCAGAGTTCGAGGCCGGGGGCGCTGACCTCAATGTGGAACTGCAGGGCCAGGGCATGCTGCCCCACGGCAAAGGCCTGGTTCGCGTAGGTGGCCGAGCGCGCCAGGTGCACGGCCTGGGGCGGCAGATCGAAGGTGTCCTGGTGCCACTGGAATACCTGCAGGCCATCAAGCGGAGCGAGCGCGCTGCGTCGCCCCGCTTCGGTGAGTTCCAGCGCATGCCAGCCGATTTCGCGGCCATTCTCTCCGCGGTAAACCCTGGAACCCAGGGCCGCAGCCATCAGCTGCGCCCCCAGACAGATACCCAGCGTGGGCCGCTCGTGCGCCAGGCGCTGTTCGAGCAGCTCGATTTCCTCTTGCAGGAAAGGATAGCGGTCGGTGTCGTACACCCCCATCGGTCCGCCCAGCACGACCAGAACATCGGCCCGTTCGGCGCGGTCGGTGAAGTTGCCTTCCACTGGAACATCGATGTACTCGATCGCATAGCCCTCGCTAAGCAGTATGGGGGCCAGGGCGTCGAGCCCTTCCTGCGGCACATGGCGCAAAACGACGGCTTTACGGGACATACGGACTACCCTTTGCAGCAACGCGAAAGATGTGAATCACCCATTGAATCCCATGCCCGTGGGGTGATCAAGCAGAACCAGCCCGACGTTTGACCTGCGTCAGGGGGCGCGCACGGCCGCGCTGCCAGCGTGTTTGGTGGTGGCCTGCAACCGCCGTACCGCGTCCAGCGTGTTCCTGACGTGCAGGTCGGGCTGCATGGATGCATGGACGTAGACAACTTCGCCCGTGGGGGAAATGACGTATGAGATGCGGTTCGCGCGCCCGCGCCGGGTACCCGATTCGGCGTCGTAGGCGCGAATGACCTCGCCCGTGGTGTCGGCGCCAACCGGAAACTTGCTGCCGCAGGCAGATACGGAAAACTCCTTCAGCGTGTTGATGTCGTCGGCGGAAATGCCGATGACCGATGCGCCCAGGGCCCGGAAGTCGTCCATGGCTTCGGCGAACGCGTTGGCTTCTATGGTGCAGCCCTTGCTGAAGGCCGCCGGGTAGAAGTACAGCACCACCGGGCCCCCGGCCAGGGCCTCGCTCATGCTGAAGCGGTACGGTTGCCCGGCCAGTGCCGCATCGACTGTGAAATCGGGCGCGCGCGAGCCCACCGGCAGTTCGGCCTGCGCCGTGACGCAGCCCAGCGCGATGAACGCACCCGTGGCAATCAATGACAGGAATTTCATGGCAGTCTCCTCGTGCAGGGCGTGCTTGATGAGCGGCGAAAGTGACGGCTGGCCGGCTTCCGTGCCGATGTCGGACGCCCTGCCGCACGGCGACTAGCGGCCCTGCGGCGCGGGCTGACGCGCCGGACGGGTAACCAGCACCACCCCAGCAAGAATCAGGGCGATGCCCACCACATGGAACAGCTCCAGCCGCTCGCCCAGGAACACGATGGCCAGGACCGCACTGAAGAACGGCAGCAGGTACATGAAGGTACCCGTCTTGCCGGGTCCGATCGTGGCCACCGCCTTGTTCCAGCATATATAGGCAAGAATGGAGGCAAACACCGCGAAGTACAACAGGGCGCCCAGGCGGCCCCAGGTGGGGCTGAACGTTCCGACTTCGGCGATCTCCCAGGCGACGAATGGTATGTGGAAGAGTACTCCCAGAATGACCACCACGGTAAGAAAAACCATGGGCGGCAGCTTGCTGGGGCGCCAGCGCAGCAGCACGGTGTACAGGGCCCAGCACGTGGTGCCGCACAGCACGAGCAGGTCGCCCTTGTTGAGGCTGAGGCTGGCCAGCTGCTGCCAGCTGCCCTGGGTGATGACCACCAGTGCCCCCAGGAACGCAAGCAGTACGCCCACGCCCTGCCGCAGGCTAATGCGGTCGCCCAGGATGATGAGCGCGAGGATGAAGGTGATGACCGGCAGCATGGTGTTGACCAGCGAGCCGTTGATGACCGTGGTGTAATGCAGCGCCGAGTACACGAAGGCGTTGAATGCGGTGATGCCCAGCAGCGCCAGCAGGCACAGCCGCGCCCACTCGGCCCGCATGACGTGCAGATGGGCACGCAGGCCGGGCCCGAAGAAGGCCAGGAGAATGACCATGGCAATGGCCCAGCGCCAGAACGACATCTGGAGCGGCGGAATTTCGTTGCGGAACATGCGCGCCAGCAGGAAGTTTCCCGCCCAGAACAGCGGCGGCAAGACCGCGATCAGATAGACCGTAATGCCCGCCTGTTTCCGGGCCGACGATGCAACCTGGCTCAAGGTATCCCCCTTTGTGTCAGCAAGTATCATCCATGGCACAACCTAGCATGACACGCGTGGGTACGTACAGATGGATCATCCCCTTGACGCTGGGGCACGCCGCCGTTTAGCTTTACCCGAAACCAATGAGAGGTGGCGGAGGCCGCAGGTGGTGGAGACAGCAATACAGCCTGCAACCGGTGCCCGCGCCCGCTCGACTGGCCGTTTACTGCAACCTCAAGAGAATCTTCGGAGCCGGTATGCACAACATCGCGTTCATCGGAACAGGCATCATGGGCCAGTCCATGGCTGCCAACCTGCTCAAGGCAGGCTACGCCCTGACCGTTTACAACCGCACCGAAAGCAAGGCCCAGCCGCTGCTCGATGCGGGTGCGCGGTGGGCCTCCACGCCGGCCGAGGCAGCGCAGTCGGCCGACCTGGTGATTACCATGGTGGGTACCCCGCAGGATGTACACGACACCTACCTGGGCCCGGGCCGGGTGCTGGACGCAATGCCATCGGGCAGCCTGCTGGTGGACATGACCACGTCCAGCCCGCGGCTCGCGGCTGAACTGCATGAAAAGGCGCGAGCGCGCGGGGTTGGCGCGCTGGATGCCCCCGTCACCGGCGGCCCCATGGGCGCTGCCGCTGGCACCCTCATCATCATGGTGGGCGGCGACGCCGCCGACCTGGAGCGCGCCCGGCCGGTGCTGCAGGCCATGGGGCAGACCATCCTGCACTATGGCGCAGCGGGCAACGGTCAGCGCGCCAAGCTGGTGAACCAGACGGTGGGCATGCTGAACATCATTAGCGCCATCGAAGGGCTGTTCTTCGCGCGCAAGGCCGGCCTCGACACCGACCAGATGCTGAACATGCTGCAGTCGGGCCTTACGGATTCGCGCTCGCTGCGCGGTGCCGGCCCGCTGGCGCTCAGCGGCGACTTCACGCCGAACTTCCATCCGAAACACGTGGTGAAAGACCTCACCCTGGCCATTGAAGAGGCCGATGCCCTGGGGCTGGACCTGGCCGTGCTGAAGGCAGCGCGAGGCCGCTGGCAGAAACTGCTGGAGCAATACCCGGAGGCAGCTGCGGTACAGGAAGTGGCGCGTCTGTATTATTGAGCACTTTTGTAACGTCGCTCCTGCTTTGCCGTGTCTGAAACCGATCCGTTTTTCAGTTTGTACCAACGTCCGGGTTTCCTGCTGCGCCGCGCACACCGCATCTCGGTGGCGATTTTCGAGCGCGAATGTGCCGAGATCGGGCTTACCCCGGCCCAGTTCGGCGTGCTGTACACCCTGCACCACGCGCCTGGCATCGACCAGTCGACCCTGTCGCGTGCGCTGGGACTGGATCGCGTCACCATCCTGCACGTGGCCAAGGGCCTGGAGCAGCGCGGCCTGCTCGTGCGGCGGGTGAATCCACCCCGCCGGCGCCGGTCGCTCGAACTCACCGAACAGGGCCGGCGCACCTTCGCTGCTGCCATGCCCCTGGCCGAGCGCGCGGTGCAACGCCTGTACTCGCCCCTGGATGCCGAAGAACAGGAGCAGCTCCGGACATTGTTGAACAAGCTTTGCGACGGACTGGAGTCTGAAGCGCGTGCGGAAATGACCCCGCCCGAAGCTCCCGGAACCTGACGACCAGGTGCTGTTTGCGGTATGATGTTCTTTTTGTTAGCGTACTAACATAACCACCATTGTGAGGTGATGACATGAGACAACTGTTCCGGTATTGGCTGGCTGCCTTGGCCCTGGCGCTGACAGCCCCCGTGGCTGCGCAATCCTCCAACACACCCATCTACCTCATCGTGCCGTTCACGCCAGGTACGGGTATCGACATCATCGCGCGCCAGGTTGGCCCGCGTCTGTCGGAGCGTCTGGGCCGCCCGGTAGTGGTCGAGAACAAGGCCGGCGCCTCCGGCAACATCGGTACGTCGCATGTGGTGCGCTCCAGGCCCGATGGCAATACCCTGCTGGTGACGGTCAGTACCCTGGTGATGAACGCGTCGCTCTTTCCCGACCTGCCGTTCGACCCCGTGAAGGATCTCGACCCCGTATCGATGACCAGCTGGGGGCAGCTGCTGCTGGTGGCCTCGGAAAAGTCGGGAATCAAGAACGCCCGGCAGCTGGTTGACGTTGCACTCAAGGAACCGGGCAAGCTGAACTATGGCTCGCCCGGCAATGGCACGCCGCACCACCTGGCCATGGAGCTGTGGCAGAACCGCACCGGCACCAAAATGACCCACATCCCCTACCGTGGTACGGGGCCCGCGCTGACCGACATCCTGGGCGGTCAGATCGACGTGATGTTCCTGCCCATCCACGTAGCGCTGGAACACATCAAGTCGGGGCGCATTACGCCACTGGCCATCAGCTCGCCCAAGCGCCACGAACTGCTGCCCGACGTTCCTTCGCTCAGCGAGCTGGGCTACGGCGAAATGGAAGTCGACATGTGGTATGGCATTCTCGCGCCCAAGGGTACGCCACGCGACGTGGTCGATGCTCTCAACAGCGAGCTGAAGGACATCCTTCAGAACGCCGAGCTGCGCAAGGCCTTCGAATCCCAGGGCATGACGCCCACGCACAGCACCCCCGATGAGTTCGGCGAACTCATTCGCCGCGACGCGGAACGCTGGGCGAAGCTGATCAAGGAACAGGGCATCAAGGCCGACTGAGCATTTTCTGGTTCCATCTGCCGGCATCAACCGCCGGCAGATGCTTTTCTGGCAGGAGTTTTACATGGATATCGCGATTGTCGGCGCCGGCATCGGTGGCCTGACCGCAGCTGCGTTCCTGTTGCAGCGTGGTCATCGGGTGAAGGTCTTTGAACAGGCCCCTGTTCTGGGAGAAGTGGGTGCAGGCATACAGATGAGCGCCAACGCGATGCACGCGCTGGACGCGCTGGATATCCGCGCCCGGATCGAGCCGCTGGCGGTTCGCCCCAAGGCCTTTCATTTCCGGCGCTTCGACGACGGCGAGCTGTTGCACATGATTCCGCTGGGCGAGCAGCACGAGCGCCAGCACGGCAAGCCCTACTTCCAGATCCACCGGGCCGATCTGCATGCCGCGCTGGTGGAAGCGGTGCAGAAGCTGTCGCCCGAAGCCATCGAAACGAGCGCACGGGTAACCGGCGTTCAGGAAGACGACGAGGGCGTCACGCTACGCTTTGAAGACGGGCGCACGCATCGCTGCGAATTGGTGGTGGGCGCCGACGGCATCAAGTCGGTGGTGCGGCAGTACGTGATCGGCGCGGATGAACCCCAGTTCACGGGGCAGGTGGCATGGCGTCTGACCGTACCCATTGAACGCATCCCGCCCGAACTGCGCACCGATATCGTTTCCACCATCTGGTGTGGGCCGGCCAACCACGCGGTGACCTACTACCTGCGCAACGGACAGCTACTGAATTTCGTGGGCTGTGTGGAACGGGACGACCGCGAGGAGTCGTGGACGGCGCGCCGCCCCTGGAGCGAGCTCGACCAGGACTACGCGGGCTGGCATCCCATGGTGCGGGCCGTGGTTGAGGCCGTCGACCGCGACGAGTGCTACCGGTGGGCGCTGAACAACCGTATTCCCAGCCTGGTATGGAGTACGCGCCGGGTAACCATGCTGGGCGACGCGGTGCACGCAACCCTGCCCTACATGGCGCAAGGCGCGGCCATGGCCATCGAAGATGCCGCCGTGCTGATGCGGGCGCTGGAACTCGACGCCCCTCTGGCGGAGCGTTTGCGCATCTACCATGAGCATCGTGCACCGCGCGCGGCCCGGGTGGTGCATGAGTCCACCGAAATGGGCGAGCTCTACCACATTCGCGATGCGGAAGAAATGCGCCAGGCCTTCAAGGACCGCAATATTGCGAAATCGCGCAACGAGTGGCTGTACCCGTACAACCCGATGACGGTGGACCTCACCACTCAATACTGACGAGGCTGGCCCTGCCAGGCAGCGCGCACGCCTCGCCCGGCTAGTGCGCGCCGCAAGGCAGTTGCGGGTGTTATCTGAGCGCGGCCCCGTCCGCCGGAGATCAGGTGCCGAGTTTCAGCCGCGCGGGATCGGCCGACCACGCGCTCCACGAGCCCGCATACAGCGCTGCCTTCACATTGAGGTCGACCGTGGCCGCGATCCAGTACGAGGCTGCTACCCCTGACCCGCAGTAGGCCACCACCGGCTGTTCGGATTCGAGCAACCCCGCGGCGTGGGCGCGCTTGAGGCGTTCCTCCCTGGGCAGCAGCATGCCCTCGCTGTCCTGCCAGCTGGTGGCGGATTCCACCGGGCAGGCTGGGCCCGGTAGTGAAGTAGTCGGCGCGGCAGACCGACTTCACCCATTCAAGCCCGCGCTTCGACAGCGTGAGAACGAGCGCGCTGGGGTGCGCACGAGAAATGATGACGGCCCCGGTTGCCCAGTACGGCACGTATTGCGTGAACGTCCATACCGTCGTGGGCCGGCTATGGTCGGTGTAGGCCACGACCGCGTCGAGCTGGCGTTCATCGAGCAGCTTCCTGGCAGCAGCGATGTGAGCGTCGATGCGCTCGGCAGCATATTCGTGCTTGTCCCATTGGATCAGACCACGTCGCATGACAATCTCGCTCCTATCAGGCAGGTACTGAGAACAGCTGGCGCGGCGTCTGGGTAAGCACTTCGCAGCCCGTCGACGTCACTACCACCGCGTCGCCCAACACCATGTAGCCGGTATCGGGGTGGTAAGTGTTCGGATGCACGACCACGGTCATGCCCGCCTTCAGCGGCAGGTTGACCTCTTCAAGAAAATCGGGTGGCGCCCCCACGTACAGGCCCAGGCCATGCCCGCGCACCCGCGTGTATTGCGCCGTGGTGTAGTCGCCCAGCCCATGCTTGCGGAAAATGTCGTTCTCGATGCGTGCCACGTCGCCCGCAGTGATGCCGGGCCGTACCGCGGCGATGCCGGCCTCCATGGCCTCGATATAGACGTCGAAAGACATGCGCTGGACGTCGGAGGGCGGGCCGATGACCAGGGTGCGGCAGATCTGCGAGTAGTAACCATCGATGCACGGGGTAAGCTCGGTAGTGACAAGATCGCCTGCCTGCAGCCTGCGCGTGCCCGGAG
>CALAGD010000079.1 GCA_937891425.1 uncultured Pigmentiphaga sp.
TGGTTTCATAGGCGCGATAGGGCACGATTGTGGCCGCTCCCGAGCCGAAGCGACCGGGCACCCTGCCACTGGCAAGGAACTGCGCATGGGCGATCTGCATCCATCCCAGTGCGCTTTCAAACAGCGAAACCTCGACACGGGCACCCTGTGCATCGCGCCCCCGCTGCAAAAGTGCCGACAATATGCCGATCACGGCCCACATGCCCGTGGCACAATCGACGACCGAGTACCCCGTGCGCACGGGTGCCTGGCCCGGCTCGCCAGTGACGCTCATGAGGCCGCCATACGCCTGCATCAAGGGGTCGTAGCCCGGCAGGTGCGACAGCGGCCCGCCCCGGCCGAACGCGCCGATATCGCAGTAGATCAGCCCGGGTTTCTCTGGCAGAAGGCTTTCGGCGTCGAGACCCAGACCCTCCAGCACGCCAGGCCGGAAGTTCTGGATGACGACGTCGGCCTCCTGCAGCAGGCGCTCGCGTAGCCGCGCCACCTGCGCCGGATCGCGAAAATTGCACGTCAGCGCTTCCTTGTTCCGGTTCAGCGTCTGGAACATGGCGGACGCCCCTTCCCAATCGGGTGGGCCCCAATGGCGCGCATCGTCGCCCGAGGGTTTCTCTACCTTGATCACGCGCGCGCCCAAATCGGCCAGGATCTGCGAGGCGAACGGCGCGGCAACATTCTGGCCAATCTCGAAAACGGTATGGCCTTCAAGCGGCAAAGGGCGGGTGGGGCTCATGCGGCTATTTCCCCTGGAACACGGGTTTGCGCTTTTCATTGAAGGCGCGCACGCCTTCCTTCCGGTCTTCGGAATGCACCATGCGCTGGTACGCCTCGATCTCGAACATCATGCCCGAGGTGAGATCCATCTGCAGCCCGTAGTGAATCGAATGCTTGGCCTGGCGAACCGAAATGGGCGCGTTTGAGGCGATGCGGCATGCTGCCTCCAGCGTCTTCGGCAGTACCTCTTCAGGGTCGAACAACCGGTTGACGATGCCCCACTGCAATGCCTCTTCGGCAGTGAACGGACTGGCCGTGAGTATGATCTCTTTGGCGCGACGCTCGCCTGCCACCCGCGCGAGAGTTTGCGTCCCGCCACCCCCCGGCATGATGCCGAGGCTGACTTCGGTGAGGGCGAAGCGTGCGGTACGTGAAGCATACGCAAAGTCGCACAGCAGCATCAGTTCCAGCCCGCCCCCCACGGCGGCGCCGTTTACCGCCGCGATCACCGGCAGCGGGCAATTCAGCACGTGGCGGAACGTACGCTCGAAGAGCTCATGCTGCAACACCCACTGCTCTTCGGTCAGCGTGTTGCGCTCCTTGAGGTCGCCCCCTGCGCAGAAGGCCTTCTGGCCCGCGCCGGTGATGACCACGCAACGGTACTTGCGATGCTCAAGCTCCAGCGGGTGGAAGACGTCGAACAGGTCGTAACCCATCTGCGTGTTGAACGCGTTCGACACTTCGGGGCGATTCAGGGTTACCAGCAGAACGCCCGGATGAGGCTCTTCCACCAGCAGCGTGTCATACTTTCTCACGGCCATGTTCCTTAAATGTACGGTCAATTAGTTCGAGGGTTGCAGACCCAGCATGTCCGCGGCGGTCTGCCAGCGCTTGCGGTCGCGCGCCACGAAGTCGGCGAACGCCTGGGGCGTCTCCGAGCCGATGGCCAGCAGTCCGGCTGCGGCATAGTTGTCGATGACCCCCTTGCTGGCCAGCACTTCCTGGATTTCCTTGTGCAGACGCTCGACCACTTCGGGCGGCGTGCCGACCGGGGCAAACACACCCATCCAGCCCTGCGACTCGAAGTTCTGCAGACCGGGGATCGGGGTTTCCGCGATCGACGGGGTGTCCGGCATCATCGGCGAGCGTTTCGGAATGGTGACGGCGAGCCCCTTGACCGTACCGGCGTCGATCTGGCGCATCGCCGACGCATTGCCGTCGAACAGGACGTCGATCTGGCCACCGATGAGGTCGGTCAGTGCCTGGGCGCTGCCCTTGTACGGGATTTCGGTGAGCTTGATGCCGGCTGCCGCCGCGAAGAGTTCAGTGGTCATCTGACTGATCGTGCCTGGCCCAAGTGAACCGTAATTGATCTTGCCCGGGTTCGCCTTCGCGTAATCGATCAGCTCCTGCAGCGTATTGAACGGTGAATCTTTCCTGACGACGACCACCATGGGCCCCTGGGCCAGCAGGGAAATGGGCACGAGATCGGCATCGGGGTTGTAGGTCAGTTTCTTCACCGCGGGCAGAACTGTCACCGGAGACAGCGACGTGACCGCAATGGTCTGTCCATCCTGCTTGGCGCGGGCTACATATTCCATGCCGATCACGCCACCGGCGCCACCCTTGTTCTCGACCACGATGGGCACGCCCAGGCGCGGCTCGAGTTCCTTGGCCAGCACCCTGCCCACGTAATCCGCCGAGTTGCCCGGCGGGAAGCTGATGATCATGTGGATCGGACCGTTCGGGTAATTGTCGGCCCGCACGGCGAAGCTCGCAGATACGGCCACTACGGCGGCCGCCAACCGCATCCATGACGTCAATGACATACGTGTCTCCTCCTGTGTTCTTATCGATACGCGGCTCATGCCGGGTTCCCGCGCACGACGCAGCTCAACCCGCGTCATCCGGATTATCATTTTCCATGTTGGCACCCGGGTAGCCTCGATTCCACGATGTGGATTGACTTATGAAGAAAACCGATTCACAGGGCACGCAGAGCATCGGCCGTGCGGTAGCCATCCTGCGCGCAGTCGCGTCCGTGGAAGGGAAAGGATCGAGCCTGGCCGAGATCTCCCGGCTGGCGGGGTTGGAGAGATCCACCGCGCACCGCATGCTGAAGCGGCTGGTGGAGGAACAGCTCGTCACGCAGGATCCCGTTACCCGTTGCTACTACCTGGGTCCGGTGCTGTACGAACTCGGTCTCGCGGCCAAACCCGCGATCCCGGTGCATGAGTGGTGTTCCGAGGGACTTGCCGAACTTGCCCGCCT
>CALAGD010000080.1 GCA_937891425.1 uncultured Pigmentiphaga sp.
CTGTTCTGCGCGAAGATCTTTGGCCCGGTCAAGGATTACGAGTGTCTGTGCGGCAAATACAAGCGCCTGAAGCACCGTGGAGTCATCTGCGAAAAGTGCGGGGTGGAAGTCACCCAGGCCAAAGTGCGTCGCGAGCGCATGGGGCATATCGAGCTCGCCAGCCCGGTGGCCCACATCTGGTTCCTGAAGTCGCTGCCCTCCCGCCTCGGGATGGTACTCGACATGACGTTGCGCGACATCGAGCGCGTTCTGTATTTCGAAGCCTACTGCGTCATCGAACCCGGCATGACGCCGCTCAAGCGCGGCCAGATCATGAGCGAGGAGGATTTCCTCGCGAAAACCGAGGAATATGGTGACGACTTCGTCGCCATGATGGGTGCGGAAGCCATCCGCGAACTGCTGCGCACCATCGACATCGACAACGAAGTCGAGCAACTGCGCCGTGAATTGCAGGCGACCAGCTCCGAAGCCAAGATCAAGAAACTCTCGAAGCGACTGAAGGTGCTCGAAGGCTTCCAGCGCTCGGGCATCAAGCCCGAGTGGATGATCATGGAAGTGCTGCCGGTGCTCCCACCCGAGCTGCGCCCGCTGGTGCCGCTCGATGGTGGCCGCTTCGCCACCTCCGACCTGAACGATCTCTATCGTCGCGTCATCAACCGCAACAACCGCCTCAAGCGCCTGCTCGAACTGAAGGCGCCCGAGATCATCGTGCGCAACGAAAAGCGCATGCTGCAGGAAGCCGTCGACTCGCTGCTCGATAACGGCCGCCGCGGCAAGGCCATGACGGGCGCCAACAAGCGCCCGCTCAAGTCGCTCGCCGACATGATCAAGGGCAAGGGCGGCCGCTTCCGTCAGAACCTGCTGGGCAAGCGCGTGGACTACTCCGGTCGTTCCGTGATCGTGGTGGGTCCGCAGCTGAAGCTGCACCAGTGCGGTCTGCCCAAGCTGATGGCGCTCGAACTCTTCAAGCCGTTCATTTTCCACCGCCTCGAACTCATGGGGCTGGCCACCACCATCAAGCAGGCACGCAAGCTGGTTGAAAGCCAGGAACCGGTGGTCTGGGACATCCTTGAAGAAGTCATTCGCGAACACCCCGTGCTGCTCAACCGGGCACCGACGCTGCACCGGCTGGGCATCCAGGCGTTCGAGCCGGTACTTATCGAAGGCAAGGCCATCCAGCTGCACCCGCTGGTGTGCGCAGCGTTCAACGCCGACTTTGACGGTGACCAGATGGCGGTGCACGTACCGCTGTCGCTGGAAGCGCAGATGGAAGCCCGCACCCTCATGCTGGCATCCAACAACGTGCTCTTCCCGGCCAACGGCGAACCGTCGATCGTGCCATCGCAGGACATCGTTCTAGGCCTGTACTACGCCACCCGCGACAAGATCAACGGCAAGGGCGAAGGCATGTGCTTTGCCGACGTCGCCGAAGTGGCCCGAGCGTACGAGAACAAGATGGTCGAGCTGCAGACCCGCATTACCGTACGCCTGCCCGAGTCCTACGTGAAGGATGAAAACGGCGAGTGGCAGCCGGTTTACAAGCGCGTCGAAACCACGGTCGGCCGTGCCCTGCTGTCCGAGATCCTGCCGCGTGGCCTGTCGTTCGAGGTCATCAACAAGCCGCTGAAGAAGAAAGAGATCTCGCGTCTCATCAACCTGTCGTTCCGGCGTTGCGGCCTGCGCGATACGGTCATCTTTGCCGACAAGCTCATGCAGGCCGGTTTCCGCCTCGCTACGCGCGGCGGTATTTCCATCGCCATGAGCGACATGCTCATCCCCGATGCCAAGTCGCAGATCCTGAACGAGGCGGCCGAGCAGGTGAAGGAAATCGACCACCAGTACTCTTCCGGTCTGGTTACCGCTCAGGAGCGTTACAACAACGTGGTCGACATCTGGGGCAAGGCGAGCGACCGCGTCGGCAAAGCGATGATGGAGCAGCTGGCAACGGAAACCGTCATCGACCGCAACGGCAACCAGGTTCCGCAAGAATCGTTCAACTCCATCTACATGATGGCTGACTCGGGGGCCCGAGGTTCCGCCGCGCAGATCCGTCAGCTAGCCGGTATGCGCGGCCTGATGGCAAAGCCCGACGGCTCCATCATCGAGACGCCCATTACTGCAAACTTCCGCGAAGGTCTGAACGTTCTGCAGTACTTCATCTCGACGCACGGCGCACGTAAGGGTCTGGCCGACACCGCACTGAAGACGGCAAACTCGGGTTACCTTACCCGCCGTCTGGTCGACGTGACCCAGGACCTCGTCATCACCGAGGAAGACTGCGGCACCAACCGCGGCTTCCCGATGAAGGCGCTGCTCGAGGGCGGGGAAGTCATCGAGCCGCTGCGCGACCGTATCCTCGGTCGTACGCCTGCGGTCGACATCGTCAACCCCGATACCCAGGAAACGGTCATTCCGGCAGGCACCCTGCTCGACGAAGATGCCGTCGAACTCATCGACAAGCTTGGCATCGACGAAGTCGTCGTGCGTACCCCGCTCACCTGCGAAACTCGCTGGGGCCTCTGCGCCCGCTGCTATGGACGCGACCTGGGCCGTGGACACCTGGTCAACGTGGGTGAAGCCGTCGGGGTCATTGCCGCTCAGTCGATTGGTGAACCGGGCACCCAGCTCACCATGCGTACCTTCCACATCGGGGGTGCAGCATCGCGCGCTGCCGTCAGCTCGGCCGTGGAAACCAAGTCCAACGGTACCGTGCGCTTCAGCAGCAGCATGCGCTACGTGACCAACAGCAAGGGCACACCCATCACCATTTCACGTTCCGGTGAAATCGTCATCGTCGACGACCAGGGACGCGAGCGTGAACGCCACAAGGTGCCCTACGGCGCCACCCTCATGGTGGTCGACGGCGCGACGGTCAAGGCTGGCACGCAACTCGCCACCTGGGACCCGCTCACCCGTCCGATCATCAGCGAGTACGCGGGTACCATCAAGTTCGAAAACGTCGAGGAAGGCGTGACGGTGGCCCGTCAGATGGACGAAGTCACCGGGTTGTCCACGCTGGTGGTCATCACGCCCAAGACGCGCAGCACCTCGCGGCAACCCCTGCGTCCGCAGGTGAAACTGCTGAACGAAGCTGGCGAAGAGGTGAAGATCCCTGGTACCGAACACGCGGTCTCGATCTCCTTCCCGGTGGGGGCGCTCATTACCGTGCGCGACGGCCAGCAAGTTGGCGTTGGTGAGGTGCTGGCACGTATTCCGCAGGAATCGCAGAAGACCCGCGATATTACCGGGGGTCTGCCGCGCGTGGCCGAGCTGTTCGAAGCCCGTTCGCCCAAGGATGCGGGCCTGCTGGCGGAAGTCACCGGTACCGTCTCGTTCGGCAAGGACACCAAGGGCAAGCAGCGACTGGTCATTACCGACTTCGACGGCAACACGCACGAGTTCCTCATTCCCAAGGAAAAACAGGTACTGGTGCACGACGGCCAGGTCGTCAACAAGGGCGAATTCATTGTCGATGGTCCGGCCGACCCGCACGACATCCTGCGACTCCAGGGCATCGAGAAGCTGGCGAGCTATATCGTCGACGAGGTGCAGGACGTCTACCGTCTGCAAGGGGTGAAGATCAACGACAAGCACATCGAAGTCATCGTGCGTCAGATGCTGCGTCGTGTCCAGGTCGTCGATCCGGGCGACACGTCCTTCATCCCCGGCGAGCAGGTGGAACGCTCCGAGCTGCTCAACGAGAACGACCGCATGATCGCAGAAGGCAAGCGGCCCGCAACCTACGAGAACGTCCTCCTGGGTATCACCAAGGCGTCGCTGTCGACTGATTCGTTCATTTCGGCCGCATCCTTCCAGGAAACCACGCGCGTGCTTACGGAAGCCGCCATCATGGGCAAACGCGACGAGCTGCGTGGCCTGAAGGAAAACGTGATCGTCGGGCGTCTCATCCCCGCGGGAACAGGTATGGCCTACCACGAAGCGCGCCGCGAAAAAGAACGTTGGGAGCAAGCCCAGCGTGCCGCGGCACAGGCCGAAGCCAACCCCTTCCACGATCCGCTCCCGGTGGAAGCCCATGCGCAGGAATCGACTGGCGAAACCCCGCCCGCGCCTGCCACGGGTGACGAGTCCGAACCCCAGGGCGAGCAATAATCCCGCTTTGCCTGGCCCACGCTGGCAGTGCCAGCGTGGGTTCGCGGTTCTGCACGTGGCGCGCCTGGCGCCTGCTCCAGCCCGGTCACTACCGGCGGCGCTCGGGTAAACCCGCCCTCTTTCGGGGTTCTGCACCCATCCTTCCAGAACGTACGGGCCTCCCTTCGGGGAGGCCTTGCCGTCTGTCCCAAACCCAGTTAATACTTCGTAGGAATCCCCTTTTCCACATCTCTCCACGTGCCCGGCGGGCTGTGGATAACTTCCCCTGGAAAGGGTAAAATCAAGGTTTAAGGCCCTCCGCGATAGATGGAAAAATTCTGGCAAACCTGCGTTCAGCGTCTGGAGCAGGAGCTTCCTCCGCAACAGATCAGCGCCTGGATCCGTCCTCTCACGCCGCTTGGTTTCGACGAAGCCGAGTCAGTGCTCCGAGTGGGCGCTCCCAACCGTTTCAAGCTGGATTGGGCGCGTGCGAATTTTTCCCACCGCATCGAAACCCTGGCCAGTGAATGGTTCCAGCGGCCCGTCCAGGTCCGCTTCGAACTCGATCCCAGCGCACGACCTGCGCACGCGCGCTACGCCGCCGCAGGCATGCCGACGGGGTTGCGCAATCAGGCTGCGCCTGCAACCATCCCGCCCCCCGCTACCAGCACGTCGCATACGGGAGGCCAAGCGCGCAGCGGCACCGCGTCGCTCTTTGCCGATGGCCCTTACGCCAATACCCGTTCATCCAGCGAGCCCCTGCCACTGGAAACGCACACCGATCCAACCGTGGTGTACGAGCGTTCGCGCCTGAATGCCGAACTCACGTTCGACAACTTCGTGGCCGGCAAGGCAAACCAGCTCGCCCGGGCCGCGGCGCTGCAGGTAGCCGAGAACCCCGGTACCTCGTACAACCCACTGTTCCTGTATGGTGGCGTCGGCCTGGGCAAGACCCACCTCATCCACGCCATTGGCAACTCGGTCATCTCGCGCAACATCAATGCCAAGGTGCGCTACATCCACGCCGAGCAATTCGTGTCCGACGTGGTCAAGACCTACCACCGCAAGTCGTTCGACGAGTTCAAGCGCTACTACCATGCGCTCGATCTGCTCCTCATCGACGACATCCAGTTCTTCAGCGGGAAGGACGGCACCCAGGAGCTCTTCTTCTACGCGTTCGAGGCCATCGTCGCGCAGCGCCGTCAGATCATCATCACCAGCGACACCTACCCCAAAGAGCTGTCCGGCATCGACGAACGCCTCATATCCCGGTTCGACTCCGGCCTCACGCTGGCCATCGAACCGCCCGAGCTCGAGATGCGGGTGGCCATACTCATCCACAAGGCCGAGAAGGAAGGCGTCCAGCTCGCCGAAGAAGTGGCATTCTTCATCGCCAAGCATCTGCGCAGCAACGTGCGCGAGCTCGAAGGCGCGTTGCGCAAGGTACTGGCCTACGCCCGTTTTCACGGTCGGCCCATCACGGTCGACGTCTGCAAGGAGGCCCTGAAGGATCTGCTGTCGGTTTCACACGGCCAGCTCACCGTCGAGAACATCCAGCGTACGGTCGCCGACTTCTACAAGATCAAGGTCGCCGACATGTACTCGAAGCGGCGCCCCGCCAACATAGCGCTGCCGCGTCAGATTGCCATGTATCTGGCCAAGGAACTTACCCAGAAGAGCCTTCCGGAGATTGGCGAACTCTTCGGCGGACGCGATCACACGACCGTATTGCATGCGGTCCGCAAGATCGCTGAAGCCCGAACGAGACAAGCCGAGCTCAATCACGCATTGCACGTTCTGGAACAAACCCTAAAAGGATAAACATGCAACTGGTAAAAGCCCCGCGCGACGCGTTGTTGAAGCCGCTGACCATCGTCGCCGGGATTGTCGAACGGCGCCACACCATGCCGATTCTGGCCAACGTGCTGATAAGAAAGGCTGGCGAGCGCGTTTCCTTCATCACCACCGACAACGAAGTGCAGATCACCACGCACGCCGATTTCGGGGTTGGGGGCGGCAAAGAGGAAACTACCGTTGCAGCGCGCAAGTTCGTGGACATCCTGCGCGCATTGTCCGACAACGCCGATGTCACGGTGTCACACGAGGCCAACCGCATGGCGATCACCGCCGGGCGCAGCCGATTCCAGCTGCAGACCCTCCCCGCCATCGAGTTCCCCACCATCGCCGTCCCCGAACAGTGGAGCATTACCACTACCTTGCCGCAGGCGGCGCTGCGCGAGCTCATCAACATGGTGCACTTCTCCATGGCCGTGCAGGACATCCGTTACTACCTGAACGGCATGCTGCTCGAGTTCGAGGGCAACCACATCAATGCGGTCACTACCGACGGTCATCGCCTGGCCGTGCATTCCATTCAGGTCGACACCCCGTTCGAGACGCGCCAGGACGTCATCGTACCGCGCAAGACCGTGCTCGAACTGCAGCGCCTGCTCAGCGAATCCGACGAACCGGTCACCATCGACGTCGCCGGCAACCAGATCCGATTCCGGTTTGAAAACGTCGAATTCGTCTCCAAATTGGTTGAAGGGAAGTTTCCGGACTACAAGCGAGTCATTCCTGCCGGGTACCACAAGCAATTCGACATCGAACGCGAAACCCTGCTGCGCACCCTGCAACGGGTCGCGATTCTCACCACCGACAAGTTCAAGGGCGTGCGGCTGCAGCTCGCCGATCATACGCTGCGCGTATCCGCCAGCAACACCGAACAGGAAGAGGCCCAGGAAGAGCTTGAGGTCGAGTTCAACTTCGAGCCGCTCGACATCGGTTTCAACGTCGGTTACCTCCTCGACGTGCTCGGCAACCTGAAGTCCGAACGGGTCAAGTGGGCCTTGGGCGACGCCAGCTCTTCCGCGCTTCTCACCATACCCGACGACGACAACTTCAAGTACGTGGTCATGCCCATGCGCATCTAGGCATTCCGGGCCGCCGTGCCTGGCGAGTGCCGGGCTGCACGGCGCGCGGGCATGGTGTCGGCACCTTTCCCGCCAGAGGTCATTCCGTCCTCATGCGTCCCGGTCCACGTGGCCCGTGCCACGCTCAGGACGTACACATCAAGGTAATTTCATGATCGAACCGAATGAACCCCAGCGCGACTACGGCGCGAGCTCCATCAAAATGCTGAAAGGCCTGGAGGCCGTCCGTAAGCGGCCGGGCATGTACATCGGTGACACATCCGACGGCACCGGTCTGCATCACATGGTGTTCGAGGTCGTCGACAATGCCATCGACGAGGCGCTTGCAGGCTACTGCGACGAGATCATCGTCACCATCCACAGCGACAACTCGATTTCGGTCATCGACAACGGACGGGGCATTCCCACCGAAATCCACGAGAGCGACGAGCAGGGCCGCAGCGCTGCCGAGATTGTCATGACCGAACTGCATGCGGGCGGCAAGTTCGATCAGAACTCGTACAAGGTTTCGGGCGGCCTGCATGGCGTAGGTGTGTCGTGCGTCAACGCCCTCAGCGAATGGCTGCGCCTGACCATCCATCGCAACGGCCACACCCATTTCATCGAGTTCCGGCGCGGCGAGCGCGTGGAACCGCTCAAGGTCATCGGCACCACCGACAAGCGCGGTACCGAAGTGCGTTTCCTCGCCGATGCCGAGATCTTCAGCAACATCGAATATCACTATGACATTCTGGCCAAACGATTGCGCGAGCTGTCGTTCCTCAACGACGGGGTAAAAATCCGTCTGATCGACCAGCGTCAGGGCAAGGAAGAAGACTTTGCGTTCATCGGTGGCACCAAGGGGTTCGTGCAGTACATCAATCGCGCGAAAACCGTGCTGCACCCCACCGTGTTCCATGTCACCACCGAATCGACCGCGGGCGGAGTGCCGGTGACGGTCGATGTCGCCATGCAATGGAATGACGGTTACACCGAAACGGTGCTGTGCTTCACCAACAACATTCCCCAGCGCGACGGCGGTACCCATCTGACGGGCCTGCGCGCCGCCATGACACGTGTCATCAACAAGTACATTGCCGATAACGAGCTCGCCAAGAAAGCCAAGGTCGACACCACTGGTGACGACATGCGCGAAGGGCTGGTGTGCGTACTTTCGGTGAAGGTTCCCGAGCCCAAGTTCAGCAGCCAGACAAAAGACAAGCTCGTCTCCAGCGAAGTGCGCCCCGCCGTTGAAGACGCCGTGAGCCGCGCCCTGGAGACGTGGCTGCTCGAGCATCCCAACGACGCCAAGTCGATCTGCAGCAAGATCATCGAAGCCGCACGGGCCCGTGAGGCAGCACGCAAGGCCCGCGAAATGACGCGTCGCAAGAGCGTACTGGAAGGTGCGGGCCTGCCGGGCAAGCTGGCCGACTGCCAGGAACGGGACCCTGCCCTGTGCGAGCTGTACATCGTCGAGGGCGACTCCGCCGGCGGTTCAGCCAAGCAGGGACGCGACCGCAAGTTTCAGGCCATCCTTCCGCTGCGAGGAAAGGTACTCAACGTCGAACGAGCCCGCTTCGACCGCCTCATTTCCAGCGACCAGATCGCCACTCTCATCGCTGCCCTGGGCACCAGCATCGGCCCAGGCGACTTCAACATCGAGAAGCTCCGTTACCACCGCATCATCATCATGACCGATGCCGATGTTGACGGAGCCCACATCCGCACGCTGCTGCTGACGCTTTTCTATCGTCAGATGCCGGAACTGATCGAACGCGGCCACGTCTACATCGCCCAGCCGCCGCTTTATCGCATCAAGGCAGGGCGAGAGGAGGTCTACCTCAAGGACGAGCAGGAAGAAACCGCATTCATGATGCAGCTTGCCCTGAAGGGCGCCGAGCTTTATACGGCAGAGAATGCAGAGCCCATCACGGGCGATGCCCTTGCCGAGCTGGTACGCAGGTACACGCTGGCCGACGCCATCATCGGGCGCCTGTCGCGCCGCTTCGACGCGGCCGCCCTGCGCGCCGTGGTGGAAGGCGTCAAGATCCGCCTCGACAGTGCAGAGGCCGCGCAGCAGTCAGCAGCGGCGCTTGAAACCGCCATGCGCGACCCGCTTTCGCTCGATCATGTCAGCGTCAAGGCGCACCTCGACGAAACCAGCGACCGCTGGGAGCTCATTGTGTACCGCACGCACCATGGCAACGTGCGCAGCAGCGTCATCGATCTCGACTTCCTCAGCGGGGCTGATTTTGCCGCACTGGAATCGGCTGCTGCGACCTTCCACGACATGCTGCAGCCGGGCGCCAGGGTTGCACGCGGCGATGGCGACAAGAAGCGCTTCGCCCCCGTCAAGACTTTTGCCGAAGTCGTGCACTGGCTGCGGTCCGAGGCCGAACGAGGCGTGGTCAAACAGCGCTACAAGGGGCTGGGTGAAATGAACCCGGAGCAGCTCTGGGAAACCACCATGGACCCGACCAACCGTCGCCTGCTGCGCGTGCAGATCGAAGATGCCATCGCGGCCGACGAGATCTTCACCACGCTCATGGGCGATCAGGTCGAACCCCGCCGCGCCTTCATCGAGCAACACGCTCTGCTGGCCGACAATATCGACGTGTAGATTGCGGCGCACCGGGAGTCGGCCCGAACACAGGGGCGCGGCTGTTGGTATGCTTGCATCAATGCATGCCCACAGTCATGCCCTGTCACGATCTTCATCCATTCAGCGTCTTGAGGCAGCGGAAACCATGGCCACGATCACGCACGAATCTTCTCCCGCATGGCGGTCGCTTGTAGAAGCGCTCGGCCTGCAGCCGCATCCCGAAGGGGGCTACTACCGGGAAACCTTCCGCTCCGCCACCCGCGTCGAATTCAATGGCATGGCCCGTAGCGCCGGCACGTCGATCTACTACCTGCTCACGGAAGGAGCCACGTCGGCCTGGCATCGCTTGGACGCCGACGAAGTCTGGTACGTGCACGCGGGGGGACCGCTGGCGTTGCACGTCCTGGAGCCTGATGGCGAGCTGGTCACGCACCGGCTCGGAAATCCGCTGGAACACCCCGGTACGCGTTTTCAGGCGATCGTGCCAGCGGGCCGGTGGTTCGCTGCTGAACTCGAGCAGCCCGAACATTTCTGCCTGGTGGGGTGTGCGGTGGCACCCGGCTTTGAGTTTTCGGGTTTCCAGCTCGCCACCGAAGCGGAGCTGGCGGACGCCATTAGCCGCCATGGCGACGTAGTGCACCGGCTCATCAGGAAGTAATCTGCAAGTATGGTGCGTTTCTTGCTGCCGCCTCGGACAGCTCTCACTTGACATCCTCCCCGGCCTTAAGGCTGGGGATTCCTACGGAGTGTTGCGTTGAT
>CALAGD010000081.1 GCA_937891425.1 uncultured Pigmentiphaga sp.
GCCTGAACCGTCAGCTCACGGATGCGCTGCAGGTTGTTGTTGATTTCGTTCAGGGCGCCTTCGGTGGTCTGGGCGATCGAGATACCGTCGTTGGCGTTACGAGCGGCTTGAGTCAGACCCTTGATGTTGGCGGTGAAGCGGTTGGCGATGGCCTGACCGGCGGCGTCGTCCTTGGCGCTGTTGATGCGCAGGCCCGAAGACAGACGCTCGATGGCTTGGCCAAGGGCAGCTTGCGACTTGGTGAGGTTGTTCTGTGCAACCAGAGACAAGTAGTTGGTGTTGATGACAGACATTTTGCTACTCCCTTGAGGAATGCTCCGGCGCCGGCCTAAGTGGGCCTTGCGCCACCCAGTTCAGGGGAAGAGGCCGTGTGGTTATCTTGCCGCGGCCGGGACTCCTCCCTGTACACCCTTGTTAACGGCGCGGGTGGGAGAAACTTTAGGGGGTAGAAAATTGCGGGTTTTGCTCAGGGCTTGCGCGTGCTGGTCCCGCATGGTTGCGCGGGCCTGAAGAGTGCGGGAAAGCGTGCGTGGCGCGGGTGCGAGCATGGCACCCGCGAAGGGGTACCCATCGCGTCACCCGCCCGGGCGGGCCGGCGGGCCATGCCGGGCGGGGCGGGTGCCTTCGGTTCAGAACCGGGGTCATTCTATGGAGATTTTGGCCTCCTCAATCACTTTCCCCCACTTGTTGCTTTCGGCGCGCATGAACTCGGCAAATTCCTCGCGCGTGCCACCTCCTGCCTGGAGCGCCTGGGCCTGCAGGAAACGCTGCATCTCCGGGGTCTGGAGTGCCTGGTTCACTTCGGCATTCAGTTTTTCCAGGATCGGCTCGGGTGTTCCGGCACGCGTAAGCAGGCCCACCCACGAACGCGCTTCGAACTCGGGGTAGGTTTCGCTGATGGACGGTACGCCAGGCAGCTGCGGCACGGGCTCGCGGGTGGTGACCGCAAGCGGTCGCATTCTGCCGGCCTGGATATGGCCCAGCACCGAGGTGGCGCTGACGAACATCACCTGTACGCGCCCGCCGACGAGGCCGGTGATGGCAGGGGCACCGCCTTTGTATGGAACGTGGTACAGGTCAACCCCGGCGATGGATTTGAACAGTTCGGTAACCAGGTGGTTGGAGCTGCCGATGCCGGTGGACGCGTAATTGAGCTGGCCAGGTTTTTCCTTGGCCAGGGCAACCAGCTCGGCCACGGTGTTCGCCGGCACTGAAGGGTGCACCGCCAGCACGAGGGGCGAGGTTGCAATCAGCGCGATGGGCGCGAGGTCCTTGTCGTTGTCGTAAGGCAGCTGCTTGTTCAGCATCGGGTTGACCGCGTGGGTGTCGAACACGGTCAACAGCGTATAGCCGTCCGGTTCGGCGCGGGCCACTTGCGAGGTGCCTACCGTGCCACCGGCGCTGGGCCGGTTATCCACGATGATGGTTTGCCCAAGGGCTGCGGATAGTGGCACCCCCAGGTTGCGTGCGACGTTGTCGACGATGCCCCCCGGCGGATAGGGCACCACGTTGGTAATGGTGCGTGTGGGGTAGGTGTCGGGGTTGCTGGCTGCCGTGGCGGCTGCAAGCCCGCCCATCGCAACTGCCGCTGCGGTCAGGGTGCGCAGCAGCGCCTTGGGCGTGGGCAGGGTTCGTTTCGGTTTCATGGGGTCTCCTCCTGTGGGCAGATGGTTTTCTATTCATCGAGAATGGCTACGGCGCGTACCCAGCCGGCGGAGCCATGCTTGATCTTGATGGGGAAGCAGCACACCTGGAAGCCGTGGGGCGGAAGTTGGTCGAGGTTGGCGAGCTTTTCCATCTGGAAGTAGCCAATCTCGCGCCCCGCCTTGTGACCTTCCCAGATGATGCTCGGGTCGCCTTCGCGCTTGTAGCGTTCCACCACGTACTTGAAGGCCGGGTCCCAGCTGTACGAGTCGGTGCCAACCACGCGTACGCCCCTCTCCAGCAGCCACAGCGTGGCCGCGCGGCCAAAGCCGCATGCGCTCTCCCAGTAGTCTTCCTGCCCGTAGCGAGCCCCTGCCCGGGTATTGGCCAGCACGATGTCGAGCGGTTGCAGTTCGTAGTTGATGCGTTTGAGCTCGGCCCGGATGTCTTCCGGGGTAACCACGTAGCCGGCCTCGAAATGCCGGAAGTCCAGTTTCACGCCGGGGCGGAAGCACCAGTCGAGTGGCACTTCGTCGATGCCCGGCGACATCCGGCCACCCGATACCAGGGCATGGTCGGTGGTGGGGTGGTAGTGCCAGGGCGAGTCCATGTGCGTGCCGGCATGCGTGGACAGCTGCACCTTCTCCACAGCCCAGGCCTTGCCTTCCGGCAGTACTTCCGGCCCTACGCCGGGGAAGAGTTTCGAGAACGAGTCCCACGACTGGTCGTGGTTGACGTAGTCAATTTGCGGGCGGTGGTGCGGCGGCGACGTGGGCTTGTCTTCCAGCGTCACAGACAGGTCGATGAATTTGCGTGACATGGGCATTCCAGTGAGAGGTTGCTGGCCCGAAGCCGTCAGGCTTCGGGCCCCAGGGAAACTGCGTGGGAGGCGGGGGCGGGGGCGCGCAAGCCCGCGGTGATGAATGTGACCAGCTGGCGCACGATTTCGTGGGCGTCGTCGGTATCGCACAAGCCGCCCGAAAGACGGTGCAGACGGCGATAGCTTTCGTCGGCGTCGGTCACGATGTACATCATGGCCCCAATAGCGAAGGCATACCGCCAGTAGGCTTCGCGCAGATGAAGCACCGGTTCCGCCCGCATCATTGCCTCGACGAATTCACTCGCCAGCGCGTCGTACTGCTCGAAAATGGCTGCGTTGGTCGATTCGCGCGGCATCGCCCGCATCTGTATCAGCAGGCGGATGAACAGGCGCCACTCGCCGGTCTGCTCAAAACTGAGCAGCACGGGCGGAGCAACCAGCGCAGTGACTACCTCTTCGAGAGTCGGCGCCCGGTTCCGGGGAATCGATGCGAGCGCTTCGCGGCGTCGTCGGTTGATGGGCTCGGCCACGGCATGTACCACCGCCTTGATCAGCTCTTCCTTGGAGCCGAAGTGATAGTGAATGGCGGCAATGTTCACGCCGGCCGACTGGGTGATCTCACGCAAGGTGGTTGCCTCGAACCCCCGCGTGCTGAAAGCCCGCAAGGCGGCAAGCAGAATGCGCGAACGGGTGGAGTGGTCTGAGAAGAGCTGCATGGCTGGGGAAAACTGGAGCTGCGCCGCGTCAGCAGGGGCGCTGCAATGCCGTGTCTCCGGTATTTCCATTTCTGGTCGTGTATGCCCAATCGATTTTAATCAGAATTTTCAAAATTCTGTTTGATTTTTTTGGAAAGCCAGGCAAAGACTGCGTGTGCGAGCAGCGGCGGGTAGCAGTTGCTTTCGCATGTCTTCGTCTGCGCGTCTCATATCTGTATCTGGTCGTGGCCCGCATGGCGGTCACCGGCCTGTCCATGGATCTGAACCCGGTGCAAGGTGAACGCATGGCTCAGGTACAGCGGAGACGTATCGCATGTGGGCCTGGTCAAGTTGAGGCGTGCCAGGCGGAAACGTGGCGATGAGCGGGAAGAGGGCAGGAGACCATGCAAGGCCAGTCCGAAAAAATCCCCCGGCGGCTCAGCCGGGGCGAGCTTCGTGCCCGGCGGTCGGCGGGGGAAGGGGACATCGGTGCGTACATCCGCGGCCAATCGGCGTGCATATTGGTGCACGCGTACCGGCCGGCCGCGAGCCTGCCTGAAGTTTCTCTATTTGTATATGGGCAGGCAATTGTCGGAACAGCTAGCGAGCCTGCTGCTGGATTTTCTCGCCGCCACGTTCGATGTCCTTGCCGGCGCCTTCCATGGTGTTGCAGCCGGTGAGGAAAGCCGCCAGCGCCAGCAGGATGGGTAGTCCTTTGAGTATCTTCATTGTTATCTCCTGAAAAAAGTGGAACGCGGCCGGTTGAACAGGGTCGCGTCACGCTGGCTTCAGCAAGGTGCGGGCCTGCCACATTCATGGCAGCGAAAATCTGGCGTTCCGGCGGAAAAGACGGTGCGTGATGCGTTCCGGGCGATAATAGGGTGTACTCCCTTAGGACTCCTCCTTCATGCAACACGATCTGCTACTCCCTGAAGACGAGAACGTGCCTAGCCCCATGGCCGGCGTCCCGTTACCGGAAGACGGTGCGTGGGTAGACCTATATAAATTGGCTGGGCCCGTGGCGCGCCAAGCGGTGGCCGAGGTCGTGCGGGAATATTCCGCCGAGTTTGCCCAGTTGTTCTACAGCAGCTTCCTGCAGGATGACAACGCCAAGCGTTTCCTGTCGCACGAGCTTGTAGCGCACAAGCTGCAGAGTTCGTTGCAACGCTGGATGATTGGCCTGCTGGGTGACCCGAACAACATCGACGTGCCGCGCATCGTTGCCCAGCAACAGAAAGTGGGTGAGGTGCATGCTCGACTCATGGTTCCCATTCCACTGGTGGGGCGGGGTTCTCGCCTGCTGAAAGACGCCGTCACGCGGCGCCTGCGCGAACGCGACCTGTCGCGCGAAGAGCTTTCGCTGGCGCAGCAGTTCCTCGGCGGCATGTTCGACCTGGCGCTGGAAGTCATGTCTACCGCCTACATGCACGACACCCGTCGCGGCGTGCGGGCGAGCGAGGCGTATCGCCTGTTCACCCTCGGCCAGAACGTGGCCACCGAGCGTGAACGGCAGCGTGCCGCACTGCTGGAGTGGATGCAGTCGATACTATTGAGAATGCATTACCGCGACGAGCAGCAACCGCTGCCCGCGATGCGGTCGTCAGAGTTCGGGCTGTGGCTGCACCACAAGGGGCAGGCGATGTTCGAGGGAACATCCGAACTGGCAAGCATCATGCAGTTGGTGTCGATGATCGACAGTACCACCATGCCAGCGCTCGAGGCCGTGCGCCAGCAGGACGACATGGCTGCCGTGGCGCAAGAGATCCATTCGTTTCAGGAGCGCGTCGACAACATCAAGTATCTGCTGAACCAGCTGTTCGACCGCGCGGCCCAGCTGGAAGGCGGGCGCGACCCACTCACGCAGTTGCTCAACCGGCGGTTCCTGCCCACCGTGCTGGCGCGCGAACTGGCGCTGGCCAAGACGGGTGTCAGCACGTTCGCCGTGCTCATGGCTGACCTGGACCACTTCAAGGCAATCAACGACGCCTATGGCCATGACGGCGGTGATGCCATCCTGCGCCAGGTGGCAGAGATACTGCAGTCGGCCACCCGCAGCAGCGATTACGTATTCCGCTACGGCGGCGAGGAGTTCCTGGTGGTGCTGGTGGATACCGACAAGAATGCCATCAGCGGTGTGGCCCAGAAGCTTTGCCAACGAATCGAAAATACGTCATTCCGGCTGCCCAACGGCGACGCCGTAAACTGCACCATCAGCATTGGCGCGGCGGTGTTCGACGGGCACCCCGACCCGGAATACATCGTAAAACGGGCCGACAACGCCCTGTATCGAGCCAAGATCGAAGGCCGCAATACCTGGCGTATCGGCTAGGCGGTGTGTTGAGGGTAATCCCTAGGTTTCCTGCCCGGAAAATAAGTTAATACTATTAACTAATGTTCTGGTTCTGGAAACACGCACATGTCTCAGCTCAATACTGCCGAAACGGAAGGGATGCTGGAAGTTGATACTTCGGGCTCTGTTGCTACTGTTGCACTCAACCGCGTTGAAAAACGCAACGCGCTGAACCTGCCGATCATCAAGGCGCTGCACGAAACCTTTGCGAACCTGCCCGACCACGTCCGGGTGGTGATCCTGCATGGCCATGGTCCGCATTTCAGTGCGGGGCTCGATCTGTCCGATCTTACCGATCACTCCACATGGGCCGGCATCCAGCACTCGCGTGCCTGGCATGCGGCATTCGACCAAATCCAGATGGGCAAGGTGCCGGTCATCGCGGTGCTGCACGGTGGCGTGGTAGGGGGCGGGCTGGAGCTGGCCAGCTCCTGCCACATCCGGGTGGCCGAAACCTCCACGTATTACGCCCTGCCGGAAGGCCAGCGCGGCATCTTCGTGGGGGGCGGTGGCGCGGTGCGTCTGCCGCGCCTCATTGGCGCTGCCCGCATGGCCGACATGATGCTCACCGGCCGCACCTACGATGCCGATGAGGGCAAGATCATCGGCTTCTCGCAATACGTGGTGCCCGAGGGCCAGGGCATGGCCAAGGCGCGCGAACTGGCCGAACGCATCGCCTCGAACGCGCCGCTGTCGAATTTCGCCATCATCCATGCGCTGCCCCGCATTGCCGACCAGTCTCATTCCGACGGGCTGTTTACCGAAGCGTTGATGGCCGCCATTGCGCAGGCCGACGACGCAGCCAAAGAACGTTTGAACGCTTTCCTTCAGGGCAAGGCTGCCAAGGCGCTGAGAAAATCATGAGTACCGTACAACTTCGAGACACTGGGGTGATCGACACTCCGCGCTATCGCGAAATTGCATTGGGCGGCTCGCTGGAAGCCACGTTCATCGACCGCCCGGATGGCTGCGTTCTGGTGAAATCCACCGAGCCGCTTCAGGTCTATCCCGACCGCATCACCGACCGCCTGATCCAGGGCGCGCAGAACCATGGC
This sequence comes from uncultured Pigmentiphaga sp., assembly GCA_937891425.1. Lineage (GTDB taxonomy): Bacteria > Pseudomonadota > Gammaproteobacteria > Burkholderiales > Burkholderiaceae_B > Verticiella. Next base: position 6,565 of record CALAGD010000081.1, read on the forward strand.
GAGCGCATCCTGGTGGCGCGCCGCGGGCCCGATGGCCGGTGGCGCGAAATTACCTGGGCGGAAACCCTGCATTACGCCCGCAACATCGCGCAGGCGCTCATCAACCGCGGGCTCAGTCCCGAGCGCCCGGTGGTCATCATTTCGGGCAACGATCTCGAACATTTCCTGCTCGCCATGGGAGCGCTGATGGCGGGCGTGCCGTTCGCGCCCATCTCGCCATCGTATTCCCTGCTCTCGCGCGACTACGGCAAGCTGCGTCACGTCATTGAAACGCTCACGCCGGGGCTGGTTTTTGCCAGCAGCGAGCGCGATTACGCCAGCGCCATCAGAGCCGTGGTGCCTGCCGGCACCGAGGTCGTCGTGCATGAGGGCGACGGCAGCGTCGTGGGCCGTCCGGTCACGCCGTATCGCAGCCTGCTTGAAACCGACGCCACCGCCGACGTCGATCGTGCGCACGCCGCCATTGGCCCCGACACCATCGCCAAGTTCCTGTTCACGTCGGGGTCTACCAAGCTGCCCAAGCCGGTCATCAACACCCAGCGCATGCTCTGCAGCAACCAGCAGATGATCCTGCAGTGCATGCCATTCATCGGCGAGACGCCCCCCGTGCTGGTCGACTGGCTGCCCTGGAACCACACCTTCGGCGGCAACCACAACATCGGCATCGTTCTCTACAACGGTGGCACGCTGTACATCGACGATGGCCTGCCCACGCCCCAGGGTATCGAGGCCACCTTGCGCAATCTGCGCGAAATCGCGCCTACGGTGTACTTCAACGTGCCCAAGGGGTTCGAGGAAATCGTCAGCGCCATGGAAACCGACTCGACGCTGGCGAACAAGCTGTTCTCGCGCGTGAAGGCGTTCTTCTTCGCCGGCGCTGGCCTGTCGCCGCAAGTATGGGACCGCCTCGACCAGGCCGCCGAGCGGTACTGCGGCGAGCGCATCCGCATGCTCACTGGCCTGGGCATGACGGAAACCGCACCGTTCGCACTGTGCGCCAATGGCGCCCGGGTGCACTCCGGTGTGCTGGGCCTGCCCGCGCCGGGGCTGGAAGTGAAGATTACACCCGTAGACGGCAAGCTCGAAGTGCGCTACCGTGGCCCCAGCGTCACGCCGGGCTACTGGCGCGCGCCCGAGCAGACGGCGGAAGCCTTCGATGAGGAGGGGTTCTTCCGGTCCGGCGACGCGGTGCAGTACATCGACCCGAACGATCGCCGCCTGGGCTTTCGCTTCGATGGCCGTATTGCCGAAGACTTCAAGCTGGCTACCGGCACGTTCGTCTCGGTGGGCCCCCTGCGCGCGCGCATCCTGGCATCCGCGGGCGACTGGCTGCAGGACGTGGTCATTACCGGCCTGAACCGCAACGAAGTGGGGGCGCTGTTCTTCCCGCGCGTGGAAGTATGCCGCGAAATCGCCGGCCTGGGCCCGGATGCCGACATTCCCACCATCGTGCGCCATCCCAGGGTGCAAGAGCTGTTCCAGGACCTGGTCGACCGCATGTGGCGCGCCGGAACCGGCAGCGCATCGCGCATTGCGCGCGCCCTGGTGCTGGAGACACCGCCCTCGATCGACCTGGGTGAAATTACCGACAAGGGCTCCATCAACCAGCGCGCCGTGCTGACGCACCGGGCCGCCTTGGTCGATGCCATGTACGAAGGCACCCGCGACGATATTCTGCTGCCGCGCAAGTGAACCGCGTGGCTCTGGAGACTGAATACATGAAACCCGTTCGTTATTCCGCCACCTTCGACGACATCTGGATCGTCGACGGTGCGCGGACCCCGTTCGTCGATTACTGCGGCGCGTTCGCCGAGCTGACGCCCACCGACATGGGCATCAAGGCTGCGCGTGCCGCGCTGGAACGCGCTGGTTACGCACCCACCGAAGTGGGGTCGGTCATTACCGCGTCGATGGCCCCGGGCGAGTTCTACGCCTACATGCTGCCGCGCCACATCGGCCTGTACGCGGGCGTGCCCATCGAGGTGCCGGCGTGCAACGTGCAGCGCATCTGCGGCAGCGGCTTCGAGATCATCCGTCAGGCAGGTGACGACATCACGCGCGGCTATGCCGATGTGGTGCTGGCCGTGGGTACCGAGTCCATGACCCGCAATCCCATTGCTGCGTTCACGCACCGCACCGGCTTCAAGCTGGGGGCTCCGGTCGAGTTCAAGGATTTCCTCTGGGAGGCTCTGGACGATCCGGCGGCTTCGGTCTCGATGATCCAGACCGCTGAAAATCTGGCCAAGCGGTACGGCATTACCCGGGAAAGGGTCGACGAGTTCGCCGCGCTTTCGTTTGCCCGTGCGCTTGATGCCCAGCAGGCTGGCCGCCTGGCCGAAGAGATCGTGCCGGTAGTGAACGAGACGTTCGAACTTGAGGGCTACAACCCACGCGCGATTCGCCTGCCGCGCAAGGTCGAGCGTGTGGATACCGATACCCACCCGCGCCCATCACCCGTAGAGGTGCTGGCGAAGCTGAAACCGGTGTATCCGGGTGGCGTGCAGACCGCCGGCAACAGCTCGGCGCTGGTGGATGGCGCCGCGGCGGCGGTGCTGGCATCCGGCGCCGTCCTGGGAGACCGCAAACCGCTGGCGCGCCTCGTGGCCGCGGCCGCGGCCGGGGTGCCGCCCGAAATCATGGGTATTGGCCCTGCACCCGCCATTCGTGAGGTGCTCAATCGTGCCGGGCTGTCGCTGGACGACATCGCGCTGTTCGAAATCAATGAAGCGCAGGGGGCCCAGATTCTGGCGGTGGAAAAAGAGCTTGAGCTCGATCGCAACAAGCTGAACGTGAACGGTGGAGCCATTGCGCTGGGCCACCCGCTGGCCGCCACGGGCATGCGGCTGACGCTGTCGGTGGCGCGCGAACTGCGCCGCCGCGGCCAGCGCTATGCAGTGGCTTCGGCGTGCATCGGTGGCGGGCAGGGCATGGCGCTGCTCATCGAAAACCCGGATGCAGCCTGACCGCTGAGCGGGCCGGGCTGTGCATGCGGCCCGGCAGCACTCGGGGTGGAGACTGAGCCGCGAGCTCGGTTATGATGCCCTATTGTGCAGTGCGCAATGGCGTATGCCGCGCGCACTGTGCGCCAGCGTAACTCTCACTCGTACAGCGCTTTATGTCCAAGACCGTCATCTACACCGTCAACATCCAGTTTGGCGATTGCGACCCTGCCGGCATCGTATTCTTCCCGAATTTCCTGCGCTGGATGGACGCTTCGTCGTTGAACTTCTTCCGTACCTGCGGGCTGCCTCCGTGGCGCGAACTGGAACAGACCCGCGGCATCATCGGTACGCCCGTGCTCGAAATCAACACGCGCTTCATGAAGAGCGCCACTTACGGCGAAACCATCGAAGTGCATACCAGCATCGAGGAATGGCGCGCGAAGACTTTCACGCATCGGCACGTGGTGCGCCGTGGAGACGAAGTGTTGTGCGAGGGCACAGAAGTGCGCACCTTCCTTACCCGCGACGAAACCGGGCGCCTGCGCGCGATGCCCATTCCTGAAGACATCCGGGCTGCCTGCAGCTAGAGTGCCTTATGACTGATACTCAAGCCGAAGGTCGCGAGCTGGATCTTTCGTGCCTGGATCACCTTCTCGGGTTCAAGACATCGCTGGCAGACGCGCGCCTGCGCCGCGCGTTTCACCATCGCATGAAGCCTCTCAAGCTTCGGCCGGTGGATTTCACCATCCTGCTGGTGCTGGCGAACAACGAGGCTGTCAGTCAGAAGCTGTTGTGCCAGGCGCTGGACATTTCCGCGCCGGGTCTCGCCGTCATACTCGATCGCCTGCAGGAGCGTGCGCTGCTGGTGCGCGAGCGCAACGAGCTCGACAAGCGCGAACACCGGCTGCTGCTGACCGACGCGGGCCTTGCCCTGGCGCGCAAGGCCGAGAAGCTGTCGCAGGGCGTTGAAGCCGACGTGCTCGACTCCCTGACGCCGGATGAAGTCGATACTCTGGCTTACCTGTTGAACAAGCTGCTGTATGGCGCCGAACGCGTGTCGCGCCGTGCGCAAGCGGCGGCGGTGTCTGCCTCGTAGCGCCTGTGGCGGGCGCCCGGCACGGACGTTCGCGTGCGATGCGCGCCGCGTTGCACGCGGTACGCGCGCTGCATGACACGGAAACAGGGCCGCCGCGCGCGGCGGGCGTGCACCCACCGTGGCAGCATTCATGAGGGCCGGCGTGGGCAAGGGTCGGGCGGCCCGCCCACTGCCGCGAGGACCACTTCATGTGGTGCCGGTGCCAGCCGCCCCCTCCTCAGACCTCCACCGCATCCACATCGTAGGTGAACAGCCACTCGTACCGCTCCTTGATGCGATCGGGCTGCCATTCGCGATCGACGTACTCGGTAGCACCCTCGGCGCTGGCCAGCGCGCGATTGTGAAAACGGTCGGCATTCGCGTTCGAACCCATCACGACGCGCCGCGTGCGGTCTTTGCGTGCTGCCTCGTAGCGGCGCAGGGCATCGGTCGGGTCGCTGGTGACGCTTGCGAGCGCACGGGCCAGGATGTAGCCGTCTTCCACCGCCATGGCTGCCCCCTGTGCCAGGAAAGGCAGGGTAGGGTGGGCCGCGTCGCCCAGCAGGGTAACCGGGCCCTTGCCCCACTGCTCCAGAGGGTCGCGGACCATCAGTGCCCATTTGTAGGGAACTTTTACGGCGCGGATCAACGTCTGGACGTCTTCGTGCCAGCCCACGAAGTCGGCTAGGCATTCCTCGGTGGTGCCCTGCTGCGACCACGATTCCAGCTGCCAGTCTGAACGCTCGACCGCGGTGACGAAGTTCATGAGCCGGTTGGCACGCAGTGGATAGTGGATGACATGGGCGCCCGGCCCCACCCAGTTCACGCCCAGGGGGCGGCGCAGCCGTTCGGGAAGGGCGTCCATGTCGATGACGCCGCGCCAGCACATCAGACCCGAAAACCGGGGTTTGTCGGTACCGAACAGCTGCTCGCGTACCACGGAGTGTACGCCGTCGGCGCCCACCAGGACGTCGCCCTCGAAACTGCGCCCATCGGCCGTGCGGGCGACCACCGTATCGCCCCATTGCTCGAACCCGACCAGCCGCGCCCCCAGGGTGATGGCCTGAGGGTCGGCCTGCAATACGGCATTCGTCAGGATGGAGTGGAGGTCGGCCCGGTGCATGGTGAAGTAGGGGTAGCCGTACAGCTCGCGTGCAACCGTGCCCAGGTCGAAGAGTGTCCAGCTTTGTCCGGTGTTCCAGAGGCGGATGATCTTGCCCTCGGGTTCGGCTGCGACTTTCAGCATCTCGGATTCGAGCCCGAGGTTGTACAGTACGTGGTTGCAATTGGGGCTGAGCTGGATGCCGGCCCCCACTTCGCGCAGCACATCGGCCTGCTCCAGGATGCGCACCTGGATGCCCCTTCTGATCAATGCCAGGCCGGCAGTGAGGCCGCCCAGCCCGGCACCTGCAATGATGACTCGCAACATGTCAGTTGATCTGCGGTTTGGTTTTCCGGATGAGGGCGCCCCATTTGTCGACTTCGCCTTTGAGGAAGGCGGCAAACTCGTCGGTGGTGGTGGGCATGACGGTGAGTCCGGCGGCCTGCATTTGTGCCTGCAGTTCAGGGTCGGCCTGCGCTTCGCGCAGCGCCGCGTTGAGTTTCTCGACTACGGTGCGTGGCGTACCCGCAGGCGCGACGACGCCCAGCCAGGAATACACTTCAAAGTCGTTCCCGTACAGCTCTTTGACGGTGGGCACCTGGGGCAGGGCCTCGAAGCGCTCGCCCCCGGTGGTGGCCAGTACCTTCAGCGTGCCGGCCTGCAGGTGCGAGGCAATGGGTGCGATGGTTTCAAGCGTGAGCTGGACACGTCCGCCCAGCAGGTCGGCCAGCGCGGGGGCGCCGCCCTTGTAAGGCACGTGCAGCATGTTGAAGCCGGCCACTTCCTTCAGCCACTCGCCCGCAAGGTGGTTGATGGATCCATTGCCCGCCGAACCATAGGCGACATCATGGTTTCTTGAGTAGGCCACGAAGTCTTTCAGGTCGTTTACGGGCAGGTCGCTACGCGTGGTCAGCAGGATGGGCGCACGCCCTACCAGGCCAACCGGTTCGAACGATTTCAAGGTGTGGTATTCGAGGTTCGGGTAGAGTTCCGGCGCCACGCCCAGGCTGCTGGTGCTGCCCCACAACAGGGTGTAGCCATCTGCAGGTGCGCGCGCCACATGGGTGGATCCGACCGTCCCGCCAGCACCGGGGCGGTTTTCGACCACCACGGGCTGCCCCAGCACGCGCCCGAGGGTTTTGGCGACCAGCCGCGCACCAGTATCGGTGGGTCCGCCCGGCGGGAAGGGCACCACCAGGGTGAGCGGGCGCGAAGGAAAGTCGAGTGGGGTAGCCGCCGATTGGGCCGCGGCGGGAGTGGCCGTAGCAAGATGCAGAGTGGTGATGCACGCGGCAAGGCCTGCCAGCGTCTGCCGGAAACGTCCTCTCATCTCCGTCCTCCATTGTTCTTGTCTGTTACGTGTTACGCGCGATGCGTACGGGAATACTATAGGAGAGTCCGGCGTGATCGAGAACTGTCAGTTTTGACAGTTTCGCCCGTCCTGATGCAGCTGCGGCGAGGGGTAAAAAAACCCCGCCGGGGGCTGGAGTGAATCCAGCCGGGCGGGGGGCGGGTATTACCTGTATCGAGGAGTGGGCAGACCCGCTGCGCAGTGAAGGTGGAGGTTTGACATCCTCCCCGGCCTTAAGGCTGGGGATTCCTACGGAGTGTTGCGTTGAT
>CALAGD010000082.1 GCA_937891425.1 uncultured Pigmentiphaga sp.
CGCTCACCCGCAGGCCCACCGTGAACCTGGCTACGAGGAAGGCCACATAAGTGACGTGGTATTCCGCCTCGAGGACCAGCCGCTCGACCTCATCGACCATGACCTCGACGTTGCCTTCCGTATTACCGACGAGCCTCCGCCCGGGCTGGTGGGGCGACGGCTGATGCGCATCGAACACATCATCTGTGCCAGTCCTGCTTACCTGGAGTTGCACGGCATGCCCGCGCACCCACTGGAGCTGAAGCAGCACAGCTGCATCACGTTGAGCGAGGAGCCGGCCGACGCGCGCTGGCATTTCTCAAAGGACGGCAAGCATCTGCATGTGGACGTGCAGGGTCGCTATGCGGCCAACCACACCGCGTTGCGCCTCGATGCGGTACTCAGCAACCTGGGCATAGGCAGCCTGCCGCTCTTCATTGCCGAGCACGCACTGAAATCCGGACAAGTGGTGCAAGTGCTGCCCGACTGGACCTTCAAGACCAACTACCACGGTGATGTGTGGATGCTGTACGCTCCGATCCGCCACCTTGCACCCCGCATCCGCGTGTTCGTGGATTTCATGGTGAACCGCCTGATTGCGCAAAGGCCGGAGCGCTGAGCCTGCGCATGACTACATTTCACGCAGGTTGGGGTCGTACATGGGGTCGGGCCCGGGGTGGTGGCGTGTGACATGTCCGGCCGGGTCGAAATAAACGTGCATGAGGGAATTCCATACGCCTCCTTGCCTGTAGCTGTACGACCACACGGTGTGTACGTTGTTGCCCCAGCCGACGCCGGTAATGTCGGCGGGAGGGCCCCATGTGCATCGCACCTGGTCGATGTGCCAGGTGCCTTGCCGCAGCCGATCGAATGATTCGTCGGTCAGTACCTGCTCGAGGCCGGTCGTGGTGTTGTCGGGCCGAACTTCGGTTGCCCAGGACGCCTGGAAGAACGGCTGCCCCGACCACACCCAGCGTTCGCCACCGCCCGGCAGCGGGCAGGTGACGTCCGGCGTGCCCATGGCGCGCAGCATTTCGGTGGAAGTGGTGCCATCTGGCAGTTGCTCTTCGAGCGTGGTGCAGCCCGTAGTCAGCATGGCGGTCGTGGCAATGCATGCCAGACCCTGCAGGTAAGTGGCGCGCCGTGCATTCATGGGACCTCCGCAGACTGACGCCGGTTTGCAATTGCGGGTGGGTGGGATGTGGTGGAAACTTTAACGCATGATGTTCGTCGTGCGCAGGCGCCGCGCATCCCGCAACGTTGGGTCACGCACATGTCGGGGGTGCAGGCCACCCGTTGCACGTTGCCGATACCGCGCGAGGAACCTCGGCAGGCCTCCGTCTGCGGCGCCGTGCAGAAGCGGGCATGGTCAGGCGGGCGGTCGAACATTGCCGATCGCACGCCGGTGCGCCAGCAGCCCCGACGGCGTGACGCTGGTCGGACCCGGCGCGATGATGACGTCGACCCATGGCGTCAAGAACCAAGCTTCTGGCTGAACTGGTCTCGCCATGCCTCCATGGGCATGAATGTGGGGTCGGCCCTTACGATGCGCTCCGTCTCGGCCCAGATCACGTCATCGGGCTGGTCGAGGTCGAGTGGGTCGCCATGCGGCTGCGACACATGCCAGGGAGTGTCGAGGTACACCTCGACGGTGTTTTCCTCGGGATCGAGGAAATAGATGGAGAGTGCGTTGCCGTGGTTCAGCCCGCGCATCTGGGTGGCGCCGTTTTCCAGCGCGCGACGGCGTGCTTCGCGCAGGTCGTCGATCGTCTGGACCTTGAACGAAATCTGCATGATGGTGCTGGGCGTTCCCGGCTGGCGGTTCTGTGCGAAGGCCAGCTGGTGGTGCTGCTCGGGGTTCCTGCTGAGAAACGCCAGCATGAACGGAAAGGTATTGCCCGGGCCCATGTCGGTAACCACCAGGCCGAAAACCTTGGTGTAGAAGTCGATCATCCGGTGGATGTCGATGCACGCAATGCCGAAATGTGCTGCAAAGGGTGAGTAAGTACTGCTCATGGCCGAGACCCTCGGAGGAGTGTGGTTGATGCGCCGCCGTCCCCGCGGCGGCGCGAACCGCTGTTCGCAGTGATTGTGCGTTACTGTTGCTTGATGCCGGCGCCCTTGACAACGTCCGTCCACTTGGCCAGTTCGGAGCGCACCATGGCATCCATCTGCTCAGGGGTGCTGCCGCGGGCCACACCTCCCATGTCGGCCAGCCGCTTTTGCACTTGAGGCACCTTGAGGGCATCCTGGACCGCAGAATTGAGCGTCTCGATCACCGGGCGCGGTGTGCCGGCTGGCGCCATCAGGCCAGCCCACGAGGTGACTTCATAGCCGGGCACGCCCTGTTCAGCGACGGTGGGCAGCTCGGGCAGTCCCGGCCAGCGGTCGCTGCCGGTGGTAGCCAGGGCGCGCAGTTTGCCCGCCTGGATATTCGGCATGACTGCGGTGGGCGGGGCTATGATGAACGGGATTTCGCCGCCGAGCAGGGCAGTCACCGATGCCGCGTCGCCACGATACGGCACATGCAGCAGGTCGACGTTGGCCATGCGGCTCAGCAGTTCACCGGCCAGGTGGTGGGTGGAGCCGACGCCTGCCGTGCCGTATGAAATTGCCTTCGGATTGGCGCGTGCCGCGTTCAGGACGTCGGCGAGGTTCTTGTACGGCGAGTCGGCCCGCGTGACGAGCAGGAATGGGAAGAAGGTAATCGTCGACACCATCGAATAGTCGTCAGCGGCACGGTAAGGCGGTTTGTCGTAGAGCGCGGCTGCCACAGCGTGTCCCCCGGTAGCAAGCAGCAGGGTATAGCCGTCGGGGTTGGCATGGGCCACCGCCCCCGAGGCGATGGTGCCGCCTGCTCCCGTCATCGCTTCCACGATGAACGACTGGTTGAGCGTCTTGGCGAGTTCGTTGCCAATGAGGCGTGCGATGGTGTCGGCATTGCCGCCCGCGGCGAAGCCCTGGACGATGCGTACCGGCTTGTTCGGATACGTCTGTGACGTCTGTGCCAGGGCCGCCTGGCCGAATGCCAGACCCAGTGCCACGCCGGCAGTAACCAGAATGCGATGCAACATGTGTGTCTCCCCCATGTAATCATGTTCATGATGGTGTTGGTGGCCATGACTGATTCCCGGCCGGGCAGGTTGCCTGGTGGCAAACCTGGTGTCATTGCCGGCAAGCTATTGTCATGACATTTTGCAGGTACTTTATATGTTCTGACAAATTCGGCAATTCGGGCATGGAAGTTGCGGTGTTCCTCCTTCAGGGCGGGCTGGCGGCCCCGGATCATTCCTGCATGATGATGGGATTGCGCAGCACGCCGATGCCGTCGATCTCCACTTCGCAGACATCGCCAGGCTTCATGAAACGGGGTGGTTTGCGCGTGAAACCGGAGCCGGCGGGCGTGCCGGTCACGATGACGTCGCCGGGCACCAGCGTGACGATCGTGGAGATGTAATTGATCAGGCGTGGAATGCCGAAGATCATCTGGCTGGTGTCGCCGTCCTGTACCACTTCGCCATTGAGGCGCGTCTGTATCCTGAGCGGGCGTGCCGGATCGATCTCATCGGCAGTCACTAGCCACGGGCCAAACCCGCCCGTGCCTTCGAAGTTCTTGCCAGACGCGATCTGCCGGGCATGAGCCTGCCAGTCGCGCACGCTGCCGTCGTTGTAACAGGCGTATCCGGCCACGTATTCATATGCCTGGTCTTCCGGAATGCGGCGACCGGCCTTGCCGATGACGACCGCGAGCTCGCCTTCCCAGTCAAGCGCATTCGACTCTTTCGGGTGGACGATGGGAGCGTTGTGGGCGGCTTGCGAGCGCCAGGTGCGCAGGAACAGGGGCGGGTAGGCGGGCAGATCGGCCTGGCTGACCGCTTGTGCCTGTGTCGGGTCGAGGTAATTGCGCAGGACGCACACGATTTTTTCAGGACGGGGTATGACGGGCAGCAGTGCGACCTGATCCAGGCGCAGCGTGGGTGCCGCCGGCAGGTAGGTGTCGCGGTGCTGGAACGCCGGGCTGCCCAGGAACTCGGCCAGCGTGGCATAGCCGGTGCGGCTGGCAAGATCGGCGATGTGCTCGCCCATTACCGCGCCCCATGACTCCGTACCACCATGCACGTATGAAATGAGCTTCATCGAGGTTTCTCCTCCACCTTGTGGGCCGGCGTGGGCCGGCACGTTCGTTGATTCCCGTTCCAGATCAATGGTCGGTTACGCCCAGGTGCTCGAACCGCGTGCGCAAGGCCTCGCGTACGTTGCGGTCGGTGTGCAGCACATGTTCCACCCAGAGGTTGCGGGCTGTTTCAGCATCGCGCTGCATGACCGCCTCGAGGAGGCGCCGGTGATCGTCCGACTTGTAGCGGGGGGTGGTGCGGAACGCCGCCGACACGTGCCGGTAGCGCTCGGCCTGGTCGAACAGGCTGGCGCTCCAGTCCCTGAGGCGCTCCGATGTACAGGCGCTCAGGATGGTCAGGTGGAATTCGCGGTGCAGTCGGCTCCAGTCGGCGTCGAGCTGCAGGGGGCCGGGAGGCAGACGCCGTTCGATTTTCTCCAGCCGGTGAAACGACGCTACCACCCTGGCCTCCCACTCGTCGTCGCCGTGCAGCAGCGCATCTTCCAGAGCTTGTGGGTCGATCAGAACCCTGAGACGGGTGATGTCGGCCAGATCGTCGATGGAGATGGGCGCGACGCGGAATCCGCGCCGCTGATCGGCGCGCACCAGCCCTTCCTGAGCCAGCCGGCTTAGCGCCTCGCGCAGGGGGCTGCTGGAGAATCCGTACCTGCGCTGCAGTTCTTCGACCTTGAGCTTTTTGCCCGCTACCAGCGCTCCGGTGAGTACCTCCTGGCGCAACCGGTGAAAGGCCTGCTCCGTCAGCGGCAGGGGCATGTCGCTGCGGGACTCGCGTTCGTTCATGGTCATTCGTTCGTAAGGGTCAGCAACCGGATGGTGTCGCCCACGAGGCGGGTGGATCGACGTTGAGCTCGCCGGCCAGCTTCAGCAGACGGGCCACCGTGGCAGCCGGCACCGTAACCCCTGCCTGTTCACTGGCCTGCTGGGCCATGAAGCCGCGCTCGCCGGGCAGCAGGACGCGGTCGAAGCCAGGGGCGGGAGGCAGGTCATGAATGGCATTGGCCAGCGCCTGCACCTGCGTGAGGAACGTGTCGCGCTCGCCGAACGCCTCGGGCGAAATGGCCAGTACCGCCCCGTTGAAGCCGCCCGGCTTGCCGCCGGTCAGCGCCGGCGCGATGTTGGGGTTGCCCGCCAGCAGACTGCACAGTACTTCGATCATGAGCGACAGGCCGGTACCTTTGGGCCCGGCCATGGGCACGAGCGTGGTCACCTGGTGCGGGTCGGTGGTTTCGGCGCCTTCCGCATCCAGTCCCCATCCACGGGGAATGGGCTGGTTGGCCTCACGTGCGGCCATGATGCGCCCCAGCGGCACGGCGGCGGTGGACATGTCGAGCAGCATGGGTGGCTGGCCGCCTGGCAGGGGCACGCCGATGGCAAGCGGGTTGGTGGAAAGCACTTCGCCCTTCGCGCCGTGGTAGCCCATGAGGGGGCGGGAGGCGGTCATGATCAGGCCCACCTTGCCCATTTGCGTAAGCTGCAGGGCGAAATAGCCGACGGCGCCCGTATGCGAAGTACGCCGGATCGAGCACCAGCCGATGCCGAACTGGTCGGACAGCTCGGCGGCGGTCTGCACGGCACGGTTCATGGCCACGGCGCCCGGTGCACGGTTCGCATCGAGCAGGCACACCGCACCGTTGCGCCGCACGACTTCCACTCGGGCGTCGGCGCGTACCGAGCCTTCACGCACCATTTCGAGGTAGCGCGGAATGCGCATGACGCCATGGGTGTGCACGCCCCGGGTGTTGGCCCAGACCAGCAGGGCGGCGGTCTCCTCGGCGTGATCGCGTGCAAAGCCGCCCTTGTGCAGCAGGCTGGTTGCGAAGTCGTGCAGCTGCCGTGCCGAAATGTTGGGATATTTCTGCGATGACGTGGTCATGGCGGTGATCGCTACGGCAAGGGAAAGTATTTGTCGAGCCAGCTGCGGATGATGGCCTTGGTGCGTGGTGCATCAGAGGGAGCCAGGGGAAAGTGCGAGGTGGTCTCGATCAGGATGAGTTCGCACGGCTGGCCGGCCTTCTGGAACAGGTGGATGGACTCGCTGGTGGGCGTGATGATGTCATGCGCGGTGTGCAGGAGCAGCAGCGGGCGGGGTGCGATGTCGCCAACCACGTCGTCGGCCCTGAACTTCATCATCGACCAGGCGGTTTCGACCGGGATTTCCATCAGCGCCTTGGGAGAGAGATTCTTGCGCAGCGCCTCGGGGATGGGGACAGCGTCGAAGCGCGACATCCACTTGCTCTTGCCGGTTTCCTGCTTGTGTTTCTTGCCGTCCTCAAGGATGTTCATGAACTTGGCCCATGCCTCGGGGGTTGGGTGCTGCCCGCGGAACTTCCGCTCGCCGTCACCCCAGCCGCAAGACGAGATGCAGCACGCGACGCGCTCGTCGACACCCGCGGTGTAGAGCGCAACCGCGGCGCCGAAGCTGTGGCCGGTGATGCCGATGCGCTTGGGGTCGATTTCGGGCCTCTGCGCCAGCCAGGTGAGCGCGCTCTTGGCATCGACGACCTGGTCGAGGCAGCGGACCTGGCCGCGCTCGCCCTCGCTTTCACCGCAGCAGCGAAAGTCGAAGCGCAGCGCGGCATACCCGAACTCTTCGAGCATCTCGGCCTGCAGCTGGGCGTGACTTTCATCTTTCGAACCCACGAAGCCGTGGCACACGATGAAGGCGGGCAGCGGCTTGCCCTGATAGCTGGAAGGGATGTGCAGCACGCCGGCGATCTTGAGCCCGTCTGACTCGAACGTAACCTTTTCCTGCATTGCTTTTCTCCTGGCGCGGGGCGGGAGACCCGTTTTATGCATAAATGTGAGGATAGTGCACAAAGTAAGTCGCAGTGCATGGGTAGGGCAATAAGGGTTAACGACGAGACGTTGTCGCGGGGGGCGTCACAAATGCCGGGCTCAATTTTGGGGTAGAATCTCGAGATTGCCTTTCATGCGCCATGCCCTGTCAACGTCATGACGCATTCAGCCTGAGCAAGGCTCATCCCCGGCCGGCATCTGCATAAAGGCCGGGCTTTTGTCGTATCCTTCGTTTTTGTCTTTCACGCAGTAGCACGGCAGGGCTCCTCGGCCCTTGCCGCAAGTCTGGAGAGGAATCATGTCCGTAGCCGACATCAACAAGTCTGAAATTGTCAAGGATTTTCAACGCAAGCCGGGTGACACGGGGTCTCCCGAAGTGCAGGTTGCGCTGCTCACCGCTCGCATCAACGAACTCACCGAACACTTCAAGGTTCATTCCAAAGATCATCACTCGCGCCGTGGCCTGTTGCGCATGGTCAGCCGCCGTCGCAAGTTGCTTGACTACCTCAAACGTCACAACGTCGACGCCTACCGCTCGCTCATCGAGAAACTCGGCTTGCGCAAGTGAACTGTTCGACTGGGTCGAACGCAACCGTGGTCGTGGCGGCGTGGCCGCTGCAGCCACGGTTTTTTTGTTTTGCAAGGACTAATGCCATGTTCAACAAAGTGACCAAACAGTTTCAGTATGGTCCGCACACCGTCACGCTGGAAACCGGGGAGATAGCACGGCAGGCGTCCGGTGCGGTGGTCGTACGGGTCGAAGACACCGTGGTACTGGCGACTGTGGTGGCAGCTCGCACGGCCAAGCCGGGGCAGGATTTCTTCCCCCTGACCGTCGATTACATCGAGAAAACATATGCGGCGGGCCGCATTCCCGGAGGTTTCTTCAAGCGCGAGGGCAAGCCTTCCGAAAAGGAAACGCTGACGTCCCGCCTCATTGACCGGCCCTTGCGTCCGCTCTTTCCCGACGGCTTCTACAACGAGGTGCAGGTGGTCGTCCACACGCTGTCGGTGAACCCCGAGATCGATCCCGACATCCCGGCCATGATCGGTGCCTCGGCCGCCCTGGCGATTTCGGGCATTCCGTTCAATGGGCCCATCGGTGCAGCCCGGGTCGGCTACATCGATGGCCAGTACGTACTCAACCCGACGGCAAGCCAGCTTGCGCAGTCGCAGATGGATCTGGTCGTCGCCGGTACCGATGCCGCCGTGCTCATGGTGGAGTCGGAAGCCAACGAATTGCCTGAAGACGTCATGCTGGGTGGCATCATGTTCGGACACGAACAGATGCAGGTGGTGATCGACGCCATCGACGAACTGGTGGCCCAGGCAGGCA
>CALAGD010000083.1 GCA_937891425.1 uncultured Pigmentiphaga sp.
GGCCAGACATGTGGACTGAATCCACCATTGCCGTGCGCTTCCTGCAGCAGCAGCGCACTCACACGGTCCTGATCCTCGTGGGCGTCTCGGTGGGCGTCGCGGTCATCGTATTCATCACGGCGCTCATTACCAGCCTCCAGGAGAACATCATCGAACGCACGCTGGGCACCCAGGCCCACATACGCGTGGAGCCACCCGTGCAGGTCAACCAGGTCGCTGCGGTTCCACCGGGAACGTTGCAACTCGTACACGAGGACATGCGTCCTCAATCGTTACGCTCCATCAACAGCTGGGCACAAGTAGAAACGGTGCTGGCAACCCTGCCCGAAGTAAGGGCAATTTCGCCCGTCGTATCGGGACCGGCATTCGCCCGGCGCGGCGAGGCCACGCGGTCGGTGGCGCTGATGGGTATCGATCCCGTGCGCTACGACCAGGTCGTGCCGCTGCGGCGCTCGCTCACTGCGGGGCAGCTCAGTGTAGGGTCGGGCGATGCGATGGTCGGGACACAGCTGGCCACCGACCTTGGCCTGCGCGTGGGCAGCAAGCTGCGCCTGGAGGCCAGCGATGGCCGGACTGCAATCATGAATGTCGCCGGCGTATTCGAGCTCGGCGTACGTGAGCTCGACGCCCGCTATGTCTACGTCGACCTCAAGCAGGCACAAGCACTGCTTGACCTGCCCGGCGGCGTAACGAACATTGACGTCGCACTGCACGACGTGTTCGCGGCCGAGAAAACCGCCCGACGTATGGTCCGCCTCACCGGCCTGAAGGCGGAGAGCTGGATGCAGACCAATGGCCAGTTGCTGAACGCTCTGCAATCGCAGAGCATGTCCACCCGGATGATCAGTTTCTTCGTCGCGGTGTCGGTGATCTTCGGCATCGCCAGCGTTCTCGCCATCAGCGTCGTGCAGCGCACCCGAGAGATCGGAATCCTGAGAGCGGTGGGCACGCGCCGACATCAGCTGGTCGTGATCTTTCTCATTCAGGGTGGACTTGTCGGATTCATTGGAGCCGTGGCCGGCGTGGCGCTGGGGTGGGCCTTGCTGTGGATATTCAATCATTTCGGGCCGGGGCTTTTCTTGGTGTCCCTGCCCTCTGCGCTGTGCCCCCTAGCCATCGCGGGGGCCACGCTTAGCGGCATCCTGGCTGCAGCCGTTCCCGCCTCGCGCGCCGCCCGCCTCGATCCTGTAGTGGCAATCCGGTATGTCTGAGTCCGTCGCACCTTCCGTGTGTCCCGCTCCCGTGCTGGAGCTCGTAGACGTACGCAAGTCATACAACGTGGGGGCTCCCAATGAGATCGAAGTGCTCCACGGTATCAGCCTGCGTCTTGAGCGTGGCGCCTTCACGGCTCTGGTCGGCCCGTCCGGATCGGGCAAGAGCACCTTGCTCAACGTGATAGGCCTGCTCGACCGGCCCACCTCCGGCGAGCTGCGTCTGCTGGGGACCCCGACACAGGAACTGGACGATGACGCGCGAACACTGCTGCGCGCCAGGCATATCGGCTTCGTGTTTCAGTTTCACCACCTGCTCAATGCCTTCACCGTTCTCGAAAATGTACTGCTGCCGCTGATGGTGGTTCAGGGCAAGGGGGCGCACAAGCGTGTCGAACGGGCACGCGAACTGCTTGCCGCAGTCGGACTCGCTCACCTGGCCGACCGCAAGCCCACCGAGCTGTCCGGCGGCCAGCAACAACGCGTAGCGATCGCGCGCGCGCTGATTGCCGAACCTGCCCTGCTTCTGGCCGACGAGCCGACGGGCAACCTCGACACGCGCACCGCAGCCGACGTCTTTGCCCTCTTCCGCAAGGTAAACCAGGAGCGCAATTGTGCGGTGCTGATTGTCACCCACGATCCGCGCCTGTCCGCCCAGTGTGATGAAGTCATTACCCTGGTGGATGGCCGCATCGACCCCTGTGCCTGCGCCTGAGGATACTCGCCTGTTCAGCCCTTGCCACACATGCTAATCTGCAATCTTCACCTATCAGGAGCACCACCATGGCACTAGCCGCCGCCCGGCACATTCTTGTGGAAGACGAAGCCACTTGCATCGAACTCAAGGAAGCGATCGAAAACGGCGCTGATTTCGCGCAACTTGCGCGCGAGAACTCACTCTGTCCGTCAGGCCGCAATGGTGGCGACCTCGGCGTTTTCGGCCAAGGAGAAATGGTTCCGGAATTCGATGCCGTCGTATTCAACGCACCAGTGGGCAAGGTGCAAGGGCCGGTCCGGACACAATTCGGCTACCATCTGGTCGAAGTAACGCGACGCGACGACTGAAAATCAGATAAAACGTTTACAGAAAACGTTTTCATATCGATGATGCAACCGGCCCTCAGGCCGGTTTTTCTTTGCGTACCGGACAGTAATTAACATGAAAACAAACCTGCTTCTGTGCACTTCGCCCCGAATGCCGGGGCAGCGCTCGCTCCATCACATCACCCTGCTGGGTTAATTTTTTCCAGATTTTTCTTCAGAACCAGGGGGTGTATCCGGGTTTATCCGGAAACCCTAATTTGAAATACAAAGGTAGCATTGCCCCATTCCACTCTTCGAACAATTTCGTTGCCAATTCACCAGGAGCTGCAATGAGTGCAACAAGACGTCAGATTCTGAAGGGATCCCTTGGGCTGGCTACTGTCGCCGCCATGCCTGGGCTGGTTCGTGCCCAAACCGCCGATACCGTGCGTTTCATTGCCGGGTTTGCCCCCGGTGGCACGGTCGATACGCTCGCCCGGCGGGTAGCGCATTCACTCACCGGCAAGCTCGCACCTTCGGTGGTCGTGGAAAACCGCACCGGTGCCGGTGGGCAGATCGCGGTCCAGGCTACGGCCCGCTCTGCTCCGGACGGCCGCACGGTACTCACCACGCCCATGTCGATGCTGGGTCTGTACCCGCACACCTACTCCAAATTGCCCTACGACCCGTTCAAGGATGTCGAACCGGTATCCATGGGATGCGAATTCGTGTTCGGCTTTGCCGTCGGCCCCGCCGTTCCCGAATCGGTCAAGACCGTCCAGGATTTCTGGGAGTGGTGCCGCGCTGACCCCCGTCGCGCCACCTATGGCTCGCCTGGTGCGGGCTCTGTCCCCCACTTCGTGGGCGCCCTCATCGGACGCGCGGGTGGCCTCGACTTCCAGCACGCTGCCTTCCGTGGCACCCAGCCGGCCATCCTCGACATGATCGGTGGGCAAATTCCCGCCGTGTCCGGTCCGGTGGGCGAGTTTCTGCCTCACCTGGAAGGCGGGAAGGTACGGATCATTGCGACCTCTGGTGCCGAAAGGACTCGCTTTGCACCCGACGTACCTACACTTGCCGAACAAGGTCTGAAAGACCTGGTCTTCTCCGAATGGTTCGGCTTCTACGTTCCCGCCGGCACGCCGAAGGCTGAAATCGACAAGCTCAACAAGTACATTCGCGAGGCACTGAAAACCTCGGAAGTCATCGACGGTCTCGCTACCATGGGCCTCGAAGCGAAAGGCTCCACACCGGAAGAACTGCGCGAACGCCTCGCAGCCGACACCAAGCAGTGGGGCGAAATTGTGAAGGCCATCGGCTTTACTGCTGAGTCCTGACGGTTCCCAGACTACTCAGCACCCGGGCCTGCGGCATGCAGCAGGCCTTCTCGTTCTTGCGAGGCAACGACCAGCAATGTGGCCACGATCAGTGGCCCGAGGTTTGCGAGAACAGCTGAATGACCAGCACCCCAACAATAATGAGCAATATGCCTGCAATTGCCGGCACATCCAGGCGTTGGTGGTAAAGAAAATAGCCAGCCAACGATATCAGGACGATGCCCATGCCGGACCAGATGGCATATACCACCCCCACAGGCATGACCTTGAGCGTCTGCGACAACAGATAGAACGCCACGCCGTATCCCGCCACCACCATGATCGACGGCAGCAAACGGGTAAATCCGGCAGACGCCTTCAGGGCCAGGGTAGCGGCCACTTCTGCCACGATGGCAATGCTGAGGTACAACCAGCCGGGAATGGTAGACATGGAACTCATGGGGACTCGACCAAGGATGTTCAATCGACTGCCCATTATCCTCTACGTTCCCGGAAGTGTCCTGGCAGCATCCATGCGCGAGTGCACGCCCGGGCTGCGTAGCTGTCCGCCCGCTTGCCACAAGACACCGCACTCGTTGCCAGCAGGACCCTGAGTTCGCGCAGAGATCCATTGGGCGTTACGGCGGTGAATGGGCGACGAGTGCCCGCTCAACAAGAATAGCGCCCCTGAGGGCGCTATTACTACGGCACCCGCTTATTTGGCCGCCAACCCCAGCGAGCGGATGAGTTCTTCGTTGGCCTGATAGTCGCTTTGCAGTTGCTTGCGATACGCGTCTGCATCCATGTACGTCACCTGCTGAAACTGACGTTTGGCCGCCTCAAGAAACTCGGGATTACGGCTGGCCTCAAGGCAGGCAGCCTCGAGTCTTGCACGCACCTCGGCCGGCACCTTGCTGCTGACGTACAGACCGTTGCGTGCGATGATGGCGTGTTTCACGCCGAACTCGGTCACGGCTGGTGCGTCGGGGAAGGCATCAATGCGCTGGTTACCCAGCGACGCGAGAACTCGCAACGGCTTGCCCGCAACCGTGGATGCACCGAGAGAACCGAAGTCGACGTGGCCACCCAGAACCTGGGGAATGACCTGAGCGTCGCCGCGGAATGCAATTTCATTGAACGTGACGCCAGAGGCCTTGGCCAGACTTGCCGTGGCCAGATGGGGCACCGAGCCGATGCCGGCATGCCCGAATGAAAGCGAACCCGGCCTGGCCTTGGCCTGCTCAAGCAAGTGTTCCAGCGAACGCAGCGGCGACTCTTCACGCACGGCGATGACGAAGGGATTCTCGAACAACTGGCAGACGGGATGGAAATCGTCAAGCGTATAGGGCACGTTGCCGGTCAGGAACGGCACCTGCGTGAGGGGGGTTGCGGGCGAGAACAGGATCGTGTGGCCGTCGGCCGGCGCGTTACGGACCGCGTTCACCCCGATGACGCCACCTCCGCCATCGCGGTTCTGGACGATGGCATCTCGCCCGAGCGCGGCACCGAATGCCTTCGCAAATGCCCGCGCCATGCCGTCGACACTGCCGCCGGCAGAGTACGGTACAACCAGTTCCACATCGCGCTGTGGGAATGCGCCTTGTGCAGCTGCTGTGGTGGTGGCGACCCCCAGCACGGCTGCCACTACGGTCAACGATCTGAACCAGAGTTTCACACTGAACCTCCTGTACTTGCTGCAAACGGTCTGATGGGATTCACGCTCCTGCGTTGTCGAAGCGTTCAACGGCTTCACGGATGGCTGGTTGGAACTGGCCGTCGACCAGCACAAACAGCATCCGGCAAGGCTTTTCCGTCCGGTTGGTCCAGGCATGGTTGGTGCCACGCTGGATGAGCACGTCACCTTCCCGGAGGGTGACCTCGGAATCATCCAGGAGCATGGTAATTTCGCCCGACAGCACGACGGCGTAATCGATGGTTTCCGTTCGGTGCATGAACGGATGCCGCGCCTTCGGACCAACCTTGTGACTGGTGAGTACCTGGGTTTCCCCGTACATGCTGAAAGCCCTCGCCGCCGCTGCGGGATCGACGTTGGACAGTTCTTGGGAGGCTGGCGGAAAGTCGACGATACGGATGACCGTGCCCTGCGCGGGCGGACTCAGGGTGATGGGCCGCTGCGTGGGATCAGGACCATTGTCAATGACGGCGGGTGAGGAATCCGTGATCCAGATCTGTGTCATGGCGTAACCGGGACGGTTGGGGTCGGTTCGTACCACCGGGGCCATCCGGTCTTCCACAATGATCGCCTTGCCGTCAGCATCGTGCCCGGTGACGACTCGTCGAATTTCTCCTGGCATGCACCTGTCTCCTGCAATTTATTGCGCATCGTAAAACCAGTCATAATAATAAGTCAATCGAATGATTCAAACACTTGACTGATAGATTGGATCACCACGAGACTCGCCGTAACATCGCGGTTCCTCGCAGCACCCATCGACTCCCATGACTTCCAAGCCCGACATCAGCCCACCCAGCACGCGCGACCGCATCCTGGAAGTTGCCGAAAGACTTTTCGCTGAACGGGGATACAACAAAGTGTCGCTCCGCAGCATCACCGCCGCTGCGGAGGCGAACATGGCAGCCGTGCACTACTATTTCCGCACCAAGGAAGCCCTGCTGCGCGCGATTTTCGAGGCACGGGTAGCGCCCATCTCTGAGGAACGCAAGCGCCTGCTCAGAGAAGTACTGGAACGCAGCGGAGACGCGCGCCCCCCCATCCGCGACGTGCTCGCGGCATTCATCGGGCCCGGCGTGCGTCTTGCACGCACACCCGAAGGCGCGGTATTCAATCAGCTATCGGCAATCTGTTCAGTCGACCCGGATCCGACCGTACGCGCGATCGTATTCAGCGTGCACGATGAGGTCGCCCAGGAATTCGTTCGCGCGCTGCAACGGGCCTGTCCGGAACTCGATCCCAAGGTGTTCTTCGTGCGTCTGCAATGCGTGTTCGGCAGCATGATGTACATCCGCGCCAACAATGGGCGCGTGAACCGCCTGCTTCCTCAGGACGCACCGCTGCCGCACGATGTAGATGCGCTGCTCGACATGATGCTGGACTTCCTCGCCGCCGGACTTGCAGCACCTGGTAGCACCCGGTCCGCA
Source organism: uncultured Pigmentiphaga sp. (assembly GCA_937891425.1). Classification (GTDB taxonomy): domain Bacteria; phylum Pseudomonadota; class Gammaproteobacteria; order Burkholderiales; family Burkholderiaceae_B; genus Verticiella. The sequence goes on from CALAGD010000083.1 coordinate 6,671, forward strand.
GGCACGGCTGCGTACACCCACCCGCTGACTGCTGCTGAGCAGGGTACAACAGACTGTACGGCCTCCCTACCCGACGCGGAGGCGGCAAGGCCGCGTCGGCGCAAGGCGAGGCCGCGCGATGCTTGATGCTGCCTAGGCTGCTTAGGCGAAGCCGATGAAGCTCAGGATGGCAAGGACGATGACTACCAGGCCCACGATATAAATAATGCTGTGCATGCAAATCTCCGTCATGGTCAGGCCGACCCGGCCAACGGGCCGTGAAGTCAACCCGCAATCATCGTTCCTGCCCCTGGTACCTGCTTCCCTTCTGCCAAATTGCACGCTGGCTCACGTACCCTGCGTGCAGCACGGATGTCCTGACAATTAAAGGAGCACGTCACGAACAGGCCCGCGACGAGGCACTGTATCTGCATCGGGGCATCGCACAACGTGCATTCACGCTGTCGTTCCGCCTCGCAGACCACATTGAAGTGAGAAGCGCCCAGATGAAGAACCGTCTGCTGCAGGTAGATCTGGTGCGCGAAGTGCCTGATGCGATCGAGCCGCGGCGCATCAGGATCCAGGCAAACAACGATCGTGAGCCCCTCTCGAGGAGGAGACCGAGGAGAAAGCCGCGGCCTGATTCACGCGACTGCGCACCGGATGACGTGGACAAGGCCGGTGATGCAGCCAATCGGGCAGCTGAATGCGCCAGCCACGGTCCGCCATCCAGCCGCCAACGCATTTGCCATAGTCCTCGCGCTCGCGCCTTTCCAGACATTGAAGACCGCTTCGACCACGGCAGGCAGACCAGGGATTTTCCATCGCAAGAAAACCGGCTACATTTGTGCTGCTTTGCCTGACCGAAGTTTCTTGCGAGAACATCATGCTGCACGAACTACGCATCTACCGTTGCATGCCTGGCCGCCTGCCGGATCTCCACAAGCGGTTTGAAACCATTACTCTGCCTATCTGGAGAAAGCATGGCATCCGCCAGGTCGGCTTCTGGACCGTCTACATTGGCGAGAGCAACCACGATCTGTACTACCTGCTGGAATGGGAGAGCCTGGCAGAGCGTGAACAGAAGTGGCATGCATTCGCACACGACCCCGAATGGATCTCGGCTCGGGCAGAGACCGAACGCAATGGCCCGCTCGTGCAAACCGTGTCCAACCAGATCCTGGTTCCCACACCGTACTCAGCGATCCGTTGAGCCGCTGAGTACGGCCTGGCCTTATTCCTGAGCCGCCCCCAATGACGCGACGCACATGCAGTCTGGCTCCCGCTACCGACGGCGTCGCACGGCTCGCCTTGCAGGGCGGACTACCGGCCAGGCGCTCGCCACACCCCGTGACGTGCCTGAATGTCAAGTTCCGTTTCGTTTCTGTACGACTTCATCCAGCAGCACCCCAACCTGTTCGTGCTCAGCGGCGCCGGTTGCAGCACTGCTTCCGGCATTCCTGACTATCGCGACGATACCGGTGCCTGGAAGCGGCGCCAACCCATGACATTCCAGACTTTTGCCGGTAGCCGTGCTGCGCGCCAACGCTACTGGGCGCGCAGCATGATGGGTTGGCCCCTTTTCACGCGTGCGCGGCCAAACGGGGCGCATCAAGCGCTCGCAGTGCTTGAGGCACACGGTTTTGTACGCGGTCTCGTCACTCAGAACGTCGATGGACTGCACCAGCAAGCAGGCTCGAGAGCCGTCATCGACCTGCACGGGCGGCTCGACCAGGTCGTCTGCCTGGCATGTGGCAAGGTACGCTCGCGCGCCGATTTTCAGCAGGAACTGACTGAGCTGAATCCTGCCTGGGCTGCGCGGCCAGCACAACAGGCACCTGACGGTGACGCCGACGTGGACGGGGTCGCGTTCGACACCTTCCAGGTGCCGGGATGTCGGCACTGCGGTGGAGTCATGAAGCCCGATGTCGTATTCTTCGGCGAGAACGTTCCACGCGAGCGCGTGCAGGCTGCGCTCGGTCTGCTCGACGCGGCCGACGCCGTACTCGTCGTGGGCTCGTCACTTGCGGTGTTTTCCGGGTTCCGGTTCGTGCGTGCAGCGGTCGAGCGTGGTCTGCCAACCGTGGCCATCAATCTGGGGAGAACCCGCGCCGATGCCTTGCTGACCTGCCGCATCGCCGAACCCTGTGCTGACGTATTGACTGAGCTGGCACGCATCATCGATCATCGCAGCTCATGATTACGGTTCCGTTCCCCATCCGCAAGGAATGCCCGCCTGGCGCATGTGTCTGCCGGCGCGAGGAGCTGCTCGCCAATCCGGATGCCGACATCCGCATTCTGCGGCTGACAAGGGAAGAAGAAAAAAGGCTGCTCGCCCGCCTGGAAAACCTGTCCAGCTACGACGATCTGCTGCACATGCAGAAACGCATGTACGAATTGCTTGGAATGCGCCTGAATATTGCACCGCGGTCGCTGGAGGTGCGCAGCGTACGCGGCCTGACAATCGAGCTGATCGATCAGCCAGGCCTGTGCAAGAAAACACGACAATCCGTACCAGCGGCCATCCGCCGTTGCTTCGAGCAGCGCCCGGAAATCGTCTATGCGCTGCTCGATGCCCACGGCCTGCTGGGCCAGTCGTTACCGCGGCCGGCCGCAGACGAAGGCGCGCCGCCCGGGACGCCGTAAGTCAGCGCAAGGCGCTGGCGTAGTCGCCCGCCTGCAATGCGCGCCGGTAGGCCTCCATGTCGGCGATGGGGTGCCGGGCAACGCCAGAGCTTGCTGCGGCAGCCGCAACAGCCGATGCAACCTCCACGATGAGACGGGGGTCGAATGGGGTGGGAATGAGGTACTCGGGCCCAAACTGAAAGTTACTGTTGGGGTAGGCTGCACGCACCTCCGCCGGTGGTTCGCTGCGCGCAAGCCGGGCAATGGCGTGCACGCTGGCGATCTTCATCTCGTCACTGATCCGTACCGCGCCTGCATCCAGCGCTCCCCGGAAAATGAACGGGAAGCACAACACATTGTTCACCTGGTTCGGATAATCCGAACGGCCGGTGGCGAGGATGGCGTCGGGTCGCACTGCCAGTGCGATCTCCGGACGGATTTCCGGCTCGGGGTTAGCCAGCGCGAGGATGAGTGGGTTCGGCGCCATGCCCGCAACCATATCGGCAGTCAGCAACCCCGCAGCCGAGCAGCCCAGGAACACGTCGGCGCTGCGCACGGCATCCGCCAGCGTGCGCACGTGCCGCCGCGTGGCGTAACGCGCCTTGTTCGGTTCGGGATCGGGGTCGCGCCCTTCGAACACCACCCCCCTGGAATCGACCAACGTGATGTTCTCCTTGTTGAGCCCCTGGCGTACCAGCAGATCCAGGCAGGCGATGGCGGCCGCACCGGCGCCGGAACAGACGAGCCGGATCTCCTCGAGTCGCTTGTTGGCGATCTCAAGGCCATTGAGAATGGCAGCCGACGCCACGATGGCGGTACCGTGCTGGTCGTCGTGGAAGACGGGAATGTTCATGCGCTCGATGAGCTTGCGCTCGATGTAGAAGCATTCCGGCGCCTTGATGTCTTCCAGGTTGATCCCGCCGAACGTGGGTTCAAGCATGGCGATCGCATCGACCAGCCGATCAGGGTCGGTAGATGCCAGTTCGATATCGAACACGTCAATGCCCGCGAACTTCTTGAACAGGCAGGCCTTGCCCTCCATGACGGGCTTTGCCGCCAACGGCCCGATATGCCCCAGCCCGAGCACAGCAGTGCCGTTGGTGATGACACCTACCAGGTTCGCACGTGAGGTGTACAGACGGGCGTTGACGGGGTCTTTGGCGATCGCTTGCGAAGCGTACGCAACACCGGGTGAATAAGCCAGAGAAAGGTCGCGCCGGTCTCTCAGCGGCTTCGTCGGCACGACGGAGATTTTCCCGTGGGGAGTCTGGCGATGGTAGGCGAGGGCTTCCTCGTGAAGATCAAGCGTCATCTGATGAGAGCAATGCAGCGGAGAAAAAGGTGAAGAGTCCGAAGTGACTGCAAATCGTAACGAAAGCGTGCGCTATTGTCGTCCTTTTTACCCGTGCACCGCAAATCCGGACAAGCCAGGGGTTGCGAAAGCGCCATAGCCGTCCCTTTTTTTATTGCGATGCAATATCCGCATGCAATACGACCGTCATCCCCTGGGGTGACCGGTGACTGCCTCGCTGCACGCAGCCGCTGCGGACCCGCCCCACACCCCTCCACTCCTCCTAGGCATGCAACTTTCCGGACTGCGCTGATGAAGGCGCACCAGGGTACATGGCTTGCTGAACGAACCTCGTCACACGGAGGACACCATGGCCCGAATCAAGAATTTCTGGGATAACCCCGGAACCCCACTGGAGCGCCAGACATTCAACTGGCGCGATCTGGTGCAGCAGCCGTTCAGCAAACTCGACGACGACGCCTTCACGCGCATCCGCGTGATCCTGAACTTCGGGCTCGAGGCAGACGCCCTGCGCATCAAGCACATCGCAGCGCGTTTCAACGAGCACCTGCACGTGCTCCTCGCCCGGCTACGGAGGGTGGAGCATTTTCAGGCCAATATCATCAACTGGCTGATTCCGCCCGACCAGTCACCCCTGGAAACCACCATCGCATATGAGCAAGTGGCGATCGAGGTGACGGCAGCCATGGCACAGGCCGAGCCGGACCCATACCAGGCCTAGACGTTGCGCTTTGGCCTGCTGGAAGACTTCGACCACCTGTATCGGTACAGCGAAATGCTGGATCGGCTTGAAGGCAAAGATGCCAACAATATCCTGCAGGGATATACCGACATCGTACCGGGCAGGCCCACGACAGACGAGCATCGAGCCCCGGAGGACGATGTGCGCCGCCCTTACCAGCGTGAACAGGTCGAGCTCATTACCAAGCTGCACACGACCCTCATCACCGCAGCCGAATACCAGACCCATGACTACTACATGAACATCGGCCCGCTGTTCGCCGACCCGCTGGCACGGCAGCTGTATGCGGAAATTGCCGCCATCGAAGAGCAGCATGTCACCCAGTATGGCTCGTTGAGCGACCCGGGTGAATCATGGCTGGAGAAACTGCTCATCCATGAAGCCACCGAGGCGTGGACATACTATAGCTGCGTGGAACAGGAATCCAACCCGCGCCTCAAGACGATCTGGGAGCGATTCCTCGAGTACGAGCTCGGTCACGTCGCGTATGTCGGCGAACTGTTCAAGAAACATGAGCGCCGCGACCCCGCGGAGGTTCTGGGGGATGCGCTGCCGGGCCCACTGGTGTTTGCACCGCAACGTGACTTCGTGCGCGACGTTCTCGCGGAGGAAGTCGACCTGCGCGCGAAGCTCACCGACTACGTACCCAAAGACGAAGAAAGCCGTGTCTCCCGCTCTGCGCGCAAGGTGCTGAACGCAGAAGGATCGCCCAGCAACGCCAGTTCGGAAGGTTACCGCTGGTCCCCGGGCACCGAACTTGCACGCCAATTACCCCGCCCGAGACAGGAGTGAATTCGATGAAAAAGCATGACAAGACAGGGTTGAACCAGACCGGGCATGCAGACGGCACCGGGAGAAGGGGTACGCACACTGGAGTTCTCCAGCGAGCAGGAGCCCCACCCCGCGATCGATCACGGCGAGGCACAGGAGATTCGTGCACGCTACTTTCAGGAGGCGGGCCGGGTCGGTTCAATGCCACCGCCGGTCACCATGAAGGGGCTGAGCAAGACGGTCGTTCAATCGATAAAGGGCGACCCCGTTGCATTGCTGCTGGACGAGCTGGGCCAGCGTGCCGCTTTCGAACGTACGGGCACGCGACTGTACGCCGCACTCATCGGGAAGGTCGCAGCACTCCAGCCGCCCAAGGCCGAATCGATGCTGGCTGACCTGCAGATGATCCAGGAAGAGGAACTCGCACACTTCCACATGTTGGTGCAGGTCATCAACGATCTGGGCGGCGATCCGACAATACTGACGCCTGGGGCAGACGTCAGCAGCGTGGCATCGATGGGCTTGCTGCAGGTGATTACCGATCCGCGGACCACTGTGGCGCAAAGCCTTGAGGCCATTCAGACGGCAGAACTGACCGACACGGTCTGCTGGGAAGCATTGATCGAGCTGGTGGACAAGCTCGACCAGCAAAAGCTGCTGGCTCCTTTCCAGACTGCCCATGCTGCGGAAATGCGCCACACCGACACCATCAAGCGGTGGCTGCAGACATGCACCCTGGAACAGGTGTAGCCCCGGCCCGCTCGGCGGCCCGAGGACGACCAGGGCCGCCGTTGCTCTGCACTACGGCGCGCGCCCGTCATTGCACCGGAAGTACTTCCGCCGGCGCGAGGTGGGAGTTGTCGAACGTGAACGTGAACGGTATGCCGATGAGCGCATCGTCCAGCGTGCGGTCTCGCGTGTCGGCCAAAGGTTCGCAGCGTGCGCTGACGGCAGCATGCAAGGCCGCATCATCGAGTTCGCGCTTGCCCGAAGAGCGCATCAGCACCGCACCCATGAACTTGCCCTCGACGTTGAAGGTTATGAGCACCAGCGTCTCGCCCTTGAAGCCGGCCGGCACCAGGCGCATCGCCTCATGTGGAAACGGTACCTTGCACGAGGGTTTTTCCTTCAGCCTCGGGTTGAAGTTGTAATCGTCGGAGGCGTGGGCGCCCCCGACTGCCAACGACACCAGACCCAGCCCGCAAAGCCAGCGCTGAACAGATCGCATCATATCGGCATCCACAACAGGAATGACACAAAAGACCGTCCGGCATGGACCGTCTCGTGATTGGCACGGGGCCCAGCGCCATGGGTACGTGTGCCCTGATTGTAGCCGCTTGCCCTGGTCAGGTTGCTAACTCGACGGCGTGACGCCGTCGCTACTGCCGGATGGGTCCTGATCCTGCGTCTTGTTGACCCCACGGATGTTCGTCACCGCCAATGCCACCTGCAGCACCACCAGCGCATACGCCCCGTCGTGCACACCCCAGGCAATCCACAACACGTTGCTGATGAGAAATATCCAGAACCCGGCATTGCGTTTCCACTTGCGCGATGAACCGACCAGGTATGCAGCGGCCACCGACAACAACATCGCCGGCCACTGCAACAGATCGATCCACTCGGTCATGCTCCTTGCCCGTGATCAGCGAGTGCTGCCCGCGGGTGGTGTCATTGCAGGAGCCTCGCCCGTGGAAGGTGATGTTCCGGGCTGCGCCCCTGGCTGTGCCTGCGAAGCGGGCGCATTGCCGATCGCGGCCCCGCCCTGGGTAGTGGCACCGGTCCCCCCGCCCGTGCTGGCAGCGCCGGGGGCTGCATCGTTCAGACCTGAGGGCGCGTTAGAACTGCCCGCCGGGGCAGGCCGTTTGTCGTCCTTGCTCCAGCCAGGCCGCTGACGTCGCCCATCCCGATCATCGAGGAGGTCCTTCAGGCGCTGCCCTTCGGCCAGATGGTGTTCAAGCGCCGGGAGGTGCTTTACCGCGAAGGCTTTCACAGCGGCATCGTCAGCATCGTCCGCAGCATCCTTGAACAGTTCGACGGCGTCTTCATGGGCATCGACCGCCACCTTTTCGACGTACTCCTCTTCGAAGTCGTCGACGTCATCTTCGCCCTGCAGGCTCTTCAACACACGCGACTGCTTCCAGCGCAGGTCGGCAGGAAGCTCGACGCCCTTCTGCTGCGCGAGCGCCTTCAGTTCCTGGTCAACCGCCGTGTGATCAGCAATCATCTTCTCGGCATACTCCCTGACCTGGGGAGTCGTTGCGCGTTCGACCGCCAGGCGGCTGGCGTCGATTTCCAGTTTGCCGGCCTGCGCAGCACGCTGCAGGAATTTCCGGTCTCCGCGATCAAGATTGCCATCCGCTGCGAACACTGCCTGGCTGGCGAACAATCCCGCGGCCACGGCCAGGGCGCTAATCATCATGCGTTGTTTCATTTATCCACCTCGCTGTCGGACTTTCAGATTGGTCAAAGTGCCAACCGTTCACAGCAAGGCTTGTGCCCCGAACGCCATCACACCGGATATATGGCAACAATCTGTTCCGCCCTGGCGGCGGGGCCAGGAAACGCTTTGCGGGTGGTATAAGATGCTCCTGGTCAGCGTCGGTGACAACGTTGCCGTCAGTCCCGTACGGCCGGGCAGGTACGTTACCCGGGCCGACGGCTCCCCCAGGATACACAGGAAGCGACCATGTCCAAACGAATCGTGTTTTCGTCACTGTTGATCGCCGCAATCGCTACCGGGTGCGCCATGCCCCTGTCTTCGCGCGAAGCTCCGGCACTCGAGGATACAAACTGGCACCTCGTTGCCATTTCCGGAGCGGAGCTCACCGTTCCGGGCGAGCCGCCCGTGGAACTGCGGTTCATGGACGGCCGTGTCAACTTCCACGGCTGCAATGCCTTGTCGGGACGCTACATACAGGAAGGCAACTGGCTCAGCGTGCCCAAGGGGTTTGTGGGTACGCGGATGTCGTGCGCTCCCGCCCTCATGACCCTCGACGCGACAGCGACAAAGCTCCTGGAGTCGGGCGTGCGTCTGAAGAGGGAAGGCGATCGGCTCAGCCTTGAGGGGCAGGGACAGACCTGGCAGTTCCAGCGCCAGAACGCTCCCAAGCAGCCAGCGCAGCAGTAGAACCGCAAGGGCGCCGCTGTTTTCCCCGTGTTCTGCTCAGTCGGGGCGCACAAACCATTCGCTCAACCGTTCTTCGGCGTAGCGCGCGACATCGGTTCGCAATCTTTCATAGACATCATTCCCGCAAGCGGTTACGGGCAGGACAATTGTGCATGCATTGTCGCTGCCAGTACCCGCACGCACGCGACCACCCTGCAGCAGGATCAGGCTTGCAGCCAGCACTGTCGAGAAGCGCTCGCGCCCCCTGGCGCTCACCGGCAGGCTCACGTCGCCCCCAGCCTCCGGCCCGCTCCCTTTCATGCTCACGATGATTTCCACTTCTCCCTGCACGACAGAGGCCGCTACGGACAGGATATCCCCCACCTGCGCCCCGGTTGTCTGTACTTCCATGAGCTGTTGCAAGGCCCGTGTCAGCCGTTCCGCATCGACGTGGGCGAGAATCTCTCCGAAGATCTCCACCCGGCTTTCCAGTTGGTGTGCACGAAGATGGCCTTCGAGCTCGCGGAGGGCGTCATGCACGACCGTGTTGATCGAAACCGCATCAGGATGCACGATCAGGCTGCCGGTGAGTACCTGCTGCAGGTCGCTGAACTCGGCGATCAGCAGCACCTGCTGCTGTACCCCGAGCATGATCCCCTGCAGCGCGCGGGCGAACAGGTCGTCCGCACCCTGCAGACGGCTTTCGAGTACGAACGTCCACCCCTGGATGCCATTGAGAGGTGAGCGAAGGTCATGTGCGAGATCCGCCATCAGCCGATCGCGGGCCTGCACGGCGGATTGCGGTGGGCATGAAGCCCCTTTGCCAGCGCGGCTGTAGTGCGACATGAGGTGCTCCATTCGATCACCTAAAGAGACTCATGATTGTTCGAGCGCATTGGCCTCAGGCCGACGTTGCACTCGACTCTTCCTGTACATTGATGGCCGGCTCGCCGTGCATGCCGATCCTATGCCCGGAGGTCTCGGCATACTCTTCAAGCCGGTTGTACAACGTCTTCAGGCTGATCCCCAGCATCTCCGCAGCACGCTTCTTGACCCCACCACAGTGCTCCAGGGTCGCGAGTATCAGGCGACGGTCTGCTTCGGCCAGTGGGGTACCCACGGGGATGCTGATGGTTGTTGCGTGTGGCCGCGACACGGGCTTGACCTGCAGCGGCACGACGCCCGGATACAGCACGCCCCCGTCCGCCATGATGAAGGCGCGCTGCACGTAATTCTTCAGCTCGCGCACGTTACCCGGCCAGCTGTGCGCGACGAGGTCGGCCAGCAGCTCGGGCGAAAAGACCTTGCTCGTTCGGTGCTCGCCGTTGAGCTGATCGAGGAAGCTCTGGGCAATGAGCTCGACGTCGCGCCCCCGCTCCCGCAGCGGCGGCAACCGGATCGGAAACACGTTCAGGCGGTGATAGAGGTCTTCCCGCAGCTTGCCTTCCGCAATCGCGCGTTCCGGCAAGCGGTTGGTAGCCGCGATGATGCGTACATCACAGACTGTTTCACGGTTTACCCCGACACGCATGAACATCCCGGTTTCCAACACACGCAGCAGCTTCACCTGGAGTTCCACCGGCATTTCGGTAATCTCGTCGAGGAATAGCGTGCCCCCGTCCGCCCGTTCGAAATAGCCCTTGTGCTGTCGATCGGCACCGGTGAAGCTGCCCTTCTCGTGCCCGAACATCTCGCTCTCGATCAGGTTGGGGGAAATGGCGCCGCAATTGACCGCGAGGAAGGGCTTCTTGCGTCGCAGGCTGAGCTCATGAATGGTCTGGGCGGCCAGCTCCTTGCCTGTACCACTGTCACCCACCAGCAGGACGGTAGCCTCAGTGGGGGCTACCTTGTTGATTTGATCGTACAAATTCTGCATCACGGGAGAATTGCCGAGCATGCGGCCGAAACGCCCGAACCGACGCAGCTCTCCCCGAAGCGTGCCGATTTCGGCCTTGAGATCTTTTGAACGCGGAATGCGATCGAGGATGGCCTTCAGACGCTGCATGTTGATGGGCTTGACCAAGTAATCAGCAGCGCCCAGACGCAAGGCATCGACCGCGCTCTCCACGCTGGCGTGACCCGTGATGAGGATTACCTCGACCGGAACCTTGCTGTCGAGGTCGCGGAACAGGTCCATGCCGGAACCATCAGGCAACTTCAGATCAGTCAGAATGACATCCGGCGTCTGGCGCACCATCTGGATCCGTGCTTCACGCAAATCCTGCGCAACGGCGACGGTAAGCCCCTCCCGCGATACGACCTCTGCCAGCATGGCACGCGTGTTGGCTTCATCATCGACGATCAGAACATGGGGCATGGCTTCACCTGCTTCAATTTGGGACAAAAGCCCTGGGCAGGGCAGCTGGAAACGAGACTCCTACGGTACCCGATTTCCCGTATGCGTAGGAGCACCCGACTCAACCATCGGGTAACAAGATGCTGCAGATCAGCTGCGTATCCGCAGTAACCGGTGCGCCACGGTCGCCCATAGGCGGCCTGCGGGAAACACGCTACCATAAAGTCGTGGCGTCTCACCAGACAAGGATTTCTATGAATCAAGTGGAACGCACCACTCCCTCGAAAAACGGGCAGGATCGCCCCCTGCCGGCAGCCGGCTCCTCCCGTGCTCAGCCCTTCGGGCTGCTCTATGGCCAGTCACCTCCCATGCAGGACCTGTATCAGCAGATTGCGCGGGTTGCCGCCACCAGTGCATCGGTGCTGGTCATCGGCGAAAGCGGCACAGGCAAGGAACTCGTCGCACAGACACTCCATGCCATGAGCCCCCGGTCCCAAGGCACGTTCGTACCGGTCAACTGTGGCGCCATTCCGGCAACGCTGATCGAGGCCGAACTGTTCGGCCACGAGAAGGGCAGTTTCACCGGTGCTTTGCAGCAGCAGCCAGGCTATTTCGAATGTGCGCACGGCGGTACCCTGTTCCTGGACGAAATCACCGAGATGCCGCTGGAGATGCAGACCCGACTGCTGCGCGTGCTGGAATCGGGCCGCTACCATCGCGTCGGTGGCACCCAGGAGTTGAGTGTGGACGTGCGTGTGGTCTCGGCTACCAACCGCGACCCGTACGAAGCAGTCGAGAAGGGCATCCTGCGCGAAGACCTGTTCTATCGTCTGGCAGTGTTCCCCCTGCACGTCCCGCCATTACGCGAACGGGGGGACGATGTGGTATTGCTCGCCAACCATTTTGTTGCGGAATTCAACAGTCGCAACGCTACCGCCAAGCATCTGTCGCAGCGATCGCTGCAGCTGCTGCAGAATTACGCTTGGCCGGGCAATGTACGTGAACTCCGGAATACCCTGTATCGCGCGTTCATCATGGCCGATGACCTGATCGAGCTGGAGCCGCCCGCACCGCCCTCCTCCCCCGTCCCACGTGTCACATTGAACGGTGGCCAGTTCCAGATTCCGGTTGGCATGAGCCTGGCCGACGCACAGCGCGAACTCATCATGGGGGTGCTGCAGCACTTTGCAGGCGACAAGCGTGCAGCGGCGAAGGCACTCGGCATCAGTCTCAAGACGCTCTACAACCGCCTCGATGCTTACCAGGACACGCTGTCAACACACTGAAAATTGTTCTGACAATTTTGTAACCATGCATGACATGCCCCGCTTGGCTGGGGCAGCGAAACCTGACTCGACCACAAGGTAGTTTCTACACGGTTTGTAAACTTCGCGCAGCGCGCGGGCCTGCACGCGCTGTTCAGAATGAGTTGCCCACCCATCATGGGCCGCGCAATTCCCGTACCCGAGAGGAGTTGCCGGAAATTGGCACGCAGTTTGCATGGTTCCTACCGCAAGCACGCAGACCACACATTGAACTCACGACAACAGGTCAGGCGCTAACACCAACTGCCGGAGGGAACATTGATACATACTACTTACGAGCTGCGTACCAGACAGCAGACGATACTCACCCCTCGCCTGCAACAGTCGGTGAAACTGTTGCAAATGTCGGCCGTGGAGTTCACCCAGGAACTGCGCAACGCGCTTGCAACCAACCCGTTCCTGGAAGAACCGGCAGAGGAAGAGGTGGCCGCCGGCACCGTGCGCGTCGAGAACCGGAGTGCACATGACGAGCCGGCTGCCTCCGACGTGGTAGCCGCGGAGCCACCCGCCGAACCCGTAGCGGCCGAGACCATCGACCCTTACGAGCACCATCCTGAATACCAGGGGGATTATCCCACGGCGCGGCAGCACGGGAATGACGATGACCGCGCCGACCCGGGCGAATGGGCGCACTCGGGCCCCACCCTGCGCGAGCACCTGCACCAGGAACTGTCGGGCTATCGCGTGGGCGAGCGTGACCGCGTTCTCGCCGAGGTGCTGATCGAGGCTCTGGATGACGATGGCTACCTGCGCCAGGAATTTGACGAACTGGCCGAGATCACTGCCCTGCAGCCACCGCCCACCGAGAGCGAATGGCTGACCGCCTTACGCCTGGTGCAGCAGCTGGGTGCTCCCGGTATTGCCGCCCGCACGTTGTCGGAGTGCCTGCGTCTGCAGCTGGCCGCCCTGGACCGCACGGTACCCGGCCGTGATCTGGCCATCCGGCTTGTCGATCAGTGCCTGGAGCTGCTGGCACGACGCAATCATGCGGAAATGATGAAACGGCTCGGCTGCACCGAGTCGGAGTTGCGCGAATCCTGTAGCCTGATTCGAAGCCTCAACCCCAAGCCCGGGCTGCAATATGGCACCGACGAAGCTCAACACGTCATCCCCGACGTGATCGTGCGCAAGGTGAAGGGGATGTGGGTTGTCGAGACCAATCCCGCGGTCATGCCCAAGGCACGTCTGAATACCACTTACGCAGCCATGTTCCGCCAGGCCAGGGGCAACGACCGTGCCCCCATGGCGCAGGAGCTGCAGGAAGCCCGCTGGCTGATCCGCAACGTGGAGCAGCGCTTCACCACCATCCAGCGCGTCGCAGAAGCCATTGTCGCGCATCAGCGCTTGTTCTTCGAGTATGGCGAGGTAGCACTCAAGCCCCTGGTGCTGCGCGAAGTCGCAGAGGAGCTGGGCCTGCACGAGTCCACGGTGTCACGCGCGACCGGCAACAAGTACATGGCTACACCGCGCGGCATTTTCGAGTTCAAGCACTTCTTCTCGCGCGAGCTCTCGACCGAAACGGGCGGCACCTGTTCGACGAGCGCGGTACGAGCTCTCATCCGCGAGTTGATCGCCCGGGAAGATGCCCGCGCGCCATTGTCGGACGTTTCACTCACGCATGAGCTTGCGCGACAGGGCGTCATCGTGGCCCGCCGCACGGTATCAAAATACCGGACGCTGATGAAACTGCCACCGGCGGAACTGCGTCGGCAGGGCTAAACATGTCATGGATTTCGGCGACGTGGAACGTCCACACTGACCTCAGGTGTTACGCGTCCCAACCACCATACGGCGGAACCAAATGTATCATCTGGTGTCTTCCAACCCTGCCGCATGCAGCCACCGCATGCGCATCCTGACCGACGGAGTGCACCAATGTTGAACGCCCTGATGAAATGGGTTTCGCTGCTGGGCACAGCGCTTCTGATTTCTGCCTGTGCCGCCACCGACACCACCCGTAATACGCTTGAGTATGCGGACGATGCGGCCGTTACCGCGCGCGTGAAACTGGCGCTGGCGCAGGACGACGCTGTCAGTGCGCTCGACACACAGGTGGAAACCTTCCGTGGCATCGTTCAGCTCAGTGGCTACGCCGACTCGCGCGAACTGGCGGAACGTGCTGGCGTGATAGCCCGCAGCGTCGAAGGCGTGAAAGACGTTCGTAACGACATTCGCATACGAACCCGCAACTAGTGACTCCCCACGTTCGTGGCCCTGGGCATGGCGCCCTAGAGCGCACCACGTTCACCTGGCAGGAGGTGGCGGCACCGTCAGCCGCCTGGTCATTGCGGCCGGCCGATGCCTGCCACACGGAAAGCAGCGCCCGGCCCGAACGAGACTCATGCGGGTGCGTTGGGCGCGCGGTCGAGCCCACGGTTCGAGCCCTTGCGCCGGACCACTGCGTTGAGCAATGCAGCCTGCAACGCAGCCATGGTGTAGGGTTTTGGCAGTACCTCAAGCCGCAACCGCTCTTTGTCGATCCTGGTGTGATAGCCGTAACCTGATGCCACCACGATGCCAAGTTCGGGGTAATCCCGGCTGACCGCTTCGGCCAGCTCTGCCCCCGACATGCCGGGCAGCCCTACATCACTGCACATCACATCGAAGTCTTGCGCGGCCAGTGCCTGGATGGCCTCTTCGGCCGACGCAGCACAGATTACGCGGTGCCCGAGTGCCGCCAGCAGTTCGGAGGTGGCCCAGCGGGTATCCGCATTGTCTTCGACCAGCAGCACGCGCAAGGACGGCGCCGCGTTGCCGGACACTGGGCCGGTCGATTGACCCAAGGCTGCCCGGGAGACACCCTTCGCCGAGCAATCCGAGTTAGCAGGCGTGCCCTGCCTGGAGACAGGGGATACGGGTGCGATGGCATCCGACTTGGTGACCGTACGCAACATCCGGCGCTGTGCCTGATTATTCAGAATATGGCGCAGACGCCGCGACAGCTCGGTTGCGGCGCAAGGAAGATGCAATAGTGGATGTGGAACCCACCGGGCGGAATCGTCAGATTCCGCGCCATGTGCCATGCGTGGTGGCGCGTCTGTGCTTGCTGCTGCGGCATCGGTGATGTACAGCGTGTCGGTATCGGGCAGCTGTTCCATGACGAGTTCGGACAGCCGCATCTGATCGGTCTGGGACAGCGAGCAGGACACCAGAATGATGGCCGGTGGATGACCGTTCGCGATACGTACAACGGCGCGTTCGAAGTCCGGCGCCCGGGCAACCCCGTACCCCTGCTCGACCAGCATGTCATGCAATGCCTTATGGGCCGAGGAGTATTCTCCAATCAACAGGATTTCGCTCCTCATCATGCCCTCCTCGCGTGCGGCCTGATACGTTCATATGCTAACCCATATTCCGTTGCATCCCGTCACTCGTGTTACAGGTGCGAATGACGGGGGCCGCGAACGGAGGCGCCGGGCTTCAGGTAAAGAACGACTTTACCCGCTCTGCCCAGGATTTGCTATTGGGTGAGTGCTTCGAGCCGCCCTCGTTCAAGGACTCCGCAAACTTGCGCAGCAGGTCTTTCTGCTCTTCCGTCAGACGCACCGGAGTCTCCACGGTGACGTGGCAGTACAGATCGCCCGGATAGCTCGAACGTATGCCCCGAATGCCCTTGCCACGCAACCTGAAGGTTCTGCCGGTCTGGGTACCCTCGGGCACCGTGATCTCGGCCCGTCCCGTCAGCGTGGGCACCTCGATGGTACCCCCCAGTGCGGCCGTCGTGAACGGGATGGGCAGCTCGCAATGAAGGTCGTCACCATCGCGCTGGAAGATTTCGTGTTCCTTGATGCGGATCTCGACGTACAGGTCTCCGGGAGGGCCTCCGTTGATGCCCGGCTCACCATTGCCAGCCGACCGGATCCTCATGCCATCGTCAATACCCGCTGGTACCTTGACCTGGAGCGTCTTGTTGCGTCGAACGCGCCCTGCTCCGTCGCAGGCGGTGCAGGGGTTCGGTATGACCTTGCCGCTCCCATGACAGGCAGGACAGGTCTGCTGCACGCTGAAGAACCCTTGTTGCATGCGGACTGCGCCCGACCCGCCGCAGGTACTGCAGGTGGCAGGTTGCGTGCCGGGACGGGCTCCCGTGCCATGGCAAACCTCGCAGGTTTCCCAGCTAGGTACGCGAATCTCCGTTTCGAACCCCTCGGCCGCCTGCTCGAGCGTAATCTCCATGCTGTAGCGAAGGTCAGCCCCCCGATACATCTGCGGACCACTGCTGCGTCGTCCGCCAAAAATCTCGCTGAAAATATCGCTGAAGGCGTCGCCAAAGGGCGAATCGCCAAATGGTGAGCCCGCCCCCATACCTGCTGCGCTCGGATCGACGCCCGCATGTCCGAACCGGTCGTAGGCTGCACGCTTTTCTTTGTCGGAGAGGATTTCGTAGGCGCGCTGAACGTCCTTGAAGCGCTCTTCAGCTTCCTTGTCGCCCGGGTTACGATCCGGGTGATACTTCATCGCCAGCTTGCGATACGCTCGCTTGATTTCCTCGTCGGTGGCATTCTTGGCTACGCCAAGCACCTCGTAATAGTCGCGTGTTGCCATTATCGCTGTAGAAACCTGTCAGGCAGAGTCAGGTACTTCTCTGCGCTCTGCAAATTCGCCGGAAGATTCCGGCTGTAAAAGGCCGGCATGACGCCGGCCACAAATGCAAACGGCTGCCCGCACCGCGGGCAGCCCCCTGGATAGGGAAACGATCACGAATCGCGCTTGACTTCCTTGAAATCGGCATCGACCACATTGTCATCAGCCGGTTTCTCTTCGGCCTGCGCACCCGCCGCTTGCGCCTGGGCATCTGCGTACATCTTTTCGCCGAGCTTCTGCGATGCCGCGGTGAGCTTGGCGATCTTCTCTTCGATGTCGGCCTTGTCACCGCTCTTCAAGGCTTCTTCGAGCTCCTTGACTGCGGCTTCGATGGCATCCTTCTCGGACGCCTCAAGCTTGTCGCCGTACTCGGTCAGCGACTTGCGCGTGGCGTGCACCAGTGCATCGCCCTGGTTGCGCACCTGGGCCAGCTCGGCGGCCTTCCGGTCTTCATCCGCGTGCGCTTCCGCATCGCGGATCATGCGCTGGATTTCCTCTTCGGTAAGGCCTGAATTCGCCTTGATGGTGATCTTGTTTTCCTTGCCGGTGCCCTTGTCGCGCGCCGACACATGCAGGATACCGTTCGCGTCGATGTCGAACGTCACCTCGATCTGCGGCACACCGCGCGGTGCCGGCGGGATCCCTTCAAGGTTGAATTCGCCCAGCAGCTTGTTGCCAGTGGCGATCTCGCGCTCGCCCTGGTAGACCTTGATGGTGACCGCCGGCTGGTTGTCGTCCGCCGTAGAGAACACCTGCGAGAAACGCGTGGGGATGGTGGTGTTCTTCGCGATCATCTTGGTCATGACGCCACCGAGGGTTTCGATTCCCAGCGACAGCGGCGTGACGTCGAGCAGCAGCACGTCCTTGCGGTCGCCAGCCAGCACGGAGGCCTGAATGGCCGCACCTGCAGCAACGGCTTCGTCGGGATTGACGTCCTTGCGCGGTTCGCGACCGAAGAACTCACGCACCTTCTCCTGGACCTTGGGCATGCGCGTCTGGCCACCGACGAGGATGACGTCATCGATGTCTGACACCTTCACGCCAGCATCCTTGATGGCGATGCGACAGGGCTCGATCGTACGCTCGATGAGGTCTTCGACCAGAGCCTCGAGCTTGGCGCGAGTGAGCTTGAGGTTCAGGTGCTTCGGCCCGGTGGCATCTGCCGTGATGTACGGCAGGTTGATTTCGGTCTGCTGGGCCGACGAAAGCTCGATCTTGGCCTTCTCGGCGGCTTCCTTCAGACGCTGCAAGGCAAGCACATCCTTGCTGAGATCGACGCCCTGCTCTTTCTTGAACTCGTCGATGATGTAATCGATGATGCGCTGGTCGAAGTCTTCGCCACCCAGGAAGGTATCGCCGTTGGTGGACAACACTTCGAACTGCTTCTCGCCATCGACGTCGGCGATCTCGATGATGGAGATGTCGAACGTACCGCCGCCCAGGTCATACACCGCGACCTTGCGATCACCCTTGCCAAGTTTGTCGAGCCCGAACGCGAGGGCGGCCGCCGTCGGTTCGTTGATGATGCGCTTGACTTCCAGGCCGGCAATGCGCCCCGCATCCTTGGTGGCCTGCCGCTGGCTGTCGTTGAAGTACGCCGGCACCGTGATCACGGCTTCCGTGACTTCTTCGCCCAGATAGTCTTCGGCCGTCTTCTTCATCTTGCGCAAGACTTCGGCGGACACCTGCGGGGGCGCGATCTTCTTGCCACGCACTTCGACCCATGCGTCGCCATTGTCGGCCTTCACGATACGGTACGGCATCAGCTTGATGTCTTTCTGCACTGCATCTTCGTCGAAACGCCGGCCGATGAGTCGCTTGACGGCAAACAGCGTGTTCGCCGGGTTCGTGACCGCCTGCCGCTTGGCGGGGGCGCCCACCAGGATCTCGCCGTCCTCCATGTACGCGACGATGGACGGCGTGGTGCGGCCCCCTTCAGCGTTCTCGATGATCTTGACCTGATTACCCTCCATGACAGCAACGCAGCTGTTGGTGGTACCCAGGTCGATGCCAATGATTCTGCCCATGACGTTTTGTTCCTGTTTAAGTAATGCCTGTCTTGTCAGCGAAATGGGGACGAGGGTGTGCTTTTCAAGCGGCGACGATCACGAGAGCCGGTCTCAGGACACGATCCGCGATGAGGTAGCCTTTCTGCAGCAGCTGGACGATCGTGTTGGCGGGCTGGTCGCTGGGCGCTGAGGATACGGCCTGATGCTGATGCGGGTCGAACTTGTCGCCGACGGCCGGTGCGATTTCCATCAGGCGGTGACGCTCGAAAGCCTGCGACAGTTGCCGCAAGGTAATTTCCACCCCCTCACGCCAGGAATCCACCGATTGGTCGGCCTGCGCCAGCGCAGCCTCCAGGCTGTCCTTCACGGGCACCAGACTCTCTGCAAACGCCTCGATTCCGAACTTGCGCGCCTTCGCAACTTCATCCTGCGAGCGGCGGCGTACGTTCTCGACCTCTGCCAGGGCACGAAGCACCTGCTCCTGCAGCTCGCGATTCTGGCTTTCGAGCTCAGCCAGACGCGCCTGCAGAGCCCCGGTCAAGTCGATTGATGCCTCGGCGAATGCATCGGCATCGGCCGGACTGGTTTCGCCCAGGGACTGTCGTTCCTGCGTCATGCCCTCGGATCGGGGCTGATCTTCCCGGCCGTTCTGTTCTTGTGCCGACATCGGCAAACCTCCATTGCGTATGTAAGCTGATTGCGTAAGGATGCGCTGAACATGGGGGCCGAAGCCCGGCGTTTCAAGTGCTGCACCGTGAATTCGCCGCTGCCCGCATGCATCGGTGCACGACAGCATTCGTCCGGCGCACGGCCTGGCATCAGGGCAGCAGACGACAACGTGCACACGGACGTTTGCAGGCGCCGGTGCCAGACGGCGCCCTGCCGCACGAGCAGCAGCCTGTGGCCCGTGTCGGCCGCACGCGAGGCCACCCGCGATTATAGAAAACGCCTTGCTGGCGTACGAGCCCGGGCGCACCACCGGCGCCATGTTGCGGTACAGAACCGAATGCCGGAACACCGCGACCGCCAGCTCTCCATGCAGCGCGCTGCAGCGGCGCGGTGGCGTAGCTTATTGCCCGCCGCGATTCTTTTCTTTGTCTTGCGGCGTCGGGGCACTGACGGAGATGGGGTCGCTCGCGGGGAAAGTATTTTCCAGCGCTTCATCGAGACCATGCTCGACGGAATCCTCCCGCGAAGGGTCGGCGATCGGGATGTGCCGCGACCCCGCATCGGGCGAAACTGGATCGCTGGCCGGGAACGTGTCTTCGATAGCCGCGTCCAGTTGCTCTTCCGTGGTCTGCACCGTCTCGGTCGACGCGTTGCCCGAAGTTGCTGCCGTTCCTCCAGCGGAAGCTGGAACCGGAGTGGATGTGGATGTCATGGACGGCCTCCTGGCAGATGGCGAATCGGTGTCCCATCCGAGCAAGTTGTGTTCCACCAGCGAGGCAAGCGCACCGATCCAGGCCAGGTCGGCGTTGAGAGCCGGGACGTGCCGCAGCGATTGCCCGCCTGCCGATTCGAACGCCGCCTTGCAGCCCATGGCAATCTCTTCCAGGGTTTCTAGACAATCCGCGACGAACCCCGGACACACGACATCGACGACCTTGCAGCCCTGTTGCGCCAGTTCGACTACCGTTGCCTGAGTGTCCGGCTGCAGCCACTGCGCGCGGCCAAACCGGCTTTGAAAAGTGACGACGTACTGATCGGAAGTCAGGTGCAGTGCCTCGGCGATGAGACGGGCGGAGGCCTTGCACTCCCGCTCGTAGGGATCACCCCGGTCGATCATGCGCTGGGGCACGCCGTGAAAGCTCATCACGAGCTTGTCACCACGCCCACTGCGCGCCCAGAAATCACGCACCCGATGGGCGGTCGCGGCGATGTAGCCACGATCGTCGAAGAAACGCTCGACATGACGGAACTCGACTCTGGCGCCCATTTTCCCGGCCAGCTCCTGCACGCGATCGATGACAGTGGCGGTAGTGCTGGTTGAGTACTGCGGGTAGAGCGGAAGCACCAGGATGCGTGCGCACCCCTGATCGACCAGTTGCTGCAGTGCCACCTGCAGGGATGGCTCGCCGTAACGCATGCCCAGCGCAACGGCGACCCTGTGCCCACGCGCCTCGAGCTCTCGCTCGACGGCTTCCCTCTGGCGCTGACTCCAGACGATGAGCGGCGAGCCCTCTGGCATCCAGACGGCTTCGTACTTCTCGCGAATGCGCCGAGGACGAAACGGCAGCACCACACCCTTGAGCAACGGCAACCATAAAAGGCGCGGTAGATCGACTACGCGCGGGTCGGCCAGAAATTCGGCCAGGAACTTGCGGATGGACGGCACCGTAGGCGCTGCAGGACTGCCCAGATTGACGAGCAGTATTCCGACGACGGCACCCTGCCGGCCGCGCCCCGACGCTGTTGAAGGGGAGGCGGCCGCGTCCAGTCCGCTGGCGAACGGCGGCATATGCATTGCATTCATGAAGCGATTTACCAATGCTGGCTGAGAGCGTTCGAGAGCAGACGCGAAGTGACGTCGACGATGGGAATGACACGCTCGTACGCCATACGGGTGGGACCGATGACGCCCAGCGTACCGACGATCTTGCCATCAACCCCATACGGGGCGGTGATGACCGTGACATCCTGCAGGGGAAGCAAGTGGCTTTCGCCCCCGATGTAGATCTGCACGCCCTGTGCCCGGCTCGACATCTCAAGTAGCTGCAGCAGATCGGTCTTCTTCTCGAACAAAGTGAACATCTGGCGCAGCCGGTTCATGTCGGAAGCCAGGTCGCTGACCTGGAGCAGCTTGCTTCCGCCGGAGATGACCACGTCGCCCTCCTCCAAGGCCGCTTCAGTGCCAGCTTCGACCGCGGCCTGCATCAGCGAGGAGATGTCATCGTGCAGCTGCCTGATGTCCTTACGCAGCGCCTCGCGCGCCTCGTCGAATGACTTCCCTGCAAAGTGCTGGTTGAAAAAGTTGCTGGCCTCGATGAGCTCCTGCTCGGTGTAGTCGCGCTTCACGAAAAGGATGCGATTCTGGACATCGCCACCAGGCGTGACAATGATGAGCAGGACGCGCTTTTCAGAGAGCCGGATGAACTCGATCTGACGGAACACGTTGCTACGCTTTGGCGACATCACCACGCCGGCGAACTGTGACAGTTCGGACAACATGGCCGCCGCAGCCGCCACGGCACGCTGGGGCTCGGCCGCCGGCAACATTTGCTGTACATTCTCGTCGGTAAGCTCGTACGGTTGTACCGCGAGCATGGTATCGACGAACAGGCGGAACCCACGGGGAGTGGGCACCCGCCCCGCCGACGTGTGCGGACTGTGTATGAGGCCCAAGTCTTCGAGATCGGCCATGACGTTGCGGATGGTTGCCGGGGAAAGCTCGAATACCTTCGCTAGCGTGCGCGACCCAACCGGCACTCCATCCGCAATGTACCGTTCGATCAGCGCCTTCAGCAGGGCTCGTGCGCGGTCATCCAGTGCGCGTTCCATATCCATGTATTTTAGACCAGCAGGAAAACAAGTGCACCACCGGCATAAAACTTGCCTGCCGATGGCCCCCGGCTCACTCGCCTCGCCCTATAATTTCCGATACAAACATTCACAAGGCTAGCCTCAATAAGGCGTAGGCCGCAAGCTCATGCATTTTCCAACCGTCGCCCTCATCGGAAAATACCACGACGCCGGCATCGGCAAGCCCCTGCTGGAGCTGGCGCACATGCTGCGCGAGGCTGGGCGTGAGGTCATTTTCGAAGCTGACACTGCCGCCAACACAGGCATTACCAGCTTTCCTGCCGCCACTTTCAAGGAAATCGGTACACGTGCGTCGCTGGCCATCGTCATGGGTGGTGACGGCACCATGCTGAATGCAGCGCGCAAACTCGCCGCCGCCAACGTACCGCTGGCAGGCATCAACCACGGCCGTGTCGGTTTCATTACCGACATCCCGCTGCCGCGCGCACTGGAAGCCGTGCGCCAGGTGCTCGACGGACAATACCAGTCGGAAGAACGAGTGCTGCTGCACGGTGCGGTTCGTCGCGGCAAGACCCAGCTGTTCTCCACGCTCGCGCTGAACGATGTGGTACTCAGCCGCGCTGGGCCCGGTGGCATGATCGAGATGCGCATCGACGTCAACGGCGAGACCATGGCATCCATGCGTGCGGACGGCCTGGTCATCGCCACCCCGACCGGTTCCACCGCTTACGCCCTGTCGGCCAACGGTCCCATCCTCCATCCCGCCCTGCGCGGCGTCGTCCTGGTGCCGGTGGCGCCGCAAACGCTGTCCAACCGCCCCATCGTACTTCCCGACTCGTCGCGCATCGAAGTGCTGTTCACGTTCTCCGGACGTGTATCGGGTGGCGCCAGCGTACATTTCGACATGCAGGCATGGTCTGAACTCATGCCCGGGGACGTCATCGCCGTCGAGCGCTCGCCGCACACCATACAGCTGTTGCATCCGACCGGATACAGCTATTTCGAGACGCTGCGCCAGAAGCTACACTGGAACCGCATGCCCACCCAGACCGATACCGAGCTGACGCAATCAGACCCTGACCGGTAGCGGCAGGTAGCGGGCATACATTCCGGCCTTCCGTGTCCTGCGAGTCTCATGCTGCGCAATCTGCACATCCGCGACTTCGTCATCGTCGATCGCGCCGACATCGAGTTTGATGCCGGCTTCACGGTTTTCTCTGGTGAAACCGGAGCGGGCAAGTCCATCCTGGTCGATGCCCTGGCCCTGGTCCTGGGCGAACGCGCTGATGCCTCCGTCGTCCGGGAAGGCGCCGAGCGCGCCGATATTACTGCCGTGTTCGAGCCGCCGCCCCATCTGCGCATGTGGCTGAGCGAACGCGACCTTGACGACACCCAGATCCTGCTGCGGCGGGTCATCGACACGAAGGGCCGCAGCCGTGCCTACATCAATGGAGTGCCGGCGACTGTCGCGCAGCTCCGGGAAGTCGGCGACCAGCTGGTCGACATCCACGGCCAGCACGCGCACCAGAGCCTGCTGCGGACCGACGCACAGCGCGATCTGCTCGACGACCATGGCGACCATGGCGAGCTACGTGCGCGCGTGGCCCAGGCCTGGAAAACCTGGCACGCGCTGCGGCGCGAATTGGAAGCGCTGGAATCCAATGCCTCGGCCCTGGAGCTCGAACGCGAGCACCTGCAATGGCAGTTCGACGAGCTCGAACGCCTGGCGCTCGCTCCCGGTGAATGGGAGGAACTGCAGGTCACCCACCGGCGCCTTGCGCACGGACAGGCCCTGATTGAAGGCATCGCGCAGACGCTCACCGTGCTCGACGATGCCGACGACAACGTCCACCATCAGCTGGCCTCGGCTACGCATCGCATTGAACAGCTGGCCGCGCACGACCCCAACCTCACTCCCATCGCCGAGGCTCTCGAGTCAGCACGTATCGGACTGGCCGAAGCCATCTCCGACCTGCGAGGCTATGCCGATCGGCTCGACCTCGATCCGGAACAGCTGGCCAAGGTGGAAGAACGCATACGTGCCGTGTTCGACCTCGCCCGCAAGTTGAGGATGCGTCCGGAAGAATTGCCGCAGCACCACGCACAGCTGGCCGAGCGGCTGGCCAGCCTGGCGCGCGCACACGATCTTGACGCACTACGCAAGAAGGTCGACGCCGCTGCCCACGATTACGCCGAGGCAGCCTCAGCGCTGCGCGTGGCCCGTGCACGCACTGCCGCGGCATTGGGCAAGGCGGTCACGGCGGCCATGCAGACGCTGGCCATGCAGGGTGGACGCTTCGAGGTCGTCCTGCGCGACGCCGGCCCTGGGCCCGCCGGCGATCAGACCGTCGAGTTCCACGTAGCCGGGCACCAGGGCACCACACCCCGGCCATTGGCAAAAGTGGCGTCAGGAGGAGAGCTTGCACGTATTTCACTGGCGCTTTCGGTCATTGCGAGCCGCGCCGCGCGGGTACCCACCCTCATCTTCGATGAAGTCGATACGGGCGTTGGCGGCGCCGTCGCCGAAGTGGTGGGACGCTTGTTGCGCGAGCTGGGAATACGCCACCAGGTACTGTGCGTCACCCATCTGCCGCAGGTGGCGGCGCGTGCAAACACGCATTTCCAGGTCAGCAAGGACCAGACGCGCGGCCGGCCGGTGACCCGTATCCGCCCGCTGGATTCGGAGCAGCGAGTCGATGAACTCGCACGCATGCTGGGCGGCATCGACATTACGCAAACGACGCGTCAGCACGCCCGCGAGATGCTGTCAATCGAGTAGGGAGGGTTGCACGTACAAGCCGACTGGCTGCCCGGATGAGCACGTGTGCGGGGCCGGGCGCTGCTGCAAGCTGGACTGCTCCCGCACCTGATGCCACGGGTGGCGTCGGGAGAGCTGGGCTATGCGCCCGCGCCCAGACCGGGCTTGACCCGAACCAGACATTGCGGGCACAGCCCATAAAGTGCCATGGTGTGCCCGGTCAGAGAGAATCCGTGCTTGGCGGCGATTTCGTGCTGCCGGAGCTCGATGCCTTCGTCGTGAAACTCTTCCACGCGCCCGCACGCCGTGCAGACGAGGTGATCGTGGTGGGCACCTTCATTGAGCTCGAAAATTGCCTTTCCGGTATCGAACTGGCTGCGCGTCAGCAGCCCTGCCTGCTCGAACTGCGTGAGCACACGGTATACGGTGGCGAGGCCTATTTCCACGCCCTCTGCCAGCAAGGCGCGGTAAACATCCTCAGCGCTCATGTGCCGCTCTTCTCCGCGCCGGAAAATATCGAGTATTTTCAGGCGCGGGTAAGTGGCCTTGAGCCCCATGCTCTTCAGTTCGTTTTGATCCGTCATCCGAATTGTTCCATGATGAAGAATTCCCTGCTGACGACAGCTCCTATTATGATACCGGTTTTACCGGATCACCCGAAACAGGCCGAACAACCGTGCAACTCCCGACCCTTTCTCAACGCTTCCTCAGTTGCGGCCCGCGCATTGTCCGCCTGACCGCTGGCGTGATGCTGGCCACCACGCTGGTTGCCTGCAGCACCGACGACCGTACCGGACGTGCGTTCTGGCAACCCTACCGGCCGAATGTACAGCAGGGAAACTGGATCACCCAGCAGCAGGTCGACCAGCTGCGGCCCGGCATGACGCGCGAACAGGTGCGCTTCATCCTCGGCAGCCCTACGCTCACCCCGATTTTCCACGCCGACCGCTGGGAGTACCCGTATTACATGAAGCCCGGCTACGGCGAGCGGGTGGAACGCCGCTTCACGGTATTCTTCGAGAACGACCGGGTCACGCACTGGGAGGGCGACCAGCAACCTACGGTCCAGCCCTTCCAGAATCCGGATGTCGTCCGGGAGTTCCAGACGCCATCACCGCAAGGCTACGACAGCCAGGACTTTCCCGCACCCGCGCAGCCAGGCACCATGCCGATCAACCCCGAGGGCATGCCCGTACTTGAAGGCAATGAGGCGGGCGGCATCGGTTCCGAAGGTCAGGCTCTGGGCCAGCCCGGCACCAACACAGGTGTGCCCGAACATCAACCTGCCTTCGGCATCAGCACCCAGCCAGTCATCGACGAAAGCACGTTGCCGCGAGGCACCTTTGGCACCCGCAACGGGTCAGAGCCGTTGCGCTGAACCGGGCAGGGCGCACGCCCTGCCCCGATCCGGCCCACACCCTCCCCTGAACCAGCTACTTCTTCACTGTTTTTTTAGGATGAATACTATGCGAGTAGCCGTTGCCGGCGCCAGTGGCCGCATGGGCCATGCCCTGATCGAGGCGATTCTGGAGTCGTCCGACATGGAGCTGGCCGTTGCCCTCGACCACGCGGGCAGCCCCGCCTGCGGTCAGGACGCAGGCGCGTTCCTCGGCCGACAGACCAACGTCACGATCAGCCCCGAACTGTCCGCCCTTGAGAGTGTCGACTGCCTGATCGACTTCACCCGGCCCGAAGGCACCCTGCAGCATCTTGACGCGTGCGTACGGTATGGGGTCAGTATGGTCATCGGCACGACCGGATTCGACGAATCCGGGAAAGAAGCCATACGCCGTGCCGCCGAAAAGGTGGGCATCGTGTTCGCACCGAACATGAGCGTCGGGGTAAACGTTACGCTCAAGTTGATCGAAATGGCCGCCCGCATCCTGGGTGAAGACTACGATGTCGAGATCTTCGAGGCACATCACCGGCGCAAGGTCGATGCCCCTTCGGGTACCGCGCTGAAAATGGGGGAAACCGTGGCCGCCGTGTGGGGCAGGTCACTCGAGGAAGTTGCCGACTGGGCACGCCATGGGTACACCGGAGAGCGCGCCAACGGGCGCATCGGTTTCTCGGTGGTGCGCGGCGGCGACATCGTAGGCGATCACACGGTTTACTTCGCCGGCACCGGCGAACGCATCGAGATTACGCACCGTTCGTCCAGCCGGGCCACCTATGCCCAGGGCAGCCTGCGCGCCGCCCGCTTCCTGGCCACCCAGCCGGCCGGCCTGTACGACATGCAGCAAGTGCTGGGGCTCGCCTGATCAGGCCGGCGGGCTGACCGGTTCTCGCTCCAGACGCACGCCGAAACGTGCGTATACTGCCTGCTGGACGGCCTCGGACAGCGCATTGACGTCGTCCGCAGTCGCCCCGCCGTAGTTGACCAGCACGAGCGCGTGCCGCTCGTGCATGCCGACCGGCCCGAGCCGCCTTCCCTTCCACCCTGCCCGTTCGATCAGCCAGGCAGCCGGCAGCTTGACACCACCGGCTTCCTGCCGCCAGCCTGGCAGGTCTGGATCCCGGGCCTTCATGTCGAGATACTGCGCTTCGGACACCACCGGATTCTTGAAGAACGAGCCGGCATTGGGCAGATCTTCCGGATAGGGCAATTTGCTCCGCCGAATCGAGCATACCGCCTCGAGAATGGCACGTGGCGTGGCCTGCTCCTGAAGCAGGGCGCAGGCCTGCAGGTCGGGGTACTGCAGCACTGGGCGCCAGGCCCGTGGCAAGGCAAAGCGCACCGCCACGATCACCCACCGGCCCGGCTCGGAACGCTTGAACATGCTGTCGCGATAACCGAAAGCGCAGTCATCGCGAGACAGCTCGCACCACGTGGCGTGTGCGAGGTCATACGCCAGCACACTATGCAGCCGTTCGCACACCTCGACCCCGTAAGCCCCGATGTTCTGAACCGGAGCTGCGCCCACCGTGCCCGGAATCAGTGCCAGGTTCTCCAGCCCGGGCCAGCCATTGCGCACCGTCAGCTCGACGAATTCGTGCCACGGCTCGCCCGCGGCAGCTTCCACGATGTAGCTGTCCGCGTTGGCTTCGACCAGCCGGACACCCCGCAATCGCACGCGCAAAATGGTGGCACGCACGAGCGGCGGGAGCACGACGTTGCTGCCTCCCCCCAGCACGAACACGCCGTGCTCCGAGTCATGGTATCGCACCAGTTCAGGTACCCTGTCGATGTCGTGGACATCGACTACGCAACAGGCATGCGAGAGCAGGCCCAGAGTGTTGGCGAGTGGAACCGGCTGGACGGCAGTGGTGACAGTAGACAAGACGAGAACACGAATGGTGACGACACGACCCGGTCGCGCCGGGACGACGGATATGCTTCGGTTGGGGTGGCTGGCGCGATTATGTCATACTGCGCCCGTCGTTAGCAGGAGTGAAATGCAATGCCTTCATTCGATGTCGTCTGCAAGCCTGATCAGGTGGAATTGCGCAATGCCGTTGACCAGACCAATCGCGAGGTCGGTACACGCTTCGACTTCAAGGGGTCTGACGCCCGGATCGAATCGTCCGAGAACACACTGACACTGTACGCCGACAGCGACTTCCAGCTCGACCAGCTCAAGGACATCCTCATCAACAAGATGGCACGGAGGAACGTCGATGTGCGCTTTCTCGATTACGGCAAGGTCGAAAAGACTGGCGGCGACAAGGTCAAGCAGGAGGTCACGGTGCGCAATGGCATCCCGCAGGAGCATGCCAAGAAGATCGTAGCCCTGATCAAGGGCACCAAAATGAAACTGCAGGCCAGCATCCAGGGTGACTCTGTCCGAGTACAGGGCGCGAAGAAGGACGACCTGCAGGCAGCGATCGCCATGCTGCGCAAGAGCGTCGAGGATCTTCCCCTGAGCTTCGAGAATTTCCGGAACTGAGGCGCGCCTAGCGGTTGGCCGGGCGCAGCGCCCTGACCTGCGCGTCGGAGGAAGCCGACGTCATGCGCTGCAGCACGTCGCCAAACCGCTCGCGTACCGCACGCTCGATGCCTTCTGCGTCCAGTCCTACCTCGTGCAGCAACTCGGCCTGGTCACCGTGGTCGATGAATACGTCGGGCAGGCCAAGCTGCAATAGCGGCTTGACCACACCGGCCGCATGCAGCACCTCGCTGACTGCACTGCCGGCCCCGCCCATCACGCAGCCCTCCTCGACCGTCACCAGCGCCACATGCTTGCGCGCCTGCTCGAGGATCTGGGCCTCGTCTATCGGTTTGACGAAACGCATGTCGATCACCGTGGCATCGAGCGCTTCGGCAGCTTGCAGCGCCGCGGCAAGTCGCGTGCCGAACACGAACATGACAATGCCTTCGCAATGTGTCTCGGACTGGCGCCTGCGCTCGCGCCGCACCACGGACTTCCCGATGGGTACTGTGTCGAGCGAAGTGCCAGGCTGCACTCCCGGTCCGTGGCCGCGCGGATAGCGCACGGTAGCAGGCCCCTGATACTGGTAACAGGTACTGAGCAACAGGCGGCACTCGGCTTCGTCGGACGGGGTAGCGACCACCATGTTGGGAATGCAGCGCACGAAGGCGATGTCGTAGTTTCCTGCATGCGTGGCACCGTCGGCACCTACGATGCCGGCGCGATCCAGCGCAAAGGTGACATCGAGGTTCTGCAGTGCGACGTCATGGATCAGTTGGTCGTAGGCACGCTGCAGGAAGGTGGAATAAATGGCAACCACCGGCTTGAACCCTTCGCAGGCCAGGCCGGCGGCGAAGGTCACGGCATGCTGTTCGGCGATGCCAACATCGAAGTAACGGGTCGGGAAACGCTTTTCGAATTCGACCAGACCGCTGCCTTCACGCATGGCGGGCGTGATGCCGATGACGCGCGCATCGGCCGCGGCCATGTCGCACAGCCACTCGCCGAACACCTGCGTGAACGACTTCCTGGGGTTGCTGGTACCTGTCTGGATGCCTACCGCCGGATCAAACTTTCCTGGTCCGTGATACAGGACGGGGTCGGCTTCCGCCAGCTTGTACCCCTGCCCCTTGCGCGTGACGACATGCAGGAACAGTGGCCCCCTCTGCTCGCGCAGGTTCTGCAACGTGGGAATCAGTGCATCGAGGTCGTGCCCGTCGATGGGGCCGAAATAGGTGAAGCCAAGCTCCTCGAAAAGCGCGGCCGGGCCCACCATGCCCTTTGCATGCTCTTCAAAGCGTCGCGCGAACTCGAACATTGGTGGGATATGCGATAGTACCGCCTTGCCGACGTTGCGGGCGGCGGCATAGAAGCGGCCTGACATCAGCCGCGTCAGGTGCCGGTTCAGCGCCCCTACCGGCGGCGATATGGACATGTCGTTGTCGTTCAGGATGACCAGCAGGTCGATGTCAGGCGTTACTCCCGCGTTGTTCATGGCCTCGAAAGCCATGCCGGCCGACATGGCGCCGTCGCCGATGACCGCAATGTGCTTGCGTGCGATGCCCGCGTTGCGCGCTGCCACGGCCATGCCCAGCGCCGCTGAAATCGATGTGGAAGAATGGGCCGTACCGAACGCGTCGTACTCGGATTCCGAACGCCGCGGAAAGCCAGAAATGCCGCCACGCTGTCGCAGATGCGCCATGCCCTCACGTCGGCCCGTGAGAATCTTGTGCGTGTAGGTCTGGTGGCCGACATCCCAGATGAGGCGGTCGTGCGGTGTGTTGAACACATAGTGCAGTGCCACCGTGAGCTCGACCGTACCCAGGTTTGACGACAGATGCCCGCCCGTACGCGACACGGACGCCAGCAGGAAAGCCCTCAGCTCCTGAACCAGTTGCTGAAGCTGAGAGCGGGACAATTTCCGCAGATCGTCCGGTGAATTGATCTGATACAGCAGTTCCATTTCCATGCAGGCATTATCCTAGAACACGACGTTGCGGGTGCCCTGGCCCTTCAATGAGTTCGCAACACGATGTAATCAGCCAGGTGGGCCAGCGCTTCGGCGCGGCGCGCACCTTCACCCAATTGGCCGAGAGCCTGGTGTGCGTCCTGCCGCAACTGTTCTGCCAGGGCGCGCGCTCCATCGAGCCCCAGCAGCGAAACATAGGTGGGCTTGTTGTGCGCCGCATCTTTGCCTGCGGTCTTGCCAAGCTCTTCAGTACTGGCCGTTACGTCGAGAATGTCATCGACCACCTGGAACGCCAGGCCGACCGCCTGTGCATAGTGGTCAAGCGTGCGTCGCGTGGCCGAGCTTGCGCCGGCGGCAATGGCACCGAGGGCCACGCTGGCGCGCAGCAAGGCGCCGGTCTTCAGGCGATGCATCTGCTCGAGCTCTTCGCGCGTGACCGCGACGCCGACGCTCTCGAGGTCGATCGCCTGTCCCGCCACCATGCCCTGCGGGCCGATGGCATGCGCCAGTACCTGCACCGCCTGGACGATGAGGGCAGGCGCGATCGGCATGCGTGCAAGGCATTCAAATGCAAACGGTTGCAGCGCGTCTCCCGCCAGCAGCGCGCACGCCTCGTCGAAGGCGACGTGCACCGTAGGGCGACCACGCCTCATGACATCGTCATCCATGCACGGAAGGTCGTCGTGCACCAACGAATAGGCATGCACTGCCTCGACCGCTACGGCACAGGCATCAAGTGCGGCAGCGGGGGCTGGCCCGGAGGCCCCACAGGCAGCACCCGCGGCATACACCATGAGCGCACGCACGCGCTTGCCTGGACCCAGTACCGCGTAGCGCATGGCCTCGTGCAACCGGGCAGGAGGGCCTTCCAGCAACGCCAGTTGCTGATGCAGGGCCGCTTCCACGCGCTCGCGCGCCGCGTCGCGCCACTCATCGAACTGACGCCGAGTCATGCCGGTAATGACTGCACTCATGACTTCCTCCGCCCCTTGACTCTGGCCGGTGCGCTGGATCGACGAACCGGCGCCGCCAACCCCTGTATCGTGGGATGCATGCAGCCAGACAGATCCGCCTCCGGAAAATGGTGGTCTCAAAGGGAAGATATTGTAAGACACGGCCCCTGCACCCTCGGGCCCTTCCTGGCGGTGGCTGGAATCACTGGTGTGAATCTCCCGGGCCACCTGAGGGAACGATCGAACGCTGCGGCGCTCCAACCGCCATGGCGTACGCGCCGGGCTGGTGGCGTCAGAGCGTTCCTTGATGCAGGCCAAAGCGCACCCCCGGATACAGGGTACAATGGCCAGTTTTTGATCTTGCGGCACTTGCGCGTACTGATTGGTCATCATGCGCGGCAAGTGGCATAACCGTCCGGGCCCCCTCACCCGGCATCGCATTTGTTCTTCGCTTGCGCCTGCCCGCCGCCGGCGCACTTGCCAGGGGCGATTCAAATGCGTTTGGCCTGTAGCCACACCTGGATGGCTGAGGGATCACACAGGCTGCCCCCCAGGAGATCAAAAATCGTCACGCCAGGCATCGGCAATAGCCGGACCGTTCCAATCGGCGTTGAGGCTGCCAGCGTGAGATTCGTCATTGCCAGGCACGATCGCCCAAGATTCGCTGATCTACAGCACTGTGGAGGGAATTATGACCGATGTTGGTCACATGGCACACGTACGAGCCAGTCAGGCACAACTACCCGTCTCAGCGTATTTCGACCCTGAACTGTTCAAACAGGAGCAGGAAAAGATCTTTCGGCACGCGCCCATCTATGTTGGCAACGAGCGCATGGTGCCGAACGTTGGCGATTACCGCACGCTGCTCCATGAGAACGGCGGGCGCGTGCTCGTGCGCACGCAGGAAGGGGTCCAGCTTCTGTCCAACGTGTGCCGCCACCGCCAGGCCGTCATGCTGGGCGGCAAGGCGGGCGACGTCACCGGCCAGTGCAACAGCCACGGCAACCTGACGGCCGTGGGGGGCAATATCGTGTGCCCGCTGCACCGCTGGACGTACGACCCCAACGGCCGCCTCATTGGCGCCCCCCACTTCGACGGCAACCCCCACCTCGACCTGCAGCGCTACCCGCTACAGAACTACCGCGGCATGCTGTTCGAAGGTCCCCACGACGTGAAGGCAGACCTCGACAAACTCTACCGGCGCCCCGAGTTCAACGTGGACGACTACGTGCTCGGCCACGTCGAGGTGCACCAGTGCAACTACAACTGGAAAACCTTCATCGAGGTCTACCTTGAGGACTACCACGTCGCGCCCTTCCATCCGGGCCTCGGGCAATTCGTTACCTGCGACGACCTGTCCTGGGAATTCGACGCCAATTTCAGCGTGCAGCGGGTGGGCGTGTTCAAGGCCCTGGCCCAGCCGGGCTCGCCGGTCTATCGCCGTTGGCACGACGTATTGCTGCGTTACCGCAACGGCGCCGCGCCAGATTTCGGCGCCATCTGGGTCACGTACTTCCCCACGATGATGATCGAGATCTATCCGCACGTACTGGTACTCTCGACCCTGTACCCGAAAGGACCACAAGAGACGGTCAACATCGTCGAGTTCTACTATCCGGAAGAAATCGTCGAGTTCGAGCCGGAATTCATGGAAGCCCAGCGGGCGGCCTACATGGAAACCGCCGTGGAAGACGACGAAATCGCCGAGCGCATGGACGCCGGCCGTCGTGCCCTGCTGGCGCGTGGCGTGAATGAGGTCGGTCCCTACCAGTCGCCCATGGAAGACGGCATGCTGCACTTCCACGAATGGTACCGCAGGGTCATGGGCCTGCCCACGGCATGATCCCGCGGCGCGCCATCTGGCCCCCCGCCACCGGGCTTGCCACGGCAGGCCCGGATCCATGTCGCTTGGCGGCAGGGCAGCGCTAAAATCAGACTTGCAAGCCCCCGGGCTCACCGTAACGGCGTTTATGACATCCAACACTCAACCTGCCCGCAAGAAGCTTTACATCCGTACGTTCGGCTGCCAGATGAACGAGTACGACTCCGACAAGATGGTCGACGTGCTCGGTGCACAAGAAGGCGTCGAGCTCACGGCCAATCCTGAAGAGGCCGACGTCATTCTTTTCAACACCTGCTCGGTCCGCGAGAAGGCGCAGGAGAAGGTATTTTCCGACCTGGGCCGCGTGCGGCACCTGAAGCAGCTGAAACCGCACCTGATCATCGGCGTAGGGGGTTGCGTCGCCAGTCAGGAAGGCGCCGCCATTGTCGAGCGGGCGCCGTATGTCGATATCGTGTTCGGGCCGCAAACCCTGCACCGCTTGCCCGAGCTGATCGAAAAGCGGCGTGCCGAGGGGCGCGCCCAGGTTGACATCTCGTTCCCCGAAATCGAGAAGTTCGACCATCTGCCGCCGGCACGCGTCCAGGGCCCCACGGCCTTCGTATCGATCATGGAAGGCTGCAGCAAGTACTGCACGTTCTGCGTAGTGCCGTATACGCGCGGGCCCGAAGTGTCGCGACCGTTCGATGACGTACTCACCGAGGTTGCCGACCTGGCCGACCAGGGCGTGCGCGAGGTAACCCTGCTGGGCCAGAACGTGAATGCATACCGTGCGCCCATCGGCACGCGGGGCGAGATCGCCGACTTCGCCATGCTGCTCGAGTACATCCACGACATCCCTGGCATCGAGCGCATCCGCTACACGACGTCGCACCCGAAGGAAATGACACCCCGGCTGATTGCTGCCCACGGCAACCTGCCCAAGCTGGTGCCCTTCGTGCACCTGCCGGTGCAATCCGGAAGCGACACCATCCTGGCGGCCATGAAACGGGGCTATACCGCGCTGGAGTACAAGTCCATCGTGCGCAAGCTGCGCGCGGCCCGGCCCGGCCTGCGCATGTCGTCCGATTTCATCGTCGGCTTCCCGGGCGAAACCGAGGAAGATTTCCAGAAGACGCTGCAGCTCGTGTCCGACGTCCATTTCGATCACTCGTTTTCCTTCGTCTACTCGCGCCGGCCGGGTACGCCTGCAGCCGATCTGACAGACGACACTCCGCAGGAGGTCAAGCTCGAGCGGCTGCAGCGCCTCCAGGCCCTGCTCAATGAACAGGCGATGGAGATCGGCAATGCCATGGTGGGTACGGTCCAGCGCGTGCTGGTCGAAGGTCCGTCGCGCCGCGATTCCAACGAGCTCATGGGACGTACCGAGAACAACCGTATCGTAAACTTCCCGGCCCCCCAGCGGCTCATCGGGCATATGGTCGACATCCGCATCACCCGTGCCCTGGCACACTCTCTGCGCGGGGAAGTCGTTACCCACGACGACCCGCTCGAGCTGGCCTGCAATTCCTGAACGAGCACGACGTCCGTGGCTGCCAAACGTACCAGTACCAACACGCCGAAATCGTCACGCCCACCTACCAGCGTTGTCGTCCTGGAAGGAGACAATACCCAGCTGGCGAACCTGTGCGGTCCCCTGGACGAGAACCTGCGCCAGCTGGCTGCTGCGTACGATGTCGACATTTCACGCCGGGGCGCGCGCCTGAGCATCACGGGTGAACGCGCGGACGAAGCAGCTGCTGCCGCTACCTTCCTGCACCATCGCTCGCGCCAGCAGCCGCTATCGGTTGACGACGTGCAGCTCGGCCTGGTCGAGTTGCGTGCTGGCCGCAAGGGAGGTGGTCGCACAGGCACGACGGTGCACCACACCACTGAGATGCCCGACGATGAGGAGGCCATTGTCCTGCGCACCCGGCGCACCGACCTGCGGCCCCGTACCCCGAGGCAGCGAGACTACCTGAAGAACATTCTCACGCATGACATCACCTTCGGCGTTGGGCCGGCGGGTACCGGCAAGACCTGGCTGGCCGTGGCCTGTGCCATCGATGCCCTCGAACGCGACGTCGTGCAACGTCTGGTGCTCACCCGCCCAGCCGTGGAAGCCGGCGAACGCCTGGGCTTTCTTCCCGGCGACCTGGCACAGAAGGTCGACCCCTACCTGCGTCCACTGTACGACGCGCTCTATGACCTGATGGGCTTCGAACGGGTGCAAAAGCTGTTCGAGCGCCAGACCATCGAGATCGCGCCACTGGCCTACATGCGCGGCCGCACCCTGAACCATGCCTTTGTCATTCTGGATGAAGCGCAGAACACTACGCCAGAACAGATGAAAATGTTCCTCACCCGCATCGGGTTCGGCAGCAAGGCCGTCATCACCGGCGATCCGTCCCAGGTCGACCTGCCCAAAGGACAGAAAAGCGGCCTGACCGACGCCGTTGAAGTGCTTGAGGGCGTCAATGGGCTGGCGTTCTCCACATTCACCAGCCGCGATGTCGTTCGCCATCCACTGGTTGCGCGCATCGTCGACGCGTACGAGCGCGCGGGCATCCGCCGCAACCCCGACGAATCCTGACGCGCCTGCCTGGAACAGGTGAACCGGTGACATCCCCACTGCCGCTGTCGTTGAGCGTCCAGTACCAGACGCCCTGCCCCGAGCTGCCCCGCTGGCGCATCCGCCGCTGGATCGAGTCGGCCCTGAAGGGTCTGCACGCCTACGAAGGCACCCGCCATAACGCGCGCCGTGAATTCCCGGCACCCGCGGCGCTGGACCTGACCGTGCGGCTGGCCGATGCCGACGAAGCCCAGTATCTGAACCGGGAGTTCCGGGGACGCGACTACCCCACGAATGTACTCACGTTTGAGTATGGTGCCGACCCGGACGGCATGTGGCATGCCGACATCGTTCTGTGCGTTCCCGTGATTGAACGCGAGGCGGCGGAACAGGGCAAGCCTTTCCTGCAGCACGCGGCGCATCTCTGCGTGCACGGAACATTGCACGCCTTGGGCTATGATCACGTCGACGACCAGGATGCCGCCATCATGGAGGCAATCGAAGTGGCGGTCCTGGCGCGCATGAAGATTCCCAACCCGTATCTGTGAGGGGTGTTATGCCGGATCGTTCGCTTGTAGTCGTCGCAGCACTGAACATGGCCATTGCCATTGGCGCCGGAGCGTTCGGTGCACATGGGCTGAAAAGGCTGCTGACCCCCGACATGCTGGCCATCTGGCACACCGCGGTCACCTACCATGTCATGCATGCCATTGGCATGATACTGGTGGCGCTCCTGCTTGCGCGCTATAACGAATCACTGCTTGCGTGGGCTGGCTGGATCATGTTTGCCGGCATCATCCTGTTCTCCGGCAGTCTCTACTGGCTCGCCCTCAGCGGACACAAGATTCTCGGTGCGATCACGCCGATCGGCGGTGTCGCATTCATTCTGGCGTGGCTGCTTACTGCCTGGGCCGCTCTGCGTGCACAATAAGAACCGTCAGCGCAAACTACGGTCACGATCATGAGGTCCAGCTTTCATCATCGCAACCTGCCCCACCTGCTGCTCCATGCGCGTGAGACTTTGATGGCGCATTTCCGCCCCGTACTGAACGAGGCGAAAGTCACCGAACAGCAGTGGCGCGTGCTGCGCACGTTGAGCGAAGCTGGACCCATGGAGCCCAACCAGATTGCGCGCAGCTGCCAGATTCTCAGCCCCAGCCTCACGCGCATGCTTGCAGGCATGGAACAGGCCGGGTTGATCCGGCGCGTACGCTCGGATGCCGATCAGCGCCGCCAGGAAATCTCGCTCACGCCCAAGAGCGTCGAACTGATCGAACGCATGCGCCCCGTGGTCGACGAGAAGTACCGGCAGCTGGAAGAAGCCATTGGCAAGGAACTGCTTGAGCGTCTGTACCGCGACATCGACCAGGCCATTGATGCCGTGAGCCGGCTGCCAAAGTAACTGCGCAACTCCACATTGGCTTGACAGGTTTTTTCTGGCTATTTATAATTTAATTCTTCCTGATTGCTTTAGGCGGTTAGCTCAGTTGGTTAGAGCGCTACGTTGACATCGTAGAGGTCGTAGGTTCGATTCCTATACCGCCTACCATCCCTTGTTCCCTTGCAATTTCTTCTTGCCGCTGCCCAATCCTCCCGGCAACGCGCACCTGCCAGTTCTGCCCGATTCCTGCTGCGCTTCCGTCCTGGCCACCCGACTGTCTTGCCATGGACCTGAAAGACAGTTCACAGCCTTCCGCCCTACCTGAAGGCACGCGGTACCGGCCGTTTCCTTCGTTCCCTCGATCCCGCATTGTCCGCCCATATCGGCATGGATACCGCGCCGGTGCGGCTCCTGACGTCGCATGCATGCTCCCCGAATGTTGAAGCAGCCAGCGTGACAGACCGGCCACCTTCGGCGTCCAGCAGCCCGCTTGCGCCCTGCCCTGGGTACAGGGATTGCTTTCCGCTGCAGGGTTTGTATATTTTGTATCCGGGCGGGCGCCCTCCGCGTCATTGACGCGCGCGTCGTCCAGGCGCCATACCGACGGAGAACGCTGATGAAGGACTACTTCGCCACCATGAACCCCGCAGTCCCACTCTCCCAACCGCAGGATGCAGCGCCGCCGCAAACACCCGCACCAGGCAACGTACGCGGGGCAGAGCGCGCGGCGTCTCTTGCCGGAGGGGCGGCGCTGCTGTACTACGGACTGCGTCGTGGCGGCGTTCTGGGGGCGGTGAGTGCACTCGCCGGCGGTGGCCTGCTCATCCGCGGCGCTACAGGCCATTGTGCCGCCAAGGATGCGCTTACCCTGTCACCCGAGGAACGGCAGATCGCGCTCGAGTACGGCTGGAGCAGCGCTGCAGCCTCCACCCAGAGGATTACCGTTCGGCGCCCGCGCCAGGAAGTGTATGCGTTCTGGCGCAACTTCGAGAATCTGGCGCGCTTCATGCGCAACGTGGCAAACGTTGAGGTCATCGATGCGAAGCGGTCGCGCTGGACAGTCAAGGCTCCGCTGGGTCGGCAGTTCGTGTGGGTGTCGCATCTCATCGAAGACCGGCCAGGCGAACGGATTGCCTGGGAAACGGAATACGACGCCGACATCCGCAGCACGGGCTGGGTCGAGTTCCGCGATACTCCCGACGGCCAGGGTACCGACGTTACGGCCATGATTGCTTACGAACCTCCGGCAGGCCGCGTAGGCCACCTGGCAGCACGGCTGTGGCGCGAAGACCCCGATTCTCGGGTACGGCAAGACCTGCGGCGGCTAAAGTTCATACTGGAAACCGGCGCGGTCGGGCAAGCCGGCGCCGGCAGCGCCACGCCCCCAGGTTCCAACCAGTTCGACACGCCATCGTCAACTACGCCGTGACGACCGCTGCCAGCGGCCAACCAATCCGCCCACGACCCGCACCCTGCGGCATGGGGCTTCAGCCCAGCGTGCTCGCCTTGCGCATTTCGAACGCATTGAGCGTCATCGCGACGAGCGAGTAATAGCCGATCACTCCGACGATCTCGACCACGCACGGAACGCCGAACTGTGCCACCAGCGCTTCGTACAATGGCTGTGGCAGGCGATTCGTCCCCAGCAGGCTGCGCGCCGCGTCGTATAGCAGCTGCAGCCGCACGTTCTCGAACTGCACGGGTCGACCCTCCCTTAACGCATCGATCTGCTCGAGCGGCAACCCTGCCGACTCGGCGATGGGCTCGTGTATCTGCTGCTCGCCTACACACGAAAAGTGCCGGGCCACGCAAAGAATCAGCAGCTCGGACTCGATCAGCTCGAGTTCCGTGTGGTAGCGGCAAAACGCGCCCAGTTTCTCGGCCAGGCTAGCGAACCTCGGACTGTGCATCCAGGCCAGGAACGGCCCGCTCAGGTCACCACGCGAGGCAAGAATGGAGTCGTAAATGGCCTGCTGCTCGCTATCGAACCCAGCGGGGTTGGGGAGCGGCAGGCGGGAGTCCATGGATAGGGACATTCGACAGCTCAAGGTTGAATATGATTGGGGACCTCATTATGACAAATGACAGAGACGCAGGCAGGCCGCAGCCCATCGCATGCGTTGCACTGCCCTGAATCATCATGCGCCCGTGCGCTACACACATCAGAAAAAACACGTATGAACAACTCGCGCCGCCTTTATGACGTAGCCATCGTAGGAGCCGGCCCTACCG
The DNA here is from genome assembly GCA_937891425.1 of uncultured Pigmentiphaga sp. Taxonomy (GTDB): domain Bacteria; phylum Pseudomonadota; class Gammaproteobacteria; order Burkholderiales; family Burkholderiaceae_B; genus Verticiella. Next base: position 46,456 of record CALAGD010000083.1, read on the forward strand.
GAGTGACGCTCGCCAACCTGCTGGGGCTCTATGGCTTGTCCGTAGCCATCATCGAACGGCACCCGGGCATCCTCCAGATTCCCCGCGCGGTGCACATCGATGGGGAAACCATGCGCGTGTTCCAGAGCGCCCGGCTGGCGCGCGAAGTCATGCAGATCTTGCGGCCTGGAGCCAGCATGCATTGGGTCAATGCGGAAGGCAAGGTACTGCTCATCCGCAAGGGTCAAGAAGGCCTCAGCGACCAAGGCTGGCATAACGACTACTACTTTCACCAGCCCCATCTGGAAGCCGTGCTGCGCGATGGACTGAAACGTTTCGATACCGTCGCTCTGCGTGAAGGCATGGACGTGCGCTCGTACGTAGAACACGATGATCGCGTGGAGCTCGCCCTGAGTCGTACGGGTGACGATGCGGTGATCGAGACCCTGGCGGCGCGCTACGTGGTTGGCTGCGACGGAGCGCGCTCGACCGTACGTGGCTGGATCGGGAGCGACATGGAAGACCTTGGGCAACGTCAGGCCTGGCTCGTGGTCGACGTGAATCTGCACCATCCGCTCCCGTTACCCGAACACACGGTCCAGCATTGCGATCCCGCACGCCCTGCCACCTCGATCTATGTGTACCCCTTGCGGCGACGCTGGGAAATCCAGATCATGCCGCAAGACAATCCCGAGACCATCACCCAGCCTGAACGGGTGTGGCAGCTGTTGTCGCGCTGGGTCAAGCCCGTACAGGGCACCCTGGAACGCGCCGCGACCTATGTTTTCCATTCGCTGGTGGCCAACCGGTGGCAACGCGGACGCCTGCTCATCGCGGGTGACGCGGCACATCTGACGCCCCCCTTCCTGGGACAGGGTCTGTGCGCGGGCGTACGTGACGCGGCCAACCTGGCCTGGAAACTGGCGTTCGCCATCCAACGGGGCGCCTCCGACATTCTCGCGACCTACGGGCCGGAACGGCGTCCGCACGTGCGTGAATTCATCCGGCTCGCGGTCGAAGTCGGCAAGGTCATCCAGGTCACTGACCCGGTCGAAGCCGCGGAGCGCGACCGGAAACTCCTGGCAGAGGGGCTGCAGTTCTCGTTTCCCCGCCCCCAGCTCGGGCAAGCAGGCGCCTGGTACGGCGAACTTCCCGCCGGGCAGGTGTTCATCCAGCCCATGCTGCAGGACGGCCGCTGGATGGATGACGTCGCGGGGGGTCGCTTCAGCCTGCTGCTGCATCCGGCACATTCTGCCGATCTTTCCGCGCAGGTGCTGGACCTTGCCACGGCCGCTGACGTGGTCGTGCTGCCCCTGCCCGACCGCTCCGGCATACAATGGCTTGAGGAGCATGGTGCCCGAGCCGTGCTGCTTCGTCCCGACCGCTATGTATTCGAGGTCATCACCCAGGCGGCGCAGTTTGCCTCCGCCCTTGGCCGGGTCAGGGCACTGACCTGTGGGTGATGCCGATACAGCCGGCTCCTTCACCCCACCCCAAGCAGGTGATCCCCGTGACTGACGTAACCCCCCCGTATCGTTCCGAACAGCCTGCCCTGGAAGATCTGGCCGCCCTCGACGGCATCGTGCTGGTAGAGTTCGGCGCCAACTGGTGCGGTCATTGCCGTGCTGCACAGCCGGCCATCGTTGCAGCACTGGAGCAGTACCCGCAAGTGCGCCGCATCAAGGTGGAAGACGGCAAAGGGCGCCCCCTCGGGCGGCACTTCGGGGTGAAACTGTGGCCGACCCTGGTCTTCCTGAACCAGGGCAAGGAGGTGGCACGCGTGGTTCGGCCCACCGACGCCGCCGAAGTTGCCACCGTGCTCGCCAACCTTGCCGGGGCCTGACCTTACGCGCTTCAGCTCCGTTTGGAAGCATCCGGTTCCGTGTCGGCCGCACCAGCACCTGCAGTCGTGGAACCGGTTTGTGTCCCGTTCTCGCCCGATGAGGGCTGAGCTTCAGGCGCGGCCCGCGCCTGAAGCTCAGCCTGCATGCCCGCTTCCTCGGCCTGCCACTCCTGGTAACGTGCAAGCGCCGAGACCAGATCGGGCGCGATGTTTTCGCGCCCGACCAGCGCAATGATTCCGCCACGGATCAGCTTGCGCAATACCCGCGAGTTTGCCTCGACGAGCATGACCCGCACTCCGCGCCGCTGAAGGTCGGAAATGACGGCTTCGAGCGTTTCCAGACCAGTGACGTCAAGGAAAGGAACGTTGCGCAGCCGTACGATCAGCATGCGTGGATCAGTATGCGTGACCGCCAGCGCATGCTGCAGATTCTCGGCCGCAGCAAAGAACACCGGCCCTTCCACCGAATAGACGACGACGTCCTTGGGCAGGCCGCTGATGCCCTGCCTGACGAGCTCCTGCGGCAGATCCATGTCGGTCAGGCGCTGGACCGACACGCTGTTGGCCATGCGGCGCACGAAATGCAGGATGGCCATGATCACGCCGATGTTGACGGCAACGACGAGGTCCGCAAATACCGTCAGGAAGAAGGTAACCAGCAGGATCACGACATCCGGCCGCGGAGCGTGCTTGATCATCTTGACCAGATGACGCACGTCACTCATGTTCCACGCAACCACGAACAGAATTGCCGCCAGCGCAGCCAGCGGCACGTCGTACGCCAGCGGCGCGAGGTACACCACCATCAGCAGAAGCAACGCGGCATGCACGATGCCGGAAATGGGGCTGTTGCCCCCGTTACGGATGTTGGTAGCAGTGCGCGCAATGGCTCCCGTGGCAGCGAAGCCTCCGAAGAACGGCGCAACGACGTTGGCCAGCCCCTGTCCGATGAGTTCCTGATTGGAGTTGTGCCGGGTGCCCGCCATGCTGTCGGCGACCACGGCCGAAAGCAGGGACTCGATGGCTCCCAGCATGGCAATCGCAAATGCCGGCCCCACCAGTTCGATCACGCGCGCCACCGTGATCTCGGGAACCTGAAAGGTAGGCAATCCCTGCGGTACTCCGCCAAACGTCGAGCCGATGGTGGCGATGCCCTCGAACTGGAAGACGGACTGCAGCAGCGTGGCGACTACCAGCGCCACGAGCGGCCCTGGAACCCTCTGAAAGTGCGGGATCCGGGCAGTGAAGATCACCAGGATCAACGAAAACAGCCCCAGCAGCGTGGTTGGAACGTGAAGGTCTGGAAATGAACGCAATAACTGCCAGAGCTGCTGGTGGAAATGTCCGGCCTCGACGGCAGGCAGGCCGAAGAAGTAGCGCCATTGCCCGACCCAGATGATGACGCCGATACCGGCAGTGAAGCCGACGATCACCGAAGCCGGAATGAACCGAATCACGGCTCCCATGCGCGCGATGCCGAGCACGAGCAGGATGGCGCCAGCCATGACGGTGGCGATCTGCAGTCCGTCCACGCCATGCTCCAGGGTGACACCCGCGAGAATGGCCACGAAGGCACCCGTGGGCCCCGAGATCTGCACCCGGCTGCCACCAAAGACCGAAGTGATGAATCCCGCCACGATGGCGGTGTACAGACCGTGCTCAGGCTTGGCCCCGCTGGCGATGGCAAACGCCATGGCCAGCGGCAGTGCCACGATCCCGACGATGATGCCTGCAACGATATTGGGCAGCAGGTTCTTCCATGTATACAGCCCGGCCCGCTTGGCCTCGAGTAAAGCAATCATGATGTTGCGACCAGCCTATTCCCTATTGATGTGATAGTTGCCCCCGACCCGGTGCGTGGCCCATCAGAGTGGCTGTCACCGTTCGGGCATGAGGACGGAAACGATGCTCCCAGAGGTAGATGCCCTGCCACGTGCCCAGGCCCAGCCGACCCTCGCACACGGGCACCTGCAGGCTGCTGGACGTGAGGATTGCGCGTATGTGGGCGGGCATGTCGTCGGGCCCCTCGCTGTCGTGTCGAAACAGAGAGTCGCCGTCAGGTACCAGGCGTGCCAGGAACCGCTCGATGTCGCCATGCACGTCAGGATCGGCGTTCTCGGTAATCAACAGGGAGCAGCTGGTGTGATGGCAAAACACGTGCAGCATGCCCACGTGCATGCCGCTGGCGGAAACGAAGTCGTGCAGCTGTGGGGTGAGGTCGTATGAACCACGCCCGCGGGTAGCGACGACCAGCCGTGTTTGCTGCACGAGGTTGACGGTGAGGGACGCAGTGGCAGTTCTTGTGTTGATCATGGTCTACCAGCTGCGGACCGGCCCGGTGTCGACATGGACGAAGTTCTCGTGCGGATAGAAGCCCACCCCGCCCGCCTTGAGCGCGAGCGCGGCATCGCGCAGTTCGGTGAGCTTGACCCCTGGCACGCGGATATCCATGGCCCTGCCTTCCATGTGCAGGCTGCGCCTGGCCACCCCGCCGCCCCGCGTCTTGCGCAGGTGCTCGTTCGTAGCCGGATCACGATACGCGGAGATCACCTGGATGGGATAGCGTATGCCCAGGCTTACGCGCAACCGGTAAAGCAGGTCGTACAACCGTGGATCCATGGTGCCCACACGTCCGGAGTAATGGTCGCGCAGGAAATGGTTCAGACGTTCCAGTGCACTGGGAACGTACGCATCGTCCTGCGCGTACACCAGCGCGAGATTCTCAAGCGTATGCGTGTGATCCAGTGCCAGGCTGCGCTGCCGGATGGACGCGATCGAGACGCCCGGTACAACCGCAAACAGCGCCCCCGCCACGGCAACACGGCCCGATTGCCGCAAGAAGCTTCTGCGCGAAGGTAACTGACTCACCGGTTGGGCTCCTCATGCACGACAAAAGGTTCCACGGGGCGCAGGCGCCAGCCTGATGCCATGTCAACGTTCTCCCGTTCCGCCTCGACCTTGCGCACCCGGGACGTTGCTTCACCCGAGCCGCGCGTCTGCCCCGGCTGGATCTCGCCCGAATCGTAGCCATAAACGTCGGGAAAAAAATGCACAACGCCCTCGTTCTCAGCCACGGTGCTGTACACCACCAGGACTTGAACGGGAGCAGGTAGACGGAGGGTTCTGTTCTGACCCGCGCGCATGGCTTCGATGATACGGGCCGGCGGCCACGACACGGGGTCGGCCAGTACGAAGTTGGCAAGCGCCACGGGCTTTTCGACCCGGATGCAGCCGTGACTGAAATCGCGGCGGCTGCGCTCGAACAACCCTACCGAGGGCGTGTGATGCAAGTAAATACCACTATTATTCGGAAGTATAAACTTGATGTCACCCATCGCGTTGTCCGGGCCAGGCCGTTGACGCAGTCGCGCCCCGCCACTGGCGACCGCCTGCAGCAGCTCCTCGGAGAAATGCTGCGCGATACGCCCGTCGGGCATTACCGCTTCCAGACCGGCGCGATCGAAGTAACCCGGGTCGCGGCGCAGTCTGGGCAGGGTTTCGCGCACGGCAATCGAACGCGGAATATTCCAGTACGGGTTGAACTCCACATATGCGATGTCTTCATCGAACAGGGGCGTCGTGTGGTCCGGGGCCTTGCCAATGATTACCCGGACGTAATCCTGCTCCTGCCATCTGCCGTCGCGCCGTTCGTACAGCCGCAAGGCAAACTCGGGCAGGTTCACGAGCACCGCTCGTTTACCCCGCAGTGGCGGCGCTTCACGCAGGCGCGCAATATTGCGTTCGATCTGCTGCAGCCGCTCAGCAGGCGTCACCTCAAGCGCGGCCAGCGTGGCCCGGCCCACGACGCCATCCACCGTCAGGCCGTGGCGCCCCTGAAAACGCCTGACCGCCTCCACCAGCGCGCCTTCATAGCGCACCGGCAAGGCAACCTCCGGCGGGAGATCGCCCAGTGCAGCCAACCGTCGCGCCAGCGTGGCAAGCCCGGCATACGCATCGCCAGGCGCCAGCTTGCCACCCGGCAACGGCGGCAGCGGCTTCGACCATTCGGGGTGCACGGCTTCAGGCCCGCCTGCCTCATGACCCGCCAGCCGGCGATAAACCTCGCGCGCATGTTCCAGGCTGCGAAATAACGGTGTGTCTTCCAGGGAGTAGCGAGCCGCCACCGGTGGGGTGGACGGCAGCCATCCCATCGGGTCGGGATCCTGGCAACCTACGATCTCCTGGGCCGGGGTCTGGCCATGCGCCGTCATCATCAGCAGCACCACCGCCAATGCGGTACCCCATCCGGCCATGCACCCACCCGGTCTCGCGTCGGCGGCCCGCAACGCGTGCTTCGTACGGTCGCGTCTGATGCTCATACGTTCTCCTGCACAAACTGCTCGTGGCCGCAGCGGTGCCGCAACCTGCTGAGCGCAGCATATCATTGCAGGGCAAACTTCCAGATTTGAGGACTGCACATGAGCCAATGGATTCTGGTGCTCAACTGTGGCTCGTCGAGCATCAAGTACGGCCTTTTCGACGCCAGTGTTACCCCCCTGCCCCGCAAGCCCGCCCGCCATGGCAAGGTTGACAGAATCAAGAGCACCGATCCGGTGCTGGTGGAAAGCGGACGTTCGCCGCAGGCCGTGACACTCGACGTCACCGCACCCTACGGTGCGGCACTCGATCTCATCTGGCGGCGCGTGCAGGAGCACTTGCGCGGGGAACCTCTGCAGTGCGTGGTGCATCGCATCGTGCACGGCGGCAGCAAATACTTTTCCGCAGTCCGGCTCAGCATCGACGTGCTGAACGATCTGCGCAGCCTCATTCCGCTTGCACCCTTGCACCAGCCGTTCGCGCTCGAAGCGGTCGAACGGTTCCTTCGGATTCGCCCCGACATTCTCCAGGTAGCCTGCTTCGACACGGCGTTTCACCGAAGTCTGCCCCGCACGGAGCAGATGCTGGCGCTCCCCCGATCGGCCTGGGACCGCGGGATCCGACGCTATGGCTTCCATGGGCTCTCCTACGAGTACGTGGCGACTGCGCTGGCAGAGCTGCACGGGGAACGGGCGCATGGACGATGCATCGTCGCACACCTTGGCAGCGGCGCCAGCCTGTGCGCCATGCGCAACCTGCGCAGCGTAGCCACCACCATGGGATTCTCGGCGCTGGATGGGCTGGTCATGGGCACCCGCTGCGGCTCACTCGACCCCGGGGCCGTCATTTACCTCATGGAGGTCGAGAAACTGGGCCTCGAGGAAGTCGCCCATCTGCTGTATCACGAGTCCGGTCTGCTGGGCATCTCCGGCCTGTCCCCCGATCCGCGCGACCTGCTTGCCGCGGAAGACACTGACGAACGGGCGCGCGACGCGCTCGAGATCTACGTGTATCGGATCTGCCGGGAAATCGGCGCCCTCGTGGCTTCGCTGGGAGGACTAGACCTACTGGTCTTCACCGCCGGCGTAGGCGAAAACAACGCCGAGATCCGCAAGCGCGTATGCCAGCGCCTCGCCTACCTCGGGTTGGTGCTCGACGAGCAGGCCAATCAGGAGCACCGCAACGTCATATCCGCTCCCCATTCCACGGTCCTCGTCGGAGTGGAACCCACAAACGAGGAGTGGATCGCAGCCCGCCACGCGCTCGACCTGTGCACACTTACTCACGAAAATCGGGGATAAATTTGTGGACAACCCGTTAAAACCCGGCTCGAATGCCGGCCGCATGCGGGTTTGCAGTCCTTGATCACGAATTAGGCGACGTCTCGCGCCCGCGTGCGTCCGCGGGTATCGAGTTGCTTCGCGTACCCCTGCACCAGGCCACACCCCGTCGTTTTTGCCTGCAAAACCAGCCTGGAATGCACTCGAACCGCCCGGCAAGGTAGCCCGCAGAGGATGCGCCAGGCCAGTCACGCTCGCGGCCAGCGTGTGGACCCGCAGTGTCCCGGCCACCCGGACGACGCTGTGGACACCTGTGGAAAACTTTGTGAATAAGCCCGCCACGGGTGCATACGCACTGGCTGCGCACCACGTGCTGGAAAACGCCACTTGTCGTTGCTGCCCGGGCCATTTACGCTCTTTGATCTTTGCACACGTTCTTCACTCGCAGGAGCACGCATGTCGTTACACAAGCATCGGTCTCACGTGGTGACTGAAGGGCTGGCCCGTGCACCTCATCGCGCCTTCCTGCGCGGCACGGGCATGGACGAGACCGATATGCAGAAGCCCTTCGTGGGTATTGCCAGCACGCACGGAGAGAACACTCCCTGCTCGATGTCGATCGCTCCGCAAGTCGACCGGGCCCGGCTGGGTGTTGCCGCCGGTGGCGGCTTCCCCATAACGTTCTCCACCATTTCGGTTTCCGACGGTACGTCGATGAACCACGCCGGGATGCGCATGAGCCTCATCTCGCGTGAGATCATTGCCGACAGTATCGAGGCCGTGGTCCGTGCACATGGCTACGACGCGCTGGTCGGTTTTGCGGGGTGCGACAAGACCCTGCCCGGCGTCCTCATGGCCATGGTACGGCTCAACGTGCCCTCGGTGTTTCTTCATGCCGGTGCGACCTTGCCCGGACGCCTGAATCGCAAGGACACCACCGTGCTCGACTGCATCGAGGGCGTTGGGCGGGTACAGACCGGCGAGGCCTCGCGCGAACAGCTCGACGTCCTGGAACGGGTCGCCCTGCCCACCGTGGGGGCCTGCCCGGGCCAGTTCACCGCGAATACCATGGCCATGGTAGCCGAAACCCTCGGGCTGTCCCCCTTGGGCTCATCCATGGTTCCCGCCCCGTACACCCAGCGCCTGGCCATCGCACAACGCGCGGGCGAACGGGTCATGCGCCTGCTAGAGAACGAAGGGCCGTTGCCACGCGACCTGGTCACCCGTGCCAGCCTCGAAAACGCCTGCGCAGCCGTGGCGGCCACGGGTGGGTCCACCAACGCCGCCCTGCACATCCCCGCGATCGCCAACGAGGCCGGCATCCGGTTCACCCTGGACGATGTCGCCCGCGTATTCCAGCGTACGCCGCTCATTGCTGACCTGTCCCCGGGTGGGCGCTACCTCGCGCGCGACCTGCACGAAGTGGGCGGCGTGCCCCTCATCCTGAAAGCCCTGCTCGACGGGGGTTACCTCAACGGCGACGCACCCACGCTGGAAGGCATTCCTCTTGAGGAAGCCCTCAAGCGCGTGCCTGCGCCCGATGGCGACGTAGTCCGGGCCACCGACCGGCCGATTCAGGCCAGCGGCGGTCTGGTTGTCCTGAAGGGCAACCTCTGCCCCGACGGAGCTCTGCTCAAGGTGGCCGGGCTGAAATCGTTGCAGTTCCGTGGCCCTGCCCGCATCTTCGAGTCCGAGGAAGCGTGCATGGCCGCCGTCAGCGCGCGGCTGTACCAGCCCGGCGATGTCCTCGTCATCCGCAACGAAGGGCCAAAGGGCGGTCCAGGCATGCGCGAGATGCTCAGCGTTACCGCCGCCATATACGGACAGGGAATGGGCGAGCAAGTCGCACTGGTCACCGACGGCCGTTTCTCGGGCGCCACACGCGGCATGTGCATCGGGTATGTATCGCCCGAAGCCGCAGCGGGCGGACCCATCGCCCTCCTCAAGGATGGCGATATCATCCATATTGACGGCGCCGCTGGCACCATGAACGTCGAACTCACCGATGAGGAGCTGCAACGACGGCGCGCAGCGTGGCAAGCCCCGCGGTTCGACCATCTCGCCGGCGTACTCGAGAAGTATGCCCGCCTTGTCGGGCCCGCGCATCTCGGTGCAGTCACGCACTCGGGCAACGTACACTGGGAATACGAAGCTGAACAAGGAGCACAAGAATGAGCGACTCCATTCAGGTGGGTTTCTGCGGCACGGGTCTCATGGGCGCACCCATGGTGCGTCGCCTGCTGGCAGCCGGACATACCGTTCATGTATGGAACCGAACCCGTGCCAAGGCGGAATCGCTGGTCGCTGACGGCGCGCTCGTGGCCGAATCGCCGGCCGACCTCGCACGCAAGAGCCGGGTCGTCATCCTGTGCCTCACCGACCAGTACGCGGTGGAAGAGACCGTCTTCGGCCGCAATGGCATTGCGGACGTGCGTGGCCCCGAGCTGCTCATCGATCATTCCAGCATCGCGCCCGACGCCACGCGCCAGTTTGCCGCCCGGCTGTACGAACAAACGGGAGCTGGGTGGATCGATGCGCCGGTGTCGGGCGGCGTGCGTGGCGCCGAGGCCGGCACGCTGGCGATCATGGGTGGAGGCGACGAACGCTGGGTGCCGCTTGCGCGCGAAGTGGTGAAGGCCTATTCAGCCCGTTATACCCACATGGGTGGAAGTGGTTCGGGCCAGGTCACGAAATTGTGCAATCAAACCATCGTGGCCTCTACCCTGTCGGCCATCGCCGAGGCCGTCGCGCTCGCCCAGGGCAGCGGGATCGACGCATCGCGCCTCACCGAGGCGCTTGCCGGCGGCTGGGCGGATTCAACCCTGCTGCAGCTGTTCGTGCCGCGCATGGTCTCGCCTCCCGAGCAGTCGATTGGCGCGGTGGCCACGATGCTGAAAGATCTCGACAACATCGCACGGTACGCCACTACCACAGCGACGCCCATGCCGGTCACTTCGGCCGTCCAGCAAGTGTTCCGCGTCGCAGCCAACCTCGGCCTGGCCCAGGCCGACCTCAGCCAGGTAGTCCAGGTTACCCAACCCCGCCTCTCACGCTAGATCGTGAAACTCGCCGCCAACCTCTCGTTGCTGTATGAACATCTGCCGTGGCCTGACCGTTTTGCCGCCGCAGCCAACGACGGGTTTCGTTTCGTGGAGATTCTTTTTCCATACGAGCACCCGCCCGACTGGTACGCTCGTCAGCTGCAAGCCCACGGGCTCACGCTGGTCCTGGTCAATACACCGGTCACCACCACGTTCCCGTTGGGCCTGGCAGCCCAGCCGGGAGCCCAGCACGAATTCCGTCGGCAGTTCGCCCGCGTGCTGGCGATCTGCGAAGCTACCGGGTGTCCTGCCGTGCACGTGATGGCAGGGCCCCGCGTCGACTCTTTGGTGCCGTCCCAGCAGCGAGCGGTCCTGCTCGACAACCTCACCTGGATCACCGATCTGCCACAGGCGCCCCGTGCCCAACTCGAAGCCCTGAACGCGATCGATGTGCCAGGCTACTTCTACCACACCCCCCTCGAGGCACTCGGGGTATTGCAGGCACATCTCAGCCGGTGCTCACCACCCAGCCCTCCGGCACAGTGGCTGGCCCATGCACCGCATGACGGCAACCCCGATCGGCCATGCGACTCCGCAGGTGATACGGCTGCCCACTTGCCAGCATGGTCTCCCGTACGCTCTGGGGTGGGCCTGCAGTTCGACTTCTATCACACCGTCAAGCAGGGCCTGTCCTTGCCCCAACAATTGGTATCCGCCCTCCCCCTTGTGCAACACGTACAGGTCGCCGGCAGTCCGCAGCGCCAGGAGCCCGAACTTGCCCGGGAGCTCATCGAGGGGTTTCGTCTCCTGCATGAGTTCGGTTATCGTGGATTCGTCGGTTGTGAATACAGGCCCCGCGACCCCGATACCACCCGCCCCGATTGGGCCACCCCATTGATTGCGAACACCTGGCTAAGTTTCTGAAATGCTCGCTGACCTCATCAGTCAGTATGGATATTGGGCCGTACTGGTCGGAACCCTGCTCGAAGGCGAAACGGTCCTCCTTCTTGGCGGGTTTTCCGCCCACCAGGGTTATCTGGCGTGGAGTGTCGTGGTTCTCGTTGCAACGCTCGGCGGCGCGCTGGGCGATTTCATCGTCTTCAGTGCGGGGCGGCATTTCGGCACGCAGCTGCTGCAGCGCTACCCGACCTGGCAGCCGAACGTGCAGCAGGTCACGCGATTCATCCAGCGCCATCCGGCAAGCTCCATTATCGCGTTGCGCTTCATGTATGGATTGCGGCTGGTGGGACCATTCACGGTGGGCCTCAGCGAGGTACCCACATTGAAGTTCGTCTTCCTCAATCTGCTGGGAGCACTCATGTGGGCCACCTTGTTCACGTCCGTAGGGTATGTTTTCGGACACGCATTCAGCGTTATCCTCGATGAATTCGAACGCTATGAAGAACTCCTGTTCGCCGTTCTGTTCGTCGTCGGGCTCGGCTGGGGCTGGTGGAGACTCCAGCACCGGCGCAAGCACTCCCTGAGCACCGGCGAGCCTGAAGCGAACGCGGGCAACAGCCGCTGACTTCAACCCGCCGGCTGCAGATGCACGCCACCAGCGGCTACCGTGTATGGCGGCAACGGCACAAGACAGCAGCAACAATTCCTGACGCACAAGCCACTGGCACATCACCTTCGGAGGAACGCCCATCATGTCCACCACGACACAGATCCTGGCTCGATCAACGACAGATGTTGCTATGACGGTTACCCGTGCGCATGCCAGGGCGACCGTGAGCTCTTCGCCCACCCGACTGGGCCGTCCGTGGCTGCCGAGGCTCGCCGCCGTATTAGCCGGCGGCCTTGCCTCGGCGCTGCTGCTGCAGCCGGCCACGGCCGCTGAATCTGCAGCAGCGCGTGAAGAATTCGTACCCCAGGTCGGGCAGCCCGGGAAGGACGTGGTGTGGGTGCCCACACCCGAAGCACTCGTCGACACCATGCTCAACCTCGCCGACCTCAAGCCCGGCGAGTACCTGGTCGACCTCGGATCGGGCGATGGACGCACGGTGATTGCTGCCGCCAAACGCGGAGCACGGGCACGCGGCATCGAGTACAACCCGAACATGGTGGAACTCGCAAAACGCAATGCCGAACGCGAGGGGGTCAGCGACCGCGCCACGTTCGAGCAGGGCGATCTGTTCCAGAAAGACTTTTCCGACGCCGACGTCATCACCCTTTTTCTTCTGCCTTCCCTCAACGAACGACTGCGCCCCGTGCTGCTTGAAATGCGTCCCGGCGTTAGAGTGGTTTCCAACTCGTTCGGCATGGGCAACTGGGAACCCGATCGGCGCGTCAGCATCGACGGCAGCGAGTGCCGCAGCTGGTGCAGCGCGTTGCTGTGGATCGTGCCGGCCCGGGTGCAGGGCACTTGGGAAATCGATGGCAAGCCCCTGATACTTGAACAGGAATTCCAGAAGATTTCGGGCACGCTCGACGGCAAGCCTCTTGAAGGACGCCTGCAGGGTGCGCAGATCGAATTCTCGGTGGACGACGTACAGTACAAGGGTACGGTCGACGGCAAGGCCATGCGCGGTGAACGCTCAGGCGGGCAAAGCGGATCGTGGCAGGCGGTCGCCAGGACCGGTTCCTGAGTTTTCCTGGAAGCAACTGGCGCCCGCGTGGGCGCGGTACGCGCTGCCGGCACGCGCTCCGGCGGAGCGGTGCCACCACGTGCGTTTGACCCTGTGCGCGACAAGCCCCGCCGTTCAGGGCGGGGAAGGATAGCGCGGACG
>CALAGD010000084.1 GCA_937891425.1 uncultured Pigmentiphaga sp.
TAGCCACGGGCAGGGCCTGCACTGGTGTCTCGACATCGAGTTCGAGTGCAAGGCGGCTCAGGACGTCGGCCGCCACTCTGGTTTCCTGCCGATGGGCGATAGGGGCGAACGGGTTGGCGGAGCGGTGTAGCCCGAGCTGCAGATTGGCGCGCACCGACAGATGGGGGACCAGGGACAGCTCCTGATGCACCATGGCAATCCCCAGCGAACGCGCCGCATGCACGTCGCGTAAAGGGGTGGCGGAGCCTCGGTACAGGATTTCCCCGTCGTCAGGCGTGCACAGGCCGGCCATGATGCGGCCGATCGTCGACTTGCCCGCACCGTTCTCGCCCAGCAGGCAATGCACCTGCCCGGTCTGTACGTCGAGCGATACGCCATTGACGGCCCGTGTGGAGCCGAAACGCTTGTACACGTCGCGCAATTCAAGCAGCGGCGTACTGGCTGCTGGCTGTCCGTGTGTCGCAGAAGAAGTGATGCTCACGACTGTCCCCTTTGCCGTGACTTACCGCACGATTGCGATCGGTTGTCGGCCTGCCGCCCAGTGACGCTGGCTTACTGGACGGCGTCGATGCGCCAGCCTTGCGGTGGCAGATCGTACAGATCGAACGGGTACGTTCCCACATTTTCAGGGGTAATGACAGTGGGGGGAATCAGGATGTGAGGGTAGGGCAGGGGGTCGTTCCTGATCAGGTTGGGCATCGGTTTGCCTTCGGCCTGGCGAATCGCGTACTGCACGGCGAGGCGTCCGATGAGAATGCCGGGCTCGGACACGGTCGCCAGAATGCTGCCGTCCTTGATCATGGGAATGGCCTCATTGACCACTGCGCTGGAAACGACCCTGGCCGGGCGCTTGAGCTGCTTGATGGCCTGCACCGCGCCCATGCCGAGAGGAATGACCGGTGTGTAGACGAAGGAGGCATCCGGATGGCGCAGGAGCTGGTCGGCCGTCTGCGACAGGCCCCATGACAGGTCGACACCACCACCGAATGCGCCCGGCAGCACCTTCATGCCATTGCATGACTTGGCCTTCTCGGTGAAGGCAACGTAACGCAGGCGGGCCCACTCCGCGCCAGCGGGGCCAGGAACGGAGACGGTCAGCGAGTCGGGTTTGACCTTGCAGATGGCGTCAGCAAGCGCGGCGCCGATGGCCGACTCGTCTTGCCACACGCCGAAAGTGACGTTGGCACTGTTCACGGGAATGCCTACCGCCACCACTTTGGTGCCGGAGCTCTGCAGGTCCTTGAAGATGTTGTTGTACCCGTCGAAGCTGGCGGCACCCACGAACGCATAGTCAACCCCCAGGCTCTTGAGGGCGCTCAGCTGTCCGAACTGTTCGCGAACGTTACCGTAGTTGCCCGCAACCGAGATCTGCACGACCTTCGCGCCGCTGCGCCGTGCTTCGTCCTGGATGCCATAGGCGATCCCTTTCCAGAAGTCGTCGTTCAGGTGCACCAGGGTGACGCCGAACGTCAGCGGTTTTTCGGCCTTGATGGGTTCGATCAGGCCGCGGAACCTATCTTGTTCCTGGGCGCTTGCCATACTGGTGCCAAACAATGCCGACACGGCAAGCACGCCGGCTTGAATCACGCTCAAGGGACGCACACGAGCCAGGTTCAGGCCGATTCTCGATTTCATAGGGGTCTCCTTCGTTGCGTCAAATCATGAGTTGGCCGTGCCGGAAGTTCACGCTGCGGATGCTGGCACGGCTGCGTACGGGCAATAGTGCAGGGGTTTCGACAGGCCGCGTCTACGTGATGAGTCGTCCTTGTCCGCTTTGTTCGTCGTAGATGTAAAGACCACCCAGAAATGTCTTGGTCTTTTCGTACCACATGCGCGGTCTCGGGGCCGGCGGTGTGCGGTCGATGGGTTCTCCTCCCTTGAAGATGTAGTCGAACGATGATGGGCGCTGCAGAATGCGTATGTCTTCGGCAGGGTTGCCCGGCACGACCAGCAGGTCGGCCAGTCTGCCGGCCTCGATCTTGCCGATTTCATGTCCCCGTCGGACGATGCGTGTGACCGCGAGCGTATTGGCGTGGATGGCCTGCAGCGGGGTCAGGCCAAGCAGGTCGACAAAAATCTGCATCTCGCGGGCATGCCACTGGCCGTAAGGCACGGGAGACCATCCGCTTTCGCTGCCTGCCAGCAGGGGAACACCGGCATCGTAGGCCCTGCGCAGGTTGACGGACGCAGCTTCCACTTCGCGTTTGAACGCATCCGCACTGGACGCGCCTGCCTCGGACTGGTTGGCTTCGATCAGGTTGACCAGCAGCGTCAGCGTAGGTGTGATGACACAGCCGTTCTTCAGGCACGCCTCGATGCCTTCGTCGTCGATGTATGAAGCGTGGTAGATCTGGTCGAATCCAGCCAGCGCGGCGTCGCGGGCAGAGACACGCGAGCGCGCATGGATGCTGCTGATCTTGCCGAGACGGCGTGTTTCGTCGGCAATGATCTTGAGTTCTTCGAAGGTGAACGCCGAGACGTCTTGGGCGTCGGGGGTAATGAGGTTGTCGTTGGAACCCGACACTTTGATGGCGTCAACGCCATCCTTCACCTGCAGGCGAACCGCCTCGACCAGGTCGTCGCGAGACTTCACGAGAACTGCGGCCTGGCCCTCGGGGAAGGGCATGTTGCTGGGGAACGAGTCTTCCAGGCCCTGGTGGTTGGTAATCTGCTTGCCTGAAACCGTAAAGCGCGGGCCGGGGAACATGCCGGTTTCAATTGCGTCGCGCACGGCTTGGGCGATTGCGTAGGTGGTGGCTGCGTCGAATGCGCTGGTGACCCCGCCCTGCAGCACCTTTCTGGCGTAATAGAGTGCCTTCGCGGTGCGGAATTCGACCGGCGTATACAAAGCATTCTCTTCTTCAGAGCGCGATTCGCCAAATGAGATATGCGTGTGCGCATCGATAAGCCCGGGCAGGATGGAACGACCCGGAAGGTCGATGAGCCTGTACTCATGTTCGTTGTATTGCGGGGGCAGCGCCAGGGCTTGCCCCACCCAAGCAATGCGTTCGCCTTCGATGACGACGGCACCCTGCTCGATGGGAGGATTGAGGCTGCCGTCGATGATGCGGCCCTTCAGCAAATAGCCTTTCGATCGGTTCATGGTTTCCCTTCCCCTTGTTACAGCATGCGGTCGAAGAAGTCGTTTGCGAGCGCAAGAAAGGTGCTGGTGCGCTCCACAGCGACAGAGTGGGAGCACCGGTCGAGATAGCAGACATCGACGCGCGCGAGCTGCCGCGAGATCGCCTCGGTGCAGCTGGGTGGGAACCCGGTATCCTGCCTTCCATGCAACATGAGAACAGGGCAAGCGACCTGCCGCAGCAATTCGGGAGACAGCTCGGCGGCGTGGATGTACTGCTGTTTGTCGCCCTCGAACATGGCGTCGAAGTAGTCGGCGTAGCCTGGGCTGTAGAGCACCTTCTCGCGCGCTGCCAGGTAGGCTTCGTCGATGATGGACGTGTCGTGGATGAGACCCTGCAGGGTCTTGACGAGCTGGTCGCGAGTGCGTGGGCACGTCCAGGTAAGTCGTGTGGCTTCGTTGAGCTGGAACGGCGCACCCATGGCACCCGTGGTGAGTAGCGCGGCGATGCGCTGATTGCGGGCGGCCACCGTCAGCGCAAGAGATGCCGACAAGGAATGCGCGATGACGCCAACCCTGGGGGCGCCGATGTGCTCAAGCATGGCCTCGATCTGGCGCGTCCAGAGTGCGAAGTCGAAGTAGGGCGGCTGGGGCTTGCGGTCGCTCTTGCCAAAACCGATGAGATCCATGGCGAACACTTCGTACCGCTGGCCCAGGGGTTCGAGGACAGGGCGCCAATTGCCGATGCTGGATGCGCCCGGACCGGAGCCGTGCAGCATCAGCAGTGGTTTTCCCCGACCCACGCGATAGTAGTGAACCTGCATGCCCTCGGTAAGGACTTGCTCTTCAAGCATGGTGGGCTCCGTGGTGGCGGTTGATCAATGCCTGTGGGATGCCGGGTAGCACGTGCGCATCAACTGCACGCCTACTGAGGCGCCCGCGCGACGGCTTCGACTTCGATGAGGAAATCTTCCTTGACCAGGCGGTCGATGATCAGCAGGGTGTTGGGCGGGTAGGTCTCGCCCTGGAACAGGGCAGGAAACAGCTCGGCCCGCAATTGCATGAATTTTTCGATGTCCTGCGAGTGAACCAGGTAGGTGGTGAACTTGACGACATCGTTAAAGGTGAGGTTCATCCCCTTGAGCACTTTGCCCAAGTTGTCGAATACCTGGCGGAACTGCGCATTGAAGTCTCCTTTTCCGATGACGCTGCCGTCATCGCCAACGGACAGCTGACCGGCAATGAAGACGAGTTCGCCACTTCGTACCCGGCCAACGTGCGAGTACAGGCCCTGGGCAGGGCCGGTACCAGGGGGGTTGAGATACTCCACTTGACGGCTCATGGTGTCTCCTTCATGGGTGCATTGCGCGTCACTGCGAGTGCCTGAGAAAAACTTTATACAAAACACAATGTCGTGTCGAGTATAAAGTCACTGGTGTGTCAAGAAATGGGGATTATCCCTAGACGTGCTGTGGCTTCATGCAGCGGGGTTTCTGTTTGTGTGCGCCGGGAATCAGACGGCATGCACGGGCCTACGAAGTCTTTTGCCGTGTCCCGGGCGAACGGGCCGAATTTTTTATACAATTATCGGGACTTTTTAATTCAGCACCTGTAGCCAATCCCCACCGTCACTCGATCATGGCAGCCATGACAAACTATCCGGCGCTGAATGCCGTGAACAGTCCGACCTTGCCGGAAATCGTCTACAACGAGCTGCGCAACGCCATCCTCAACGGTGTGTTTCTTCCGGGCCAGATGTTGCGCCAGGACGAGGTTGCAGCGCGGCTGGGCGTCAGCCGCAGCCCCCTGCGCGAGGCACTGCCCCGTCTCGAGGCAGAGGGCATCGTGGTGCTGCACCCACGGCGCGGCTATGCAGTGGCCGAGCTGAACCGGGACGAAATCATCGAGGTGTTCGATCTGCGCATACTGCTTGAAGTGGAACTCGCGCGTCGGGCGATCAGGCGACGGACGGAAGGCGACATCGCCAGGGTGTACGCCATAGCCACCGAAATGAGAGCGCTGTCTGACGGTCAGGACCGCCAGGGCGAGGCCCTGGCGCAGTGGTTCGATCTGAACATGAAGTTCCACGATGCCTTGCTGGCGCCCGCAGCGTGTCCGCACCACCTGAAAGCGCTGCAGCACTCCCGCAATCTTCTCGAGGTCTACATCCGCACTGAAGTACGCTTCACCGGAGATGTCAGTGAGGCGCAGGAGGAGCACTCGCGCCTTGCGCGGGCTTTTGTCGTGGGCAAGGAGGACGATTTTCTGGAGTTGACTCGCCTGCATTCATTGCACACGCGCGATCGGCTGCTGTCGGGGCTCGAGCAGTTCAGTCAGCCTCAGAGCCCGTCCGCTGGCTAGTTGCTCGGGTCCAGCTCAACCCTCAGTAGCGCACCGTCATTCTCGTCGGTGAGCAGGTAGAGGGCGCCGTCCGGACCGGCCCGCACGTCGCGTATGCGCTCACCCAGCGCCTTCAGCAGACGCTCCTCGTGGACCACCCGATTGCCGTGGAGCTCGAGCCGGATGAGTTCGCGGTTCTTCAGTGCCCCCACGAACAAGTTGCTCTTCCAGCCAGGCGCGCGTTCGCCGGTGTAGAACGTCATCCCGCTGATGGCGGGCGACTGCGACCATACGTAGACGGGATCCTCCATGCCGGGTAGTGACCTGGCCTCGGCTTCAGGTATGGGCAAGCCCGTGTAATTGATGCCATGGGTGGCGCGCGGCCAGCCATAGTTGCTGCCCGCACGGATGATGTTGATCTCGTCGCCGCCCCGGGGCCCGTGTTCGTGTTCCCACAACTCGCCGGTTTGCGGGTGCCACGCCAGCCCCTGTGGATTGCGGTGGCCATACGACCAGATCTCGGGCCGGACGTCGCTGCGTCCGACGAACGGGTTGTCGGGTGGCACCTCGCCATCCGGGGTGAGGCGCACGATCTTGCCCTGGTGCTTGTCGAGATCCTGGGCGAAGGGGCGTTGGTTGTTTTCCCCGAGCGCCACGTACAGGTGTCCATCCGGACCGAAGGCCATGCGCGCACCAAAATGCACGCCGGTGGAGCGTTTGGGTTCCTGCCGGAAGATCACTTCGAAGTTCTCAAGGTGCCGAAGGTCCGCAGACAGGCGGCCCCGGCCGATGGCTGTGCCGGCAAGCTCGTTCGGGCCAGCTTCCGAAAAAGCGAGGTAGACGACCCGACTGTGGGCGAAGTCCGGGGCCAGGGCGATATCGAGCAGACCCCCTTGCCCGCGCGCAAACACCGCAGGGGTGCCGGTAATGGGCGGACCGATCTCTCCTTGGGGGCTCACATGGCGCAAGCGGCCGGGCCGCTCGGTGACCAGCATGCCGGCACCATCCGGGAGGAAGGCAAGCGCCCAGGGGCGCTTCAGCCCCCGGACGATTTCAGTGACAGTTACGGTGCCCTTTTCCGTGGCGTGGCGGGTGGTGCGTGATGACGCGGCTTCGGCGGGCAGCGTGCTGGCCAGGACCAGGGCGGCGGTGCAGGCGACGCCCAACGTGCGCCAGCGTAACAGGCGGTTCATCATGGCGGCAGACAGCCTCGTGCAAGCGGGTTGGCAAAACCGATGATGGTGGAATCGATCGGTGTTGGCGCGGTCTCAGAATCGAACGCGCAAATGAAATGATTAAGGGGGTAAAATAGACGGTGCAAGGTGAGCCAGGCAATCGCGGGGCGCAAGCCTCGAGGAAGGTCCGGACTCCACAGGGCAGGATGGCGGCTAACAGCCGTCCGGATAAGCAGGCTGGTTCGCCAGTCTGTGAAACCGAGGAACAGGGCCACAGAGACGAGTCTGCCAGGAGGGCGGCGAAGCGCCGCTCCCATACGGCCATCTCCGTATGGTGTGCGCCGCAGGCGTACGGTCTGGCAGGGTGAAACGCGGTAACCTCCATCCGGAGCAACATCAAATAGGCATGCGCAGGCTTCGCGCCGGAAGGACGGCCCGTCCGAGCATGCGGGTAGATGGCTAGAGTGTGTCAGCAATGGCGCACCCAGAGGAATGATTGCCAGTGCACGGCAGGTGCCGTGCGCCTACAGAATCCGGCCTATCGGTTTGCCTTGCGCGGCTTCTCTTTCTTCGGCTGCCGTGCCATCGTTTGCGCTGCGGCGGCACGCAACTTGCCGTGCCAGGCCAGCAGGTCATTTTTCCAGCCTTGTTCATTACGCCAGGAACCGCATGAATCTTCCCGCCGATCTCAAGTACGCCCGAACCCATGAGTGGGTCCGGTTGGAGGGTGACGCCGTCATCGTAGGTATCACCGACCCCGCCCAGGAAATGTTGGGTGATGTGGTCTTCGTGGGGGAAGTCAAGGTCGGCGCACGTCTCGAGGCAGGCGATGTGGCCGGTCTGGTCGAGTCGGTCAAGGCGGCGTCCGATATCCACGCACCGGTTACGGGTGAGGTGATTGCATTCAATACGGAACTTGAGGCCGCGCCCGAACGTCTCAATGTTGATCCTTACGGAACCTGGATCTTCAAGATGCGTCCGGATTCACCGGACGCCCTGGGCGACCTGCTCGACGCCAGCGCTTACGGCGAAGTCGTCAAGTCCGCCTAGTGGCCACCCGGCGTGGCGAGCGGGCTGTGTCAGATCAGTGCCTTGGACAAAGCCGGGAAGAGAGCGAATCTCAGTTCTCGTAAGGATGCAGTAAGGTTAAAATAGGGCATCTTTTTTGAGTTCTCTCTTGCAGCACACCCACATGTTTCGTCAGCGCACCGTGAAGAGCGTAGTTCGTACGACCGGCATCGGCCTGCACTCTGGCCGCCGCGTACATCTCACGCTACGTCCGGCTGCCCCTGACACTGGTATCGTTTTCCACCGCATCGACCTGCCTCAGCCCGTCGACATCCCGGCCAAGGCCCACCTCATCGGTGACACGCGCCTCGCTTCGGTGCTGCAGAAAGACGGGGTGCGCGTTTCCACGGTCGAACATCTGCTTTCGGCGTGTGCCGGCCTGGGTATCGATAATCTGCATGTCGATCTCACGGCCGAGGAAGTGCCCATCATGGATGGCAGCGCCAACACCTTCGTGTATCTGCTGCAGTCCGCCGGGCTCGAAGAACAGGCGGCGCCCAAGCGGTTCATTCGCGTGAAGCAGGCGGTGGAGGTGCGCGAGGGAGATGGGCGTGACGCAAAATGGGCGCGGCTCGAACCGTACGATGGTTTCGCGCTCGATTTCTCCATCGATTTCCGTCACCCTGCCATCGAGGCTACCGCCAATTTTGCATCCATCGATTTCGCGCACCAGTCGTATGTCCGCGAAATCGCCCGCGCCCGTACTTTCGGTTTCGTGAACGATGTGGAAGCGCTGCGCTCCATGGGCTTGGCACGTGGCGGCAGTTTCGACAATGCCATCGTCATGGACGAATACCGGGTGCTCAACGGAGATGGTCTGCGCTACGACGACGAGTTCGTCAAGCACAAGATCCTCGATGCGATCGGTGATCTTTATCTCATTGGACGGCCCATCATTGGGCGCTATGTGGCGCACAAGTCGGGGCATGGCCTGAACAACAAGCTGGTGCGGGCGCTGTTGGCCCGTGAAGATGCCTGGGAGCTGGCTACCTTCGAATCACCGGCTGATGCACCAGCCGGTGTTCGAAGCGAGTGGGCGCTCGCCTGAGCGTCCGTACCAGCCTCGCCCCGCCGCGTCCGGTGCTCGCCGGGCTCTCGCTGATGTCTGGCGGGGAAGCGGTCTCAACGTAATCGGTTACCAACCAGCCGTCGAACAGCGTCCGCAAGCGGACCCTCGCGGAGCTGTCCCTGCAACTCCGCAAATGCGCGAAGCCCCTCGGGGGGAATGTCGCGTGGGGGATGGCGGGGCGTGTGCGGCAGTTGCAAGGGGCGGGCTTGAATTCGCACCCTGATCTGGTTAACCTGCCACCCATCGGCTTGTAAACGATTTGCCAAGCGTGGTAACAATTGGCGAAGTTTGGTCGAGTGCGCGGCGGTAGGCACGCCCAGGGTCAGGGTCTCGTCTTGCCATTTCAGAACCTGGCATGCCGTGTCAAGGGGTTCGGGCAGGCTGCGCTCGATGCTCTGCTGCAGCTGCATGAGCCGGACAGCGGTTGCCACCAGGCTGGCTCCGGGTCCGGTGCGGTTCAACCACGTCAGGGCGTCGGGTGTCATGGTGTGTCCGGCGTCTTTCCAGTCTACGGGTAATTTCCAGGGCGATTATTGCGTGCAAATCATTATCAAGCATACACGGAGCCAGAAGGAGCGGGTCATCAGGCTCGATCGCCGATACGCGGGCATGGCGGTGCGCGCCCTCGTGGCTGCTGGCGCGACGCTCTGGCTCCTGCACCACACGGTTTCCACACACCATGATGTCCCCGTGATTCCGGCCACGGTGCCAACAAGCGCATTCGTGGTCGACGACGCCAGGGCATTTGTCGACTGGCCCATTGATGGCAATGCTGCCGTAGTGGCTGGCAATGCATCCGCCGGGCCGATGCCGGGCACAGCGCGCGGTGCTGCAAGTCCAGTGACTTCATCCGTGCTTGCCGCGAATGCCGATGTACTCTTCGCAATAGACGTGCCTGCCGATGCAGGAATGCCGGCAAGGGCCATGGATCTCGGTCTATCGGGCTGGCCCGTGCCGGTCATGCCCTTCGCTTCCAGCGCCGCGCGCGACTTCCGTGTCAGCTCCATCGCGTGGCAGGTTGCTTCGCGCACCGGCGTGCTGGCCAGCATGCCGGCGGGCAATGTCGCGCTGGCAGACCTGTCGGTCGCCAGCCTGATGCGTTCAGTCGCCAGCGGGGGTAGCGGCGGTGTCGCGCTCGACCCGGCGCGGCTGGTGACGTTGTCTGCACCCATTCCCAATGTTCTGCCAGCCTGGGCCCCGGAACCCAACGGCCTTGCGACGCGGCCCGAGTCCTCCGCCTTGCTCGCCTCGCACTCGACAGACGCGCGGATGGGGCCGACACCAGGCCGTCGTGAAAGTGTGCTCGAAGACCGCAGCGCGGCGGCCGAGTCCATCTGGACTACCAGCAAGCACTGGCTGTCCGCGTTGGCGGCGCGGTGGTATGGGCAGGCGGCCGACGACGCCGCGTCGGCTCGTTCAGGCGAGGCCCTCGCAGATGGCGGCCCGCGGGTCACACTGTATCGTTCCACCGCGCAGCGTGTGGCAAACGCCGACCCGGCGACGCGCGAACAGCTTGAGGTGCTTGCCCGCAAGATAGGTGAACTTGAAGCACGCCTGCTGCAGCTGGATGCGCTCAGCGAGCGGCTGGCCAACGTGGCGGGGGTGACGCCCGAAACGTACGAGTTCGAGCATCTCTCGGGCGGGCAGGGGGGGCCGCTCATCGAAGACGATTCTCCCGTGTCGCTCCACCTGCTTGACGCCGAACTCGACGCCCTGCAGCGCCGCTTTTCGGAACGCACCGATTTCCTCAGCGTGCTCGACCAGCGCCTGACGATGCTGGCGGCGGCACGTGCGCTGACGCCATCGACCATGCCGGTCCGAGGCTATGCCTACGACACGTCGTCATATGGTCCGCGGCGTGACCCGTTCACACGGCGTCGGGCCTTCCATGAAGGCATCGATTTCGCCGCGCCGCGCGGCACGCCCATTCTGGCCGCGGCCGGGGGTATCGTAACGTACGCTGGGCGGCTCAGTGGATATGGCAATCTCGTGGAGATCGACCACGGCAATGACCTGGTCACCCGTTACGCCCACGCCTCGAAGCTGCTCGTCAAGCGTGGCGACCTGGTCTATGCCGGGCAGAAGATTGCCACCGTGGGCTCTACCGGCCGGTCCACCGGGCCGCACCTGCATTTCGAAGTACGGTTGGCCGGGCGCGCCGTCGACCCACGCCGCTTCCTGGCGCCCCCGCAGCAGGGTGCCACTCTGGCCAGCAAGTAATCGGGCCGGGGAGTTCCACGCAGCCCTCCGCGTCTAACCCGGAGCGAGTCTTTACAGAGCGTAGCGACTGGGTGATACACTGGATGGCTTGACACCAAACTTTCACCCTGGGCGTCACTTCCGTGACAAACTAGCATTACGGCCAGCGTGCCGGAGTCGTGCGTAGATGGCTTTCAACCTGCTCAAGAAAATATTCGGTAGCCGGAACGACCGGCTGCTCAAGCAATTTCGTGCACAAGTTGCACGCATCAATGCGCTCGAACCGGAAATCTCCAGACTTTCCGACGACGAGCTGAAGGCGAAGACTGCAGAGTTTCGCCAACGCCACGCCAACGGCGAGTCGCTGGATGCCTTGCTGCCCGAGGCCTTTGCGGTAGTCCGCGAAGCCGGCAAGCGCGTGCTTGGCATGCGTCATTTCGATGTGCAGCTCATGGGTGGCATTGCCCTGCACACCGGGCGCATTGCCGAAATGCGCACGGGTGAAGGAAAGACGCTGGTGGCAACCCTGCCCGCCTACCTGAACGCCTTGACGGGCAAGGGCGTTCACGTAGTCACGGTAAACGACTATCTCGCCACGCGCGATGCGGAATGGATGGGGCGTCTGTACCGCTTCCTGGGCATGTCCGTCGGGGTCGTGGTGCCGCACCAGCCCAATGAAGAGAAGCAGGCAGCATACGCCGCCGACATCACCTACGGTACCAACAACGAGTTCGGCTTCGACTACCTGCGCGACAACATGGAGTACCGGGTGCAGGATCGGCGCCAGCGCGGGCTGCACTACGCCATCGTCGACGAGGTAGACTCCATTCTCATCGACGAGGCGCGTACTCCCCTCATCATCTCGGGGCAGGCGGAAGACCACACCGATCTCTACGTGCGCATGAATGCGGTGCCACCACTGCTCAAGCGCATGGCTGCCGAGCCCAAGCCGCACGAGCCCGAACCCGAGGGCGATTACTGGGTCGACGAAAAGAACCGTCAGGTTTTCCTGTCGGAAGCCGGACACGAGCGTGCCGAGGCCATTCTGGCCGAAATGGGGTTGCTGCCCCCGGGTGAATCGCTCTACGATCCGCGGCGCATCATTCTCTTGCATCACCTGATGGCCGCCCTGCGGGCACATACCCTGTTCCACCGCGACCAGCACTATGTGGTGCAGAATGGTGAAGTCATCATCGTCGATGAATTCACGGGGCGCCTCATGGTGGGGCGGCGCTGGTCCGACGGGTTGCACCAGGCGGTGGAAGCGAAGGAAGGGGTGAAGATCCAGGCGGAAAACCAGACGCTGGCCTCAATCACCTTCCAGAATTATTTCCGCCTGTACGAGAAACTGGCGGGCATGACGGGTACGGCCGACACCGAAGCCTACGAATTCCAGCAGATATACGGACTGGAAACCGTCATCATCCCCACCAACCGGCCCATGATCCGGGTCGACCAGAACGACCAGATCTTCAAGACCGCCAAAGAGAAGTACGCGGCCATCATTGCCGACATCCGTGACTGCCATCAGCGTGGCCAGCCCGTGCTGGTGGGTACCACCAGCATCGAGAATTCCGAGCTGCTGTCCGACCTGCTTACGCGCGAAGGACTGCCCCATCAGGTGCTGAACGCGAAGCACCACGCGCGTGAGGCGGAGATCATTGCCGAAGCCGGCAAGCCAGGACGCATCACCATCGCCACCAACATGGCTGGCCGCGGAACCGACATCGTGCTGGGCGGCAACATCGACAAGCAGATCGACCTGCTGCGTGCCGACGATACGCTTGGCGAAGAGCAGCGCCAGGCCCGCATCGAACAGATGCGCAAGGAATGGCAGCCTCTGAATGAACAGGTGAAGGCGGCGGGTGGCCTGCGCATCATCGGTACCGAGCGGCACGAGTCGCGGCGCATCGACAATCAGCTGCGGGGTCGTGCGGGCCGCCAGGGCGACCCGGGCTCGTCGCGTTTCTACCTGTCTCTGGAAGACCCGCTGATGCGCATCTTCGCGGGAGACCGCGTGCGTGCCATCATGGAGCGGCTCAAGCTGCCGGAAGGCGAACCCATCGAAGCAGGGATGGTCAGCCGGTCGATCGAGTCCGCCCAGCGCAAGGTCGAGGCGCGCAACTTCGACATTCGCAAACAGCTGCTCGAATACGACGACGTTGCCAACGACCAGCGCAAGGTCATCTACTCACAGCGCAACGAGGTGCTTGAGGCCGAGAACATCAACGAAATGGTGCGCGGGCTCCTCACCGCCACCATGACCGAGATCGTGCGCGAGTATGTCCCTGCCGAGTCGCTGGAAGAGCAGTGGAATCTGCCGGCGTTGCAGACGGTGCTCGAAAAAGACTGGCAGGTGCAGGTTCCGCTGGTCGAGATGCTCGAGAAAGAGCCCAACCTGTCGGATGACGAAGTACTTTCGCGGGTGATCAATGTGGCCCTCGACGTGTACCAAGGCAAGATCGATCGCGTCGGCAGCGAAACCTGGAACCAGTTCGAGCGCTCGATCATGCTCCAGGCGATCGATACGCATTGGCGCGAACATCTGGCGGCGCTCGACCACCTGCGGCAAGGGATACACCTGCGCGGCTATGCCCAGAAGAATCCCAAGCAGGAATACAAGCGCGAAGCATTCGAGCTGTTTTCCGACATGCTCGACCGCATCCGTCGTGATGCCGTCCGGGTGTATCTGACGGTGCGCATCCAGTCGGCTGAAGAGGCGCGTGCCGCGGAAGCGGCTGCCGAGCCGCAGGTGCAGAACGTGCAGTATCAGCATGCGGAAGCAGGCGATACGGCAGCTGCCAACGCCGATCCCGCCGCTGCGGCGGCAGCAGCCGCCCAGGAGGAAGCAGCCCGCCGTGCCGTGGCCGCCATCCTGGCAAGCTCGGTGCCCAAGGTGGGCCGCAACGAGCCTTGCCCGTGCGGCAGTGGCAAGAAGTACAAGCACTGCCACGGCGCACTGGCATAGGAGCGCCTGCAATTACCCGGTGGCCTCGACCACCCGGCAACTGCGCCCTGCTGGCATCCGGCAGGGCGTATTCGTTCTTGCGGTACTCAAAGCAGGAACAGGCTGGCCAGGCCCAGAAAGACCAGAAATCCGAGCGAGTCGGTGGCGAACGTCAACAGCACCGATGAGCCGATGGCAGGGTCCTTGCCGAAACGCGCCCGAAGCAGCGGCACGCCCATTCCCACGATGGACCCGATCAGCATGTTGATGATCATGGCTGCGAGCATGACTGCCCCCAATCCGACCGAGTCCGAAATGGCATAGGCAAACAGGGCGGCAACCATGCTGCCGCACACGCCCACCAGCAGGGTGACGGTGAGTTCGCGCCGCACCAGGCGCCAGATATTGTTGGGGTGCAGGTGGGTGGTAGCCAGGGCGCGTATGACCAGGGTCATGGTCTGGTTGCCCGAATTGCCGCCGATCCCGGCGACGATGGACATCAGGAAGGCCAGGATCACGATCTGGCTGACCGTATCTTCAAACCGAGATGCGATGAACGCCGCGGTACCGGCCGTGAGCAGATTGATCAGAATCCATGGCATGCGATTGCGCACGGAACGGCTTACGGGGGCGAAGATGTCTTCGTCGTGCAGACCGGCCTGCGACAGTTGTTGCTCTTCCGAGGCTTCCCGGATGACGTCGAGCACGTCGTTCACCGTCACGCGTGCAATGAGTCGGCCCTGCTCGTCGATGACGGGGGCCGAGACCAGGTCGTAGCGTTCGAATGCCCGTGCCGCGTCGGCCGCCTCGTCGTGCGGACTGAGCGTGAGCATGTCGCTTTCCATGATGTCGACAACGCGCGTGTCGGGCTCGGAAATGAGCAGCCGCGTGACGTAGATGGTGCCCTTGAGGCGCTCCTGCCGGTCGACCACGAAGATCTGGTCGGTATGGTCGGGTAGTTCGGGCAGGCGCCGCAAATAACGCAGTACCACTTCGACCGTGACATGTTCGCGCACGCGGACCAGGTCGTAGTCCATGATTGCACCGACCGAGTCGTCGGGATAGCTCATGGACGCCGTCAGTCGGGCGCGTTCGGCTTCGGTGAGGCTCTGGTGAACCGCAGCCACGACATCGTCGGGCAGCTCGTCGGCGAGATCGGCCAGTTCATCGGCATCCAGCGTTTCTACCGCGGCGATCAGCGACTCGCGATCCATTGCGTCAATGAGCGAACCGCGCACGCTCTCGCTGGTTTCGAGCAGGACGTCACCACGGTCCTCGACCGGCACCAGTTGCCACACGCGTTGCCGCTCGTCGAGCGGCAAGGCCTCCAGAATGAAGGCGAGGTCGGCTGGATGCAGGTCAGCGAGCAACTGCCGTAGCTCGGCCTCGTGCTTGCGCTGGATGACGCCTTCGACGAGGGGCGCGCGGTCATCGCCCTCTTCCTGCCGGTGCACGAGTTCTTCAACCAGCCGCTGTCGCTGCAGCAGCGCCTGGACGCCCGCCAACGCCTGCAGGGCGTCCTCGTGGTCCAGGCGTCTGACAGCTTTAGAAGCGATTTCCGTTGAACTCATCGGCACTCAACTACCATGAAGGGATGCGTCCGCCGTGTGGCGGGTGGGCGGCAACGGACCGGTACCGCTGACCAGGCAAGAGGACACGCGAGGAAGGCGGCTGACGGGCGTATTCCGACGCCTTAGATTGTATGCGTTGACTCAGTGCCGTGCTGGCGTTCAGACCCGATTCCGTTGCAGGCAGCGCTGCAGGAATTCTTGGGCGGCGCCGCTGAGTGCATGCGCATGTGGCACCAGTACCGAGATGTGGCGATTGAGACGGTACGGGGGGGCGACGGAAAACGCGCAGAGCGCTGGATCGCTGGATCGCATGGCCATGATCGAGACGAACGCGATGCCCAGCCCCGCACGGGCCCCTTCCAGTACGCCTTCCACGCCTGCAAGTTCCAGTGCAACACGGGGTTCGAGCCCGGCCGCATGGAACGCCTGGACCACCTGGTTGCGCACGCCGGAGCCGGCCTCGCGCATGACCACCGGATACTGCGCGATGTCTGCAAGCGTAACCTCGGCGAGCACCGGGCGGGATTCCAGACGATGCATGGCTGCTGCCGGGAAACCGGACCGCATCGAGGGTGGCTGGATTGCGGCAGGGTCCGGTGGAGTTGTCAGCCCTGAAGCGCAGGCGTCGGGCACTTCGTATGGTAGCGCGCTTGCCTGCAGGCGCATCGCCAGGGGGTGGTCGCGGCGCATGACCGCAACGACTTCATCGCGATGCCAAGCGTATACCTGGATATGGGTGGGAAGGTCAGGCGGTATGGCGCCTTCGACAAATGCCAGGTCAAAGCGGGACAGCTGGTGAATGATATCAGAGGTGTTGCCGGTGGCCAGGGTGACGTGAATGGTGGGAAAGGCGCCCCGGAACTCGGCAATGAAATAGGGCAACAGGTAACTGGCTGGCGTGGTGCTGGCGCCCAGTGCCAGCGATCCGGTCTTCAACCCGGCAAGCGCAGCGCGCAGGTCGCGGGCGCGCTCGTATGTCTGGCGCAGCTGCAGCGCCAGCGCGGCCAGTTGCTCGCCCGTCGCCGTGAGTCTGATGCCACGCCCCACACGCCGGTATAGCGGCTGCGCGAATGAATCCTGCAGGAGCTTCAGCTGCCCGGATACGGCAGGCTGGGTGAGATGGAGGGCGTCGGCAGCACGGCTGATACTGCCAAGTTCGGCGACCGTCGCGAAGGTGAGCAGCTGATCTGGCGTCATGGCCGAAAAATGAAGGTGGTGCCCTGAATATAGGGCAAACCTATATGTTTCATCATGAATTGCGACTATTAATATATAACGATGGGAAATAACATTGCCGGAAACCGTCTTGAATGCTTCCGGCAATGAGCGCAGTCGCCAGCCCCTCCGAATCGATGCTCCATCACCGCCGTGCCTGGTGGGATGGCCTGATCTTCGTTTTCCTGCTCGCTGTCCTGGCATACCAGGTGGCCGGCATCCCGTGGTTGGCAGCTGCTGGCATCAGTCCCCTCATCGTGGCCATCGTTCTGGGCGCGTTGTACGCCAACGTGCTCCCGGGTACGATGCCGGCGCAATGGTCTGCAGGGGTGAATTTCGCAGCGCGGCGCCTGCTGCGCATCGCCGTGGCCCTTTATGGACTTCGCATCGGTATCCAGGAATTGCTGTCAGTCGGGGTGCCGGGTCTTTCCGTCGCCGTGATCATGGTGCTTGGTACCCTGGGGCTGGGTGTTTTGCTGGGCCGCCTGTTGCGGCTCGATCGTGAAACGACGCTGCTTGCTGCCGCTGGCAGTGCCATTTGCGGAGCCGCTGCCGTGCTGGCCTTTGAATCCACCTTGCGGGCGCGCCCGGAAAAGAGCGCGGTTGCAGTGGCTACGGTCGTGCTGTTCGGTACCCTGTCGATGTTCCTGTACCCCGTCCTGTACCACGCGGGGTTCTTTCCCATGAGTGCCGCGGCTCTTGGCGTATTCATCGGCGGCAGCGTGCACGAGGTGGCCCAGGTGGTGGCGGCTGCCAGCGCCATCGATTCCAGCGTGGTGCAGGCAGCCACGATCGTGAAGATGGCGCGGGTGGCCATGCTGGTACCCTTGCTGCTGTTGCTCGGGGCGTGGCTGGCACACAAGGCGGAACAGCCGGTTGCGGAGGCCCGGGCCGGCGCCGGCAGCGCGAATGCTCAGCCCCACGGCAAGGCGCAACGGCCAAGACTGCCCATTCCCTGGTTTGCGCTCGGGTTCCTGGCCTGCATTCTGCTCGCCTCCAGCAGGGTGATCCCTCAAGACTGGATCCAGCACATCAATCGTATCGACACGTTCGCGCTTACCATGGCCATGGCGGCGCTGGGTGTGGAAACGCGGTGGTCGAAGATGCGGCAGGCCGGCCCGCGCGTGCTGGTGCTCGCAGCCCTGCTATTCGTGTGGCTGCTGGTGGGCGGGTACTGGGTGACTACTTTCGTGATGGGCGCCTGAGCGGGCCTGTTCCTCGCGCAACACGCGCCGCAATATTTTCCCCACGTTCGATTTCGGCAGCTCATCGCGAAACTCGATGTAGCGCGGCACTTTGTAGCGCGTCAGCTCGTGCTGGCAGTGCCGGCGGATGTCTTCCTCGCTGACGTGCCGGTGCTTGCGTACGATGAACAGC
>CALAGD010000085.1 GCA_937891425.1 uncultured Pigmentiphaga sp.
ATGGCATCGAAGATGGCGCCAAACTGGCCTGGTGTTTCGCGCCCGCTGGTGAACCAGTTGAGCTTCAGGTCAAGGCCGATGCGAATGTCGTGGATGGCAACGTCAGACATTCCGCTGGTGCCGCCCAGGAAGCCGGGCCAGGTTGCGATGCCGTCGATGTCGGAGCGGTTCAGACCAGCATCCTGGATGGCTGCCAGACAGGCGCGCAGCGCGAGCTCCCGTGGGGATGCCTGAGCCGGGCGGCCGACCTCGGAGAGCCCGATGCCCGTGATGGCCACGTTCTTTTCGCCGTAGATCATGTGTCGTCTCCTGCGGGAAAGAACACAGGCAGCCATACGTCTTCGTGCTGCACGAAACGGCATCTGACGCGCATGCCAATCTGAACCTGGTCGGGCCGGCAATCGACGATGTTGCTGAGCAGCCAGACGTCGCTCTGTTCGCACAGGCTGACATACGCTATCGCGAAAGGAACCTGCATGTTGGGCAGCCATGCCTGGTGATTGATGGTGTAGCTGACCACGACGCCCTCACCAGACACGGGTACCGGCGCGACCGACCACGACTGGCAGTGAGGGCAGATCGGCAAGGGTGGGTGGTGCAGGCGCCCGCAGTCGCCGCACCGGGCGATCATGAGCTTCTGATCGCGCCCGCCGGTCCAGAACGCCTCAGATTCCGGCGTCACCGCAGGAAGTGGTTTTCCCTTGCACCATGTTTCATCATCGAAGTTCGCGGCAACTGTCATCGAAGCTCTCCTCTCCCAATTCGATCAGGGCATGGAATCGTTGCACGTTTGATGCAACATTTCCGCAACCCGGACATCAGGCGGGGGCAGGACCGAACGGTTCGCTTGCGACGGCCATGGCTTGTTCAAGTATCTCGACGTCGCCAATGTGATTGGCCAGCAGCAGAATCAGACGGGTATTGATGGCCTCGGATTCTTCCGCCGTGCGTCCCCGATGGAGGTCCATCAATGAGGCATAGAAGCGGTCAACGTCGGTCCAGTTCGGTTTCAGGTTGAGAGCATTCATGCATTTGCCTCCATTACCAGTTGCTTGGTCGGCAGCATGGCTGCCACCCGCGTAGCATCCATGGCGCGCCAGCGCCCCGCAACGTGCTGGTCCGGTCGAATGAGGTAGGCCGTGCCTGGGCGCGCGTCGTAGCGTAGCGCGAAGAGACCTTCATGGTCGACAATGTTGCCGGGCGCGTCTTTCGGGGAGATCACCAGCGTGGAAACTTCTGCGGGGAGCTTGCGAATGGTCGCTAGTAGCGCGTTGTGCTGAGCCTGGGCGGCGTAGATCACGCAAACGTACTGGCCGCCCAGATGATCAAGCAGCCAGGCAGGCTGTCCGCTGTGCAACAGGGGCACATCGATGCAAGGAGCACCGGGCACGGTATCGGTGCTGAACGCGTCGATGTCCTCGGCAGACAGTGGAGATCCTGCATAGGTGGAGGGCGTGGAAAGGCGGCCGGAGTTGATCACTGGCCGCGCGAACTCGTACTTGTGTGCCAGGGTGAGTACCGCATGCCGGAAGGCAAGCGACATCGGGCTCTTGGGAGTGATGAAGTCCGTGGCGCGGGTGCTGTGCAGAATGTTCTCGTCGGCAGCCTGACCGCGTTCGAGGTCGTAGGTGTCTAGCAGCGCTACGGGGGCTTCGCCGCGCATTACGCGCACCAGTTTCCACACCAGGTTGTCGATGTCCTGTACACCCGAGTTGGCCCCGCGTGCGCCGAAAGGCGAGACCTGATGGGCCGAATCACCGGCGAAGATGATGTTGCCGTGGACGAAGCGCTCGAGCCTGCGGCACTGAAAGGTGTAGATCGAGGCCCACTCCAGTTCGAAGTCGTACTTGTCGCCAAGCATGGCCCGCAGGCGCGGAATGACCCGTTCGGGGCTTTTCTCGCGCTCGACATCGAAGTCGTCAGCGAGGTTCACGCCCAATTGCATGCCTACGCGCCAGACGTTGTCGGCCTGCATGTGAAGCAGCGCGGACTGACCCGGGTTGAAAGGCGGGTCGAACCAGAACCAGCGCTCGGCGGGGAAATCCCCTTTCATGCGGATGTCGACGATGAGGAAGCGCTCGTCAAACACCTTGCCGCGGAACTCCAGCCCGAGCAGCCTGCGTACTGTTGAGCGTGCGCCGTCAGCTGCAATCAGCCAGTCGCATTCGCTTTCGTACGAGCCAGCCGGTGTTTCCAGCATCAGCTTCACACCGCCTTCGGGCAACTGTTCAAGGTCGACGAGTGTCGTCTCCCAGCGAATTTCGATGCCCAGTTCCTCGCAGCGCTTGATCAGGAATTCTTCGAGGTGGTACTGCTGAAGGTTCACGAAGGCCGGCGTGCGCTGGAATGGTTCTGCTCGCATGTTGAACTGGTAGAGCAGGTCGTTGCGATAGAAAATCTTGCCCGTCTCCCAGCCTACGGCCTTTGCTGCGATTCGCTGGCCAATGCCCAGGCGGTTCCAGATCTCGAGTGTGCGCTGCGAGTAGGCGATGGCGCGCGAACCCTCGCAGACGGTATTTTCGCGATCGATGATGATGACCGGCACGCCCTTGAGCTTCAGGTCGATGGCGGCGCTCAGGCCAATTGGCCCGGCGCCCAGAACGACCACCGGGTGCCGAAGTTTCTGGTGCGCAGTCTGTTCGATGCAAGGACGGAAGGGATACACCTTCCTTTCGAAGGGCTTATCCATGTTCATGACTTGTGGTTTCAGTAAAGGATGTCGCGTGACGCGCGCGTGTAGGGGCGCAGTTCATCGAACCGTCCGGCACGTACCAGATGACCCCAGTCAGGGTTGGCAAGAAGAATCCGCCCCATGGCGATCAGGTCGAAATCCCCCCGAGCCATGGCTTCTTCGATGTACTCGATACTTTTCACCGGGGCGATCGACCAGTCGTCACCGCGCTCCCAGCCGGGTTCCTTGGCCTGAGTCAGCCCTGCGGATCCGACGGCAATGACCGGCTTGCCGGTGATTTGTTTGGTCAGCGCCGCGAGGGTGCTTGGGTTGCCTTCAAAAGCAGGCTCCCAGAAACGCCTGGTAGAAATGTGGAAGATGTCGGCGCCTGCCTCGACCATGGGAGTGAGGTAGGCTTCCCATTCGGCAGGCGTATGAGCAAGCACCGCGCGATAGTCCTGTTGCTTCCATTGGGACAGTCGTACGTCCACCAGAAAGCCGGGGCCCACGCTGCGCTTGATTTCCGCGATGATGTCGCATGCCAGGCGGGTTCTGCGCTGAATGTCACCGCCATAGGCATCGGTGCGCTGATTGGTTCGTTCCCACAAGAAAGTGTCGATCAGATAGCCGTGTGCCGCGTGCAGCTCGATGCCATCGAAGCCGGCCTTCCTGGCGTTGGCAGCCGATCGGACAAATGCTGCAACGACTTCCTTGATGTCGCGTTGCGTCATGGGTTCCGACAAAGTGACGCCGTCCTCCACGCAGCCGGATGGACTTGACGACAACAGGCCCGTACGCTCGATATCCTTGCGGGAGCGCGCCAGGCCCACGTGCCAGAGCTGTGCAAAGATGCGGCTGTTCTCGGCATGTACGGCGTCGGTAACCAGGCGCCAGCCCGCCAGGGCCGCATCACCATGCAGGACGGGCACGTCGCGTTGTGCACCGGCCGTGGGATGATCGACGTACACGCCCTCGGTGATGATCAGCCCGGCTCCGCCAGCGGCGCGGCGCCGATAATATGCTGCGTTTGCTTCCGTTGGAATGCCGTCGGGGGCGAATGCGCGGGTCATCGGCGCCATGGCATAACGGCTCTTGAGCTCCAGACCGGACAGTGAAAAAGCATCAAATATCATGACTTGAATCTGTGGTGGACGGGTTGCCTGTTGTCGGGTCGCTGGTGACTTTCCGGATGCCAGGGCGAGTGGCAGCAGCGCCACTCGCATGTCTGTCTCGAACAGGCCCGGATGAGAGAAACGCTGCAGTAGAAGGAAGATTGCAGCGTTTCAGCAGCGTTCCTACTGGACGGAGATGCCCGTTGCCTTGACCAGATCGCCCCAACGTTTGCTATCGCCAGCAATGCGCGCGCCAAACTGTTCGGGTGTGGAGGGACGTGCCATCAGGCCGGCCTTGGCCAGGGTTTCGATGACACGAGGTTCCTGCAAGGCAGCCTGGAGCTGTTGGTTCAGGTACGTGACTACGTCGTCCTTGGTTTCGGCAGGAGCCAGCAGGCCCATCCAGGCTGTCACGTCGATCTGTGAAAACCCGGCTTCGTTGAGCGTGGGAACATCGGGAAGGTCTTTCCAGCGTTCGTTGCTGGTGACGGCCAGAGCGCGCAATTTTCCGCCCTTCACGAGAGGAACGACGGTGGTAGGAGGATCGAACGTGAAGTCTACATCGCCACCGACAACTGACGTAACTGCCTGGGCTCCGCTCGCATAGGGAATGTGGGTTGCCTTGATGCCGGTTTCGGCATTGAACAGTTCGCCAACCAGGTGCGGGGAAGAGCCGATGCCGGGCGAAGAGAAATTCGTTTTGTCACCCCTTTCCTTCGCCTTGAAGATGAACTCGCGGATATCGCTATAGCCTTTGTTCGGGTTGGCCACAAGAACGAACGGGGAGTCGGCCACCATGCCGACGGGCTTGAACGACTGAACCGGGTCAAACCGCAAGTTCTTCATGATGTGGGGGACGATGGCCAGCGAGCTGGAACCCCAGAAGATCGTATACCCGTCGGGCGCTGCCTGAGCTACGCGGGCTGCACCGATCGTGGTACCAGCACCGGGCACGTTCTCGACGATGACCGGAACACCTGTTTGTTTGGACAAGGCATCTGCGGTAATGCGCGCGGCCGAGTCCATGGTTCCCCCTGCAGCGAAAGGAACAACAATGGTAATGGCTCGTGACGGGTATCCGTTCGAGGTCGCCGCCATGGTACCCGTAGACAAGGCGAGCGCCGTAGCGCCGCAAATAAGCGTAAGGGCAGTACGTCGTTTCATGATCTCCTCCCACCAGCGAAAAGGACGGTTGTTCGTTTTTGATGAGCGCGTATATTAATGATGATCAAAAGCAGGGTCAAGGTCGAGGCGGGACAAACCTGTCCTGCATGAGTTGCTGGACCAGCAGAGCCATGCTCAGGCACGATGGCCAAGGCCCGAACGTTGACGGTGTGTTGGAGTGGCAGAGGCGCATGGACCTGGACGACCGGCTTCGTGTGCGCCAGCTTCGTGCAGGTGAGCAAGGGCGCCACGCGCAGCTTCTGGTAGAGACGATTCCGGGCGTCTGTTTCGACGCATGCAGAACCTGATCGTCAAAACAGGAGACGATCCATCAGGCTTGCGGCATGTGCTTCATTGAACGCGCCGGATCCGAAGTACGGCTGCGGCCACCCGGTGCGATTACGAAATGGTGCTCCTGTCGCCGGGCATGCATGTGAACAGTTGCCTGACTGCCTCATTACGCGGCCGAGACTGGTGCGCCCGCCAGGATTTCGAGCAATAGGTCGACGCGCAGGGGAGCAGCCGCGCGATCGAATGGAGCCGCATGACCGGGCGCTTCAGTGCGGCTACCGTGGGGGGCGATGATGCCAGCCCTCGTGAAGCCTGATGTATCAGTCCAGCCGAACTCCGGTTTTCGTTACGAGTTCCGCCCATCGGGCGGCTTCGGCGTCCACGAACTGACGGACTTCTTCGATGGTGCTGGTGGTTTGTATCGCTTCCATGGTTTTCATGGATTCGGCAACTTCGGGCTTGGCCAAGGCATGTAGAACCGCACCGTGCAGGATCTGGATCACCGCCTTGGGTACACCTGCCGGAGCAAAGACCGCATACCAGCTCATGATGATGAAATCGTCGAACCCCGACTCCACCATGGTGGGAAGGTCGGGCAAGCTGGCCAGCCGATGCGGAGCGGTAGTCGCCAGAGGCCGCACCATGCCAGCCTTGAGGTAGGGCATCGCTACGGTGGTGGTCTCGAAGGCCATGGAGGTGTGTCCTGCTACGGTATTGGCCATGGCGGGACCCTGTCCTGTGTAGGGTACGTGCAGGATGTCGACGCCGGCGTCGTGCTTCAGGCGTTCTCCGGCCAGGTGATGGGGGGTTCCAGCTCCACCTGAGGCGAAACTGTACTTGCCGGGATTGGCTCTGAGCACGCTGATCAGCTCCTGCGGCGTGGTAACGTCGAGTCGGGTGGGGTTCACATACAGGATAAGCGGCACGGAGGCGACCTGTGCCACGGGTTGCAGGCTGTGCAGCGGGTCCAGCCGCAGTTTGTACAGATTGCGGTTGATGACGACGTTGGCTGCGTTGGCAAGCAGCAGGGTGCAGCCATCGGGGTTGGCACGGCCCACGAACTCGGTTCCGATGTTGCCATTGGCGCCTGGCTTGTTGAGCACGATGACCGTTACCCCCAGCTGTTCGGTCATGCCCGGCGCCAGCAGCCTGGCAAAGGTGTCGGTACCGCCGCCCGGCGGATAGGGAGAAACCAGTGTGACATGCGGGCAATCCAGCGCGCGAGGCGCAGCAGCCACGCCGGCCGCAAATGCCGAAGCAGCCGTCAGCAGGATGACTGCGCCGATCCGTTTCAGTAAATGCCCGTTCAAGGATTTCGCTGTTTGCATTGCTGGGTTCGCCTCCTCGATCGCGTCGGTACGCCA
>CALAGD010000086.1 GCA_937891425.1 uncultured Pigmentiphaga sp.
TGGCCCAGTTCCTGCCCCAGGGCGTTGGCGACGATACGACCGACGATGTCTGCCCCGCCACCCGGGCTGAACGGGACGATCAGTTTCACTGGACGATTGGGGTAGCTTGCCTCAGTTGCCTGGGCGGCTTGGGTCATGCCAATGGATAGTAGCGTGCAAGCAGTGGTAGCGGCCAGTTTGCCGAGCAATGCGAGGGTGGTGCGCCGCACGGAAGAGCAGCGTGGTTCAAACACCGCCCGGTGCGGGTGGTCCTTGCTGTGGTCGTACATGATTCGCCCTTAGAATGTGAGGTGGTTGAACAAACTGCCAGTAACGATTCAAGCAGGCTTTGCCTCTTTCGTCAATAGAATTGTTCTATTGAGAATACAATGAGACATAAAATTATCGGAATACCTCTGGTATGACAAGATCAATGCCCCTTCCGAAGTATCACAGCGTGTACCTTGTCCTCAAAGAACGCTTGCGCGATGGACGGTATGACGAGCGTCTGCCGGGCGAGCTGGATCTGATGAAAGAGTTTGGGGTGTCGCGCGTCACTGTCCGCAAAGCACTGGAAAACCTGGCTGCAGAGGGATTGATCGAGCGGGCAGCGGGGCGAGGTACACGCCCCGTGCGCAACGAAGGCACGCATGCGGGAACGCAAAGCGATCGGGTGCATTTGGGTGGCCTGCTCGACAACCTCATTACCGCGAGCCTGGCGACCACCATCCAGGTTGTCGAATGTGGCATTGTGAAGGCCCCCGACCCAGTAGCACAGTTGCTGGCGCTTGAGGATTCCGGCGAGGTATTGCGGTTCGTGCGCGTGCGTCGCGCCAAATCGGGCCCGGTATCGCATATCGAGAGCTGGGTCCCGCGGAAGTTCGCCAAAGGTCTGACGAAGCGCAAGCTGTCTCGTGAGGCCGTGCTGGTTCTGTTGGAAGCGTCCGGCATCAAGATCGGTCGCGCATCGCAGACGGTATCGGCCCGCCAGGCCGATGCGACGGTTGCCGAACGTCTGGAGGTGCCGTTGGGCAGCGCGCTCCTGTCAGTGCACCGGCTGGTGTACGACGCTGATGATCGTCCTGTGCTCCTGCTCTACGGCCTGTATGCACCGGAACGGTACGTCTACAAGATGGAGCTCTCGCCCGGTGGAGCGGTGGATGCGCGCGTGTGGGTCGGTAACCCGCTGATCTCCTGACACGGCCCGGCAGCGGCGTGGCGTTGCCGGTGCCCGCGCTGCCTGAGTCTTGTTGCAGACTGGCATCACCGCAGTCACGGTACCATGGCTTGCGAATTAAATGTATTATTGCTAGTACAATGAAACTTTTAAAATGATTCGCTTGGCTTTGGTACCGGGAATACGTGCGCGGTGGAGAACTCGATGGACACCCAGGAACGGACAGCAGGGCAGGGCCAGACGCTGGCGCAGAAGCTGATTGCTTCGGCCGCGGGAAGGTTGCACGTTGACGTCGGCGAGATCGTCACCTGCAAGGTCGACCTGGCCATGTTTCACGATTCATCAGGGCCTAGGCGTCTCAAACCCATGCTCGAGGAACTCGGCGCCACCATCTGGGATAAATCGCGCGTCGTTCTGGTCATCGACCATTACGTACCCGAGAGCGACGATGAATCGCGCCGGATTGTCGACATCGCTCGCTCGTGGGCGCGACAGCAGCAGCTTCCTCATGTATATGACGGTCTGGGCATTTGCCATGTGGTGCTGCCCCAGCAGGGGCACATCCGCCCCGGCATGATGTGCGTTGGTGGCGATTCCCACTCGCCGACAGCAGGCGCCTTCGGCGCGTACATGTTCGGCGTAGGCAGCACTGAAATGCTCGGCGTCGTAGTGACAGGCGAGATTTGGCTCAAGGTGCCCGAGACCATCGAAATGTGGTGGGATGGGCGCGTCGGTGAGCGCGTCATGGCCAAGGACATGATGCTCCACATGCTTGCGCGGCTGGGCATGAATGGCGGCAGGTACCAGGCGGTAGAGTTCGCCGGGCCCGCGGTAAGAAGCCTGTCGATGCAGGAGCGGATGACCCTTTCGAACATGAGCGCGGAGCTCGGCGCCCAGGCCGGCCTGATCGCGCCGGATGAGACGACCCGGCAGTGGCTGGAGCAGGCCGGCGTCCACGAGATCGACATCGAACCGTGGTTCACTGACGAGGACGCTGCCCGTACGCGTCATGTGTTCGACGCGAGCAGCTTGTCGCCCATGGTAGCGGCCCCCCATAACCCTGCCAATGCCGCCCCCGTTGATGAGCACGCCGGTACGCCGGTACATGTGGCCTACATAGGTGCCTGCACGGGCGCGAAGCTCGAAGACATGCGCGCAGCCGCCGAAGTGCTGAGGGGACACCGTGTGGCTTCGGGCGTACGGCTGCTGGTTGCACCCGCGAGCCGCCGCGATGTGGAACGTGCAGAACGCGAAGGCATCATGTCCACGCTGCTGGAGGCCGGTGCTCAGGTCTTGGCTACTTCTTGTGGCGCCTGCGCTGGCTACGGAAATGCCATCCAGGAAGAGGTAAATGTGATCTCCACGACTGCCCGAAATTTCAGGGGTCGCATGGGTTCTCCGTCCGCGTGCGTCTATCTGGCTTCGCCATATACGGTAGCAGCAGCGGCCGTGCGCGGCGTCATTTGCGATCCCCGGGAGGTTTGCTGATGACAGCCAGTGATACCTGGCACCACGTCTGGCGCGTGGGTGCGGACATCAATACCGACGTGCTGGCACCAGGTTACGTGATGCAGCATGGCGTTGACGTGATCGCGCGCCATTGTCTGGAGTCGGTGCGGCCCGAGTTCGCCCGCGACATGCGTCGGGGCGACGTGATCGTGGCCGGGCCGAATTTCGGCATCGGCTCGTCACGCGAGCAGGCTGCCGGCGTGCTGGTGCACCTCGGGGTCGCCGCAGTCATCGCTCCGTCATATGGCGGTCTGTACTTTCGAAATGCCTTCAATCTGGGGCTGATCCTGCTGACGTGTCCGGAGGCAGAAAGCATTGCGGACGGTGAAATGGTCCGGCTGCACCTGACGACGCAGCCACTGGTGGAAACTGCCGACGGCCGGTTACTGGAGTGCGAACCCATTCCCGATTTCCTTCTTGATATGGCCCGTGCGGGCGGATTGTTCAATCAATTGAAGACCCGTTTGCAGAACAGTGCAGCCTTGCCGGCAGACCGCGCATGAGCGCGACATCATTCGTAATGGGGAGAACACACACCGCCATGAATTCACTGAGCCAGGAAGAGGGCAGCACGCCTGGTCGTGCTGGCGAGTCCGCCGCAAATGCAGTCTCCGAGCATTCGGGACGTATGGCCCTGCTGGTCATTGACCTGCAGAATGATTTTCTTGCGTGTGAGGGTGCATATGCGCGGGGCGGGGTCACGAATTCCGAGGCGCTCGCCATGGTGCCACGGGTAGCCACCGTGGCTGAAGCCGTGAAGCGCGCTGGCGGCATGGTCGTGGCCAGCCGTTTCACGCTATGGCCGGATGCGCAGGGGCATGCGATGATTTCTTCGCATCTGAAAGCGTTGCGTCCGTTCTTGCGCGATGGCGACTTTGCGCCGGGCAGCTGGGGGCAGGGCGTGGTGGCCGAACTGCTGCCTCATATTGATGTTGCCGTCGACAAGGTTGCCTATTCTGCATTCTTCAATACCCAGCTTGACTGGGTGTTGCGGCGCGCGGGCATCAACACGCTGGCCGTGTGCGGCATCGTCACCAACGGCGGGGTCGCCAGCAGCGTGCGTGACGCCCATGTCCGCGATTATCACGTCTACGTTCTGGAAGACGGCTGTGCCGCGTTTTCGCCACGGGTACATGCGACTTCCATCGAAGACATGCGGAATGTTGCGGATGTGTTGACCTGCAGCGATCTCGTGCACAGGCTTGCCACTGTGTGGACGGACGATCGCAGCAGTGGATAATCATCTCCTGACGACGGGCAAAGGAAGCCATTTCATGTCGAATAGCCTTGCCGCGCGGCTCGCAGAGCCACGCATCCTGCTTGCTCCGGGCGTGTACGACGCACTGAGTGCACTGATCGCCGAGCAGACCGGGTTCGAGGCCGTGTATCTGTCGGGTGCCTCGATTGCCTATACACGGCTGGGCCGTGCCGACATCGGATTGACCACATTTACGGAGGTAGTTGATACCTTGTCGAGCATTACCGAGAGGATATCGCTGCCCGTCATTGTGGATGCCGATACCGGGTTTGGCAATGCCCTGAACGTGGGCCGCACGGTACGTGGCCTGGAGCGCTGCGGAGCGGCCATGATCCAGCTGGAAGACCAGACATTTCCCAAGCGCTGCGGGCATCTGGACGGAAAGTCGCTGGTGCCGGTCGCTGAAATGGTGGGAAAGATCAGGGCGGCTACCGACGCACGACACAACCAGGACACGCTGATCCTGGCGCGTACGGATGCGCTGGCAGTGGAAGGCTTCAACGCTGCCCTCGAACGGGCCGAGCGCTACCTGGAGGCGGGAGCCGACGCATTGTTCATTGAAGCATACCGGTCGGCGGAGCAGATGCAGCATGCCTGCCAGCAGTTCGCGAACCGGGCGCCGTTGCTGGCCAATATGGTCGAGGGCGGGAAAACGCCCGTGTCTTCTGCCGAAGACCTTGAGCGGTACGGGTTTCGCATCGCCATTTTCCCGGGCGG
The DNA here is from genome assembly GCA_937891425.1 of uncultured Pigmentiphaga sp. GTDB lineage: Bacteria > Pseudomonadota > Gammaproteobacteria > Burkholderiales > Burkholderiaceae_B > Verticiella. Next base: position 4,641 of record CALAGD010000086.1, read on the forward strand.
CACCGTCCGCGCACTGGCGCATGTGCTGCAAGGGTACTTCCGGAGCCTGAAACGGCATGGCACCACCGCGCCATGGCGAGAGCAGATGCTCGATTTCGAGCAGCTCAACGAGCTGATCGGCACGCCCGAGCTGCTGCAGCTGGGCAGGCGCTACGAAGCTTAGGGAGGGCTGGTTCGTCTAGGGTTGGAGTCTGTGAACAGCCTGAGCATGGTCACTTCCTGTAGGTCGGATTATCCTTTCGCTGCTGACGCAATGGGGTGCACGAACCACTGAACCGCTGTCTGGGCTCAGATCACTTCGCTATTGCAGCCACACCTCGTACGGCACACATGCTCCGTAGGCGCGAGTCTTGCGCGGCGGACGATGTGTTTGGCGTAGTGCATGAGATACATGATGGCGCTTGATGTTTCTGGCCCCTGCGCGGTAGGGCATGA